>JBFWMQ010000014.1:0-87650 GCA_050251495.1 Desulfovibrio sp. | reverse complement strand
TGATGACTCGGCGGTGGAGTAAGCGCAAGAACAGCTCCATGACTTTGTCACCGGGGCAACGAGGGGGCAACTGTCGGGACGCCACGACTCCCTTGATCGGCTGTCGGACCGAGACATAGCGGCCGTCGTTGATGAAATCTATGAGGTGGCGTTCGAACTTGTCGCCGCCGCTGGGGAGGCGCAGGCATGAGACACCATAATATCATAGTTCGGCTCGGGGCAGGCGATACGGAAACAATTGAGCTGCCAAATGCGGACATGCACACGACGGAGATTCAGTTCCTCGATGACTCGGGCCTGCGTTTTGGGTTGGGTCAGGTGCTGAGGCAGCTCCGGGAGATCGGGTTACGGCCTTCAGAGACATCCGTGGATCTCGCGTTGCTCGCCGCAGCCATCACCGCCGCTGACACTCGCATCTCGCGGCCGGCAGATGCGCAAGACGCGTGGACGAGAAGAATCGATCTCCATGTGCCAGTCCAGGCCCCAGACCGATGGGTTGCGTTGGCCCCGCTCATAGCCAACATGCTTAAGTTTCTGACAGGGGATCAGTGGGGCGTCCACTTTCGCGCACGGCCAACTGGGATCGGCACGCTGGCCGCCGCCCCAAGCCTGCTCCCCTTGGCAAGCCCGACCTCGGTCTGCCTCTTTTCGGGAGGACTCGACAGTTTCATTGGCGCAATCGACCTTTTTGCCGCAGGGGAGACCCCCATATTGGTCAGCCACTACGGGGACAATCTTACTCCTGGATACCAGGAGCATTGTGCACACGTCTTGAGGCAGCACCACCCCAGTAAAACATTGCACCACATCCAAGCCAGGGTCACATTTCCAGCCAACACCGTCGAAGTTGGATCTGTTGAGGACACCTTACGCGGCCGCTCGTTTCTGTTTTTCGCACTCGCCTCGCTGACTGCCGATGCCGTCGGCGGCGACATGACCGTATACGTACCCGAGAATGGCCTGATTTCCCTCAACGTGCCGCTTGACCCTTTGCGGCTTGGCGCCCTCAGCACCCGCACGACCCACCCCTATTACATGGCCAGGTTCGGCGAGCTTCTGCATGGGCTTGGCCTCCAGGTTCGCCTTGAGAACCCATATGCTTTTCTCACCAAAGGCCAAATGGCCAGGGCCTGTGCCGACCTTCCGTTCCTTCAAAGAGAAGCCCGGCACACAATGTCCTGCTCATCGCCAGGTAGCCGCAGGTACGATCCAGACCCTGAACAGCGCGCCCCCAAGCACTGCGGTCGCTGTGTGCCTTGCCTGATCCGGCGTGCTGCCATCCTTGAAGCCTGGGGAACTGACGACACTCCCTATCGCATTTCCGACTTGCGGGGGCAAACGCTCAACAGTAAAAAAGCCGAAGGGGAACATATACGCTCCTTCCAGCTCATGTTGTCCAGGCTCTCTCGGAAACCTGGGCGGGCTCGTCTTGACATTCATCGGCCAGGTCCTTTGACAGATCACCCTGACAAACTCGGTGCCTACGAAGCCGTCTACGTCGCAGGAATGCAGGAGGTTGGCCGACTGCTGGAAGGTGTGGAAGCGAGACCGCTGTGAACGAACAAGCCCACCAGAAGCCTCGCTGGGTTGATTTCCACTGCCACCTCGACCTTTATCGAGACCACGCGGATTTAATTGCAGAATGTGATCGAGAGCGAGTGGCTACGCTTGCAGTCACGACCACGCCAAAGGCGTGGCCTCGGAACCGCGAACTGGCAGCAAATGCCACGCATGTTCGTGTCGCGTTGGGGCTTCACCCGCAACTCGTCGCCGAGCGCGCAAGCGAGGTGGCTCTGTTTGAGCATTACCTGGCAGATGCTCGATACGTGGGTGAGATCGGACTTGATGCTGGCCCGCGATTCTACCGGAGCTTGCCCGACCAAGAACGTGTATTCGAGAGAATCCTTTACGCCTGTGCGGAACAGGGGGGAAAGACTCTTTCCGTACATAGCATCCGGGCTGTCGGGAAGGTGCTCGGCCACATCGAACGCGCGCTGCCAGCAAGCAGGGGGCGTGTTGTCCTGCACTGGTTCACCGGCACTGCAGCCGAGGCTAGGCGAGCCGCCGCCCTGGGGTGCTATTTCTCAATCAACAAGGAAATGCTCAACTCCCCAAAGCACCGTCAACTCATCGCCGAGCTGCCAGAGGACCGGCTTCTCACGGAGACCGATGGCCCATTCGTGCTTACCCAAGGAAAGCCAATCCGCCCGCGCGATGTCGCCGACACCGTTTCGCAGCTTGCCGCCCTTCGCGCAACCCCGATGGAGGGAATGAGGAGGGCCATCCTTGACAACCTCCGTGCGGTGCTCGCCAGCAACGTCAGTTGAGGTCGCGGCGTAGTGGAACTTGTGACCGCAAATTACGTTTTCCCCACAGTTCTTGTCAGATTGCGTGTCCCTTATGTGTCCCGCGACTTGTTGCAACGACGCCAGAGATTTGAATTTAGTCTTTCAAACCGAACAGTTGGCTGGTCAACGGAAAGCGCTTTCCGGGGGGAATCATTCCCCCCGGCCACCGGAGGTTATTTCGTCTTAAAACTGCGTCTCGATGGGCGCGGAGTTGTCCTTGAAGTACTCGGCGGTGACGGTGAGGCTGGTGCCGCCGCGCGGGTTGAACATGGCCACCACCTGCATCATGCGGGGCTGGCACACGCCCACCAGATCGTCCAAAATCTTGTTGGTGATGGTCTCCATGAACGAGCCGTGGTTGCGGTAGGCGGTGAAATAGAGCTTGAGGGACTTGGTCTCGATGCACAGGGCATCGGGAATGTAGGTGATCTCGATGGTGGCGAAGTCCGGCTGGCCGGTCTTGGGGCACAGGCTGGTGAACTCCGGGTGCTCGAAGCGGATCTGGTAGTCCCGGTTCGGGTACTTGTTGGGAAAGGCCTCCAGAATGTCGGCGGTGGGTTCCTGGAAGGCGTAGCTGGTCTTGCCGGAACCGAGGTGCTTGAGTCCGGAGACGTCGTCGTTGGTCATATGCTGCTCCTGAGATAAGAATGAGGCCGGGGTGGGGATGTTCCGCGCGGCCTGGCCGCTGCATACCCCAGAGTTCACCCAAGGCCAAGGGGTTTGGGGGCGCGGCAAAATTTCCGTGTTCCGCGGCGGACAGTGCGTAAAGACGAAAGGCCCGGAGTCCGGGCCTTTACACAATCAGGAACGAACCGAACGTTTAGATTTCGTAATCCACCACGCTGCGCGAAGCGGCGACCTGCTTCACAAAGGCCACGACCTTCTGGTGCTCGGGGTGGACCTGGTAGGCGTCAAGGTCTGCGCGGCTGGCGAACTCGGAATACAGGATGACGTCGCAGTCCGGAGTGGCGGCGAACACGTCGATGCCAACTTCGATCCTCCCCAGGCTGGGGATGAGTCCAGCCAGCGCCTCCAGCTTCTGCTTCATGGCGCGGGCGTTGTCGGCCTTGCCCGCTCCGGCGGCCTCGTCCTTCAGGGTCCACATGACGATATGCTTGATCATAGAGCCGTTCTCCTTGTGTCTGGTCCGCTAGCAGACCTGCATGTTCTGAATCAATTCCTCAAGATCGCCGGAGAGGTGGACAAGGTCGTCCACGGCCCGGGCCGCCTGGTCCATGTCCGCCGCGATGCGCTCGGACACGCCGCGCATCTCGCCCACGGCGCGGCTGATCTCCTCGGCCGCGGCGGACTGCTCCTCGGAGGCTGTGGCGATGCTGCGCACCTGGTCGGCCGAGCCCTCGCTCAGGCGCAGGATCTCGCGCAGGCTCGCGCCCGCGCCGTCGGCCAGGGTGGTGCTGCGCTCCACGGCCTGGCTCGCGCCCGCCATGCCCTCGGCGGCCCGGCGCGAGCCGTCCTGCACCGAGCCGATGGCCGCGGCCACCTCGCTGGTGGCGTGCATGGTCTTCTCGGCCAGCTTGCGCACCTCGTCGGCCACAACAGCGAAGCCACGGCCAGCGTCGCCCGCGCGCGCGGCCTCGATGGCCGCGTTCAGCGCCAGCAGGTTGGTCTGGTCGGCGATGTCGGAAATGACGTTCAAGATCTGCCCGATGCCGACCACCTGGCCGTCCAATTCATTCAGGCGGTCGCGCATGGCCATGGTACGCTCGGACACATCGCCGATGGCGGTGATGACCTCCGCCACGACGCGCGCGCCCTCCTCGGCCAGCTTGCGGGCTTCGTCGGCCCCGGAGGAGGCCCCGGCCGCGCTGCGGGCGACGTCAACCACGGCCTCGCTCATCTGCTGCATGGACGAGCTGATCTCGGTCACGCGGGACTGCTGCACCGCGCTGCCCGAGGCCGTGTGCCCAATGCTGCCCGAGAGCTGGCGCGAAGCCTCGCGCAGGCGCTGGCACAGGGCATTGGCGTCCTGCGCGGCGCGCTCGATGGCGCCGTTCTTCTGAACGATGAGCTGCTCCTTCTGCTTCAGAAGCGTCATGTCCAGATACAGGCACAATCCGCCCAGGCAGCGTTTGTCGCTGTCGTACAGGGGGAACACGTTGGCCAGCACGTTGCGCACGCCACCCTTGTGCCCCTTGATCTCCACCTCAAGGTTGCGGAACACCTCGCCGCCGTTGATGCTGCGCCCCACGGCGGTCTTGCGGCCAGGGTCGTTGTAGAAGATCTGGGCCAGGGTCTGGCCGTAGTAGTCCTCGGGCCGGCCGTCCAGCTCCAGCATGGTCAGGCAGTCCTGGTTGGAGCACACGGCGCGCTCCTTCTCGTCCACGAGCAGAAACGGCATGGGCAGTCCGCCCAGAATGCCCTGGGCCAGCCCGGTCTGATGCTTGAGCTCCGCGCTCAAGGCCGTTGCGGCGGCCTCAAGGCTGGCTGCGTCGGAGGCACCGGCAGCCGGGCCGCCAGCGATGCCAGCCCCCAGGGCGCGGCGCAGGGACTCGCGCCCGGCGCGGGCCTGAGCTTCCCGGACCTGCGCCAGGCCGAAAGCCAGCGCGCCAAGCACAAGGGCCGCCGCAACCTGCGGCAGCCCCAGCTGAAACGTCTCGGACGACACGGCCCAGGCCACGCCAGAGGGCACGAACAGGGCCGCGCAGGCCACGGCTCCACCACAAAGGGCGGGGCTCATGGCCAGCCCGCCGGTTCCTGATTGCGCCATGCGGACCTCCTATGCGTTTTGGAACAGCACCCTTCCGTCCACGTCGGCCACGTTGGCGCAGCCGGTGAGAATCATCGCCTGCACCAGTTCGCCGCGCACCTGATCCAGGTACTTGGCCACGCCCTCGCGCAGGCCGCCCACGGCGGCAATGGCCACGGGGCGCCCGATCATGACTGCATCGGCGCCAAGGGCCAACATCTTGAGCACATCGCCGCCGGTGCGCACGCCGCCATCGGCCAGGATGGCGATCTGCCCCTTCACCGCGCGGGCGATTGCAGGCAGGGCCTCGGCGGTGCCCGGCGCATGGTCCAGCACGCGGCCGCCGTGGTTTGAGACCACGATGCCCGCCGCCCCGGCGTCCACTGCGCGCTTGGCGTCGTCCGGGGTCATTATGCCCTTGACCACGAACCTGGCCTGCACGTGGGCGATGATGTCCTTGAGTTTTTCCAACGGCTTGGGTCCCACCGGGCGGCCCATGAGGCGCAGGGTGACCAGACCGGCCGCGTCGATGTCCATGCCCACAACCCCGGCCCCGGTGGCCACGGCGCGATCGAGCTTCTCGAAGAGTTCCTTGTCCTCCCAGGGCTTGATGAACGGGATGCCGACGCCGCCCACCGCCTGGATGGCCGCAAAGCCGGTCTCGTGGATGAACGGGGGCACGCCGTCGCCGGTGCAGCCCACAACGCCGCGATCCACGCAGCCGCCAAGCACGGCCTCAAGGTAGGCATCCTCGGTGATCTTGCCGCCCATGTTGAAGCTCACCCCGCCGATGGGCGCGGCAAACACGGGCATGGCCAGCTTGAGGCCCAGGACCTCCGTGGCGGTGTCAGGCTGTTCGGCCCCGTGCACCAGCCGCATATTGAAACGCAGGGCGGAGAGCGCCGCCACGTTGTTCATGAACGAGGAACCCGTGCCCAGGCCGCCCATGCCGGGCACCTCGCCCGCGCAGGCCTTGCCGTTGCACACGGGGCACACCCGGCAGTAGCCTTCCATCAAATCCCGGGCGTGCTTGCGAACGTCCTTCATACGCCAACCTCCTGGATGAGCCGGACCGCTACTTCAGGCGTTCGGCCAGGGCCTCGGCCACATGGCTGACCGTGATGGAGCTTCCCTTGGCCTCAAGCCCGCCGCGCAGCTGCATGATGCAGCCAGGGCAGTCCGTAAGCAGCATTTCTGCCCCGGTCTTCTCCACATTCGCAAGCTTTTTCTTCAGCAGTTCCGCCGAAAGCTCGGGGAACTTCATGGAATACGTACCGCCGAAGCCGCAGCACACGTCTTCCTCCTCGGCGGGCACGTAATTCATGCCCCCGATGCCCATGAGCGCGCGCGGGGCCTCGGTGACGTCCATTCCCCGGCAGAGGTGGCAGGGCGAGTGGTAGGTCACCTTCTTGCCGTCCTTGCGGAACTCCTCGGGGGTCACCTTCAGCACGTCGTGCGCAAAGGAGCTGAAGTCGATGACGCGGTCCGCAAACTGGCGCACCTTCACCTCAAGCTTGGGGTCTCCGGCCAGGATGTGCGGGTAGCCGTGCTTCAGGTGCGAGGCGCAGGAGGCGCACAGGGTCAGGATGTAGTCGCAGGAGGCCGGATCGAAGGCGTTGACGTTCTGAGCGGCAACGCTCTTGCTGGCCTCGCGCTCGCCCATCATCTGCACGGGCAGGCCGCAGCAGGACTGTTCCATGGGGAAGACAACATCCACGTTGTGCCTGCCCAGGATCTTGACCGCGGCCGCGGCCTGCTCCGGATACACGAAGTCCTGCACGCAACCGCTGAACAGCGCCACGCGGAGCTTCGGGTTCGACACGCGGGGCTTCAAAGCCTCGAAGCTGTCGCGGAAGGGCGTCTCGGCAATGGCGGGCAGGGCGCGGAACTCCTGCCCCTTGGCGAAGATCATGGGCAGGTGGCGCAAATAGGGCGTGCCGCCGGTGAGGGGACGCTGCACGGCCTTGGCCGAGCGCAGGAGCGCATGGAAGAGCTTGCGGCTCTTGAGCACCTTGGCGAGCAGTTGGCTCTGCAAGGGGTGCCCTTCCTCGTCCTGGATGCGGGCCATGACCTCTTTGATGAGCCGCGGCAGGTCGATGCCAGCCGCGCATACCGCCTTGCACGCGCCGCAGTTGATGCAGTTCTGCACCAGGTTCTTGGCCTTCTCGCGGCCATGATAGAAGTAGGTCAGGATGAGGCCGATGGCCCCGATGTAGATGTGCCCCAGCTGGTGGCCGCCCACCAGGCGGTACACCGGGCACACATTGGCGCAGGCGCCGCAGCGGACGCAGCGCAGCACCTGGGAGAACAGCGGATCCTTGGCCATGGCGCGGCGGCCGTTGTCCAGGAACACCACATGCATTTCCTTCCTGCCGTCAGGGCTGCTCTGGCACTCGCCCGGGCCGGTGATCCAGGACACATAGGAGGTGATGGCCTGGCCCGTGGCGTTTCTGGGCAGAACCTTGATGACCTTGAGCGCGTCATGGAGGCTCGGGGCGAGCTTTTCCAGGCCGACCAGGGCCACATGCACGCGCGGCAGGGTGGTCACCAGCCGGGCGTTGCCCTCGTTGGTGCACAGGGCGATGGTGCCGGTTTCGGCAACAGCGAAGTTGCCGCCGGAGATGCCCATGTCGGCCTCGACATACTTGCGCCTGAGCTCGCGCCGGGCCACCTTGACCAGCTTCTGGATGTCCACTTCCTGCTTGGCCCCGGTGACGTCGCTGAACAGGTCGGCCACCTGATAGCGAGAAAGGTGGATGGCGGGCATGACCATGTGGGTGGGGCCCTCGTGGCGCAGCTGGATGATCCACTCGCCCAGGTCCGTCTCCGTCACTTCCAGGCCCAGGGCCTCAAGGTGATGGTTCAGGTGCGTCTCCTCGGCGGTCATGGACTTGGACTTGACGATGCGCTTGACGTTCGCCTTCTGGGCGATGCGGCCAATGATCTCATTGGCCTCCTGCGCGGTCTTGGCCACGTGCACGGTGACGCCCAGAGCCTCGGCGTTTTTGGTGAACTCGGCGAGCAGCTCCTCCATGTGGGCAACCGAGTAGTCCTTGCCCTGGGCGATCTCCTGGATGAGTCCGTCCACATCCATGCCGGCAAAGGCATTGGACCGGGAGGTGCGGTACGCCACGGCGAACTTGTCCATGGCCTCGCGCAAAAAATCGTTGGTAAGCGCGCCGGAAAGCTCGCCCTTGTACTCTTTCAAATCACGTGCGTTCTGCATGGCCTAGTCCTCCAGAAGCAGAATGTGCATCTCAAGCGGCCCGTGCACGCCGATGGCCAACACCCGCTCGATATCCGCCGTGCGCGAAGCGCCGGTGACAAAGGCCACATAGGCCGGACCATCCTTGGAAAGGGAGCGCACCAGTTCCTCCACCTCATAGCTGGTTTCGCGCAGGGTGCTCACCTTGACCACGCACACGTGGATCTCGCAAAGCATGGTGGCAAGGCGCAGCTCCTCGCTCTTGGAGTCGAGAAGAAGCGTTCCGGTTTCGGCTATGCCCGCCTGGGCGATGGTGAAGCCGATGTCCACGCCGCCCAGGTGCTTGCGCATTCCCGTATCCAAACACACAATGCCCTTGCCGTCGCAGAGCCCTTTGAGATGAGCGAAATTTTCAGGCGCCAGGCCCGGAGCCACCATCACCTTGCCGGGCTTTGTGTCGCAAAGCTGCCCCGCCGGTGCGGAAAGATCGGATTCGCACCCGGCCATGAGCAGCTGGCAGGCTTCCTTTTTCTCGCACAAATCCACGGTGTATGCCAAAGCCTCGTCCAGACTCCCCACCGGGGTCACGATGGCCGAGGTAAGCTTGGCCTTTGCGGTGAACAAGTCCACCAGTCGTTTGGAATCACTCATTGGGCACCTCGAAGGTTGGACCTTGTCTTGCTGTGGCGGGGGCGGGACGATGCCCGCCCCCCTTTTCGCCTCGAAACTAGAACAGGCTGGAGTACGACCCGAAGCTGAGCACGCTGGCCACGATGCCCACGACCACGCCGTAGAGCACAAAGGGCCAGAAGGTGCGCTTCAGGATCATGCCTTCGCGGCCGATCAGGCCGGTAACGGCGCAGACGGCAACGATGTTGTGGATGCACACCATGTTGCCCATGGCGCCGCCGGCCACCTGGGCCGCCACGATGATCTGGCGGGGCATTTGCAACTGCTGTGCAACGCCCCACTGGAATTCGGCGAACAGAAGGTCCGAAACGGTGTTCGAACCCGTGATGAACGCGCCAAGGCCGCCCACGTAAGAGGCGAGCATGGGCCAGGCGTTGCCCGCGAACGCGGCGACGGTCTTGGCCATGGCCAGGGGCATGGAGGGGTAGCTGTTGGGGTTCAGCGCAATGTCGGCCACGCCGGAACCGCGGAAGATGGACACCAGGGCCACCGCGGCGAACAGCGCAATGGTCGGGGCCTTCATCTTTGCAAAGGATTCGGTCCAGGCCTTCTTTACCGCGTCACCCTTCATGCCATGCAGCATGATGGTCAGCAGGGCGACCAGGGCGAAGGGAATGGTGCCGGGCAGGTACAGGTAGTCGATGGAGGCGGAAACACCCTTGTAGCCGAGAATGTCGTTGAACGGGAGCTTCTGGGCGGACAGGAAGCCCT
Source organism: Desulfovibrio sp. (assembly GCA_050251495.1). Lineage (GTDB taxonomy): Bacteria > Desulfobacterota > Desulfovibrionia > Desulfovibrionales > Desulfovibrionaceae > Humidesulfovibrio. The sequence continues at coordinate 77,989 of JBFWMQ010000014.1, read as the reverse complement.
TCAGGCCCAGTTCGGGAATGCGGGTCAGCACCAGGATGACGCCGATGAGGATATAGGGCAGCCACGCCATGAACTGGCTCATGTGCGGCTTGAATTCAGTGCTGGTGCTGGTGGTGATGGAGCCGGTCCATTCAGCGTCCCAGGTGGACTGGGGGCCGAAGTCCCAGGTGTCCTTGGGCACGCAGAAGCCCTTCTTGGCGCCGGCCACGATGACGCCAAGGCCCACCAGGCCGCCGATCAGCGACGGGAATTCGGGGCCGACAAGCCAGGCAAATGTCAGGTAGGGCACGATGAAGGCCACGGCCGCGAACACGCAGAACTTCCAGGCGGCAAAGCCTTCGGACCAGGACTTCTTCTGGCCGTAGAAGCGGGTGAGGAAGCCCAGCATGAAGATGGGCAGGATGAAGATCATGGGGCCGTGCATCAGGGTGACCCACTGGCCGATGACCTTGGCGAAGGAGTTGAAATCGGTGAAGTTGAGGGGAACGCCGGAGGCAACCGCTTCCGTGGTCAGCGGGGCAAGGAACTTCAGGCCGATGAGGATGGGCGTGCCCACCGCGCCGAACGACACGCAGAACGAGTTGAACACAAGGCAGATGACGGCGGCGGCCAGCGGCGGGAAGCCCAGCGAAAGCAGCAGCGGGGCGGCCAGCGCGGCGGGGGTGCCGAAACCGGCGGCGCCTTCGATGAAGGCCGCGAACATGTAGCCGATGATGATCGCCTGCACGCGTTTGTCACGGCTGATGTTCTGCATTCCGTACTGGATGGTTTCCATGCCGCCGGAATACTTCAGGGTGTACAGGATGATGATGGCTCCGAACACGATGATAAGCACGCCGATGGCAGTGACCACGCCCTGCAGCGACAGAGCGGCGATGTACCCCGCCGGCAGGTTCCAGGCGCCGATGGCGCCGAGAACGCAGACAAGCCAGGCCAGGGGCATGGCGCGGGTGGACGGCCAGCGCATGCCGACCATAAGCACCAGAGCCACAAGGATGGGCAAAAGTGCCACCAATGCAAGCAGTTCCATTGACATAAAGACGCTCCTCCTCTGTTGTTCGTGACCCGCCCCCGGAGTGCACCCGCCGGGACTGGGAAGGGAATGTAAGCGCCGGAGGGGTTTGCACCTCCCCCACGGCACTGTTCTACCGCGTGGCGTTAATCAGCGGCCCGGCCGCCGTCGCAGGCGTCGCCGCCCTTGCGGCGCGCGACCTGCCCCAAAAATTGTACCGTTTATCATGCTGTTCATGTTCCCCTCTTGGCGCAAAGGGCGGCTCCCTAGAGGAGCACCTCGACCGTCTGCCGGGCGATCTCCAGCTCCTCGTTGGTGGGAATCACCAGCACGCGCACCGGCGAGTCGTCCGAGGCGATGTCGCGCGCGCCGCGCCCCGGAGCCATGTTGCGGTCCTGGTCCAGCTTGATGCCGATGTGCTTGAGCCCCCGGCAGGAAAGCTCGCGCGCAACGGGGTCGTTCTCCCCGATGCCCGCGGTGAAGACGATGGCGTCCACCGGGCCGAGCACGGCCACGTAGGAGCCGATGTACTTGCGGTTGCGGTAGCCGAACATGTCCAGCGCAAGCCTGGCGCGGGCGTCGCCCTTGGCCACGGCCTCATGGATGTCGCGCATGTCGTTCATGCCGCAGATGCCCTTGAACCCGCTCTGCTTGTTGGCCATGTCGTCGATGTCCTGCACGCTCATGCCCCGCGCCGAGGCCAGAAGCGGATACACGGCGGGGTCGACGTCGCCGCTGCGGGTGCCCATGATGAGTCCCTCCAGCGGGGTGATGCCCATGGTGGTGTCCACGCTCTTGCCGCCCTTCACCGCGCACATGCTGCTGCCGTTGCCCAGGTGCACGGTGATGAGGTTCACCTCGTCCACGTCCTTGCCCAGGAAGCGCGCCGCCTCCTTGGTGACGTAGCCGTGGCTGGTGCCGTGGAAGCCGTAGCGGCGCACCTTGAGGTTCTCATACAGCTCGTACGGCAGGGCGTACATGTACGCGCGCGGCGGCATGGTCTGGTGGAACACGGTGTCGAACACGGCCACCTGCGGGGTGCCGGGGAACAGCTCGCGCGCCACGCGGATGCCCGCCAGGTGGCCGGGATTGTGCACCGGGGCCAGGGGAATGAGCTTCTCCAGGCCGTCCACCACCGCGTCGTCCACCAGCCGGGAGCTGTTGAACAGGTCGCCACCCTGCACCACCCGGTGGCCGATGGCGCTGATGTCGCTCTTGCTCTTCACCACGCCGCGCTCGGCATCGGTGATGAGCCCGACCACGATGTGCATGCCCGCCTCATGGTTGGCCACGGGCTGGGTCAGGCTGACCTTGTCCTCGTCCTCGGAGCCGGGGGCGATCTTGTGCGTGACGCTGCCCATGGCCTCGCCGATGCGCTCCACCGCGCCGGAGCACAGCACGCGCTCCGTGCGCATGTCGAGGAGCTGGTACTTTATGGACGAGCTGCCGGAATTGATGACCAGAACGTTCATTGATCCCCCTGCCCCTTGACGGCCTGGGCTTGAATGGCCGTAATGGCCACGGTGTTGACGATGTCGGGCACGGTGCACCCGCGGGACAGGTCGTTGACCGGCTTGTTCAGGCCCTGGAGCACCGGGCCGATGGCCACGGCCTGGGCGGAGCGCTGCACGGCCTTGTAAGTGTTGTTGCCGGTGTTCAGGTCCGGGAAGATGAACACGGTGGCGCGGCCGGCCACCTTGCTCTCCGGCATCTTGGTCTGGGCCACCTCAAGGTCCACGGCGGCGTCGTACTGCAACGGCCCTTCAAGCAGCAGGTGCGGGGCGCGCTCCTGGGCGATGCGCGTGGCCTCGATGACCTTTTCCACGTCCATGCCCTTGCCGGAGGAGCCCGTGGAGTACGAGAGCATGGCCACGCGGGGCTCGATGCCGAAGATCTGCGCGGTCTCGGCGCTGGAAAGAGCGATCTCCGCCAGCTCCTCGGCCGTGGGATTGGGGTTCACGGCGCAGTCGCCGTACACCAGCACGCGGTCCTTCAGGCACATGAAGAACACGCTGGACACGATCTTTGCGCCGGGCTTGGTCTTGATGATCTCAAAGGCCGGGCGGATGGTCTGCTGGGTGGTCGTCACCGAGCCGGAGACCATGCCGTCGGCGTGGCCCTTGTAGACCATCATGGTGGAGAAGTAGGTCGGGTCGAGCATCCGGTCGCGGGCGTCGTCCTCGCGGATGCCCTTGTGCTTGCGGAGCTCGAAATAGGTGTTCACGTAATCTTCGTAGTGGGCGCTCTTGCCCGGGTCGATGATCTCAACCCCTTCCAGCTCCAGGCCGAACTGGCTCATCCGGGTGCGGATCTCCTGCTCGCGGCCCAGCAGGGTCACGTCGACGACGCCCCGGCGCAGCAGGATGTCCGCGGCGCGCATGATGCGTTCGCCCGTGCCCTCGGGAAGGACGATGCGCTGTTTCTTGCTCTTGGCCTTCAGGATGAGGCTGAACTCGAACATCTTGGGCGTGACCGTGGTGGGCTTTGCGGCCACCAGCTTGGTGCGCAGCTCGGGCAGGTCCACGTGCTCCTCGAACACGCGCAGGGCCGACTGCACCTTGTTCTGGTCGCTCGGCTCGATGCGCCCGTACAAGTCATACAGGATGCGGGCGGTCTTGTAGGTGTGCCCCTCGGCCATCAGGATGGGGATGGGCGCGCCCACCCAGCCCTCGATGAGCCTGCGCACCGAGGCCGAGGGCTCCAGACCGCCGGTGAGCAGGATGCCGGAGATGTCCGGATAGTTCGTGGAAAGCCGCGAGGCCAGGCTGCCCAGGATGATGTCCGACCGGTCGCCCGGGGTGATGACCAGGCTGCCGCGCTCCAGGTAGTTCAGGAAGTTGCCCAGCTGCATGGCCGCGATGACGTAGCTGTCCACCAGGTTGGAGACCATGTCGGCGCCATAGAGCACCTTTGCGTCCAGCCATTTGAGCACATCGGCCACGGAGGGCTTGCCGAGCTTGGGCTCCTCTGGGATGACATAGATGGGGAAGCATTCCGGACAGCGGATCTTCTTCCGGAGTTCCTCCACCATGCCGGAGCCGTCCAGGTCCTCCACGCGGTTGATGACGGCGGCCAGGATGTCCAGGCCCTTGTCCTCAAAGGATTCAATGGTCAGCAGCGCCGAGGCCACGATCTCGTCCTGGGACTTCTTCTGCCCGTTGCACACGAGCAGCACCGGGCAGCCCAGGTTGGCGGCGATGTCGGCGTTGATGTCGAACTCAAAGGCCGAGTCCGTGCCGAGGAAGTCCGTGCCCTCGCAGAGGATGAAATCGAAGCGGCCTTTGAGCGTGTTGAAGTCGTTGAGAATCTTCTCGAGCAGAACCTCGTGCTGGCCCAGGTTGATCATCTCCCGGGCCTTCTGCATGGTCATGGAGTAGGCCTCGGAGTAGCGCATGTCGAGATTGAACTGGCTCATGACAAGGTTGATGTCATGGTCCTTGGCGTTGGCTTCGGAGGCGGTGATGATGGGCCGGAAAAACGCCACGCGCTGAATGTCGCGCGACAAGAGCTGCATGAGCCCCAGGATGATGGCGGACTTGCCGCTCCTGGGCTCGACGCCGGTGATGTAAAGAGTGTCAGCCACGATGTTCTCCTTGGTTGCGAAGCTCGCCTATAAGGTCTCCCGGCGCCGGGGGTCATGAGGGGGTGTCTCAGGGGATGGGGGCCGCCCCCCGGCGCCGGAAGTAAACCTCAACTCTGCCTCTGCCTCATGCGAAAAGACGATACAGCCTTCTCATAGAGGAGATTCGCCCCGACGAAAAGTCCTGCCGGGGCCGCGCGTTTGGCGAGCGCGTGGGCGATTCTCCGCGGTCTTACGAGCCCTTCAGCCCTTCCGCGTAAATCTCCATGGGATGCTTCACGCTGATGCGGTCGCCATTCCTGGAGAGCATGTCCGAGATCTGCATCATGCACGCGGGGCAGCCGGTGGCCACCACCTGCGCGCCGCTGTTCTTGATGTTGTCACGCTTCTGCTGGCCGATCTTGGCCGAAAGGTCGGCATGGGTGAGCGTGAAGCTGCCGCCGCACCCGCAGCAGGTGTCGCAGGCCGCCATCTCCTTCAGCTTGTAGTGCGGGTTCATGGAGAGCACCGTGCGCGGCTGGACGGAAACGCCGAGGGACTTCTTCAGGTGGCAGGGGTCGTGCACGGTGACGGCCACGGCGTCGGCGGCGGGTTCCGGCGCGGCAAGGCCCAGCTTGTCCACCACAAAGGCGTTCACGTCCATGATCTTGGCCGAGAGCGCGGCGATGGCCTGCTGCTCCGCCTCGGTCATGCCCTTGGCCATCATGGGCCAGATCTTCTTCATGGTGCTGGTGCAGGTGGCGCATGGGGTCACAAGGTAGTCGAACTCGCCCTTGGAGAAGACCTCAAGGTTGATGCGCACCAGCTTCTCGTAGCTCTGCCGATCGCCGGAGGACAGGGCCGGGATGCCGCAGCAGGCCTGGCCCTCGGGCAAAAACACGCCAACGCCGTGGTGCTCCAGCACCTTGAGCACGGCGTGGCCGATGCGCGGGAAGATCTTGTCGGCCATGCAACCGGGGAAGAATGCCACCTTGAGCCCGCTCTTGCCGGGCTTGGTGTCCAGGCTGGGCACCTCCTTGTGCAGGGGGGTCTTGGCCAGCAGCATCAGGTGCCGGTCGCCCAGCACCGGCTCCAGGAAGCGCGAGCAGGAGGAGCCGATGATGTCGTTCACCGGGGTGGTGAACAGTCCCTGGAATTTTGAGGCCATGGACAAGAGCCTGTTGAACATGCCGGGTTTGGTGAGCATGCCCCGGAAGATGACCTTCTTCAGCGGAGGCAGGCCCATGTAGCCGGCCAGGATGGCGCGGGCCTTGAGGAAGATGTCCAGCGCCTTGACGCCGCTTGGGCAGTTGGCCGCGCAGGAGCCGCACAGCAGGCATTGAGTGACCTTGTCCTGAACCCCCTTGGGGTCCTTGATCATCTCGTGGGCCAGGCCATCCAGCAGGGCCAGCTTGCCGCGCGCCACGTCCGACTCGCGGCCGGTCTGGCCGTAGATGGGGCACACGGCCTGACACATGCCGCAGCGCATGCATGTCACGAGCTGGTCGTCCAGCTCGCCCAGCAGGCGGAGCAGTTCTTTCATCTCGCTCATGGCTACTCTCCGATGACCTTGCCGGGATTCAGGATGCCCTTGGGATCAAGGGCCTTCTTGAGACGGCGGGAGAACAGGATGGTGGCGCGGTTGGTCTCCTTCTCCATGTACTTGCTCTTGGCCAGGCCGATGCCATGCTCGCCGGAGAGGGTGCCGCCCAGGGCCAGGGCCTGTTCAAAGATCTCGTCGATGGCGGCCTCCACGCGATGCCATTCCTCCTGGTTGCGGCGGTCGGTGAGGATGGTCGGGTGCAGGTTGCCATCGCCCGCGTGGCCAAAGGTGCCGATGGTCAGCTTGTACTTGGCGGCGATGTCGCCCAGGGCGTTCATCATGGCCGGAATCTGGCTGCGGGGCACGGTGGCGTCCTCCAGCACCGTGGTGGGGGAAACGCGGGCCAGGGCGGAAAGCGCCGCGCGGCGGGCCTCCCAGACCTTGTTGCGCTCCTCGGCGTCCTTGGCCACCTGGATGCGCAGGGCGCCCATCTTCTTGCAGATGGCCTCCACCTTCTCGGCCTCGTCGGCCACCTGTCCGGGGTGTCCGTCCACCTCGATGAGCAGGAGCGCCTGGGCGTCCACGGGCAGCCCGGCATGGGCGAAGTCCTCGACTGTGCGGATGGTGAAGTTGTCCATGAATTCCAGGGTGGCGGGCACGATCTTGGCCGCGATGATGGCGGCCACCGTTTCGGAGGCCTTGGCCACGTCGTCGAAGATGGCCATCATGGCCTTGGCGGCCAGCGGGGGCGGAACGAGCTTCAGGATGAGCTTTTCGAACACGCCGAGGGTACCTTCGCTGCCGACCATGAGGCCGCCCAGGTTCAGGCCGGTGACGCACTTGACCGTGCGCGAGCCGCTCTTCACGATCTCGCCGTCCACGTCGAAGAAGTCCACGCCCATGACGTAGTCCTTGGTGACGCCGTATTTGAGCCCGCGCAGGCCGCCAGCGTTCTCGGCCACATTGCCGCCCAGGGTGGAAACGGCCTGGCTGCCGGGGTCCGGGGGGTAGAACAGGCCACGGGACGCCACCTCGGCGGCGAACTTGGCGGTGATGACGCCCGGTTCGACCACGGCGTAGAGGTCGGCCTCGTTGATCTCAAGGATCTTGTTCAAGGCGTTGGTGAGAACGACCACACCGCCCTTGCTGGGGATGGTGCCGCCGGAAAGGTTGGTGCCGCTGCCGCGCACGGTGAGGGGCAGGCCGTTGTCGTTGCAGAGCTTGACCACGCGGCCGAGGGCCTCGCGCGATTCGGGCCGCACCACGAGGCCGGGCAGCACGGGGTCGAGCACTGCGGCGTCATAGGCGTAGGAGAAGCGGTCGCTTTCGCTCTCCATGACGTTTTCCTTGCCCACCAGGGCCTCGAAATCCTTTTTCAGCGCGTCATTCATGCGTGCGTCTCCTCTGGGTGGCTTCGGCGGAACGGGGGGACCGCCTCATAAATGGACATAGGCAACTTGTGTGCCAGACAGGAACAACCAGCCAAATTCGTAACAATCAGAGCCACTTCATCACGCCATGTGAGCGCCCCCCCACAGCGAAGTCCAAATTTTCGGACAAACCAGAGGCAAAGACGAAGCGCGGAACAGCGAGCAGACCCACACGGGCCGGGGGGAGGGAACGGAAACGGAGAAAAAGCTAATCAGAATCAGTATGCTGCCATCTGTCTGATAATTCGGACACAAGCCCCTGAATGTCAGGAACCCACGCCAGGGCTCTCAATGGACAGGCCCCATTTCTTGAGCAGGGCATACAGATGCGAACGCGACAACCCGGAGGCTTCCAGAGCGCGCTGCACGTCGCCGCGCGCACGGCGCACGAGCGCCTCCATATAGCTGCGCTCCACAGCCTCCTTGCAGTCCTTGAGCGGCTGGCTGAAGAGCTGTTCCGGCAGCGCGGCGGCCGAGCCCTCCGCCAGCGGGAGGGCCTCGCCCCGGACCATTGCGGCCTGCTCGAACTGGACGGCTTGGGCCAAGACGGGCGCGGCCTGGGCGGGCGCGTGCCCGGTTCCTGGCTCCCGGCCCCGGCCCAGATGGGCCTTGGCCACCTTGATGCGCACGTCCTGGGGCAGATGCATGGCGAACAGCGTGCGCTCCGCCCCGGCGGCCACAAAGGCGCGCTCCAGCACGTTGAACAGCTCGCGCACGTTGCCCGGCCAATCGTAGCCCTCCAGCACCTGAAACACGTCCGGGTCGATGCCCTTGAGCGGCACGCCGTACTGCTCGCACAGCTGGCCCAGACGGAACACGCACAAGGGTTTCACGTCCTCGGGGCGCTCGCGCAGGGGCGGCAGGCTGATGGACATGGTTTTGATGCGGTACAGAAGATCGCTGCGAAAGCCCCCCTGCTCCACCATGCGGCCCAGGTCGCGGTTGGTGGCGGCCATGAGCCGGAAGTCGCTCTCCAGCTCGCCGCTGGCCCCCACGGGCCGGAAGCGCCGCTCCTGCAGCACGCGCAGAAAGACCTTTTGCAGGCTCAGGGGCATCTCGCCCACCTCGTCCAGAAACAGCGTGCCGCCGTCGGCCAGCTTCACCAGGCCGGTGCGGTCGCTGTCCGCCCCGGTGAACGCGCCCTTCTTGTGGCCAAAGAGCGTGCTCTCCACCAGGGTCTCGGTGAGTGCGGCGCAGTCCACCACCACGAAGGGCTTGGCCGCGCGGGCACTGTTCATGTGGATGGTGCGGGCGATGAGCTCCTTGCCGGTGCCGGTCTCGCCGGTGATGAGCACGCTGGCGTTGGTCCCGGCGGCCCCGGCCACGGCGTCGAAGCAGGCGCGCATGGGCTGGCTCTTGCCCACCACGTCCTCCAGGCGCAGGGCCACGGGGGAACAGCCGCGCTTGCCCGTGCGGTACTTGAGCGCGCGCTCCAGGGTGAGCATGGTGTCCTTGATGGGCGAAGGCTTGAGCAGGTAGTCCCAGACGCCGCCCTGGATGGCCAGCTCCGCGCCGTCGGGGTCGCCCCGGCCGGTGAGGATGATGACCTCGGGCGAGTCCGGCAGGGCCTTGATCTCGGAAAGGGCGTCGAGTCCGTTGCCGTCGGGCAGGCTCACATCGAGGAACGCCACGTCCACCCCGCCCTTGCGCAGGCGCACGATGCCTTCGCGCAGGGTGCCCACGGCCTCCCCGCTCAAGCGCATGCGCCGCGTCAGGCTCAAAAGCGTGTCGCGGACTTCCGTGTCGTCGTCGATGATGAGAATGTTGCCCATGCTGCACTCCGGACTGCGGTTTGTGCGCAATGATAGCAAACTGCGGGCCAGCCCGCGCGCAGGGGGGCGAAAGGCCCCCCGAACGCAGGTCTGTTTATTTGACTAGGGCACTTGGCCCCTGGCGTCAATGCCGAATCAGCGGCTGGTGGAATAGGAGGACGAAGCGCCCGCGCCCTGCGGACGCGATTGGCCCTGGGGCCTTGCGCCCTGGGCGCTCTGGCCGGGACGGCCGGAGCTGGGACGGCCATAGCCGGGGCGTCCGCCAGCGGGCTTGTCCGCGCCGTAGCGCGAGCGGTCGCCGTAGCCGCGGGCCGGACGGTCGTCGCGGCGGTCAGCCGAGTAGATGTCGTCGCCGGGCTGGGGGCGGTTGCCGTCGGCGTCGCGCCTGTCCGAATTTTCGGACCGGGCCGCGCCGTAGGCCGGGCGGTCGCTGCGCTGATAGCCGCGCTGCTGCGGACGCGGGGCGCCGTAGCCGCCGCCACCGCCGCCGCCGTAGCCGCCACGGCCACGGTCCATGATCGGACGGTTGAAGTCCTTGTCCGCGGCGCTGGGGCCTTCGTTGTAGTCAAAGCCCTCGATCTTCTTGCGGGTGAGCGGCTCGCGCATGAGGCGCTCGATGGCGCGCACCATGGAGACGTCCTCGCCGGTGACGAAGGTATGCGCCTCGCCGCTGCGCTCCGCGCGGCCCGTGCGGCCGATGCGGTGGGTGTATGTCTCCGGGGTGCTCGGCACGTCGAAGTTCACCACGTGGGTGATCTGGCTCACGTCGATGCCGCGCGCGGCGATGTCCGTCGCCACCAGCACGCGGTAGCGGCCGGAACGGAACCCGTCCATGGCCTCCTTGCGGCGGGCCTGGGAGAGGTTGCCCTGGAGCGCCGTGGACTTGTGGCCCACCTTCTCCAGGTTCTCGGCCAGGCGCTTGGCGCGGTGCTTGGTGCGGGTGAACACCAGCACGCTGCCTTCCTTGTTGCGGTGCAGCAGCTCAAGCAGCAGCTTGGTCTTCAGGTGGTGCGCCACGGGATAGATGGCGTGGCTGACGGTCTCGGTGGGGGCGTTGTTGCCGACGCGCAGGGTCTCCGGGTCCTTCAGGATGTCGTTGGCCAGGCTGCGGATGGCCTCGGGCATGGTGGCCGAGAAGAGCATGGTGTGGCGCTCCTTGGGCAGGCCGGCCAGGATCTTCTTGATGTCCGGCAGGAAGCCCATGTCGAACATCTGGTCGGCTTCGTCGAGCACCAGCATCTCCACGCCGGAGAGGTCCACGGTGCGCTGGCTCATGTGGTCGAGCAGGCGGCCCGGGCAGGCCACGACGATGTCGGTGCCGTTGCGCAGGTTGTTGATCTGGCGGTTCATGCTCATGCCGCCGTACACGGTGGTGCTGCGGATGCCGGTGGCGCGGCCCAGGTCGAGGGCGGCCTCGTGGATCTGCTCGGCCAGCTCGCGCGTGGGGGCCAGGATGAGGGCGCGCACCTTGCGGCGCGGCGCGGCAGGGGCCTTTTTCAAGAGCTTGGTGAGCATGGGCAGCAGGAACGCCGCGGTTTTGCCGGTGCCGGTCTGGGCCAGGCCCATCAGGTCGCGGCCTTCCATGGCGGCCGGAATGGCGCGCTCCTGGATGGGCGTGGGGGCGGTGTAGCCGAGCTTGGTGATGTTGGCGAGAACGATGGACGGAAGGCCGAAGGAATCAAAAGTCAAAGTAGGTCCTTTGTGAAAGAGGGGCCGCGCGGCGCATAGGGCGCACCAAACGGCGGCGAAGAGCTTATCTGGTGCGGACGCTGCGGGCCGGGACAAGATGGCTCAATCGGGGCGTATGTCGATTCGGCGGATGAACTGAGGATTTTGGTGGCGGGCTGTGCAGCATTGCCGCGCCTCTCAAGAACGTGAGCCGGGCCAGGGATTGCCCCTGGACTCGGAGTAGATAGGCGTGATGGGAGGGAATGTCAAGGGGAACGTTTTCCAAAGCATCAGTCATCACGTAGCTACATCTGCCTCCAACTTCCCGGTCATCCCTGCATCGCTGACAGGGCCCAGCTGCCGCTTTGCCTTATCTAGTTGATCCCTCACTCTCCGGCGAACAACCGATTCAGGCAAGCCTTTAAGCTCACCATGTAACTTCCTTGCTTCTGCCACAAGATCAGTCGTAAAATAACTCACGGCTTCGGTATTCATGAGAAGTGGAAGCTTCGATTCCGTCGATTTATTAATACGAACCCTTGCCGGGCCGAATGCTAGATAATTGATTAAAAAGTCTGCACTCAAAACAGGAGAACTTGGAGGGTCAAAACTGAGCTCAGACTTCAAAACCGTTATAACAGAATATATCTTGTGATCAAGCGTTAGCCACCACGAGCTATAACCAAAAGTTGAATGCTTTTCTTTAGCCCTAGACCCGATTATGCCACAGTAGCACTCGACATCGTGTGCGACTAAACGGTTTAGAGTCAACTCTTCAATTTCATTATGATTGCGCCGTTTACGATGCATGTCATACAAAATTCGTTGTACTGAGTCGCGCAACTCAGCTGGTGTTGAAGCGGCAGCCTCCTCTAGATCCACGACTTCAATACCATACTGGTCTTTCAAGTGGTCAGCAATATCATCGGCAGGGCGGGCTTCACCGCGAAAAGTCTCTAGCCAACGGGAAAAGCTGTCAGGAGAATTGCCGTTAGACAAGTACTTATCTAAAAGCAATGGTACCTGTCCCCTCCATTCGCTATGAGAAACGCGAGCGCAATAAAGCGCCATATTCATATGCCGCTCCATCTCCTCTACTATGCCATTGGTAACGAACAACTTAAGCCCTGCTTCGCGAGCAGCGTCGATCATTCGGTGAAAACGTCCCCTCTCCTGGCCGTTAACAGTTTCAGCAAGCAGAGGAAGTGTGATCGTCGCATCAAGCCAGATGTTTCCATGAGCAAACATCTTCTGAACTGCACGTTGAACATCCGGTGTTAATTTTAAGAAGGCTTGTAGTGTATAAGCATCTGCTAGATTCCTAAGATATTTCGCAACGGACTCTTCCGAACTCGTCAAAACATGCGAAATAACGCCATGAAGTATACGAACGATATCAACTTTGGGAAATGTTGGCTTCAACTGTGCAGAGAACTTAACACAAAAATCATTAACCTCGGTCATATTAAACCCAGAAAAGCACTCGTTGTAAACAGCGGAAGCAAATTCTTGACTTCGCTCATATAAAAAATCATCAATCGCTTTTAAAGAAACGTCTTGGATGGCACCAACCACAGAGCTGTCCACTGGTTCTTTCAATATCCCATCGCTCAGGAAATTTGACACAACTCTCTGGATTTCATTCCGTACGAGAGCAATTTTAATTTTATAGTCTGAATATTTGATGGTTTCTTCATGAGTCAGGCAAAATTCATCTTCCTTAATCCAATGGCGTACAGACTGTTTCGTTAACCGGGCCAATGCGTTATCGGTATACACATCAACTTGAGTATGGGCATGTTCTGGGAGCAGCGATCTGACTTTCTTTTTTATCTCAGTCCGGTGTAATCGTTTATCACTATTCGTCCCTGCAAGGACAGACCGGACGAGGGCTTCAAACGTCAACTTCGTCAAGCCCTTCCCGCTTGTATCGTCTTCCCATCTCAGCCCCAAAAAAGTCAAAGCCGCAATTGCTTCTGGATTTGACAATTCTTGCGGCACAGAAGCCTGTACACCAGCCTTCTCAAGAAGTGGATCGACAATAGCTTTACATAACGCTTCAGATGAGTTCACCGTTGCTGTGTCACGATACACTCGATCAATAAACCAACTTTGATCCCTAATATCGAGCACAATTTTGTTAGATTTCCAAACATCTTGCTTCAGTTTATCACCATCGGCACCGATCCTTCGATTTGTCAGATATATCAACATCCTCGTGCTCGGAGTTGTCTCCTCAATACGCTTAACCGTCGCCTTAATTTTACCCTTCCAGTCGGCTGCCAACGAGTATTGAAATACGACTGAAACATCTCCCTCCTGCGAAAAAAGCTGCGAATCACGCCCCCCGTCCCCGGAAGGTGCTGCAGTTGTTCTTAAACTATCAAACTCACTAGCAAGAAATGCTGAGGCTAGCCTTTCAAAAAGAGCCCATTCAGAGGAGGGAATTTGCTCTAGAGCTAATTTCAAGCGATCGCTTGTCATGTATCCTCACGAATCGCCAACAGGCGTCAGTTTAACCTACAAAATTAGCAACTTCACGTAATACAATGCATACAATAAAGAAAAATCTCGATCAATACAAGAAATCAATCAACAACATTCCCCTAGATTTCCTCCCCCAACTCCCGCAAATACCTCCGCATCACCTCCACCCTCTTCTCCGCCTCGGCCCTGCCCGCTGCGGTCTGCATGCTGGCGGCGGTTTTGAAGAGCTTGGCGTAGAAGTGGTCGATGGTGAACAGGGCGTCGTCGGGTTCGCGGGTGGTGCAAAAGGGGTCAGTCGCGCTGTAAAACGGTCGGTTCATGACGCCCGCGCACGTGAAGCAGCGCGCGATGCCGATGGCCCCGATGCCGTCCAGGCGATCGGCGTCCTGCACCACTTTCGCCTCCAGCGTCTGCGGCGCGATGTTCGCGCTGAAGCTGTGCGCCTCGATGGCGTGGCCGATGGCGTCCAGGAGCGCAGGGTCGGCCAGGGCCGCCGCATAGCCGATCTGCTTCAAGTAGGCGTAGGCCTCCACAGCGGCAAGGCGGGACGCCTGCGTGCGGCGCGGGTCGTCCTTGGGCACCACCACGTAATCGTGCAGCCACGCGGCGGGCAAAACCACGCGCAGGTCCGCGCCCTCAGCCGCGGCAATGCGCCTGGCCGTGGCCACCACGCGCTCCAGGTGCAGCAGGTCGTGCGCCGGGTCGCTCGCGCCTCCCTTGGTGTGGGAGGGCGCAAGGCGCGCGGTCAGGTGCGCGCGCAGGGCCGCGTCCAGCCGCTCCAGCGCCTTCTGGCACTGCATGTCGGCATCGGGATGGCAGGAGACGCCCAGGAAGCGGCCCGGCGCCATTACTTGCCACCGTCCACAAACACGACCTTGCCCTTCTTCTCGCCCCGCTCGATCATGCGCTTGAGCTCGCGCTGCCATTTCGGGCCGCCCAGCTTCTCGGCCAGGTGCTCTGTTGTGTGCAGCACGTCGTTCTTGCGGTGCATCTGCATCAGGCAGCGCTTCACGCCGATCTTGCACGAGGGGCAGCCCACAAGGATGGGCGTGTCGCGGTCCGGGCGTTTCGAGTCCGGCCGGGCGAGGTCCAGCGCCAGCTGCTCCTTCTTCTTGCCGCGTATGCGGTTGTAGATGTCCGGGCTGGTGAGCGCGCCCAGGCCGGACTCGCCGCAGCAGCCGGGCGAGAGCCGCACCTGCGCGCCGAGCGCGTCGGCCAGCGCCTTGCGGTACAGCTCCGGGGCCTTGACCTTGGGCACGTCCACCCATTCCGCGTGGCAGGCCGCGTGGTACAAGAGCTTCTCGCCAGCCTCGCCCGGGCCGGGCTTGGGCAGGTCCAGGCGACCCAGCAGAAACTGCACGATGTCCAGGTGCTTCAGCGGCTCGGACAGCTCCTGGCTGAAGTCGTAGGTCTCGATGGACTCGCGGCAGGTGCCGCAGCTGGTCACCAGCGTGGTGGCCTTCATGCCCGCGCGGCCAGTCACGATGAGCGTGTCCAGAATCTCCTGGATGGTGCGGTGGCGGTTGGCGTTGTAGGCCTCGGTGCAGCCGCTGGCCAGCAGGGGGTAGCCGCAGCACAGGTGCCGCTCCGGCAAAACGACGTTCACCCCGGCCTTGAGCAGCAGGTACACGCCCGCCAGGCCGATGTCGTGGCTGAACAGCCCGGCCCCGCAGCCGGGGAAGTACAGCACCGTGTCGTCAAAGCTGGCCGTGGGATTGCGGAACAGCGACTGCTCAGCCAGGTTCAGCTCCTGGGCCAGGTTGCGCAGATCGATGAGCGGGCCGGGGCCTTGCAGGGCCGGGCTCTGCATCCGCTTGCGGAAGTGGCCGGGCACCAGGCCAAGCACGCTGTTGGCAGCGGCCTGCCCCAAAGACAGCACCTTGGCCACCTTGGGCAGCCGGGCCGACGGGTCCTGGGCCAGGTGCGTCAACAGCGCGGTCTTGATGGGATGCCCGCCCTTGCCCTTGTACTCCAAAAACGAGCGTATCTGGAGCGCGTTGGCGGCGGAGTCGATCTTGACCGGGCACACGGCCTTGCACTTTCCGCAGGCCGTGCAGTGGTCCATGATGCGCCGCAGCTCGTCGAGCAGCTCCGGCGCGGGCTCGCCGCCCTGCACCTGGGAATAGTAGATGGCCTCGGTGAGCGCGCCCAGGCTCAGGTTCTTGTTGCGCGGGTGGTACATCAGCCCGCGCGCGGGCGAATACATGGGGCACACCTGCTTGCATTTGCCGCAGCGCGTGCAGGTCTGCACGTTGGTCAAAAGCTCGATGAGGTTTTCCTTGTCCTTCAGCGCGGTCTGCCGCAAATCGCCGATGAGCCGGTTGAAGGAGAAGGTGTAGGGCTCCACGGCCAGCGTGCGCCGGGTGAGCTTGCCGGGATTGAGCACATCCTCCGGGTCCACGATGCGCTTGTACGCGGCCAGGGCGTCGATCTTGGCCTGGGACAGGAAGCCGATCTTGGTGATGCCGATGCCGTGTTCGCCGGAGATCTCGCCGCCGAGCTTGAGCACCTCGGCGAACAGCTCGTCCACGGCCTCGTAGGCTTGCTGCATCATCTCGGGATCGTTGGAGTTCACCGGAACGTTCACGTGGCAGTTGCCGTCGCCCGCGTGCATGTGGTTGGCGATGACGATGCGCTTGGCCCCGATTTCCTTGTAAATGGCCTCCAGCTCCCGGTCGAGCTTGGGGTAGCGGTCGGCCAGCTCGTGGAACAGCAGGCGCACCTGGCTGGCCAGCTCCTCGTCGGCCAGCTCGCTGGCGGTGGTGCGTTTCTTCAAGATGAACAGGCAGCGCTCGATGCCGAAATCGATGTCCTGGTCGTCAAAAGGCACGCCCGGCAGCTCGCGGACCTTCAAGAGCGCCTTGCGCGCCACCTTGGCCATGTACACGAGGTTCAGGTTCTCCAGGAATTCCGCGAACTCCGGGATGGCCCGCATGGGGATGACCACGTCCTCGTTGATCTTGAAGCCGGAGGTGCGCTTGGAAATGGCGGAGAGCTTGTGCCGGTCCTCCCAGAACAGCTCGGCTTCCTTCTCGTCGCGCGCGGCGAAGATGTCCACGCTGGGATAGGGCTGGGCGATGGCCAGCACCGCGTCCACGGCGTCGGCGAGCGCGGCCTCGTCGTCGGAATCGAGCTGCAGGATGAGCACGCTGATGGGGTCGCCCTCGTACTGGGCGGACTTCTTCTTGTATTCGATGGCCTGCACGTACTTGGTGCCGAACTCCTCCAGCGCGCTGATTTTGACGTGGTCGCCCTGCCGGCGGATGGCGTCGCGCAGGCCGACGACATCGCGGATGACGTACATGGCGTTCTTCATGCTGCGGCCAAAGAACTCCAGCACCAGCACGCGGGAATACTTGGGCTGGTGGTACAGGGTGAAGGCGCAGGTGGTGATGATGCCGTCCACGCCCTCCTTCTGCACGCCGGGCAGGCCGCCCAGGTACTTGTTGGACACGTCCTTGCCCAGCCCGGCGCCGCGCACGTCGGTCCCGGCCAGAGTGACGGTGTCCTTGAGCTGGCCGCGCTCGTCCAGAATCTCGAACACCGCGCTCTCGCCCTCGAAGATCTTGTGGCCGGGGTGGTCCTTGCGGCGCACGGTGATGACCTCGCCCGTGGGCGTGACCATCTCGAACCAGGCGATGTTGTCGATGGTGGTGCCGTACTCAAAGGCGAACGGCCCGCCGGAGTTCTCGGAGATGTTGCCGCCAAGGGTGGAGCCAGCCTTGGAGGCCGGGTCCACGGTGAACAGCAGGGCCTGCTCGGCGGCGGCCTTGATGGCGTCGAGGGTGATGACGCCCGCCTGGGCGATTAAGAGCCGGGTGTCCGGGTTCACGTCGATGATCTTCTTGAAGCGCGCGAGGGATAGCACCACCGAGCGGGCGAACATGGGGATGGCCCCGCCGGTCAAACCCGTGCCGCCGCCGCGCGGAATAACGCCGAAGCCCAGTTCGTTGGCCAGCAGCACGATCTTGCGCACCTGCTCCGTGGTTTCGGGGAAGAGCACGAACAGCGGCAGCTCCAGGCGCAGGTCCGTGGCGTCGGTGGCGCACTCGATGCGCGTGTGGGCCGCCTCGCCGATGCCCTCCTCGGGCATGAACGCCTCCAGGCGTTCTTTGAGCTCGCGGGCGAAGCCCTGGTCCGCCTCGTAGCGCTCCCAAAAGGCGGCCACGGCGGAACCGAGCAGGCGCGGGAACTCGCCGGAGAGGCTGGGCCGGGCGATGGAGAGCTTTCGCTCCACGCTTTCGCGCACAAGGTCCGCGTCCACAAAGGGGTTGTAGCGCACCAGGAACAGCTCGGCGGCCAGGCTCATGGCCAGCTCGCGCACGCCATCGGGCCACTGGGCGAAGCCGCCCTCCTCCGGGCTGGCCGTCAGGCCCAGCACCCGGGTCAAAATGCGTTCATCGGAAATGGAAATATGTGGGCCTATCAGAGGCATCTGCTTTCTGCTCCAAAGGGGGAGGGGTGGTTGTGGGGGGTTGTATCGCGCCGCGACGGGCCGAATATAGGTCGGGCCAGAGCGCTTGGCAAGTGCGCTCCGCCCACCCCTGGACACGCGGAACGACTCCGGTTATGAGCTTTGATTCTTATCGAAGCACTATTTTGTCCGAACATTCTTCTACAACGAGGTGACGCGTCCATGAGCACCCAAGATTTTGCCGACCTCCAGCTCTTCATCACCGGACCGACGTTCATTCGGCCGGAAATCCGCGAAGCCGGCCTGCTGCCCGAATTCGGCCACCGCGACTCCGAGAACAACAAGCGCTTCGCCCCGGCGATGGCCGGCCTGAAGCAGCTTGCGGGCTGCGGCGATGACTATCACGTCATCCTCTTCAACGGCTCCGGCTCCAACGCCATGGAGGCCACCGTGCGTTCGCTCGTGGCCGATGACGAGACCGTGCTCAACGTCTCCGTGGGCGCGTTCGGCGACCTGTACCACAAGATGGCCGTGGTGAACGGCAAGAAGGCCGTGCAGCTCAAGTTCGAGCCCGGCCAGGCCATCGACATGGGCAAGCTGGAGGCCGCGCTGGCCGAGCACAAGCCCGCCTGCGTCACCTTCACCCACAACGAGACCTCCACCGGCGTGATGAACGACATGAAGGCCATTTGCGCGCTTGTCCGCAAGCATGGCGCGCTGCCGCTGGTCGACGGCGTAAGCATCTTCGGCGGCGCGAAGCTGGACCTGTCGGGTTCCGGCGCGGCCACCTACGCCACCAGCACCCAGAAGTCCCTGGCCCTGCCCGCTGGCTTCGGCATCCTGTTCGTGACCCCCGAGGCCGTCGAGAAGGCCAAGACGGTCAAGAACAAGGGCTTCGCCACGGACATCGTCACCCAGCTTGGCCGGGCCTCGAAGAATCAGACCCTGACCACGCCCAACACCACGCTGGCCAACCAGCTGGCCGTGCAGATCGACCACATCCTGCACACCGAGGGCATCGACAACCGTTTCGCCCGGCACCTCAAGATGCGCGACATGACCCACGCCTTTGTGGCCACCCTGCCCGGCTTCGAGCTGCTGGCCCCGGTGGGCCACCGCTCGCCCACCGTCACCGCCGTGCGCGTGCCCGCGGGCATGACCGTGGCCCAGCTCAAGAAGGTCAAAGAGGCCATGCGCGCCAAGGGCTACCTCTTCGACCCCGGCTACGGCAAGCTGAACACCGACCTGGAGGAAAAGGGCCAGCGCGTGCTGCTTCGCCTGGGCCACATGGGCGACGTGACCCCGGACATGCTCTCCGCCTACCTTGAGGCGCTCAAGCCTGAACTGCTGAAATAGCCCCGCGCGGCTGCAAAGAGGGAGAAAGCACATGCGTATTCTTGCCAACGACGGCCTGAACGAGGAAGCCGTCGCCCTGCTCAAGAAGGAAGGCTTCACCATTGAGACGGAAAAGCGCAGCACCGAGGACCTCCTCGGCGAGATCGGCGACTTCGACGCCCTGCTCGTGCGCAGCGCAACCAAGGTCACCCGCGAGATCATCGAGGCCGGCACCAAGAACGGCGGCAAGCTCAAGATCGTGGGACGCGGCGGCGTGGGCACCGACAACATCGACCTTGAGGCCGCCAAGGAATGCGGCGTCATCGTGAAGTTCGCGCCCAACGGCAACACCAACGCCACAGCCGAGCACGCCCTGGGCCTGATGTTCGCCATCGCCCGCAAGGTGCCCATGGCCCACCGCACCCTCATGAGCGGCGTGTGGCACAAGAAGCGCTTCGCGGGCAACGAGCTGCACGGCAAGACGCTCGGCATCATCGGCTGCGGCCGCATCGGCCAGTGCCTGGCGGGCAAGGCCCTGGGCATCGGCATGAAGACCGTGGGCTATGACCTGTACCAGATGCAGGACTCCAACGTGGACTACCTGCCCTCCATCGACGACGTGCTCAAGGTGTCGGACTTCATCAGCCTGCACACCGGCGGCAAGACCGCCATCATCACCGAGCGCGAGTTCAAGCTCATGAAGCCCACGGCCTACCTCATCAACGCCTCGCGCGGCAGCAACGTGAGCGAGGAAGCCCTGTGCAACGCGCTCAAGAACGGCACCATCGCCGGGGCCGCGCTGGACTGCTTCGAAAACGAGCCCAAGCGCGAGGGCGACAGCTTCCAAAGCTGCCTGCACGAGTTGGACAACATCGTCATGAGCGCGCACCTGGGCGCCAGCACCAAGAACGCCGTGCGCAAGACCGGTCTTGAGATCGCCGAGGTGGTGACCAAGTACCTGCGCCGCGGCGATTTCGGCAATTCGGTCAACGTGGGCGAGACGGTGGAGCAGGAAGGCAAGCGCATCTACTCCATCTTCATCACCCACGAGGACAAGCCGGGCATGTTCGGCAAGTTCGGCACCGCCCTGGGCGACCTGGGCATCAACATCCGCGAGAACAACTCCCGCTTCCTGTCCAACAGCGTGCAGAGCGTGTACGTGGTGCACCAGGAGCCCAGCGAGGAAGTGCGCGAGAAGCTCATGGCCATCCCCGGCGTGAAGCGCGTGACCTTCTAGCCTTCCCGTCCCTTCGGCACAACACAGCCCCCGTCCGGTTCGCCAGGCGGGGGCTGTTTCGTGCCGCGCGGTGATGAAAACTAAGGCTTGGCGTCGTGCTTGGCCGCGCCCTGCTGCGTCTTGGCCATCTCCTCCTTGCCCTGCATCATCATCTTCATGCCGTCCTGCATCATCTTCTTGCCCTGCATCATCTTCTTGTCAGCCGCCATCATCTTCTTTTTGTCCGCGGGGCTCATGTTCTTCATATCCTTCATGCCCATCATCATCATGCCGTGCCCCTCGCCCATCATCTTGGCGCCCTTGTCCATGTCCATCTTCATCATCTCGCAGCCGTCCATCATCATCTTACTGCCCTGCTGAACCTGGGCCGCGTGGGCGTCATGTTCGGCTGGCTTGTCCTGCGCAAGGGCCGCCCCGGACAGGGCCAGGCTTGCAAACAAAAACGGCACCGCCAACTTCCGGGCTATTCTCAGCATGGTCATGGTCCTCTCCTTTGCGTTTCGCCGGGTCCACGGCAGGGCCTATTCCCTTTGCCTCGGCTCGACCGGCGACTGGGCCTGGGGATGATATTCTATCCCCTATTGCGGCTCGGCTGTCAACATAGTTGATAGGTCCCGACACGTCGCCAGCCGCATGGCCTTGAACCGAAGTGGCGCAAAAGGCCCGCGTTCCGCCGGGCGGGAGCTTCTTCGCGTCCGGCATTGACCGCGCCAGAAAGAATGGTATGTTGGCCGCAAACCAGCAACGCGGGAGGCTATATGGCCAAGATGAACATGCCGTCGCCGACATCTCAGGCCAGCGCCCTTGAGAAGAAGCTGACCGAGTTGGCTGGGCACAAGCCTTCCAGCCACATGGACCGCCTGCTCAAGAGCGCCATTGTCCACGTGCAGGGCTTGGCCGCCCAGCCCGATGACGAGGCTCTGGCCGCCGGGCTCAAGCGCTCCCTTGAGGAACTGGAGGCGGGCGGGCTGGATCTCGGCAGCCTCTTGCCGGGTTCACGCGCCGCGGGCCTTGCGGGGGAAAGCGACACCATCCTTTTCGCAATCACCAAGCAGGATGGCTATTGCCTCAAATGCGGGGTGTTCGGGTGCACAAACCCTGACCACAAAGACTAGGAAAGCGGAGGCCGCCATGGCGATCGGAGCCTTTGAGATCGACTACGACAAGGACAGCGCGACGAACAGGAAGATCGGCATCATGTTCAAGGTCAAGCAGGCGGACGCGCAGCCGCCGGAGGACCAGACCAAACTGATGCTTGATCTGGAGCGGGTGGTCGCCACGCTGAACGCACTGTTCCCCCAGGGCGAGGGCAACCATGCCCGCTACCTGGAGGATGCCTTCACCCTGGCCAGCGTCGGCCTGGTCGGCACGGCCTACCCGGAGACCGCCGCCCGCGCCCTGGAAAGCCTCAAGGAGGGCATCCTGCTCAATGAGGCGGGCAGGGTGAAAAACAACCACCTGCTGAACCTTGGCAAATGGGCGCTCTGCTTTGCCGCCGCAGCGGTGCTGCTTGGCGCGGCGGCGCATGGGCTGGAGCTTTCACGCTGGCGCGGCAGCGTCCAGTTCGCGCTCATCGGCCAGTTCTGCTACGCCTGGGCCGGGGCCATGGCGGGCACCTGGGTGTCCTTCGGCTGGCGCAAGGCGCAGTTCCGCTTCGACGACCTGGGGCGGCCGGAGGCGGACTACCTCTGGTCCTCCATGCGGCTCGTCTTCACCGGGTTGCAGACCATCATCATCGGACTGCTGTTGAGCCTCGGGGTGGTCAATGTGAACTTCGGGCAGATCACCACAGCGGCCTTTGCGCAAAGCGTGGAGATGGCGCTGCTCGTCGGCCTGCTCTGCGGCTTCACGGAGCAGACGCTCCCCTCGGCCATCGCCAAGCAGACATCCTCGCTGCTGCAGAAAATGGAGCCCAAGGCCGGAGCATAAGTCCGTTCACCCTCCCTATGCCCCGATACTGCCTTTGAGGGCCACCGGAGCGGGTCGCCCCTCCGTCGCACCCAAAACAGAGCCCCCGCCCGGTTCCCGGGCGGGGGCTTCTCGCAGAACAGGGGTCCTTGCTACCCCTCGATCTTTATCTTGTGCGGCGGCGCGGCGGGCTTGGCCTTGGGCAGAACGACGTGCAGCACGCCCTTCTCGAACTTGGCCGTGATGCCCTTGGCGTCCACGCTGGCAGGCAGGGGCACCGTCCGCGTGAACGTGCCGTAGCTGCGCTCAATGCGGTGGAAGTTGTCCTTCTTCTTCTCTTCCTCAAACTTCTTCTCGCCCTTGATAAGCAGCGCGTCTCCCGCCAGGGAGACATCGACGTCCTTGGCCTCCAGGCCAGGAAGCTCGGCATCCACCCGAACCTCCTTGTCCGTCTCCGAGACGTTGACCGCCGGGAAACCCTCCCTTCCGCCAAAGAGCCCCTTGCCGAACTCGGCCCCGAACGGCTCGAAGGGACTGCGCCAAAAGTCCTCCATCATCTCCGCGATGCTCACAGGGCGCAGCGAGTCTTCAGAACGTCTGCGCAGGATGGGAAGCCATTGCTTCAACATGACCACACCTCCTCTGTTCAGAACATGCGTTACAAGTCCCGATGCGACCACCTCGCGGGCAGCCGCATCGATTGGCTAACAATGCACGCGCCCCGTCCCTCCGGCACCGCACCGGCGCTGGAGCCGCCAACAGGCTGGTCTGCGCGCCCAAGCGCTACGCAGCACTCGTCATCCCGCCAAGCACCAGGCTGCGCCCCTTGTCCAGGGCCTTCTGGAAGGCCTCCTCAAGATTGGCGCAGACGAAATCCAGGGAATAGACGACGCCAGGGCTGCCGGGAGCATGTTTGCGCGTGGAGAGGCAGGGCGCAAAAGCACCGTCCGGGGTCTTCACGGCAAAGGGACGGACTTCCCAGCCGTTGAGGAGTTGCATCCTGTCGGTGAACACCTTCTTTCCGCGTAAGTTCATGGCGTCCTCCTGGTCGTCTCTGCGATCCCGCATCTCAACTGGTCATAAACCTTCAGCCTTCCTCGCCTGCCCTGGCCGACGTCCCTCGATGAGCAAAAAAAGCTTAGCCATTACAGCAAAGTGGGAGGTTCACTAGTATCACCATACAACGTCGTCGCAGTTATGCAAGCGAAAAAATCTGTCCAATGCGCCGTGTTTTCGTATCCAGCCGATTCCAAGGGAAATATATTTTCAAGAAAATTTTCATGGCCTCGCGCCCAGGGCGAGCAGGGCAGCGCATGTTCTTGCACAAGCGAAGCAGAATTCCGATCGCATAAGTCGTGTATGTGCACACGGCTGCACAAACGACAACAGACGGACAACCCAATGTCTTGTTATCATGTAACTTCTTAGTGTGGCACAGCGTATGCTTAATGCTGACATACCTGCGGCGCACGAATCGCCGTCAACAACGACCATCATCATTCCTGGAGGATCACCATGAAGCGTTTCCCGAAGATTTTCGTCGCAACCTGCGCCGCCATCGCCCTGTCCTCGTCCCTGGCCCTGGCCGCCGAAGCCCCTGCCCCCGCTCCCCCGGCTCCGGGTCCTGGAATACACGGCGGGCACGGCGCGCACGCCATGGCGGGGCACGGCCTGATGGGGCCTCTGGCGCAGCTTTCCCCGGAGAAGCAGGAGGCCGCGAAGAAGCTCATGGAGGCCAACAGGGCGGCCATGTTCCCCCTGCACCAGAGCCTGTACGCGAAGCATGCCGAGCTTGAGGCCCTGAACGCCGGCGGCGAAGGCGAGTCCGCCAAGGCCAAGGCAGTCATCCGCGACATCGCAGACCTGAACGCCAAGATGCTCCAGGAGAACGGCAAGTTCCGCGCCCGTCTGTTCAAGGAGACCGGCCTGCGCGTGCCTGTCATGGGCCATGGCCCCATGGGCGGCATGGGCATGATGGGCGGCAAGGGCTGCGGCATGATGGGCGGACAGATGAACGGAAAGATGGGAGGCAAGATGGGCGGCATGGGCGCGATGGCGGTCCATGGAGCTCCCGCCGCTCCGGCGCCCGCGGCTCCCCCTGCCGCGCCGGACCACTCCGGCCACTAGCACAGGAACGTTTCCAAGCCAAAGCGGGCGGTCTCCAGCACAGGAGACCGCCCGCTTTCATTGCGGCGCCGGGGTTTATTCCGGCAAGCGCCAGGCCGTGCGCAGGCGCTCAAAGTCCTTGCGCGTCAACTGGGCCAGTACCGGAGCCTTGTCCGCGTCAAGCCAGCGCAGCAGGGTCAGCATGTCCGGCGCGTCCATGTTGGTGCAACCGGAGGACGCCACGCCCCGGCCAAGCCAGATATGCAGAAAGATGCACGAGCCAGCCCCGGGCACCGCCGGGTCCGTGTTGTGCCGAACAAATGCGCCCAGCCTGTACTGCCCATCCGGGCGCAGCATGTCCTCGGCGCTCTTCCAGTCCGCAGGCAGGCCACGAGTATCCACGATCTGATTGTACAGCGGCGAAGTGCCGTCATCCACGCAGACGAGGGTCTTTTCCGTGCGCAGCAGCGGCAGGCGCGTCGCGCCCACCTCGGCGGGCTCGTGCGCAAAGCCCATGCCCAGCGCAAAAAGCCCGGCCGGAGCCCGGCCATCGCCCTCGCGCTTCACCGGGCCAGCGCCCAGGGCCTGGCCATGCAGCCCCCGGCCCCAACCCAGGCCGCCACGGCCCAGGTTCACGGCCACAGGCTCGCCCACGCGCACCCAGTCCGCATCCGGCGCGGACCGCTCAAGGCGTTGCAGGCTGGCCTCGGTGTACGTCCAGTCCTCGGCCACCACCAGCAGCAACTGCCGCGCCGGGCGCGTCAGGTCGTCGCCCCCCAGGCCTCCAGGCCGGGGCGCGCATGCGCCAAGAGCCAAGAGCAGGACAAGCGCGGCAGGCAGATGCGGGCGCATGGCTTATACCGGGGCGGGCAGCACCAGACCGCCCTGGGCGTTCAGTTCAAAAAACGGCACATGGACCGCCTCCCAGAGGTGCCCCTCCGGGTCCTCGAAATAGCCTGAATAGCCGCCCCAGAACGCCTCCTGTGCGGGCTTGGCCAGCCGCGCCCCAGCGGCCACGGCGCGGGCCAGCAGCGCATCGACCTCGTCGCGTCCGGCGCAGTTGCAGGCCAGGGTCACGCCGTCAAAACGTCCGGCCTCGCCCAGTCTCTCGGTCGGCAGGCAGGCGTCCTCGGCCAGGGCCGCGCGCGGGTACAGCGCCAGCACCACGGCCCCGCAGTCGTAAAAGCGGATGTCGCCCTGACTGGCGGCGGAGGGCTTGAGGCCCAGCCCCTGCTCATAGAACGCGCTGGCGCGGTCCAGATCATCCACGCCAAGGGTGACGGTGGTGAGACGGATGTTCATGCTTGCTCCTTGTTCCGGCTGATGGCCATATCGGCCAGGGCGTTGATAACGCAGCCCGCCAGGGCCGAGCCGCCCTTGCGGCCCTCGATGGCGATGAACGGGATGCTGTCCTGCCTGAGCAAAAGGTCCTTGGACTCCGCCGCATTGACGAAACCCACCGGCATGCCGACGATGAGCGCTGGCCTGGCGCGCCCGGCCTCGATGTGTTCCAGCAGGCGCAAGAGGGCCGTGGGCGCGTTGCCGATGACGTAAATCTCCGGGCGGATCGTCGAGACGGCGAAATCGATGGCCGCGCGCGCGCGCGTGCAGCCCTGCGCCTGGGACAAGGCCAGCACCTCGGGGGCGCGCATGAGGCAGCGCACGGAGCAGCCGAGCGCGTCCATGCGCCGGTCCGGGATGCCCGCCCGGGCCATCTCCGTGTCCGTGAACAGGATGCAGCCGCGCGCGAGGGCGTCCAGCCCGGCCTGTACGGCCTGGGGATGGAAGCGCACGAGCTTCAGCAGCTCAAAATCCGCCGTGGTGTGGATCATGCGCCGCACCACCAGCCACTGCTCCCCCTGGTAGGGCCGGGGCTCCGGGACTTCGGCCTCGATGATGCGCATGCTCTCGGCCTCGATGTCCTCGCCCCGCCTGATGTCCATGACGCCGCTCATATGCCTCCTTCGCTCTGCGCCGCCTGGGCGGCCTCGGCCATGATGCTGGCCCCGGCGGACGTCCCGATGCGGTCGGCCCCAGCCTGCACCATGCGCAGCACATCGGCCAGGGTGCGGATACCGCCGCTGGCCTTCACGCCGAGTTTGTCTCCGACGACGCGGCGCAAGAGCGCCACGTCGGCCTCGGTGGCGCCGCCACGGGAGAATCCGGTGCTTGTTTTCACGAAGGCCGCGCCCGCCTCCACGGCCAGTCGGCAGGCCAGTTCCTTCTCGGCCTCGGTCAGCAGGCAGGTCTCCAAAATGACTTTCACGGGCGCGCCCGCGCAGGCCCGCACCACCTCGGAGATGTCAACGCGCACAAGGTCACGCTCGCCGCTTTTGAGCGCCCCGAGGTTCAGCACCATGTCCACCTCCGCCGCGCCCTGCTCCACGGCCAGCCCGGCCTCCCGGGCCTTGGCCAGGGTCTGCGAGGCTCCCAGGGGGAAGCCCGCCACCGTGATGGGCAGCGGCAGTTCGCCATGCAGGCTGGCAGCCACGCGGGGCAGATGCCAGGGGTTCACGCACACGGCCTTGAAGCCGTGCGCCACGGCCTCGGCGCACAGGGCCTCAATGGCTGCCGCCGAGGCGTCGGGCGCAAGCAGGGTGTGGTCGATGCGGGCGGCCAAGGCCGCAAGCTCCGGGGAGGACGGCATACGGCGCACCGGCGAGTTCATCAGCGCCCGCGCGCCTGGTACCGTGCGAGGTGGCGCTCCATGCGACGACTGAAGGCCGTGAGCACCCAGCAGATAAGGAAGTAGAGCACGGCGATGGCGATGAAGATCTCCGCCGGGGCCACCACTTCGCGGTTGTTGATCTGGGTGGCGGCCTTGGTCAGCTCGTTCACGCCGATGATGTAGGCGAGCGAGGTGTCCTTGGTCAGGCTCACGAACTGGTTCACGAAGGACGGGATCATGTTGCGCAGGGCCTGGGGCAGGATGACGTGGCGCATGGCCTGGTAATGGCTGAGCCCGGCGCCGCGCGCGGCCTCCATCTGCCCGCGCGGCAGGGCGTTCACGCCGGAGCGCACGATCTCGGCGATGTAGGCGGCGGTGAAGAAGATGAAGGCGGCCAGCGCGCTCTCGAACTCCGGAAGATTATAGCCGAAAACCACCGGACCGAGGAAATAGAACCAGAAGATGAGCATGAGCAGGGGCGTGCCGCGCACCACCTCCACGTAGACGATGGCGGCCCAGCGCACCGCCCGGTTCCGGGACAGGCGCATGAGCCCGAGGGCCAGCCCGAGCCAGAAGGCGCCGAAGATGCCCAGCACGGCCATGATGATGCTCATGGCGATGCCGCCCAAGGGGCCGTCGGGATAGGCTCCCCACAGCAAATAATCCAGATTGTCGTATACGATGTCCCAACGCACGGCGATCTTCCTAGTACCTGAGCTGACGCAGGAAATGCTTGTTGTACATGGTGATGGCGAAGCTCACGGTGAGGGACACCGCAAGGTACAGCAGCGTGGCCACGGAGAAGGACTCAAATCCGTGGAAGGTGAAGGACTCCACCTGCCGTGCCTGATAGGTGACCTCCATGACGCCGATGGTCATGACCAGGGACGAATTCTTCAGCAGGTTCAGCAGCTGCGAAATAAGCGGCGGTATGACGATGCGGAAGGCCTGGGGCAGAATGACGTAGCGGTACGCCTGCAAGAAGCTCAAGCCCGTGGACCGCGAGGCCTCCAGCTGGTTCTTGGGAATGGAGAACACGCCGGAGCGCAGCTCCTCGGCGATGAAGGCCGAGGAATACACGGTAAGCGCGATCGTGCCGGCAACGAACTCGAAGTCCTGCTCGTACAGCCACTCGTTCACGGACATGGGCAGGAGCGCCTCTGACCCGAAATACCAGAAGAAAATCTGGACAAGCAGCGGGGTGTTCCGAAAAAACTCGGTATAGGCCAGACTGATCCACTCGAGAGGCTTCACGCGCGAAAGCCGCAGCACCGCCACCAGCGTGCCCAGGGCCAGGGCGCAGACCCCGGCAATGCCGGAGATCTTGAGCGTCACGATGAAACCGTCGATGAGCCAGTCCCTGTACTCACCGGTGAGCACAAGGCTCCAATCGAATTGATAACCCACTGATTCCCCGCAATTCTCAATGCGGGGCGCGGATAACCGCGCCCCGCGAGGTGCATCACATAATGGCCGGAGTCAAAAGCCCGGGCCTAGGGCCAGATGTCCATCTTCCAGCGCAGGGGGATGGAGTACTTGGTCTTGGGACCCATCCACTTCTCGTAGATCTTGGCGTACTCGCCGCTGCGCCACAAATCGATGAGGGCGCCGTTCACGAAGTTGCGGAACTTGGAGTCGTTCTGGGGAACGCCCATGCCATAGGGCTCCTCGGTGAAGGTGCCGCCCACGATCTCCCAATTCTGCGGGTTCTCGTCCTTGTTCTTGAGCCCCACCAGGATGGAGGAGTCGGTGGTGACGGCCACGACCTTGCCCTGCTTGAGGGCCAGGAAGGCCGGGGGATAGTCCTCGAAGGAAAGAACCTTGGCGCGCGGGTTGGCGGCCATGACGTTCTTCTCGGAAGTGGAGCCCTTGGCCGTGCCGACCTTCTTGCCGCTCAGGTCCTTCACGCTCTTGACCGGGCTGCCCTTCTTGACCAGCAGGGACTGGCCGTCCATGAAATAGGTGATGGAGAAGTCGACCTGGCTCTCACGTTCCATCTTGTGGGTCATGGTGGCGGCCACGATGTCCACGGAGCCCTGGGTGAGCAGAGGGATGCGCGTGGAGGAGGTCACCGGCTTGAGTTCAAGGCGCACGCCCATCTTGGCGGCAATGGCCTTGAGCAGGTCGATCTCGAAGCCCACAAGCTGCTTGTTCTCATCAATGAAGCCGAAGGGCGGGGTGGCGTCCTTGACGCCGGCCACGAGCACGCCGCGCTTCTTCACCTCGTCAAGCTTGCTCGCCTGGGCGGCGCCCACGCCGAGGGCCAGGGTGAGCGCAAGGGCCAAAAGTACGCTGATTTTTTTCACATCTCTCTCCTCTGTTGGCAGGTTGCTGGGGCTTAAAGGATCTCCTTGAGAAACAGCTTCGTCCGTTCATGGGTGGGATTGGTGAAGAACTCGGCAGGCGGCCCCTGCTCAAGCACTTGCCCTCCGTCCATGAAGATGACGCGGTCGGCCACCTCGCGGGCAAAGCCCATTTCGTGCGTCACGCAGAGCATGGTCATTCCGTCGCTCGCAAGATCCTTCATGACGTTCAGGACCTCGCCGATCATCTCCGGGTCGAGCGCGCTGGTGGGCTCGTCAAAGAGCATGGCCTTGGGCTTCATGGCCAGGGCGCGGGCGATGGCGACGCGCTGCTGCTGGCCGCCGGAAAGCTCCGCGGGATACTTGTGGGCCTGGTCATGAATGCCCACGCGCTCGAGCAAGGCCAGGCCGGTCTCCTCGGCCTCGGCGCGGGGCACGCCACGGACCTTGGTGGGCGCGAGGGTGATGTTCTTGAGCACGGAGAGGTGCGGATAGAGGTTGAACTGCTGGAACACGATGCCGATCTCGGCGCGCAGGCTGTTCACGTCCACGCCGGGCTCATGGATGTCGCGCCCGTCAAAGTGGATGGTGCCCTTCTGATACTCTTCCAGACGGTTGACGCAGCGTATGAGCGTGCTCTTTCCCGAACCGCTCGGCCCGCAGATGACCAGCACCTCGCCGCGCTCCACAGTCTCGTTGATGCCCTTCAGCACGTGAAAGCTGCCGAACCACTTTTGCAGTCCCTTGATCTCGATAAATGACATGTAAACTCCAGAAGCGCCCGGAATGCTGAGCCAGACCGGAACGCGGGGGGTGTCGCCGCCGATGGCGGAGTAATGCGCTCCGGCTATTTAGACTCTCCTGGTACGCATGGTCAAGGTCAGTTGCTACATAATGTCCCTTTTGCCGCCACTTGCCAGGCGCAACCACGCGTGTTAAACATCTGTTTTAACCGTGCCTTACGGAGGGGCGTGTGCATAACTACCCATTCAGACTTGCGTTCTGCGCAGCATTCTGCGCAATCCTTGGCCTGTGCGGTTGCGGGCGGGGAAAGGACGCGGGCAAACGCCCGGCTCCGGTCGTCACGGCGCAGGCCGAACTCATGGACGCGCCCTTTGTGCTCAGTTCGGTGGGCACCATCAAGGCCTCGGTGTCCGTGAACATCAAGAGCAAGTATGCCGCGCACATAAAGAAGGTGCACTTCATCGAGGGCAGTCTGGTCAAGGCCGGGCAGCTGCTGTTCACCATCGACCCGGCGGTGAACGCATTCTCGGAGCAGCAGGCCGGGGCCACGCACCAGCGCGACCGCGCCGACTACGAACAGCTGGAGCGCGACCGCCAGCGCTACAAGATCCTGGCCGACCAGGGCGTCATCAGCCGCGAGTCCTACGAGGAAAAGGCCACGGCGGCCAAGCGCGCGCAGAACGCCATGCGCGCCAGCGGAGCCGGCGCCTCCCTTGCCCGGCAGAACCTCTCGTACAACACCATCACCTCGCCCATCGATGGCCGCATCGGCGCCGCCCTCATCGAGGAGGGCAGCTTCGTCAAGGACAAGGACGACATCCTGGCCGTGGTGAACACCACCACCCCGCTCGAGGTCAGCTTCTCCCTGCCGGAGCGCTACTTGAGCGAGATCATCAAGCACATGTCCCTCGGCCCGCTCACCGTGCAGGCGGCCACCCCAGGCATGGAGAACCACCCGGAGACCGGCGTTTTGACCTTTCTGGACAACCAGGTTGAGTCCGGCACGGGAACCGTGCGCATGAAGGCCCGGTTCGACAACCCGAACGGCCGCCTCTGGCCCGGGCAGTTCGTCACCGTGGGGCTGGTGCTCAAGAGCGTGAAGGACTCCGTGGTGGTGCCGGACAACGCCGTGCAGACCGGCCCCGAGGGCACCTTCGTCTTCGTGGTCAAGGACGGCAAGGCCGAAATGCGCCCGGTGACCGTGGGTTTCCGCCTGAACAACGCCCTGGTCATCGACAAGGGCGTGGCCGCTGGCGAAACCGTGGTGGTCGAGGGGCACCTGCGCCTTGTGCCCGGCGCGCCGGTCGCCCCAAGGCCCATGCAGAAGGGGCTTGCGCCGCAACAGCCCGAGCCCGCCCCGGAGCCCCCCGCAGCCAACGCCACCACGCCCGAGTAAGGCCTGGCGCGGATGGACACCAAGCTCTTCATCACCCGTCCGGTCATGACCACTCTGGTCATGCTGGGACTCCTGTTCTTCGGCCTGATCAGCTACACGAACCTTCCGGTCAGCTATCTGCCTGCGGTGGATTTCCCCGTCATCCAGGTCACGGCCACCCTGCCCGGCGCCAGCCCCAAGACCATGTCCTCCAGCGTGGCCTCGCCCCTGGAGCGGCAGTTCTCGGCCATCTCCGGGCTCTCGAACATGAGCTCCACCAGCAGCCAGGGCCTGACCCAGATCACGCTGATGTTCGACCTGGAGCGCGACATCGACAAGGCGGCCATGGACGTGCAGGCGGCCATCACCAAGGCGCGCGGCAGCCTGCCCAACACCATGACCGACGAGCCCACCTACGAGAAGGTGAACCCGGCGGACTCGCCCATCCTGTATCTGGCCATCCAGTCCAAATCCCTGCCGCTCTCCACCGTCAACGACTACGCCACGACCTTCGTCACCCAGACGCTGTCCATGGTGCCCGGCGTGGCCCAGGTCATCATCTACGGCGAGCAGGAATACGCGGTGCGCATCCAGGCGGACCCGCGCAAGCTGGCCTCCCTGGGCATCGGCCTGGACCACGTGGCCGCAGCCGTGGCCGCGCAGAACGTCAACCTGCCCATGGGCACCCTCGACGGGCCGCACAAGAGCTACACCATCGACGCCGACGGCCAGATCAAGCGGGCCGAGGGCTACGGCCCGATCATCGTGGACTACAAGGACGGAATGCCCGTGCGCCTGGAGGACGTGGCCACGGTCAAGGACAGCACCCTGTCCGAGAAGAAGGGCTCCTGGCTGAACAACGAGCGCAACCTCGTGGTCGCCATCAAGCGCCAGCCCGGCAGCAACACCATCGAGGTGGTGGACCGCATCAACCAGCAGCTGCCGACCATCCGCAAGCAGCTTCCCGCCAGCATCGAGCTCTTCGAGCTCTTCGACAAGAGCAAGCCCATCCGCGAGTCCGTGGAGGACGTGAAGTTCACGCTCATGCTCGCCGTGGCGCTGGTGGTGCTCGTGGTCTTTTTGTTCCTGCGCAACATCCCCGGCACCATCATCTCCGCCGTGGCCATCCCCTTCTCCATCATCGCCACCTTCGCGGTGATGCACTTCATGGGCTTCACCCTGGACAACTTCTCGCTCATGGCCCTGACGCTGGCCGTGGGCTTCGTGGTGGACGACGCCATCGTCATGCTGGAGAACGTGGTGCGCCACATGGAGATGGGCAAGACGCCCATGCAGGCCGCCCTGGACGGGGCCAAGGAGATCGGCTTCACCATCATCTCCATGACCCTCTCGCTCGCCGTGGTGTTCATCCCCATCCTGTTCATGCCCGGCATCGTGGGCCGCATCCTGAACGAGTTCGCCGTGGTCATCACCGCCGCCATCCTCGTGTCCGGCGTGGTGTCGCTCTCGCTCACGCCCATGCTCTGCTCGCGCTGGCTCAAGCCCGGCGCGCACCTGGAACACTCCGACCCCCTGTTCGAGCGGGTGCTCGTGTTCTACCGCAGCACCCTGCACCTGGCCCTGGACCACCGCCGCCTGACCATGATCGCCTCGGGCCTGCTCCTCTTGCTGACCATTGCGCTCTTCGTCATCGTGCCCAAGGGCTTTTTGCCCGAGGACGACATGGGCATGCTCTTCGGCATCGTGGAAGGCCCGCAGGGCAACTCCTTCGAGGACCAGGCCAAATCACAGAAGGCGCTGACCCCGCTCATCCTCGCGGACAAGGACATCCGCGACGTCATCCAGGTGGTCGGCGTGAACACCTCGAACCAGGGCTACACCATCATTTTCCTCAAGGAGAAGCGCGACTCCACCACCGACGAGATTCTGGGCAGACTCCAGCCGAAGCTGCAATCGCAGCCCGGCCTGCTGGCCTTTGTCCAGAACCCGCCCATGATCCGCATGAGCGGCAAGCCCAGCAAGGGAAACTACCAGTTCACCCTGCTCTGCCCGGACACCGACACCCTGTACCAGGCCACGGCCGAGATGGTGGCGGCCCTGTCCAAGCTGCCCGGGCTTGAGCGGGTGACCACCGACCTGCAGGTCAACGCGCCCCAAGTGGACCTGCGCATCAACCGCGACCTGGCCTCCAGCCTCGGCGTCACGGCCGAGGCCATCGAGACCGCCATGTACTCGGCCTACGGCTCCCGGCAGATCTCCACAATCTATTCCGAGAACGACTCCTACAAGGTCATCTTGGAGCTGCTGCCCGAGTACCGCCAGGACCCGCTCGCCCTGTCGCTTTTGCATGTGCACTCCAAGTCCGGCAAGCTGGTGCGCCTGGACGCCCTGGTGGACGTGACCGAGGGCACCGGCCCCATGACCGTGAACCACTCCGGGCAGCTGCCCGCGGTGACCATCTCCTTCGACCTGGCCCCGGGCGTGGCCCTGAACCAGGCCATGGCCGAGGTCCAGAACATCGCGCACCAGAAACTCCCGGACACGGTGAACGCCAACTTCGAGGGCACGGCCAGCTCCTTCAAGGGCTCCATGGGCACGGCGGGCTTCCTGCTCCTCGTGGCCATCGTGGTCATCTACATCATCCTGGGCTGCCTCTACGAAAGCTTCATCCACCCCCTGACCATCCTCTCCGGCCTGCCCTCCGCCGCCATGGGCGGCCTGCTCACGCTGCTCGTGTTCCGGCAGCAGCTGCACCTGTACGGTTTTGTCGGCATCATCATGCTCATCGGCATCGTCAAGAAGAACGCCATCATGGTTGTGGACTTCGCCATCGAGGCCGAAAAGCGGGGCATGAGCCCGGCCGAGGCCGCCTTCGAGGGCTGCATCGTGCGCTTCCGGCCCATCATGATGACCACGCTCGCCGCCATCATGGGCGCACTGCCCATCGCCCTGGGCATCGGCGTGGGCGCGGAGGCCAGGCGCCCCCTTGGCCTGGTGGTCGTGGGCGGCCTTGTGCTCTCCCAAATCGTCACCCTGTACCTCACCCCGGTCTACTACACCTACATGGACGACTTTAATAAGTTCATGAAGGCCAAGGGACTGTCCGGGCTCGGTCGGCACATCAGGTCCCACCCGCGCATGCTCCAGCTCGGCGGGCTGCTGGAACGCTTACTGCTGCGGCTCCATGCGGCCCTTTCGCGCTCCGGCTGGTACGTGCGCCAGACCGAGCGACTCCAGGCCCGGCACGAGGCCTGCCGCGAGCGCATCGCGCAGGCCAGGCAGTGGCTGAAGCAGGCCTGGGAGCTTCTGCGCGCCCGCGACATCAAGTCCCTGGCGGACCTGCGCCAGGGGCTGCGGGACATCCTTGGGCCCGTGAGGAGTGAGAAAAAAGACGGCGACGAGTAGCGGACAGGGGCTTGGCTGCCCCTGGGGCGACCGCGTCGAGACGTGCAACGCTCCCCTTCGTCTCCCAGGTAAAGGCCAAGGCCGGTTTCGAGCTAACGCTTGAAACCGGCCTCGGCTTTCGTGGGCCTGGGCAGGTACGTGCCGGGGAGAGTCCCTTCAGCAGGGTGGCTTGGGGAAAAGGCAAGGCGGAGTGTTGAACTCCTTGCGGCGCAACGGGCTTCGCACTTTGGCAAAGACAAGGGCAGATGTCTGTTGGACGCGGTTGACAGGGGCGATACCGGGTGAAGCGGGTGTAAGGTCCGCAAATCCAAGGGACATGCCGACACTGGGACGGCGCGGTACGCATGGCAATGTATCGTCAGGTCTCAGGCACAAAAAAGAGCCCGACCTTGCGGCCGGGCTCTTGGAATCACGGGAAACGGAGGGCTACTTGTTCAGCGCGCGCTCCTGGGGGAACACGGGCAGGTAGCGGTACGACAGGCTCATGACCAGGAAGCCGTAGGCAACGATCATGCCACTGGTGGCCCACTCCGCCCAGTTGGGGGCGTAGAACTGCCAGGAGTCGAAAGGCATGACCGGGATGGCGATGGCCTGCACCGTGAACAGGTAGCGGTTCAGGCACACGCCGATGCAGTCCAGGATGCCCGCGGTGTACAGCAGGGTCGGGTTGTTGCGGATGCTCGGGGTGATGAGCATGATGGCCGGGACCAGACCGCAGAGGATGATCTCGGTGAACATCAGCCACTTGCCGTAGATGACGCCGTAGAACATCTGGTCAAAGGTCATGCCGATGCTGGGCAGGTAGTTGTTGGCCCAGGCCCAGGTGTCCAGGATCTTGAAGAAGATGTACACGGTGAGCATGGTGCCGGCGATCTTGCCCATGAGGGCCTTGGTCTTGAAGTCCACCAGCTTGCGGCCGGTGAGCTTCTCCATGAAGGTGCAGCACAGCACGGTGAAGATGGGGCCGCAGCCGACAGCGGACAGGACGAACAGGAAGAACGTCCAGGGCCAGATGAAGAAGCCCTCGCGGAAGGCGTAGGGACGGCCGATCAACACGCCGTACATGCCGCCCAGGGAGCCCTGGTGGAACGTGGACAGGAACGCGCCGATGCCGGCGAAGAGCGCCATGTTCACGTGCATGTTGTGGGCAAGATGATGCAGGAAGGGAAT
This sequence comes from Desulfovibrio sp., assembly GCA_050251495.1. Classification (GTDB taxonomy): domain Bacteria; phylum Desulfobacterota; class Desulfovibrionia; order Desulfovibrionales; family Desulfovibrionaceae; genus Humidesulfovibrio. The sequence goes on along the minus strand of JBFWMQ010000014.1, from coordinate 41,892 downwards.
CTTGTTCAGCTGCTTCTGCTCCAGGATCAGGGGCACGAACTCGATGACGAGCACCAGGCAGTAGCAGGTGATGCAGAAGATGACTTCCGTCAGCATGGAGTGGACATTGGGGTGCCAGTAGCCGAACCATGCGCGGATCGGCTGGCCGATGTCCATGGTGAGCACGAGCATGGCGCCCGAGTAGCAGATGAACCCGACGATGACCGTCAGGTTGATGATGTTTTTAAGCTGGTCGATTTTCAGGATGTACTTGAGGAATCCGGTGAAGAACGCGCCCGCGCCCAAGGCGATGACCGCCAGGTCGAAGGTGATCCACAAGCCGAATCCGAAGTAGTTGTCCAGTCCGGTCACAACGATGCCCTTGGCGAAAATCAAGAGCATCGCATACAGGCCGAACAGGAAGAACGCAGTGATGAAACCCATCCACAGCGCGAATTTGCCGAAGGAGCAGCGCTCCACACCATCGGGAAAGAGTGCTCTATCCATTTGCGCCCCCTAGGAATGCTTCTTTTCAGCCCCGGCCTTGCCGGTGGCGGCGTAGTTATCGCCCAGTTTGCGCACCCACTCGCGCTTCGTCATGTAATACACCTGGGGCTCAAGGCCCAGCTTCTCAAGCAGACGGAAGGAGTGTTCGCTCTTGGCCAGCGCATGCACCTTGTGCTCCGGATTCTTGATGTCGCCGAAGGTGATGGCGCCGGTGGGGCACACTTCCGCACAGCTGGGCATGTACGCGCCGTCCGGCAGAGCCTCGGGGTTGCCGCCGTTCTGGCGGGCGTTGTCCTTGGCCTTCATCAGGCGCGAATGGCAGAAGTTGCACTTCTCGACCACACCGCGAGGACGGGTGGAGGTGTTGGGCGAAAGCGCCTTCTCCATGCCCTTCGGGAAGATGGGGTCTTCCCAGTTGAAGTAGCGGGCATGGTAGGGGCAGGCGGCCATGCAGTACCGGCAGCCGATGCAACGCGGGTAGATCTGGCTGACGATGCCGCCCTCCTCGTTCTTGTCCGTGGCCACGACCGGGCACACGGGCACGCAGGCGGGGTTGCCGCACTGCATGCAGGGACGAGGCAGGTAGGCGATCTCGGCATCCGGCGCGGCCTTCTTGTTGGAAAGCTCGAAGACGAGCATCCAGCTCAAGGTGCGCAGCTTGTTCGATGCGTCGACCATGGGGGCGATGTTGTTCTCAACCTGGCAGGCAGTCATGCACGCGCCGCAGCCCGTGCACTTGTCCAGGTCGATGACCATGCCCCACTTAATGTTGAATTCTTTGGCTTTCATCGGTGCCCCCCTAGACCTTGGCGACGGTGACGGTGGAGCCAGCCCACACCTTCAGGCCAGTGCCTGCTTCGTCGCTCACCGTGAGTATCTTGTAGACGTTATCGCCCTTGCCCTTGGTGAACTCGTCCCAAGCGCTGCGGCCAAAGCCAAGAAGCACGGCGGCCGTATCGGCGGCCACGCCTTCGTTCACATGCACCAGAGCCTTCACTTCGCTGCCAGCGCCGGAGAGCTTGACCTTGTTGCCGTTGGCAACGCCCAGCTTCTTGGCCGTGGCGCCATTCATCTGCACGAAGAGGTCCGTGCCCTTGAGCTCGGTGTCGCGCACGTTGATGAGGTTGGCGGGCGGAGTGGCCAGGGAGGCGGTGCCGTAGGCCAGGCGGGTCACCGGGGCCAGGGCCACGGTCTTCTCGGCCAATGCGGCGGGAGCAACCTTGGCCAGGGCGGCAGCGCCCAGGCTCAGGGCGCCGCCCTTGAGCTCGCCGTTCCAGATGCCGCCAGCGGTCAGGGCGTCGTAATCAGCGCCCAGGGCGGCCGCCTTGGCCTTGATGACATCGGCGTAGGTCTCGAATCCAAGGGACAGGCCGAGCTTGCCGGCGGCGGCCAGCAGCACGTCCACGGGATCCTTGCAGTCGTGCACGGGCTTGGCCACGACGGGCTTGCCCGCCAGGTAGGTGGCCTTGGCCACGCCGTAGGGGTTCATGGCGTCGTCGTGACGCTCATAGGGATGCGGCGCGGGCAGGACGAGGTCGGCCAGGGCCGCGGTCTCGTCCAGGTAGGTGCTGAAGCTCACCTTGAAGGCGATGTTGCCCATGGCCTTGGCCATCTCGGTGGCCTGGGGCAGGGCGAAGGCCGGGTTGGCTTCGTAGATCAGAAGCGCGCCCGGGGTGGCCTTGCCGGTTGCGACCTCGGCCAGGAAGCTCGCGGCGTCCTTGGCGGCGTCGCGGTCAGCCGCGGAGGCGATGGCCTTGGGCGCGGAGCCCAGCAGGGTCATGCCGCCGCTCTGGCCAACGCGGCCGAGCAGCACGTTCAGGGAGGCGGCGGCCACGAAGTCCAGCGCGCCAGCGCCCTGGCCGAAGGAGGCTCCGGGCACGACGAGCGGGGCCTTGGCGGCCTTGATCTTGGCCACGAGGTCCTTCAGGACGTCGGCCTTCAGTCCGGTGGAGGCCTCAAAGGCGCTCGCGGCCTTGGCGGCCAGGGCCTTGTAGTCGCCGAAGTCGGCGGCGGCGGAAACCGCGCCGGCCTCGATGAGGGCGTTGGCCAGGGCCAGGCTGAAGGTGGCCGTGGCGGTGGGCGGCACTGCCAGCCACTTGTCGCAGACGCTGGCGGTGTTGTTCAGCACCGGTCCGGCGTAGATGTACTGTGCGGTGGCCGTTCCGCCGGAGGGGCGGGTGGCGGCGAAGGCCTTCTGGTTGGCCACGGTGGCGCCCCAGGAATCCAGCGCGTCCGCGCCGATCATGAGCACCAGGTCCGCGCCCTCGATGTCGAAGCCGGGCTGGCCGCTGCCGCCCATGAGCTTCACGCCCTTGGTGGCGGTGAACATCTCGCCGGGCATGACATAGAAGCCGTTGCTGCCGAGTCCGGCCAGCATGGCGCTCAACACTTCGCCCGCGGTGCCGGTCTCGTCGCCGCTGATGGCGGCGATCTTGCCGTCCTGGCCCTTGAGCGGGGTCAGCTTTTCAACGAGAAGCGACTCGGCGTCTTCCCACTTGATTTCCTCGTACTTGCCCTCGCCAACCTTTTTCATGGGCGCCTTGACGCGCGCCGGGCTGTACATGAGCTGGGCGCCACCCGCGCAAATGGGGCACACGCCGCCCTTGCTCATGGGGTTGGCGGCATTGCCGGCAACAGCAAAAGGCAGCCCGCCAACGGTTTTCACCTTCACGGCGCAACCGGCGGGGCAAAGTTTACTCAAAGCGGCCTTGGATTTCTCCTCGCCCTTGTTCAGGCGAGGAATCCAGCCCCAGTTCTGGGACCAGATGGACACATCGTCCAGGCTCTGCCAAATGACAGGCGTGAACAGGGTGCCCGCAACGCCCCCCATGACGATTTTAACGAATCCTCTGCGATCCAAACCCATCTTACGCACCCCTCTTTTACTTGTGGCAGACGTGACAGGCGTTGCTGACGCCGTTTTCGGCATGGCAGCGCTCACACTGCCACATCTTCATGGTCTGCTTGCTGTACCCGGACAGCCTGTTTTCATAGTAGACCGGCGGAGTGTCATTCTTGCCCATATCGGGGTGGCAGGACGTACACTCGAAGGACTCATGCGCCTTGTGGCTGAAATACACGTTGTCGGGCTGATACTGGTAGATGAGCCAGGGAACTTCCTTGCCCGTCTTGGCAAACTTCTCGACGTACTCCACCTCGGCCGGATCGCTGCCAATAACGTCGGCATGGCACTCCATGCACTTCTCGTTGGTGGGAATGCCCGCATAGGAGCCATCCTCGCGGAAGCTGTGACAGCTCGCGCAATCCATGCCCTGTTCCTGGTGGATCTTGTGGCTGAAGCGGATAGGCTGGGTCTTCTTGCTGTAAATCAAGTCAGGGAAGAGAACCCAGCCTGCGATCACTGCGGCCACGAAGCCGATCACGAAGGGCAAAGCCCCTCCACACCCCTTGCACTGTTTCTTTTCCTCCATAACCTCGCCCCATCGCTCCTGTAGTTTCTGGTCAAATTTCGCCACGGAAAACTGCATTTCCATAAAGGACCACGCTCTGGCGTGTCAAGGGCTTATGAAAAAATTCACGTGTTCTCGTTTTTCACCCGCCCATAAACATCGTCAAAGCGTACGATATCGTCCTCTTCCAAGTACGGGCCACTTTGAATCTCTATGATCTCAAGGGGAACCTTGCCCGGGTTGGCGAGCCGATGCGAGGTGGCCTTGGCGATATCGACCGCCTGATTCTCCACCAACAGACGCTCCACCCCGCCGATCTCGACCAGGGCCGTTCCGGAAACAACCACCCAATGCTCGCTCCTGTGGTGGTGCATCTGCAGGCTCAGACGCGCTCCCGGCAGCACCTCGATGCGCTTGATCTTGTAATGCTGGCCTTCCTCCAGCACGGAGTAGCTGCCCCAGGGCCGCTTCACGGTCATGTGGCTCTCCACCAGCTGGCTGCCCTGCGACTTCAGGAGCGCCACCACCTCCTTCACCCGCTGCACATCCGTCAGCGGACAGGTGAGAGTGGCGTCGCGGGTCTGGATCATGATCATGCCCTTGAGGCCGACCACGGCCAGCTTGCCGCCTTTGGAAATAAGCAGGCAGTTCGTGCAATCCATGGCCAGCACGTCGCCCTGGATGACATTGCCGTGCCCGTCCTTGATGCCGAGCCGGTAAATGGCCTCCCAGTTGCCCAGGTCGTCCCAGTCGAAGCGGGCCTCCACCACCGCGAGGTTCTGGATCTTTTCGGCGATTCCGTAATCGATGGAAAGATTCGGCAAGGCCCCGTAGCCCGCGGTGAGGGGCGTTTCGCTCCGGGCGGACCACCAGTTCCATAGCTCTGGCGCATGCGCCGCCGTGGCGTCCAGGAACTCCTTGGCCCGGAACACGAACACGCCGCTGTTCCAGTAGTGGCGGCCGCTCTTGAGGAACTCCACAGCCCTTTCCAGCTGCGGCTTCTCGATGAAGCTCTCCACCTCGTAGGCGCCCTCTTCCAGCCGGGCGCCCCTGGCGATGTAGCCGTAGCCGGTCTCCGGCTTGCGCGGCAGCACGCCGAAGGTGACGAACAGCCCGCGCGCGGCCAGGCCCATGGCCTGGTCCAGGGAGCTCCTGAAGCCCTCCAGATCCTGCAGCAGGTGGTCCGAGGGGAACACGGCCACAAGCCCCTCGCCGCCCGGCCCGCCAGCGGTCTGGTCCCCCAGGGGCACGATGCGGTCAAGGGCGAGCAGGATGGCGGGCAGGGTGTTGCGCGCCAACGGCTCGGCCAGCACGCGCGCGTCAAGGGCGGGGTCCAGCTGCTTCAGCTGGCTGCGCACCTCGAACACGTGCTCCTCGTTGGTCACCACCCAGACGTTCTCCGGGGCAAAGGCCGTGAGCACCCGGCGCACGGTCTGCTGCAGCAGGGTCTCCTCGCCGTTCAGGGCAAGCAACTGTTTGGGGAACAGATTGCGCGAAAGGGGCCAGAGCCGCGTGCCCGAGCCGCCGGCCAGGATGACTGCGTGCCGGGCGGGACCTGCTGGCCTTGGGGCTGCGCTGCGTTTCTTCGGCATATATGCTCCCGCGTGGCTTACGCGACTCCGCCGCCAAGGGGCGGATCGCAGACAAAGGGCGAATCGAAGTCCCTGAGGCGCGGCAGCAGCCTGTCCTTTGGGGAAAGCACGGGCTCGGCCACGGGCCAGCTGATGCCGAGGTCAGGGTCGTTCCACAAAATCCCGGCATCGGCCTGCGGCGAGAAGGGCGCATCGACCTTGTAGAGGAATTCCGTGTCCGGCTCCAGGGTCGCATAGCCGTGGGCAAACCCGCGCGGAATGAACAGCCGCTTCATGTTCTCCGCCGAAAGCTCGACCGAGAAGTGCCGCCCGAAGGTCGGCGAGTCGCGGCGCAGATCCAGCGCGACGTCCAGCACGCTGCCGCGCACCACCCACACCAGCTTGGCCTGGGCAAAGGGCGGCCTCTGGAAATGCAGCCCGCGCAGCACGCCCGCCTGCTTGGAATAGGCGTGGTTGTCCTGGACAAAGCGAGCGCGGATGCCCAGGGAATCGAAGGCCGCCTCGCTGTAGGATTCGAGGAAGAAGCCGCGCTCATCGCGGAACACCTTGGGCTCCAGAAGCGCAAGCCCCGGCAGCCCGGTTTCAATCAACCGCATGATACCAACGCTCCCCCGGCATGCGCAACGCATGCGCCGATGATCTGATAGCCGGGGTGCTTACCTGAAAATCCCGGCCAGCACAACCGCCTGGCCCAGCCGGAGAAGCGGGGCACTTCCCTTTCACGCCGGGGTCTGCTAGGTATTTCGGCCACAAGGGCCACGGCGCAGCCGTGCGGCCGGACGATCACACAACGGCGAGGGACTATGAACTCCCTGGACATCATCATCATCGCGATCATCGGCCTGGTGGGCTTCCGGGGCTTCCGCCGGGGGCTCATCCAGGAGGCCGTGTCCTTGAGTTCGGTGTTCATCGGGCTCTTCATGGCCTCGCAGCTGCACGGCATCTTCGTGCCGCACCTCAAGGTCTACGTGGCCGACCAGAACACAGTGCAGGCCTTGAGCTACCTCATCACCTTCATCGGCACCCTGGTGGCTCTGTGGTTCCTGGTGCGTTTCCTCCAGAACATGCTCAAGGTGACCATGCTCACCGTGGTGGACAAGGCCGCGGGCGCCGCTTTCGGCGCGGTCGAGGGGCTTCTGCTCTCCCTGGTGCTGCTCCTGCTCCTGAAGGCCGTGCTGCCCGGGACCAGCGCGGTGCGGCGCTCCGTCTTCGCCCAGAAAACCGAACCGGCCCTGGTGCTGCTGGCCAACTTCACCCCGGCCCCCATCCGCGAGACCCTGGAGGAAGGCGGCTTCACCCTGCCCCGGCCAGCCCCGCCGCCACTGCCGAAGCGCAAGCCCATCCAGCAGCAGAAGAACAAGTCAAAAGAGAAAATCGACATTTAGCCACAGTCTTGCCCGGAGACCCGCCTGGGACAGGACGAGCACAAGGAGACCGATCGTGAGTTCGGACAGCGCAAGCATTGCCAGGATTCAGGAAGTCATCGACGCGCTTTTGGCCCCCGGCGGCTGCCCCTGGGACCAGAAGCAGACGCCCAAGAGCCTCTGCGACTATGTCATCGAGGAGGCCTTCGAGCTTGTGTCGGCCATCCGCTCCGACGACCAGGCCGAGGCCTGCGAGGAGTTGGGAGACGTGCTCTTCCTGCTGCTGTTCCAGATCACCCTGGCCCAGCGCGCCGGGCAGTTCAGCCTTGAGGACGTGGTGGCCCAGAACGCGGCCAAGATGATCCGCCGCCACCCGCACGTGTTCGGCGACACTGTGGTGGCCGATCAGGAGGAGCTGCTGCGCAACTGGGAGCGCATCAAGCGCGGGGAAAAGAGCGGCAACGGCAAGGAGAACGGGGCCTTCGACACCCTGCCCGAGGGCCTGCCGCCGCTCTTGAAGGCCTACCGCATCCACGCCAAGGCCGCGCGGCTGAACTTCACCTGGGCCAGCGAGGCGGACGCCCGCGCCCAGTTCGACGCCGAATGGAAGGAGTTTGAAGAGGCCTGCGCAGACGGCAACCCCGAGCGCATGGAGGAGGAATTCGGCGACGCGCTGTTCACCCTTGTGGAGCTGGGCCGCAGGAAGGGCATCAAGTCCAACGCGGCGCTGGACCGCGCCAACCTGAAGTTCCTGGCACGCTACAAACGCATGGAGGAACTGGCCCGGACGCGCGGGCTGGACCTGCTGGAGATGGGCATGGACGACAAGAACCGCCTCTGGGAAGAGGCCAAGGCCGCTGGCTGAAGCCGCTACCCTTCGTTCTTGCTGGTGGGCGCCATCTCCACCTTGTTGATGGCCTGGCGCAGCTCGCGCATGATCTCCTCGTCGCTCACCGGCTCGCGGATGATGATGGAGCCGCTCTGCTTGTAGCGCGGGGGAAGATTGTTCAGCGTGAGCGCGTAGATGTCCTGGATGTCCAGGTAGCTGGGCTTGTAGTCGAGGTATTCCCCAAGGACCTTGGGCATGAGCTTGACCACCCGCTCCTCGTTCCGGTTGCGGATGCCGTCCAGGGGCACGCCGTTGACCTCATAGCTCTTCTGCGACATGGCGTGCACCTCCGTTTGCGTTGGGGGCCGACCAGACCTGCAAATCCGTTCCATGACACGTGCTCCCGCAATAGCCTAAGCCGACAGCTCGTGCAAGGCTTTGCGCCGCCCGGCGGCAAAGGCGTCGAGCGAACAGGAGAAAAAGGGGCGTCGGCTGATTCGCCAACGCCCCTCCACGTCCTCACGCGAAAGTCGCTTCGCCTAGGCGCCGGAGCTGATGAAGCTGGCCGGGAACTCGCCCTGCACCGCGCGCAGCACCTCTTCCGCCTGCTCGCGTGCGCTGAAGGAGCCCGCCTTGACCACGGAAAGCTCGCGACCACCGCGCACGGCGCGCTCGACCTTGGCTCCCCGGAAGCCTGACTGCACCAACCGATCCTTGACCCTGCGGGCGTTTTCATCCTGCGAGAAGGCGCCCACCTGAACGCAGAAGCTCGCGCCCTGCTGCTGGAGCGAGGCCTGCTGGGCTTGAGCCTGCCGCTCCACGGTCCGCGCCTTGGCGGCCACCACCGGAGCCTGGTCCTGAACCGGGCGGCTCTGCGCCACGCGAGTCGGCTGCGCGCTCATCGGGCCGTCGTTGATGTCCCGTTCCACAAAAACGGCCTTGGACTTGCGGGGTGCGGGCTGGGCCGAGGCCACGGCCACGCCCTTGCCCCGGGCGTTGGCCAGCACCGGATTTTCCTCCACGCCGACCACCCGCACGCGGGCCAGGCCGTTGTCGGCCATGCCGAGCAGCCGGGCCGAGGCATAGGAGAGATCGATGATGCGCCCGTCCACAAAGGGGCCGCGGTCGTTCACCACAAGCTCAAGCTCGCGCCCGTTCTCCAGGTTGGTCACCCGAACCTTGGTGCCCAGGGGCAGCGTCTTGTGCGCGGCGGAAATGCTGAACATGTCGTACACCTCGCCCGTGGCGGTCTTCTTGCCGTGAAAATCGATGCCGTACCACGAGGCATAGCCTTCCTCCTGGAAGCCCAGGGCGGATTGCACGGGCCAGTAGGTCTTGCCCATGACGGAGTACGGCTTGATCTTCGGGTCGACCTGGCCGGGAAGCCTGGTGGACTTCAACTGTGGCGCATCCTTGCCTTGCGCCAGTTGCCCGGGGGAGTGCTTTGGCGCCTCGGAGTGCAGGCGCTGGGATTCTCCCACAGGCAGATACGCGCACCCGGCAAGGGCGAGCAATGCCAACAAAATGACGAACCTGATGCAATTCATTGAAGCCTCCGTGCGGACGTGGGTTCACGTCTCCCCTCCCAGGGCCTCCGCCAAGGCCCGGCTCTCCCAAGCCGGGCTGCGCGCTGCGCGAACATGGCGGATACGCATGAACCGTCCCCCTTATCAGGCGGGACGATTCGTCCAGAAGCAAATCGTGAAAAAGCCGATGCAAGGAACGAACCACATTTTTTCCTTGACATCACAAAAGATGCGGCTCAAAGCTACGCTTCTATTATCGCAAAGGGCCGGACGCCTGTGCTCCGGACAGACAAGCGATGGAAACTTTTAGAATTATTTCAGGAGTTTAGATTTTATGCCTAAGTCCATTTACGTCGGCAACATTCCTTTCAGCGCCTCCGAGGAAGACCTTCACAGCCTCTTCGGCCAGTACGGCGAAGTCCTGTCCGTCAAGTTCATCAATGACCGCGAGACCGGCCGCTTCCGTGGCTTCGGCTTCGTGGAGATGGACGACGCCTCCGCCATTGAGGCCATTGAGGCCCTGAACGGCAAGGAAGTCGGCGGCCGCGCGCTTCGGGTCAACGAGGCCCAGGAGCGTCAGCCCCGCCCCCGCAGCAACTACTAAGCGCTGCGGAACGCCGGCGAAGAAACACCCCCGGCCCAAGTCGCCCCGTCCCGTGCCCGCGGGACGGGGTTTTTCAATTCCGCCAGGCACGGCCGCACCGCTCCCGCACACGCCCTGAGAATGCGCCGTCTGGCCGTTGCCACCCTGTCCCTGTCCGGTTACTGTATTGCCGCTCCACTTTCGCCACCACGTAACGTCCCCCAAAGGAAATTTCCCGCATGAAGAATACCGCTCGCAATGACCTGCTGCGCAACATCGCCATCATCGCCCACGTCGACCACGGCAAGACCACCCTCGTGGACGGCCTCTTCCGCCAGAGCGGCGTGTTCCGAGAGAACCAGCAGGTCAGCGATCGCGTCATGGACAACATGGACCTGGAACGCGAGCGCGGCATCACCATCGCCGCCAAGAACTGCTCGGTCCGCTGGAAGGGCGTCAAGATCAACATCATCGACACCCCGGGCCACGCCGACTTCGGCGGCGAGGTGGAGCGCTCCCTGGCCATGGCCGGCGGCGCCATCCTGCTGGTGGACGCCAGCGAAGGCCCCCTGCCCCAGACGCGCTTCGTGCTCAAGAAGGCGCTGGACGGCGGCCTGCCGATCATCGTCATCGTGAACAAGATCGACCGCGCCGACGCAAGGCCGGAGGAAGTCCTCAACGAAGTCTATGACCTGTTCATCGACCTGGGCGCGGACGAGCACCAGCTTGAGTTCCCGGTGCTCTACGCCATCGGCCGCGAGGGCATCGCCCAGACGACTCTGGAGGGCCGCGGCGAAAACCTGCACCCGGTGTTCGACGCCATCATCGAGAACATCCCCGCCCCCGCCTACGACCCCGACGCCCCCTTCCAGATGATCGTCTGCGATCTGGGCTACTCCGACTATCTCGGCCGTCTGGCCATCGGCAAGGTGGTCAACGGAACGGTCAAGTCCTCGGACAACATGGCCTGCATCGGCGAGGACGGCGCGGCCAGGCCCCTCCGGGTGACCAAGCTGCAGGTGTACGACGGCGTGCAACTGGCCAACGCGGACGAGGCCACCCCGGGCGACATCGCCGTGCTGGCGGGCATCGACGACGTGCACATCGGCGACACCATCTGCACCCGCGAGAATCCGATGGCCCTGCCGCGCATCACCGTGGACGAGCCCACCGTGAGCATGCGCTTCGGCATCAACACCTCGCCGCTGGCCGGGCGCGAGGGCAAGTTCGTGCAGAGCAACAAGATCCGCGAACGCCTGATGAAGGAAGCCCTGCAGAACGTGGCCATCCGCATCGAGGACACCGAGGATCGCGAAAGCTTCCTGGTGAAGGGCCGCGGCGAGTTCCAGATGGCCATCATCATCGAGACCATGCGCCGCGAGGGCTTTGAGCTCACCGTGGGCCGTCCAGAGGTCATCTACAAGCGCGACGCCCAGGGCAAGCTCACCGAGCCCATCGAGCGCGTGTACGTGGACTGCGACGAGACCTTCATGGGCGTCGTCACCGAGAAGCTGTCCATCCGCAAGGGCCGCATGGTGAACCTGGTGAACAACGGCAAGGGCCGCGTGCGCATCGAGTTCAGCGTGCCCTCGCGCGGCTTGATCGGCTACCGCGACGAGTTTTTGACGGACACCAAGGGCACCGGCATCATGAACTCCTATCTCGAAGGCTACGGCGAGTATCGCGGCGACTTCCCCACCCGCTTCAACGGCTCCATCGTGGCCGACCGTTCCGGCGTGGGCGTGGCCTACGGCATCTTCAACCTGGAGCCGCGCGGCGAGATGTTCATCGTGCCCGGCGACCCGCTCTACGAAGGCATGATCGTTGGCGAGCACACCCGCGAGGTGGACATCAACGTGAACCCCTCCAAGGAGAAGAAGCTCACCAACATGCGCGCCTCCGGCAAGGACGAGGCCTGCACCCTGACCCCGGTGAAGCCCATGACCCTTGAGCGCGCCATCCACTTCATCCGCGAGGACGAGTTGGTCGAGGTCACCCCGCAGTCCATCCGCCTGCGCAAGGCCGTGCTCTCCGCCCAGAAGCGCCACACCTCGCGCGGCGGGGCCAAGACCGAGAGCGAGTAGCCGACAACAGAGCCAGGCATGAACCCGCTGCGCCTTTTGCTGAAACCCTCGGCCCGCCGCTTCTTCGAGGAGGCGGACAGGCTGCCGGGCTTCACCCTGGGCAAAACGCTGCACGGCTACCTGTACCTGCGCTGGCCATACACCTACATCAAAATCCTCTCCGGCGAGCACCCCCTGGTCAAGCTTCTGGCCAGGGGGAGCCGCTGGCTGGACCGCCTCTTCCCCGCCCGCGTGGACGCCCGGCGCAAGGCCCTGCGCGCCAGCAGAAGCGCAACGGGCATCCGCTTCGCGGACACCTACCACGGCAAGGTCATGCCCACGGACGAGGCCGTCAAGCTCGTCAAGATCGGCCGCGAGGTCTCCGTCACCGCGCCGGAGACCGTTGTCCCCTACCAGCTTGCGCGCGACATCGTGCTCAAAAATCCGGACCACATCGTGGTCTTCGACTGCCCCTGCCGCGCGGCGCGCAAGAACCCCTGCTCGCCCATGGACGTGTGCATGGTCATGGGCGAACCCTTCGCCAGCATGGTCATGGAGCACAACGGCAAGCGCGCCCGGCGCGTGACCCCGGACGAGGCGGTCGCCATCCTCAAGGCCGAGAACGCACGCGGGCATGTGCACCACGCCTTCTTCAAGGACCTGGTGCTGGGCCGCTTCTACGCCATCTGCAACTGCTGCTCCTGCTGCTGCGCGGCCATGGCCGCCCAGAAGAACGGCGTGGGCATGCTGGCCCCCTCCGGCTACGTGGTCCAGGTGGACGCACAGGCCTGCGTGGGCTGCGGCAACTGCGCGCAGTTCTGCCAGTTCGGGGCGCTCAAGGCCCGCGACCGCGCCCTGCAGATCAAGGCCGCGCGCTGCATGGGCTGCGGAGCCTGCGTGAGCAAATGCCCCAAGGGCGCGCTCTCGCTCAAGGCCGAGCCCTCGCGCGGAATGCCGCTGTTGGTGGAGGAGATCCTCGCAATGGCCTCCGGCGGAGAAAGAGCCGGATCTTAGCGCGAACGGAACTCTTTGGACTTCCCCCTGCGCAAAAGTGCCGGGTCCGAGTTAATGCTCGGACCCGGCACTTTTGCTTCGGGAATCTTGAAGCGCTACGCGCTACTCGTCAAACGCCACGGTGCGCAAAGCGCGCGCGCGCCTGTCCGGGCTCCACAGGGAGGGAGCCGGGGGCGGCGTGGCGAGCGAGCGAAGGGTCAAGCCCTCCATGGGCCGCACAATCTCCATCCTCCCGCCATCATTGACCACATACACGCCCTTGCCAGAGAGCAGCAGCACGCTGAGCTCGCTCTCGGCCAAAAAACCGCCCCAGAAGTCCGTGCCGCGGATGCCGATGATCCCCAGCGGCGTTGAGACCTCAAATGGTCCCTCGCGCGTGGCCTCCATGCCGCCCGTGGCCACCCGGAACGCGCCCTTGGCCAGCCGCAGCAGCACGCCGCCCTCGCTGCGGCCGAGGTCATAACGCTCCACGCTGAACACCGTATCCGCCCCGAGGGTGAGCGTGGTCTCGTCGAGCAGGGTGATCTCCAGCCGCGAACTCGGCCCGGTCTTGAGCACGTCCTTGCGGCCGATGAGCGCATTGGGCTCCAGTGCGCGCAACACCTGGCCCTGCACGGCGAAGGACACGCCCTGCGCCCGGCTCACATGGCCGACGGTCTCCACGCCAGCGGCACGGGCGTCGCACAGACACGCCACAGTCAACAACAGGGCGGCCAGCAGCGCCCGGGACGGCATTGGAAAAAGCAGGCTGCGTGGACTGCGGGTCGTCATCCAGATGGTCTGCATCAAGGCGGCCTCCGTGGCGGTGTGCGGAACTGGTTCGGATATGCGATACACGTAGCCGGGAAATCAGGCGTTGTCGACCCGAAGGACGCAAGAACCCTCAAGCCAGCGCCGTGGGGCCGCCCCTTGCCCCGGACGGCGCGGCGGGGTAGGAGAGCACTACCCGGGAACAACCAGCAGGAAAGGGGACGCCCCGATGAACGGGAAGAAGCTCTGCATTCACGGACATTTCTATCAGCCGCCCAGGGAGGACCCCTGGATGGACACCATCTTCCCCGAGGGCAGCGCCGCGCCCGCCACCCACTGGAACGAGCGCATCTGCGCCGAAAGCTACGCCCCCCTTGCCTGGGCCAGGCGCTTGGACGGCGCTGGCCGCATCATCGAAGTCATGAACTGCTTCGAGTACATGAGCTTCAATTTCGGGCCAACGCTCTTGACCTGGATGGAACGCATGGCCCCGGACGTCTACGCCAGGATACTGGAAGGCGACCGCTTGAGCCTGGAGCGCCTGGGCCACGGCAACGCCATCGCCCAGATCTACCACCACGTCATCATGCCGCTGGCCACGGACCTGGACAAGCGCGCCGAGATCGCCTGGGCGCTCGCCGACTTCGAGGCCCGGTTCAAGCGCCCAGCCGAGGGCATGTGGCTCTCCGAGGCCGCTGTGGACACGCGCACCCTGGACCTGCTGGCCCAGGCGGGCGTGCGCTTCACCATCCTCGCCCCGCGCCAGGCGCGCCAAATCGCCGATGTGGGCCAGGACAACTGGACGCCCGCAAGCGAGGCCAACCTGAACATCCGCGAGCCCTACCGCGTGGAGCTGCCGGAAGGCCGCAGCATCGCGGTATATTTCTACGACGGCCCGCTCTCCCAGGCCGTGGCCTTCGAAGGGCTGCTACGCCACGGCGACCTGTTCTGGGGGCGGCTTTCGGGCATTGCCGGGCAGAATGGCGGACGCGGCCTGCTGGCCCTGGCCACGGACGGCGAGACCTACGGCCACCACTTCAAGTTCGGCGAGATGGCCCTGGCCTTCGCCCTGTCCCAGGCCCGCGCTGGCGAGCAAAACGTGGAGCTGACCAACTACGCGGCCTATCTGGCGGAGAACCCGCCCACGCGGCGCGCGCGCATCCACGAGAACAGCTCCTGGAGCTGCGCCCACGGCGTGGAGCGCTGGCGCGCGGACTGCGGCTGCGCAACCGAGCACAAGCCGGGCTGGAACCAGAGCTGGCGCGGCCCCCTGCGCGACGGCCTGAACGCGGTGAAGTTGCGGCTGGACAAGCATTTCCTGTCCCTGGGCGCAACGCTTTTCCGCGCGCCGGAGGAGGCCCTCGTCGGCTATGGCCGCGTGCTCTCCGGGCTGGAGACGGCCAAAGACTTCGCAGCGGCGCAGCTGCGGCCCGGGCTTTCGCCCCAGCAGCGCGACACGGCCTGGAAGCTCTTGACCATGGAGAAATGGGCGCTCTCATCCTTCGCCAGCTGCGCCTGGTTCTTCGACGACCTGGGGCGCATCGAGCCCCTGAACGCGCTGACCTTCGCCCTGCGCGCCATGCAGCTGGCCCTGCGCACCGGCCTGGAGGACCTGGAGCCGCTCTTGCTCTCCTACATCGGGCAGGCCAGCAGCAACGACCCGGCCCTGGGCAGCGGGCACGACCTGTGGAACCACGAGGTCCGGCCGCGGCGCGAGAGCTCGGAAACCATCCTGGCCCAGGCGCTCATCCATCTGTGGGCCGAGGGACGCCTGCCCGAGCCCGGAGCCGTGGCCGAGGCGGTCTGGCCCGGCCTGAGCGTCGCCATCCGGTCGGATGCGCCGGACGGGCACGGCAACCGCCAGGGCACGGCGAGCATCACCTGGGCCAGGGAGACCAGCTCCGACGAGCACAGCTGGACCTGGGAGCTGCCCGAGGGCGGCGATCCCTTTGCCGGGTGCGTGCGCGTCAGCGACACCGGGGCCAAGTGCATCCCGGCGGCCTACATCCCCTGGGGCAAGCGGCAGGCCCTGGCGCTGGCCTGGGTGCTGCGCGTGGAGGCCGAGACCTGGCGGACGCAGGCGGAGGAATCGCGCCTGGGCGCGCACCTGTTCCTGCCCTTCCGCGAGGCGCAGGTGACGCAGACCGGCGCGGAATGCTGGGACAGGCTCTGGTCGGCCCTCACCTGGCAGTGGATCATGGGCGAGGTGACGGCCTCCCGCGACTTCCTGGCCTTTTTGCAGCAGCGCGGCCACGAGCACCCGGAGCGCAGCCTGCTGGCCCGGCGCGTGGGCCAGGCCCTGCCGCCCCTGCTGGACCAGCCCGAGCCGGACTGCCTCGCGGTGCGGCGGCTTCTGGAGCGCGCCGCGAGCGTTGGACTCAGCCCCGACCTGTTCGAAGCCCAGAACCTCTACTGGACCCGGCTCGCCTCCTGCCCGGCGGCCTCGCAGGCGGGCATCGCCCTGGGCTTTGCGCCCCACGACGAGCTGGTGCTGGACGACGCGCCCGGGTAGAGCCCTGGCTCGCGGGTGGCGAAACACCCGCAATGACAAAAACGGCAAAGCCCCCGACGGTCCAAAGCGGACCGCCGGGGGCTCTTGTCTGGCGCGCTGAGGGCTAGAGGAACTGGATGTCCGCCCGGGCGGTCTCGGCGTCCTGAATCTGCACGGTGATGTCCACGCGGGTCTTGTAGAACTCCGCCGCGCCGCGCAGGATGCCTTCGAAGTAGTGCTGGTAGCCCCGGCGCGACTTGTAGATCATGGTGAGCTTGCTGCCCCGGTCCTCAAAGCTGAAACGCGGCGGCACAATGCCCGGCATGGCCTTGGTCAGGTCCGCGTGGATCTGGTTCATGCCGAGCAGAAAACCCTTCAGGGTGTCGGCCTTGAAGTACGACCGGTACATCTTGTGGAACTGGCCGATGGTGTATTTGCCCAGTTCCACGAAGACCGCGCGGGTGTCCTGCCCGGTGGCCTTGGACACGGCTTCGGCCATCTGGCGCAGCACCTGGTCCGGATAGCTGCCGGTGGGCAGGAACATGGGGTTGCCCAGGGCTTCGGACACCCGCCCCTGGACCTTTGGGCCGTACTTCACGCCCACGAAGTCGAGCATGAGCTTGGGCAGGATGCCCTTCATCTGGCCGCTGGAGCTGCGCAGCTTGGACTGGTCGGACTTGGTGGCGCTGAAGGTCATGGAGAGCTGGAGCAGGTTCTGGGCCAGCTCGGCCAGCTCGCGCGTGGCCGAAGCCGACTGGTCGGCGCCCTCCTCGGCCTCCTTGGCGATGCCCGCGATGTCCTCGATGTTCCGGTTGATCTCCTCGGCGGCGGAGGACTGCTCCTCGGCGGCTGTGGCGATCTGGGTCACGCGGTTGGTCACGTCGTCGATGCGCCGCATGATCTCCTCCAGCGCCTGGCCCGTGCGGTTGGAGAGATCCGTGCTCACCTCCACCTGCTTCTCGGTCTCGCGCATGGTGGTCACGGCGTTCTGGCTGCGCTCCTGGATGTCGCGGATGGAGTTCTCCACCTCCTTGGTGGCGGTCATGGTCTTCTCGGCCAACTTGCGCACCTCGTCGGCCACAACCGCGAAGCCCCGGCCAGCGTCGCCCGCGCGCGCGGCCTCGATGGCCGCGTTCAAGGCCAGCAGGTTGGTCTGGTCCGCTATGTCGTTGATGACGTTGATGATGCGGTCGATTTCCGCCGCCTGGGAGTCGAGCTGCCCCAGGACCTGGGCCAGCCTGCGCGAGGATTCGGCCACCTCGTTGATGCCTTTGACGCTCTCGCGCACGAGGTTCACGCCGTCGATGGCGGCCTTGCTGGCCGTGGCCGCCGCATCGGAAGACTGCGTGGCGTTCTGGGCCACCTCAAGCACGGTGGCGGTCATCTGCTCCATCGCGGTGGAGACGCTCTCGGTCTGGGCCTTCTGGCGGTTGGCCCCCCTGGCCTGCTCGTCCGCGCTGGCGGAAAGCTCCTCCGAGGCGCTGGCAACGCGCTGGGCCAGGTCGTTGATGGAGTTGCCCACCTGCATGGCCTGTTCCTGCTGCTTCTGCAGGGCGCGTTGCTGCTCCTTCACCTCGGCCAGGTCCGTCAGGCAGACCACTGCGCCCAGCGCCTCGCCGCCGACCCCCAGGATGCAGTTCACCACCGCGTGCACATCCACAGTGCGGCCATCCCACAATTCGAGAGAAAGTTCCTGGGAAACGTCCTTCTTGTCGGCGAGAACCCGTTCGGTAATGGAGGCGCCTTTCTTGTTGTAGAAGGCTTCGGACACGGTCTTGCCCCGAACGTCGGCCTCGGCTTTCTTGAGCAAGGCCAGCATGGAGCTGCTGACGTGGGTGATGACGCCGCCCGTGTCGCACAAGAGGAACGGCGTGCCCACGGCATGGACCGCGCCGCGGTAGAACTCGCGGCGGCGCATGTTGTACTCGATGACCTCGGACGCCAGGGCGGCGAGTTCCCCATGCCCGCCCCAGGAGCGCACCTCGTCGAACAGGAACTCGCGCTTGCGGGCCATGAGCCGTGTCAGCCCGGCCTTGAGCTGCTCCGCGTCCGCCCCCTGGCTGGAGGCGAGGTAGCCGGCCAGGCCCAGGCAGATGGCCGCCAGGCCAAGCGCGGCATAAAGATTCGCCGCGAAGAAGGTCCCAAGGATCAGGATCGAGCCCACGGCGCCAACGGCCCACATGCCCGCCGCCGGGGGAATCTGCTGCTGCGATTTCATGCTTCGCTCCTTGAACGACGACCATCGCGGAGGGCTCCGCTCCCAAGCACTTCGGCCCTGGCGCAAAACTTCTTTAGTTCATTGCCAGTTCATCAAAATTACCGAGGAATGGCAACCGGAAATCAAGGCGATTTCGCAGAGCCTTCACCGCTTTATTGACTTGCCCGCGCGGTTTTGGCACCTACAGGGACGCCTGCGGCAGCGCGCGCCCGCACGGGGCCGCGTCCGCACGGCATCAGGCGGAGGGGTGGCCGAGCGGCCAATGGCGGTGGTCTTGAAAACCACTGACGGGTAACCGTCCGGGGGTTCGAATCCCTCCCCCTCCGCCACTTCAGGATCTCGCCAACTGCATCAAACAGCCAGCAAACGCGAACGGCGGTCGCGGCCGGGAAACGGCGATATTGGCGCGGCTCCAGCGCCCGCGCCAGAGCTGAGTCTCGGGCGGGACGCGCGGCCCGGCCACTCGCGCAGGCTCACCCGGCCCGCTGGCGGGCGACGTGCTCCGGCAGCACGGGGATGAGGCCGCGCCCGAGGGGATCGAGCCCGGGCTCGCCGTGGAGCACCCCCTGCGCCCAGGCCACGGTCCAGGTGGGGAAAAAGCCCGCGTTGTCCATGACCAGCCGCGCCTTGGACCGGGCGTCGTCCTGCCGCGCGCCAAACGAATAGTTGGCCCCGTGCATGCGGTAGCAGTAGAGCGGTTCGGGTACGCGGGCGAAGCGCGCGCGCCGCATGGCCAGTTGCACCCAGAAATCCCAGTCCTCGTACTTCGTCTCGCTGCGGAAGCGCGCCCCCCGATCCCAGAAGCTGCGCGAAAACAACGCCGTGGGCGGCATGATGTTCTGGTTGGCCAGAAGCAGCTTGTGGTACGCGCCAAGGCGCACTTCGCGGCGCTCCCCGCCTTCCTCCAGCAGATAGTCCGTGTAGGCGACATCCGCACCGGCGGCCAGCGCGGCCAGGCAGCGCGGCAGAAAATCCGGCAAAAGCTCATCGTCCGGGTCCAGGGTCAGCAGCGCCCGGCCACGGGCCAGCGCCAGCCCGGCGTTGCGCACAGGTCCGGGGCTGCCCACGCGTGGCAGCGAAACCACTCGGCCCGCGGCCAGGGACATGGCGGGAAGAAGCTCCCGCGCAAGGTCGAGGGAGCCGTCGCTGCTGGCGTCGTCCACAACGATGACCTCGATCCGCCGGGTGTTCATGCGCTGCTCGGCAATGGAGCGCAGACAGCCAGGCAGAAAGCGGGCATAATTGTGATTGGGTATGACGATGGAGACCTGCGGAGGCGCGGCCAGCTCGGGCTCCATTCGTGCACTGTCATGAGGCATCGGCTCTCGTCTCCTCCTCGATTCGGGCGCATCCCCCGGGCGCATCCTCCCGGGCGCGTGGCGGACAGACGCTGGCCCGCCCGCATACCTGCTTATCGGCCAAGACGCCGGAGGAATTACCCCCGCCGGGCATATCGTCCCACATAGGCCAGACCGATCCGGCAGACTCGCGACCCGCCAAAGCGAAAGCCCCCCAGGGGAGGGGGGCTTGAAGCAAACGCGCCGATTGGCGGCAAAAGCGGATTAAGCGATGGAGAGATTGGGGGCGATTTGCTGAACGGCCTTGAGCACGTTCATGAAATCAAATCCTGCGCCCTTCTCGATTTCCTCCAGGATGACGCCGTTCAACCTCCGGGCAACAGCGATCTGAACCAAGGCGGCCTGCCCCTTGTTGCGCGCGGCCAGTTCACGGAGTTTCGGCAGAAGCTCCCGCTCGCACTGGGCAATGGCGTCCCGGACCTTCAGCGTGTCCTCGTAGGCGGAGCCGATTCCGCGAACATCGGGCAGCGGCAGCGCGTCCTGGGCAAGCGGGGTGTGCCGGACCTTCCTCAGGCAATAGCGCAAATTCTGCTCACCAAGAACAGGTTTCAGGGCCATGTCGATAACGCGCTGGCCGCAATCGCGGAGCAGCCGCGAAGGCTTCTCAAAGCCAAGGGAGACGAGGCGGCGCACGACATCCGCATCGGTGTAGCGCCGCAAGTACGGAACATACCAGTTATCAAGATATTCCGACGTATTGCCCTTTTCCGCCTCAATCAGTTGCAGAAACCGGAACGTGGTGTCGTAATCCACATCATGCACAAGATTGGCGCGGATGAAGTCCACCAGCGCCCATTCGACGCCCCCAGCCCCGTAGAGATACAGCCAAAACCCGCCGCCAGCGCGCAACACCCTGGCGCATTCGGCCAGACCCTTGTCCGTGTCTTTGATATGGTGCAGCACTCCGTTGCACCAAACAAAATCAAATGCCTCATCCTCAAAGGGGAGGCTATGCGCATCGCCTTGCTGAAAGCTGGCGTTGGCAACGCCAAGTTCCCTGGCAAAATGCTCACAGGTCTCAATGTTCTTGTGGCTGTAATCGACGCCGACAACAGAGGCCGCCCCGTGGGCGCACATGAAAAAGGAACCACGCCCGCTGCCGCAGCCCACATCAAGACACCGCTTGCCGCGAAACAAGGCATCCGGGTCAAGCCCGTTTGCGGAAAACCGCTCGCCAAAATAGCGTATAAAGCGTTCGAAGGCCGCCCTGTCGTCCCGATACAAGGAAAAAGCGTTTCCATAGACATCCGGCGCCGACGAATTCTTCCGCATGGTTTGTGCTTGCTCCCGTTTGGCATTGAGGTACAGGCCAGACGCATTGGCGTAGTATCCGTTGGCCCTTTGAACTGGGATTCTTATGTACGCTTTGGGTGAAGCTGGCAAGCCCCGGCGCTGCAGAACGTGAAATACGCGTCAGGCCCCCCGATCAGCCCGCCCGCACGGCAGCATTGAAAAGCGGTTGACGCACCGCCCCGGGCCTGGGTAGCCTGGGCCATGCGGAGCGCGCCGGGCCAGTCTGGCGCAAGCCGGACATAATTCAACAGCACCCCGGCCACACTAGGCCGGAACAACTTACGGAGATGCCCATGCGTTGCGCCTGTCTCAGCTGCGGCTACATCTATCATCCCGAAACCGGCGACCCGGAACGCGGCATAGCGCCCGGCACCGAGGCCCGCGACCTGCCTCCGGACTGGACCTGCCCCAAGTGCAGGTCCGAACAGGACTGCTTTGCGATGATGGAGGACGACGAGGACTAGACGGAAGAATTGGCGGGCCGAAAACGTCTCTGATGCTTCTACGGGGTCAGACGATGAGATCCAGCACGTGGCCGGTGGTCTCCTCGGCGGCGCGCACCATGACGGTGTTGGCCTCGAAGGCGCGGGACGTGGTCATGAGCCCCAACATCTCGCGAACAATGTCCACGCCGCCCACTGAACTGGCGGTGAGCCCTCCCTGCGGGCCGTTGACCAGGCCAGCTCCCTCGGCCGGGGCCTCGCCCACGCGCGCCGGAACGGCATCCGAGCCTTGCGCGGTGGTGACGGCCGCCACCTGCACGCCCTGCCCGCCCGGACCGTCGGCCAGTTCCACCCGCTGCGGCTGATAGCCCTCGGTGGAGACGTTGGCCACATTGTGGGCCGTGGCGTTCAGGGACGTCCCGAACGCGGAGAGCGCCTGCGCGCTTGGCGATGCGTTGATCACCATGCCCTGCCCCCCTATGCCGTGTAGTCCACGATGCGCCCGATGTAGGTGTCCGTCTGGTCCTGCGCCAGAAGACTGGAAGCGAAGGACTGGTCGACCTGGTTCTGGATCAGGTACTGGGCGGCGCGCTCCAGGCTGCTGCCCTCACTGGTGGAGGCCACCGGGATGATCAGCCCGGAGTCGTAGTCCGTGGGGCTTCCGGCAACCGTCAGCGGGAAGCCGGGGCCGTCGGACACGGTGATGTTGGCGGTCTGCTCGTGCATGTCCAGCAGGTGCGGGGTGGTGCCGCCGAGCTTTTCCTCGCGCACCGTGGGCTGCTGCCGCTGGGTGTCCTGGCTGGAATCGACGATATTCTCCGAAGCCGCCAGGGCGGAGAGGTCGAGGGCCGTCACGGCCTGCACGCTCCAGCCGGATTCGATGCTCATAGCGCCTCCGCCCACGCCGTTCTGGCTGTGAGCAAGTAGACCTTACGCCGGTTCCGCCGGACTTTCAATAGCCGCCTGGGCGGAATGTCCGTGGATGGATTCGAAGCTCTCCACCTCCACCTTGAACCAGGTGATGCGCGGATGCTCGGACAAGCCCTTGGCCGCGGCGCGCACCACGTCCTCCACAAAGGCCGGATTGGCGAAGGCCGCCTCGGTGACGAACTTTTCGTCCTCGCGCTTGAGCAGCGTGTACACCGGGGACGAGCCGGAGCGCTCGGCGATCTCGATCAGGTCCTCCAGCCACAGGAAACCCTTGAACTTCGCCTGAATGCGCACGCTGGAGCGCTGGCTGTGCGCGCCCTCGTCGCTGATGGCCTTGGAGCAGGGGCACACGGTCATCACCGGCACGTCCACGCCCAGGGTGAAATCCAGCCTGCCGTCCTCGTACGCGCCGATGACCGAGCAGGGGTAGCCCATGAGGCCCTTGGCCCCGCTCTTGGGCGAGGACTGCCGCAAAAAGTACGGGAAATCGAAGCGGGCGTAGGCGCGCCGGGCCTCAAGCCGCACGGAGATGTCGGACAGAAGCTTTTCCAGCGATGCGCGCGAGAGATGCTCCTCCCAGTTCTCCAGGGCCTCCACGAAGCGGCTCATGTGCGTGCCCTTGAACGCCGCGGGCAGGTCCACGGCCAGGTCCACGCGGGCGACCGTGTGCTGCATGCCGGAGAGCCGGTCGCGCACCACAAGGGGCAGGCGCAGGTCCTTCACGCCCACGCGGTCGATGGGCATCTGCACCGGGGCCGGGTGCTTCTGGACGTCCTCCATGTGCTGCTGCTTCACGGGCGTGGACACTAATCGATCTCCTGTCCGGTGGTGGTGAGCACAAGGTGCCCGTGCTTTACGCCCTTGGTTGAGATGAGCTTCTGCCCCAGGCCCTTGATGATCTCGGCCGAGCCTTTGAGCACCAGGACTTCCAGGCAGTTGTGGTGGTCCAGGTGCACGTGCATGGTGGAGAGGATGACGGCGTGGCTGTCGTGCTGCAATTCCGTCAGCTTCTGGGCCAGGCCGCTGGCGTGGTGGTCGTAGACCAGGGTCAGGGTGCCGGCCACCTCGCCGTCGGAGTCCTCCCACTGGCGCTGCACCAGCATGCTGCGGATGAGGTCGCGGATGGCCTCGGAGCGGGTCTGGTAGCTCTTCTCCTTGCAAAGCACGTCGAACTTGTCGAGCAGATCGGAGTCCAGCGAGACGCCGAAGCGGATTGTCTCTCCCATGGTCAGCCTTCCTTGTTGCTGCGTGATTGGTCGCTGCGCTATTGGCCGCTGCGCGAATGATCGCTGTTGCGCGTTATCTCAAGCAGATGCACAGTCATGTTCTGCCCGCTCTGGGCCACCCTGGACGTGAGCGCCGTGTCCACGCGCCAGCCTCTCGCCTCCAGGCGGCCCGCCGCTCCGGCGGAAACCGTCCGCTCCGGGTCGGCGATGAACACCCGCCCCCCAGGGGCCAGGGCATACTCCAGAAAAGCGGCCACGGGCTCAAAAAACCGCCGCTCATACAAAATGTCCGCGCCCAGAATGACCTCGGCCCCGCCCTTCGCCACGGCGGGCGCCCGCCAGTCCATCACCGCGAACACCGGCGCGGGCTCACCGGCGCGCAGATTCAAGGCGGCGTTGCGCCGGGCGAACAGCAATGCCTCGGGCTCATAGTCAAAGGCCAGCACCCGCGCTCCGGCCGCCGCGGCAACCAGGGCGGGCAGGCCCAGGCCGCAGCCCGCGTCGAGGCAGGCTCGCCCGGCCACGGCCCGCGGGTTCGCGTCGATGAACCGCGCAAGCAGCACCGCGGCGGGCCACAGCTCCACCCAGTACGGCAGGCGCTCGTCCTCGCCGAACTGGTCCTGGCCCAGCGAGTCCCACAGGCTCTCCAGGTCCGCCGGGCGCGAAAGCCGCCACAGGCGCTCCCCCACCAGGGCCTCGACGAAGCCGTCCAAAGACGAGGAGTGGCCCGTGCTCTCGCTCATGCTGGACATCCGGCTCCTGCTTGGAAATATATCCGATCTGCGGCTTCAGTCAACAATTCGTGCCACGATACGCGACAACAGCACTGCCGTGCGGCACAAGGCGGATGGCATCCGCATGAAATCACGCTCAATTATCATCTCCGCCACCAAAGCCGGAGTCGCTGCCGCCGCCGCCGAAATCGCCGCCGCCGCCGGAGAACCCGCCATCGCCGCCGCCGAAGCCGCCGCCGCCAAAGCCGCCGCCCCCGCCACGCCAGCGGCTGGACAAGAGCCCCAGGAGCAGCCCCATGACGAACGAGCTGCCCCGGCCATCATCGCCAGAGCCGCCGCCAGGGCCGCCAAAGCCGCCCCCGCCACCACCTCCGCCGTGCCTGTGGAACAGGGCGAAGACCAGCACCACGGCCAGCACCAGCAGGCCCAAAGTCAGCCAGGAGAAGCCGCCGGACGGGGCGGGTTTGCGCGCGGGCGCGGGCAGGGTCTGGTTTCCGGCCAGGGCGGCCTCGGTTCCGGGCGGGGTCAGGGAGGTCTCGATGGCCGTGACTGTTTCAAAGAGTCCCTGGCCGAAGCGCCCGGCCCGGAAATGCGGCACGGTCACGTCGCGCTGGATGCGCTTGGAAAGCACGTCCGTCAGCCGGTCCTCAAGGCCGCGCCCCACCTCGAAGCGCACCCGCGCCTCGGCCCGGGCCACCAGGATGAGCACCCCGGTGTTGCCGCTTTTTGCGCCCACGCCCCAGGCGCGCGCGACCTTGTTGGCAAAAGAGGCGATGTCCTCGCCCTGAAGCGAGGGCAGGGTCAAAATCACGATCTGGTTGCCGGAGGCCTCGGCGTAGCGCCGCAGCTCCGCGCCAAGCCGGTCCTTCTCCGCCGGGGGCAGCAGGCGGGCCGTATCGACCACCCACTGCCCGCCGTGCGCGGGGACATCAAGGGCCAGCGCGCGCGTCAGCGCGCCAGGGGCCGTGAACGCCGCCGCAAGCGCCGCGAAAAGCAGCGCCATGCAGAAGGCGAAGCGCCTCACTTCGTCTCACCACCAGCGGCGGCGGGCGCGGCGGCGGGCGCAGAGGCCGGAGCGGGCGCGGCGGCCCCGAAGCTGACCTTGGGCGCGGCCTGCGCGCCTTCCTCGGCCTGGAACACCTGCCGCTGCTGCACGTGGGCCATCAGCGCGTTGACGATGTTGCCGGGGAAGGTGCGGATGCGCACGTTCAGCTCGGTGACGGCGCGGTTGTAGTTGTCGCGCTCGATCTTGATGCGGTTCTCGGTGCCCTCAAGCTGGGCCATCAGGTCCTGAAAGTTCTTGTCGGCCTTGAGGTTCGGGTACTGCTCGCTGACGACCATGAGCTTGCCGAGCGCGGCCGAGAGCTGCCCCTGGGCCATGTTGAACTGCTTCAGCTTGGCCGGGTCGGACAGGGTGCTGGCGTCGAGCTTGATCTGCGTGGCCGAGGCGCGCGCGGCGATGACCGCCGTCAAGGTCTGGTTCTCGTGCGCGGCATAGCCCTTCACGGTCTCCACCAGATTGGGGATGAGGTCGAGCCTGCGTTGCAGGGCGCTGTTCACCTGGCCGACCATCTGCTCGACGATGGCGTCCTGGGTGATGATGCCGTTGGAGGTGGACACGAGCGAGGTGCCGCCCAGAAGGATGACGCCAGCGAGAATGATGCCGATTATGGCGAGGGGTTTCATGGAGATTCCTCTCAAGGCTGTGGGCAGGGCGGTCACGCGCCCGCACCGGGTTTTCAGGCTCCCGGCAAAGTGGACACTCGGGGCCGTTCTGTCAAGCCCCGCTCAATTTTGCAGAACAATATTCGTCACATCCACAGCCACACGCGCTAACACTCCAGCACACCGAACAAATATCCGTCGGCCAACACCTGCCGATTCAGGGTTTTCTTTCGCGCAAGGGAATGCTATTGAGCTTCACCCCGTAAACAACCTTCCTGAACGGAGGATACTCTGATGATTCCGAACGATCTGAAGTACGCCAAGAGCCATGAGTGGGCCAAAATCGACGGCGACGTCGCCACCGTGGGCATCACCCATTTCGCCCAGGAGCAGCTGGGCGACCTGACCTTTGTGGACCTGCCCAAGGTGGGCGCCAGCCTCGCCGCCGGAGCCGAGATGGGCTCGGTGGAGTCCGTGAAGGCCGCCAGCGAACTCTATTCGCCCGTCAGCGGCCAGGTGGTCGAGGTCAACGCCGCCCTGGAGAACGCGCCCGAGGCCGTGAACCAGGACCCGTACAACGCCGGCTGGATGATCAAGGTGAAGCTTTCCGCCGCGCCGGAAGGCTTGCTGGACGCGGCCGCATACGCCGAAGTCTGCGCCGCCGAAGCCCACTAAGGCCGATTCCCACAAGGAGAAGTCATGCCCTACGTTCCCCATACCCCGGAGGACATCCGGCGGATGCTGGACGTCATCGGCGCGCCCTCGGTGGCGTCGCTGTTCGACGAAATTCCGGCAGAGCTGCGCCCCAAAAGCTTCGACCTGCCCGCGGGCAAGAGCGAGATGGACGTGCTGGCCCACCTGGAGAGCCTTGCGAACAAGAACGCTTCGGGCCAGGTGAGCTTCCTGGGCGCCGGGTTCTACGACCACCACATCCCGGCGGCGGTGGACGCGCTTTCCATGCGCAGCGAGTTCTACACCGCCTACACCCCGTATCAGCCCGAGGCCAGCCAGGGCACGCTCCAGGCCATCTTCGAGTACCAGACCGCAGTGACGCGGCTGACCGGCCTGGCCTACGCCAACGCCAGCGTGTACGATGGCGGCTCCGCGCTGTTCGAGGGGGCCATGATGGCCGTGCGCCACACGGGCCGCCGCAAGCTGGTGGTCTGCGAGGCGGTGAGCCCCATCTACCGCGTGATGCTCGGTTCCTACACCTCGAACCTGCACCTTGAGCTGGTGACCATCCCCCACAGGGACGGCGCGTGCGATCTGGCCGCGCTGACCAAGGCCCTGGACGCCGACACCGCCGCCGTCGTGGTGCAGAACCCGAACTTCTTCGGTACGATAGCCGACTTCACCGCGCTTTTCGCGGCCGCCCGCGCCGCTGGCGTGGTCAGCCTGATCTCGGTGTACCCGGTGTTGCAGGCGGTGCTCAAATCCCCCGGCGAGATGGGGGCGGACGTGGCCGTGGCCGAGGGCCAGAGCCTGGGCCTGCCGCTTTCCTTCGGCGGCCCGTACCTGGGCATCATGACCTGCAACAAGGAACTGGTGCGCCAGATGCCCGGCCGCATGGTGGGCCGCACGGTGGACGGCCAGGGCCGCACGGGCTTTGTTCTCACCCTGCAGGCGCGCGAGCAGCACATCCGCCGCCAGAAGGCCACCTCGAACATCTGCTCCAACCAGGCCCTGTGCGCCCTGCGCGCGCTGCTGCACCTGTGCCTGCTGGGCCAGGAGGGCCTCGTGCGCACGGCGGAGCTCTCCATCGAGCGCGCCCACTACGCGGCGGAGCGCCTCACGGCCATTCCGGGCGTGAAGCTCCTGTCCGGCCAGGCGCCCTTTGGCAACGAATTCGCCGTCACCCTGCCGGTGAACGCCTACCAGGTCATCGACAAGCTCACCGCGCGCGGCTATGTGCCGGGCTTCCCCCTGGGCCGCTACTACGACGGCCTGGAAAACGCCCTGCTGGTTGCCTGCACTGAAAAGACCTCAACAGAAGCCATCGGCATCTTTGCCGAAATGCTGCGGGGGACGCTCAAATGAACACGGTATTCAAGAAATCCGCCGCTGGCCGCGAAGGCGTCTGGCCGGTGAAGGCCGAAAAGTCCGCCGCCGAGCTGTTGCCAGCCGGGCTTCTGCGCAGCCAAAGCGCTGGCCTGCCCTCGCTCTCGGAACTCGACGTGGTGCGCCACTTCACGCAGCTCTCGCGCCGCAACTACGGGGTGGACGGCAACTTCTATCCCCTGGGCTCCTGCACCATGAAGTACAACCCCAAGTTCACGGAGACCGTGGCCGCCATGCCCGGCTTCACCCGGCTGCACCCGGTGCTGCCGCAGCTTGGCGGGGCGGGCAGGCTCTGCCAGGGCGCGCTTGAGGTGATGTACGAGACCGAGCGCTTCCTGTGCGAACTCTGCGGCATGAAGGCCTTCACCCTGCACCCCATGGCGGGCGCGCACGGCGAGCTCACCGGCGTCATGATCATCGCCGCCTACCACAAGGACAAGGGCAACAAGAAGACCAAGATCATCTGCCCGGACAGCGCCCACGGCACCAACCCGGCCAGCGCGGCGATCGCGGGCTATGAGGTGGTGAACCTGCCCTCCAAGGACGGCATCGTGGACCCGGACGAGCTGGCCAAGGTGCTGGACGACGAGGTCGCGGGCATGATGATGACCTGCCCGAACACCCTGGGCCTGTTTGAAAAGAACCTGCCCAGAATCGTCGAGATGCTGCGCAGCGTGGACGCCCTGCTCTACTACGACGGCGCGAACCTGAACGCCATCATGGGCAAGATGCGCGTGGGCGACGCGGGCTTCGACGTGGTGCACCTGAACCTGCACAAGACCTTCGCCACGCCCCACGGCGGAGGCGGTCCGGGCGCCGGCCCGGTGGGCGTCAGCGAACGCCTGGTGCCCTATCTGCCCATCTCCCGCGTGGAGAAGCTCGAGGACGGCCAGTTCTACCTCAACTACGACTTCCCCAAGTCCATCGCCTACGTGGCCCCGTTCTACGGCAACTTCGGCGTGGTGCTGAAGGCCTATGCCTACATGCTGCGCCTGGGCGGGACGGGGCTGACCCGCGCCACCGAGAACGCGGTGCTGGCGGCCAACTACCTGCGCAAGCGCCTGGATGGCGTGCTCGAGGTGCCCTACGACCGCGTGTGCATGCACGAATTCGTGGCCAGCGCCTGCAAGCAGGCGGCGTCCTCCTGCCACGTGCGCGCGCTGGACATCGCCAAGGCGCTTTTGGACAAGGGCTACCACGCCCCGACCATCTACTTCCCGCTCATCGTGAAGGAGGCGCTCATGTTCGAGCCCACCGAGACCGAGAGCCTGGACACCCTGGACCAGTTCGCGGACGACCTCATCGCCATCCTGGCCGAGGCCGAAAGGAACCCGGAATCCGCCACGGGCGCGCCGCGCACCCTGCCGGTGACGCGCCTGGACGAGACCCGCGCCGCGCGCAACATGGAACTGACGGACGACCTGTAAGCGCGGCAAACGCGCAAAGAGGCTTATGACGACGACATATGATCTTGTGGTCCTGGGCGGCGGTCCCGGCGGCTTCGACGCCGCTGTTGAGGCCGCCGCCTCTGGCCTGAAAACCGCCCTTGTGGAGGCCGCCGACCTTGGCGGAACCTGCCTGAATCACGGCTGCATCCCCACCAAGCTCTGGCTCGGGGCCACCAGCGTCATCGAGGAACTGGCCGCCCAGTCCAAGGTGCGCGTGGCCTCGGGCGAGGTCCATGTGGACTTCGGCGCCCTGCAATCCCGGAAGGACCGGCACCTTGCCGCCACCCGCAAGGCCATGGCCGCGCGCCTGGCCCAGCTCGGCGTGGCGCTGGTTCCGGGCCGGGGGCGCATCGCCGGACCGAAAACCCTTGAGGTCGTGGGGGCGGACGGAACGTCCAGCCTGGGCTTCCGCACGCTGCTGGTGGCCACGGGCTCGCGTCCGGCGGCCTTCCCGGGCCTGACGCCCGACTGCCAGCGCGTGCTGGACTCCACGGGCTTTCTGGCCCTGCCCGCGATGCCGAAAAGCCTCATCGTGGTGGGCGGCGGGTTCATCGGGCTGGAGATGGCCCAGGCCGCGCACCGGCTCGGCGCGCACATCACCATCGTGGACGCCCTGCCCCGGCTTGCCGGGCTGGAAGACCCCGAGGTGAGCAAGACGTTGGAGACCGTGTTCAAGCGCCAGGGCTGGGACATCCGCCTAGGCGTGAAGGTGACCTCGGTGGTGACGCAGGGCGACAGCGCGGTGCTGACCCTGCAGACCAGCGCCGAGTCCGCCGGGGAAGAGCTGGTGGCCGAGTGCGCCCTGGTTGCCGTGGGCCGCAGGCCAAACAGCGCGGACCTGGGGCTTGAGTCCCTGGGCGTCGAGCTCTCTGGCCCGGGCTACATCAAGACCAACGAGAATCTCGAGGCCGCCCCGGACGTGTACGCCGTGGGCGACGTGAACGGGCGCATGTTGCTGGCCCACGCGGCCAGCCACCAGGCCCACTATGTGGTGGAGCGTCTGCTGGACCACGCGCGCGGAGCGTACGACTCCGGCCCGGTGCCGAGCATCCTGTACGGCAGCCCCGAAGTGCTGCGCGTGGGCCTCATGGCCGACGAGGCCAAGGCCAGCGGGGACACTGTGCTCGTCAGCCGCGCGCAGCTCATCGCCAACCCCATCGCCCAGGCCCACGCGGCCACCCAGGGCTTTGTGAAGTGCGTCTGGCGGCAGGGGCGCGTGGCGGGCATCACCGCCGTGGGCGCGGACGTGTCGCGCATGGCGGTCGCGGCCTCGCTCATCGTGAGCGCGGGCTGGACCAAGGAGCAGGCGGCGGGCTTCATGTTCCCGCACCCCACGCTCGACGAATCGCTGAAAGCGGCGCTCCTGGCCGACAAGGAAGCCGCGTAAGAGCGACTAGACCAAGCACTACCCGCCGCGTGAGGCGGACAAAAGGAAACGACAATGCCCCCCAAGAAGACCGCCGCGCCCAAGGCCGAGGCCAAGCAGCCCAAGCCCGACGCCTCAAAGAAGGCCGCGCCCCTCACCGCCACGCCCATTGCCGCCCAGCCGGAGTTCGACCTGTTCACGTACTGCGAGCTCTCCGGCGAGACGCGCCTGGAACACGACCTGCTGGAGGAGATCGAGCCGCGCTTCGACGACTGGCAGCGGCACCTCAAGGCCTACCGCCTGTCCACCGGCGGCGAGAAGGACCCCGGCTACGTCATCCTCTGGCTGGAGAAACCCGTGGAGGACGAGGTCGAGGGCATCTGGCAGGACTCGCCTTCCGCCGGCATGGCCTTCCACAACCTGGCCATCCACATGGTCATGAGCGCCGTGCAGAATCTGGTGCCCGAGCTGGCCGACCGCGGCTGCGCGCCCCTGCCCAAGCCGGACAAGGCCGTGATCGCCGCCTTCAAGAAGCTGGGCCTCACCTGGAACAAGGAAGGCACGGTGGACCGCCAGTTCGCGGTGTTCACGAACATGCCGGCCATCGCCTCCTGCGGCACCTGCATGCTCAAGGCCAAGTGCGAGAGCCCGGCCAAGGACTAGTCCACAAGGCACTCCGCAATCTCTTTTTTTATTTGCAGCATCGCCGCGCTGACATGCCTTCCCCCCGCGACCAGGGGCAGGCGGTACCGGCCTTACCAGTGACACGACAGCAGGAGGCAAGGGAAGATTTGAGGCAATTCGTTAAGCAGGCGCTCATCTTCATCGGCGTCATGGTCGTTTTGTTGGAGACCGCGTCGTGGGTTTATATCCGCTTCATCAACCAGAACGTCCCCCTGCCGACATATAGCTTCGTCAATGCCGGCAGCAGATTCTGGGTCAACATCGACGAGCATTTCGGGGTTTGGCACGAGCCTGGCTCGAAGTATCTGCACAACAAGTCCTGCTTCGCAGTACAGTACACAGCCAATTCGCACGGCATGCGCGACAGGGAACGCAGCCTGGAGAGCGACGTCCCCCGCATCGCGGTGCTGGGCGACTCATTCATGGAGGGCTGGGGGAACGAGCTGAACGACAGGCTCTCGGACCGGCTGGAAAGCGCCACAGGGCGCGAGGCGCTCAACTTCGGCACCTCCGGCGGCTTCGGCACAATCCAGGAGTGGCTGCAGTACAAGCATTTGGTCAAAAAGTTCCGGCACGACGTCGTCCTGGTGGGAATGCTGCCCCACAACGACTTCACGGACAACGACTACGACCATGCCGTAAAGACCGGCGACAAGAGCTACCGCCCCTACCTTACCGGGGCCGCCCCAAACTACACTTTGACCTATTACAGGGACACGCTCCCCGAGGAAAAGACCAGCACCAAACTCCTGAAAAGCTTCGACTTCACCCTGCGCGAATGGAGTTCGTTTTACCGCGTCATGCGCTACCTGGGCTCGTTCCGCATACACGATTTCAAGCTGGTGCCACGCTGGGTCGAGGAATTCGAGACCCCAGCAGGCGAGGCGCATTCCATGTACTATGACTACAAGCCCGCTGAATGGGACATCATGCGCTACTGCCTTGAAGAGATCATTCGGGAGGCCGAGGGTCGCCAGGTCATCGTATTCACCATTCCCGTGCCGCCAGACCTCACGCGGTATGACGGAACGCCTCCTCCCTTGACCAGGGCATTGACCGAGCTGGCCGCGAAGGACGGCTTCACCTATGTGGATTTGCTCGGAGAGATGGCCTCCCGCAACATCACCGGGGAAGACATGTTCTTCGTCTGCGACAACCATTGGGACGCTCGCGGCAATGAACTCGCCGCCAGCGTTCTGCTGCCCTACGTCACCGAGGCGCTCACCAAGGCCGAGCGTCACACGCGGTGACGTCATGGAAGGCCGTTCACTCGGCCAGGATCGTTCAGATTGGGTTTACGAAGACGCAACCGCTGAGACGAGAACCGAGTGAACAGCATCGCGCAACGGCACAGCAAGGCTTTGCGACACAAACCCCGCGCAAGAATAAAGGCGGCCCTCCGAGCACCGGGGGGCCGCCTTTATTCTTGGCCAAGAGGCCGGGCGCCTACTCATATATGTGCGCCCACTCTGGAAGATCGGAAACCGCGCGCTCCGTGGGCTTGTCCCCAACCTTGCGGGCAACCACGGCCAGCCTGTCGGCCGCCAGGGCCTTGAAGCAGGTGAGCGCCTGGTAGTGCTGGCGCGAAGCGCCGGAGCGCAGGAGGTTTTTTTCCCCGCGCGAGACGTTGAGCCAGGTGAGCGGCTTGATGAGCCAGGCCAGGGCCGCGAACAGGGCCACGCTCTTGGGCTTCACGTAGATGCCGTCCACCAGCGGGGCGTCGAAGCCCAGGGCGTGCAGGTAGTACAGCAGCACGGGCAGGTGCACCGGATGATTGTGGAAGGCGAAGGCCTGCTCAAGAGGCACATCGTGACCGATGAAATCCCATTTGACCTTGAAGTAGCCCGTGAACAGAAAGTGCAAACGCGATTTGACGCCCATCATGTTCGGCGTGGTGAGCACAAACGCGCCGCCCTGCTTCAGCACGCGGGCCACCTCGCGCAGCACGGCCAGATGGTCCGGCACGTTCTGCAGCACCTCGGAGAGCACGATGCAGTCAAAGCTGGCGTCCGCATAGGGCAGGGGCTTCAAAAGGTCCACCCCGGTATCCACGGGCACGCGGGGCGCTGCGCCGGGGTATATGGAATAGTTGCTGCCGCGCACCTCATACCCGGCGTCCAGCAGGGCGTCGGCCAGGATTCCCGCGCCACAGGAAAGCTCCAGCACACGCCCGCCGGGGCGGACGTTCTCGCGCACAAGTACAAGGGCCTTGAACTTGGTATAGCCAAGGGATTGTATGGAATGACTCATTACAGGTAGGCTACGGCGTTCAGCTGGGTCTTGTCGCCGAAAAACGCCTCCACGGCGGCGCGCTCGTCCGCGCGGATGCGCAGGTCGGATACGGGCAGGGGCTCGTGCACTCCGGCGTACAGCTTGAGCGCCCGGTCCACGAAGTCCGCAACCAAAAACGCGGCCTGAACCTCGTAGTCCCGCCCGCCCCAATTGACGGTGAGCGGGATGACGTGCGTGCCGAGCGGCTTGCAGAACACCAGGTTGCCGGTATGGACCAGGGTCTCCAGCACCCCCTGCGGGAAGGATACGGCCCATCGCGCCAGGATCTCGGTGAAAATGGGCTCCAGGGCCAGGTAATACTCCGGGTCCACCTTGCACATGAGGGACTGGCCGGGCGTGTTCAGCACCTGCGGCGAGTTCTGGTACCCGCTGGCCAAGCCCTTTTGCAGGCGGGTCAGGGCGTCTTGGTAGTCTTTCATGGGCATGGCGGATCTCCTACGTTCCCGGCGCCCGCAGCGCCAAAATTACGTACATGATACATGCGGTTGGGTCCGACGGCAAGCGTTTGTGCAATACTTCGCCAAGGCGGGCATCGCTTGACGCATACAGGCCGTTTCCATATAGGGAGCGTCGAGGAGGCTGAACCATGATGTCTGACGCCCTGAACGGATCGCAGGCAGTCTTCACGGCTGGCTTCTCCAACATCAGCGCAGAGCGTTTCCTGAACAATCTCCGCATTTACGATATCCAGACCTTGGTGGATGTGCGTTCCCGCCCCTTTGCCCGCCACTCGCCGCATTTCAACAGGGAGCAGATCGAGGTGCTCGCGACGCGCGCTGGCCTGCGCTACGTCTACCTTGGCCGCGAACTGGGCGGCATGCCGGACGACCCCGAGTTCTACGACCCCCAGGGCTACGTGCTGTATGACCGCATCGCGGCCCAGCCCTGGTTCGAGAAAGGCATCCGGCAGGTCATGGCCGACCTTCGCCAGGGCAGCCGCCTGGCCCTCACCTGCGCCGAGGACGACCCGCGCCATTGCCACCGCAGGCTTCTGCTGGGCCATGTGCTGCGCGAGCGCGGCATCGGCGTGGCGCACATCCTCGCCAGCGGCAGCCTCATCTCCGAATCCGAACTGCTCGACGAGGAGCGCGCCAGGCCCGTGCAGCTCTCCCTGTTCGGCGGCGCACCCAAGCCGCAATGGAAATCCGCCTGGCCGGTGCTGCGCGTAGTGTCCGAACGACCGCACTAGCCCCCTGCCCAGGCCGGGCCATCCACGCCCGGCATGCGGGCGGGCATCCCCAATCCATTGCGCGCTCAAAGTCCATCCACCTCCCGCCCTTGACATTCTCGCTTCCTCCTCCCTATACATCTAAGCATAGATAATTCCAGGTGGGTTCGTCTTTTCCCGCCGAACGCGAATTTCGGCGGATAAACTCGATACACGGAGTATGGGATGTCGGAAGCGCTCAAGTCTCAACGGACGTATGTTTTGGTGGGTCATGGCGGCAGCGGCAAAAGCTCTGTCGCCGAAATGCTTCTGTTCAACGTCGGCGCGGTGAATCGCCTGGGAAAGATCGAGGACGGCACCACCGCCCTTGATTTCGAGCCCGAGGAGATCAAGCGCCGTGGCTCCATCCAGCCGAGCTTCGCGAACTTCAAGTGGAACAAGAACCAGCACTTTCTCATCGACACTCCGGGTGACAACAACTTCAACGGCGACCTGCCATATACGCTGGCCGCGGCGGACGCGGTCGTCTTCGTCATCGACGCCGTGGACGGGGTCAAGCCGCTGACCCGCAAGGCCTGGGGCGAGGTCAAGAAGGCCGGGCTGCCCGCGCTGGTGTTCATCAACAAGATGGACCGCGACCGCGCCGACTTCCAGGCCGCCTTTGCCGGCCTCAAGGATTCGCTCGGCATCAAGCCCGTGCTGCTGCACTACCCCATCGGCGAAAAGGAAAAGTTCAACGGCGTCGTAGACATGCTGGAGAACACAGCGCTCTTCTTCGACGGCAAGGGCGGCGCAAAGGCGGGCGCCATCCCCCCCGAGGTGGAGAAGGAGTCCACCCCCCTGCGCGAGGCCATGATCGAGAACATCGCCGAGAGCGATGAACAGCTCATGGAGAAGTACCTTGAATCCGGCGAGCTTTCCGCCGAGGAACTGAAAAGCGCCCTGGTGGCGGGCGTGAAGTCCGGTGAACTGGTGCCGGTGGTCATCGGCAGCGCCCTGAACAACATGGGCGGCCCGCAGCTCCTGGACGCCATCCAGGCCTTCCTGCCCTCGCCCCTGGACCACCCCTATTGGGAGGGCGAGGACGGCTCCACCCGCGAAAGCCTTGAGGCCGCGCCCGTGGCCGGCTTCGTGTTCAAGACCATGGCCGACCCCTTCGCCGGACAGCTGACCGTCATGCGCATCCTCTCCGGCACCCTCACGGGCGACGTGAGCCTGGTGAATTCGCGCACCGGCCAGCACGAGCGCATGGGCCAGCTGCTCTTGACCATCGGCAAGGAGCAGACGCCCTGCAAGACGCCTCTTGGTCCCGGTTCCATCGTCACCCTGGCCAAGCTCAAGGACACCAAGACCGGCGACTCGCTGTCCTCGGACAAGGCCCCCTTCGCGCTGAAGAAGCCCGCCCTGGCCCCCACCCTCATCACCTACGCCCTGGCCCCCAAGGACAAGGGCGACGAGGACAAGGTCTACCAGGCCATGGCCAAGCTGCTGGACGAGGACGTGACGCTCAAGCTGGGCCGCGACGAGGAGACTGCGGACACGCTGCTCTCCGGCATGGGCCAGAATCACATCGAAATCAGCGTGGAAAAGGCCAAGCGACGCTACAAGGTGGACATCATCCTGAAAACGCCCAAGGTGCCCTACCGCGAGACCTTCAAGACCGCCGCCCGCGAGATTCAGGGCCGCCACAAGAAACAGACCGGCGGCCGCGGCCAGTTCGGCGATTGCTGGATACACCTGGAGCCGCAGCCCAAGGGCGCGGGCTACGAATATGTGGACGCCATCGTGGGCGGCAGCATCCCCCGGCAGTACATCCCGGCCGTGGACAAGGGCGTGCAGGAATCCGCCGCGCGCGGCGTGCTGGCCGGCTTCCCGGTCATCGACTTCAAGGTGACCCTGTACGACGGCAGCTTCCACAACGTGGACTCCTCGGAAATGGCCTTCAAGATTGCGGGCTCCATCGCCTTCAAGCGTGCGTGCGAAAAGGCCAAGATGATCCTGCTTGAGCCCATCATGACCGTCACTGTGGCC
The DNA here is from genome assembly GCA_050251495.1 of Desulfovibrio sp. Taxonomy (GTDB): domain Bacteria; phylum Desulfobacterota; class Desulfovibrionia; order Desulfovibrionales; family Desulfovibrionaceae; genus Humidesulfovibrio. The sequence goes on along the minus strand of JBFWMQ010000014.1, from coordinate 4,870 downwards.
GTGCCCGACTCCTACATGGGCGATGTCATCGGCGACCTCTCCAGCCGGCGCGGCAAGGTGCTTGGCTCGGAGTCCCAGGGCGGCGTCACGGAGATCAAGGCCCACGTGCCCATGAGCGAAGTGCTCAAGTACGCCCCGGACCTGCGTTCCATGACCGCGGGCCAGGGCACCTTCACCATGGAGTTCTCCAACTACGAGGAATGCCCGCCGCCCATCGCGGCCAAGGTCATTGAGGAAAACAAGCGCGAGGCCGCCGAGGAGGAATAGCCTCCACCGGCAAAATGGCCAGCACAGGGCGGCGGGGGATGTCTCCGCCGCCCTTTTGCGCCAGGGCAGCCTCGCCTCCGGTCCTCGCGCGGGCAGCACGCCTTGTGCCCCAGGGCCATTTCACGTACTGACTGCGAAACACATCCAAACAGGAACGGCCAATGTTTCGAGTACTGCGCTTCTTCGCCACCCTTGTTCCCGCGACGATCTACTACAGCATACGCCAGCTCATGGTCGACCAGGAGCATGCGACGCTGGACGAGAAGGACCACTACGGCAAGGTCTATGGCCGCGCCATGCTGCGCATGGCCGGAATCAAGGTCGATGCGGACCTCTCGGCGCTGGATCCCAAGGGGCACTATGTCTTCATGTGCAACCACCAGAGCCTGTTCGACATCCCCATCCTGTTCGACGTGTTGTGGAACTACCACATGCGCTTTGTGGCCAAGGAGAGCCTGTTCCGCATCCCCATCTACGGCAAGGCCCTTGGCAACGCGGGCCACATCTCAATCAACCGCGAGAACCGGCGCGCGGCCATGAAGAGCGTGGACGAGGCCGTGGCCTCGGCCAAGGCGGGCATCTCCCCGCTCATCTTCCCGGAGGGCACTCGCAATCCCGACCTGACGAAGCTCATGGACTTCAAGGTCGGCGGCATGGTGCTGGCGCTCAAGTGCGGCCTGCCGGTGGCCCCGCTGGTCATGGAGGGCACGGGCAAGCTCCTGCCCAAGAAGTCCATCCTGTTCAACCCGGACCAGAGAATCCGCCTCCGGGCCTTGCCCCCCGTGGACCCGGCGAAATATACCCTGAAGGAGCGCGAGCGGTTCAAGGACGACATGTACGCCCTGATGAACGCGGCCTATCAGGAACTCTTGAGGAGCTGACATGAACATCGCCCCCGGCGAGCTGACCATCCACCCCCTGGGGGGCCTGGGCGAAATCGGCCTGAACTGCATGGCCCTGCGCACGCACGACGCAACCGTGCTCATCGACTGCGGGCTCATGTTCCCCGAGGATTATCTCTTCGGCGTGGACGTGGTGATACCGCGTTTCGAGCACATCCTGGAGGAGCGCGACAAGATCAAGGCCATTGTGCTCACCCACGGGCACGAGGACCACATCGGCGCGCTGCCCTGGCTTCTGCCCCACGTGGACGTGCCGGTGTACGGCTCGGACTTCACCCTGGCCCTGGTGGCGGCAAAGCTCAACGAGCGCTGCATCGAGGCCGACCTGCGCCCGGTGAAGGCCCGCGAGCGCCTGGAGATAGGCCCCTTCGCCTTCAACTTCTTCCCGGTCTGCCACTCCATCATCCAGGGCTACGCCCTGGGCATCGAGACCCCCGCGGGCCGGGTGCTGCACACGGGCGACTTCAAGATCGACCGCAACCCGCTGGACGGCCACGCCACGGACCTGGAAGGCATTCGCGGCTTCTCCGAGCCCGGCGTCACCCTGCTCATGAGCGACTCCACCAACGTGGAGCGCGACGGCTTCGCCCTCACCGAGCGCGAGATCAAGGACAGCCTGCGCGAGGTGTTCGACCGCACGCGCGGCCGCATCATCGTCACGCTGTTCGCCAGCCACATCCAGCGCCTGCAGGAGATCTTCGACCTCTCCGCCGCCTGCGGCCGCAAGGTGGCCATCTCCGGCCGCAGCCTGTCGCGCAACATTGATCTGGCCCGGGAGCTCGATTACCTGCGCATCCCCGGCGGAACGCTGGTGGAGGTGGAGGAGATCGGCTCGCTGAAGGACGAGGAGGTGGTGCTGCTCGTCACCGGCAGCCAGGGCGAGCCCCTGGCCTCGCTCTCGCGCATGTCCCTTGACGAGCACCGCAGCGTGCGCATCAAGAAGGGCGACCTCGTGCTTCTGTCCTCGCGCTTCATCCCCGGCAACGTGGTGGCCATCACCAAGGTCATCAACCGGCTGTACAGGCTGGGCGCCGAGGTGATGTACGAGAAGGTCCAGGCCATCCATGCCTCGGGCCACGCCCACCGCGAGGAGCTTCGGATCATGCTCGAGACCGTGCGCCCCAAGTTCTTTGTGCCCGTGCACGGCGAATACCGGCACCTGGTGAAGCACTCGCGCCTGGCGGTCGAGTGCGGCGTTGCGCCGGAGCGCGCCCTGGTGCTGGAGGACGGCCAGCCCATCACCCTGCTGGCCCAGGGCATCCGCCTGGAGGAGGCCGTGCCGGCGGAGCGCATCCTGGTGGACGGCAAGGGCGTGGGCGACGTGGGCCAGAGCGTGCTCAAGGAGCGGCAACTGCTGGCTGGCGAAGGCATGGTGGTGGTGCTGCTGGTCATTGACCAGGACACCGGCGAGATCACCCTGGGGCCGGACATCGTGTCCAAGGGCTTCATCTTCGAGCAGCAGTACGCGCATCTTCTGGAGGACGCCAAGTGCGTGGTTCTGGAGGAGGTCGAGGAGGTCGGCACCGGGAACCTGAAGCGCTTGAAGGAGCGCGTGCGCGGTGCGCTCCGGCGGTTCTTCCGCCGCGTGCTGGAGCGCGATCCCGTGGTGGTCCCGCTGATCATCGCCGTTTGAGGCGCACGGGCCAGGCCCGGCAAAGAAAAGCCCCCGGAGCACATGCTCCGGGGGCTTTTCTTGCGCGCTTCGTGCGCGGGGAATTACCTGCTGGTGGCGTAGGCGTTGGCCGCGCGGAAGCGCGCGGGGTTCACAGGCGCTGCGGCGCCTGCGGGCGGGGCCTCCGGCGCGGGCGCAGGGGCCGTTGCAAGCGCCTCTTCCCGCAGGGCTTCCGCCGAAACCGGGCCGACATCGGCAACCCCAGAAGCAGGCGCTGCGGATTCTGCGCTGACCGGGCGCTCCATAGCCGAGGCCGAAGCCTCGTGGGTCACGCCCTGCTGCGTCAAGGAGGCCACGCCATCAGCCGAGGGCATGATCTGGGCGAAAGCCTGCCGCAAGCCGGTGAGGATATTGATGACCTCCTCCACCATGTCCGGATTCATCTTCAAATTCGCCGTGAGCAGCCTGGTGTTGCAATAAAAATACAGCTGGAACAGGTTTTTGGAGATCTCCCCGCCGCGCTCCTTGTTCAGGCTTTCCTGCAGCTCGCTGACGATGTTGATGGCCTTGGAGATGAGCACGCCCTTGCCCGCTACATCCTTGGCCCGCATCTTCTCAATGGCCTGGTGCAGATGCTTGATGGCCGTGTCGTAGAGCATGAGCAGAAGATCCCCCTGGGAGGAGGTGGAGACCTGGGTAACCAGATAGGCTTTTGCTGCCTTGAGCATTGTGTCCTCGCGAACCAGCGCCTATTTGTTCAGCTGGTCGATGGCGCTGGTGAGCTGGCTTTGGGTATTCGTCAACGTCTTGAGAAGCGTGTCCACGCGCGCGTACTGTTCCTTGAGCCGGGCCTTGAGGTTGGCCAGGCGCCGTTCCTCGCGGGTAATCTTGTCATCGATGCCCTTCATGATCTCGCCGTAGTTTTCCTCAAGGATCGCCAGGGGGCCATCCGTGGTGCTCGTCAGCTGGGCGAGCTTCTCGCCCAATTCCCCGGCCTTGCCGAGCTTCAAGTTCACCGTTCCGGTATAGGTGGAGTTCAGCGTGTGGTTGTCCAACTGGATGACCATACCCGCGGCATCTCCGGACAGGGCGGTGATTCTCCACCCGTCAATGCCGCAGGCGACGCCGTCTATGGTGGCGCTGGTTATCCCGGCCGGCCCGGTGACAATCTTGACGTCATAGCTGCCGGCCTTTGTCGTGCCGTTGATTCTGCTCAAGTAGGAGAAGTCACCCGAGTCGCTCTGTCCGTCGTAGTTGGCGGCAAACAGCTCGGCCACGCCGTCCGGATCGTTCGCCAGCGCCGTGTCAAGGTCCTCCTCGTCCAGCACAAGCATTCCATAGGTGCTGGAGGACTCGTCGGCATCCGTGTTGATGCCGATCTGCGAGAGCGCTGAATAATAGTCGCCCGTGCCGGTGCCGCTGTTGAAGAGGTTGAATCCGAGGCCAAGATCGGTGAGGACCTCCTTCAGCTGGGTGCCGATGAGCTGGACGCCGTAGTTGCCTGTCAGAAGCGAACCCGTTGCGGTGCCGGAACTGTTGCTCACCTTGGTCAAGGCCTGCAGCGACGAACGGACCTCGTTCATCGCGCTGATGAAGGTCTTGATGTTCGTCTTGATGGAGTCCGTGTTGGTGGTGACGCCGATGATGATGCTGGCGTTGGAGTTGGCGCTTTTAAGCGTCAGGGAGACGCCGGGGATGACGTCCTCCACGGAGTTCGAGTCGCGCGCGATCCAGTTGCCGCTGCCGATGGGAAAGCCGTCCACCTTGACGAGGGAACTCTGGGCATCCTGGGTGTTCTGAAAGGTGGCCGAGCCAAAGACCAGGGAGCCCGTGTTGGAGACGATAAGCTGGTTCCCCGCGCCCTGGTCCATGCCATAGAGCTGCAAATGGTACGCGCTGCCGTCGTAGACCGTGGTGGCGCGGACCTTGTCCTTTGTGGCTGCATTGGCGTTGATGAAGTTCACCAGGCTGGAGAGGGTGGACCCGGCGCCGATGTCGCTGATGGTGTAGCTCGTGCCCGCGTAGCTGAAAGTCAGGCTGGTGTTCGCGCTGGTCACCACGCTGCTGAGGGAGCTGACGCCGGAGGCCG
>JBFWMQ010000013.1:0-90617 GCA_050251495.1 Desulfovibrio sp. | reverse complement strand
TGGGCAGGCCCACCGAGTCGAAGTCGATCCCGCCATCGCGGTGGATGCAGGAGATGCCCGCGATCTCGGTCTGGCCGTAAATCTGCTTGAGGTTCACGCCAAGGGCGTGGAAGAAGCGGATGGTGTCCGGGCCGAGGGCCGCGCCACCGGTGGAGGCGCTGCGGATGCGCGAGAAGCCCAGGCGGTCGCGCAGGGCGCGGAACAGGCACAGGTCCGCCAGTTTGTAGCCCAGGGTGGTTAAAAGCCCGGGCGTTCTGCCCGCGAACTTCTCGTCCACGTACTTGAGCCCCAGGGGCAGGAAGAAATTGTACAGCAGGCGCTTGCCCGGCGTGGTCTCCAGGATGTCGCCGCGCACCTTGGCGGACAACCCCTCCCACACGCGCGGCGGCGAGAAGATCAGGTGCGGGCCGATTTCGCGGATATTGGCCTGCACCGTGTCCGGCTCCTCCGGGAAGTTGACGCAGAACCCGAACAGCAGGCTGGAGGCCACGGCCATCATCTGCTCGCCCATCCAGGCCAATGGCAGGAAGGACACGAACTCGTCGCTCTTGAGCTTGCGGTCCACCTGACCCAGGTTCGCGGCCATGGACAGCAGATTGCGGTGCGAGAGCACGGCCAGCTTGGGGCGGCCCGTGGTGCCGGAGGTGGTGGCCACCAGGGCGGCGTCGCCGGGTTTGATTTTGGCCAGCATGGCGGTGAACTCGGCCACGGAGTCGACCACCGCCTTGCGGCCCAGTTCGCACACGGCCTCGAAGCTCAAGAGATCCGGCTCCTTCAGCCCCTTGAGCCCCTTGTCGTCGTGGTAGACGATATGCTGCAAGAGCGGCAGGTCCGGGCGCAGGGTGAGCATCTTGTCCACCTGCTCCTGGTCCTCGGCAACCACCAGCTTGGCCTCGGCCAGTTCGAAGATGTAGCGGATCTCCTCGGGCGGGGAGTCCTGGTACAGGCCAAGAGCCATGCCGCCCAGGGCCTGGATGGCCAGCTCGGCGAAGAGCCACTCCGGCCGGTTGTCGCCGATGATGATGACGATGTCGCCACTGCCAAGGCCCAGCTCGCGCAGGCCGCAGGCGAACTCCGCCGTCAACCCGAGGTAGTCCCGCCAGGAAAAGGGCTGCCACACGCCCCACTGCTTCTCGCGCAGGGCGGTCTTGCGTGGGCGCTCACTTGCCTGCCGGAACAGCAGGGCGGGCAGCGTGGTGTCGTAGACTTTGGTCAAAGGCGTTTCCTTTTTCCTGGGGTTAGCGGCCCATGAAGGTGGCGTCCTCGGTGCCCAGGTAGGCCGAGATGACCTCCTGGTTGGCGCTGATTTCGCTCGGGCGGCCCTGGGCCAGCACGGAGCCGAAGTCCAGCACCACGATCTTGTCGGAGATGTCCATGACCACGCCCATGTCGTGCTCGATCAAAAGCACGGTGGCGCCCCACTCCTCGCAGATGTCGAGGATGTAGCGGGCCATGTCTTCGGTCTCCTCCAGGTTCATGCCGGCCATGGGCTCGTCCAGCAGGATGAGCTTGGGTTCCGCGGCCAGCGCCCGGCCCAGCTCCACGCGCTTCTGCACGCCGTAGGGCAGGTGCCCGGCGGCCTGATGGCGGTAGGGCGAAAGCCCGAGGAAGTCGATGACGTCCTCCACGCGGCGGCGGTGGGCGCTCTCGTCGGCCACGGCGCGGCCGTGGTAGAAAATGGCGGACAACAGCCCGTAATGAATGAGGTGATGGCGGCCGACCATGAGGTTGTCGAGCACGGACAGGCCCTTGAACAGCGCGATGTTCTGGAACGTGCGCGAGAGGCCCAGCGCGGCGCGCTTGTGCGCGGGCAGCTTGAGCATGTCCTGACCGTCCAGGTAGATCTCGCCAGAGTCCGGCGTGTAGCGGCCGCTGATGCAGTTGAGGATGCTGGTCTTGCCTGCCCCGTTGGGGCCGATGAGCGAGACGATGCGGCCCTTCTCCACGGAAAAGGACACATCGGTGAGCGCCGCGATGCCCTTGAAGGTCAGGGTCACGCCCTTCACGTCAAGCAATGGGGTCGAATTCGCCATCACTGCCACTCGTGCATGAAGTCCATCGGTCCCACCACTTTATAGCCGTGGTCCTGCAGGGACGCCGCAATGGCCGAGGCGTCCAGCGTGGCCACGCGCACCACCACGATGCGCTTGCCGTCATGAAAGAAGGTGCCCGTGGAGATGATGGACAGGCCCATGCCCGCGATGATTCCCGCCACCTCGTGCAGAACGCCCGGGCGGTCGTCGGCCTCGAAGGTGATGCGCGAACCACCCTCGCGGTGGCCCATCTCCTCGACCAGCACATCGAGCATGACGCTGCGGTTGATGTAGCCGATGAGCCCGCCCTGGTGGTCCACCACGGCCAGCCCGGCGAGGTTCTTCTCGAACATCAGGTCCGCGGCCGCCTCGACCTCCGTCTCCGGCGCAACGGTCTTGATGTCCTTGCGGATGATGCGCTCCACTGTGAGCTTGGTCATCAGATACTTGATCTCGTGCTTGTCCAGGCTGGTCATGATGCTCGGCAGGGCGGCGGAGAGGTCCTCCGGCCGGACATAGCCCAGAAGCTTGCCGGCATCCACGACCAGCAGCATTCCCAGGCGGCTTTCCTCAAGCAGTTTCTGGGCCTCAAGCACGGGGGTCTTGGGCGTCACGGTGACGAAGTTGCGCAGCATCTTCAGCCCTACGTACATCGGCCCTCCTTCATGTTCCCTGGTTGTCCGTAACAATCGCGCGGACCCCCAAAAAACCTGTTTGGCACTCTGGAGTCAAGGAAAAAGTGAGTATTCATTCACCTCCCCAGGGCCGATCAGCGCCGGGTCGTGGGAAAACGACATACGCCGCTGGCCCCGGGGGGCGGAACAGCCTGCCACAACGCCCCCATTTCCGCGTACGGCGCAAGCCCGAAACGACTCCTGGCCGAATGAATAAACTATTGCGCCACAGGTGGCAAAAGAGCTACACAACAACTTAAACGGCTGCAAAAAGGCGCGGTCGCGGCCAGCCCCATGCGCCGCGCCGCCTGGGCTGAAGCGGCCGGGCGCCACCCCATCCGGCAGCGCCATCAACACACGGGAGCTCCTTCTTGCAGAAAAAGATTCTTGTCATCGATGACGAGCAGCCCACGCTGAACATGTTCCAGCTGCTTCTTGCAACCTATGGATACGAGATACTGACCGCGTCCAACGGTTCCGAAGGGCTTGAGATCTTCAAGCGCGAGCGCCCCGACATGGTGCTTACCGACATCAAGATGCCGGTGATGAACGGCATCGAGGTGCTGAAGCGCATCAAAGAAATAGCCCCGCACACCGAGGTCATCGTCATCACCGGCCACGGCGACATGGACCAGGCGATCCTGGCGCTCAACCTCGACGCAACGGACTTCATCAACAAGCCCCTGCAACGCTCGGCCTTGAGCCAGGCCCTCAAGCGCGCCGAGGAACGCATCGCCATCGCCAGAAGCAAGGCCGAGGCGATCAGCGTGCTCGATGTGGAGAACGCCGTCATCGTCACCATCCGGGGCAGCCTCACGGCCAGGTCCGAGCCCTTCCTGGAGCAGGCCATGCAGACCGCCCTGGCCCTGGGCCGGACGCGCGTGATCCTGCACTTTGACGAGAACGCCTCAGCCAACGGCGCGGGCCTGGCCATCCTGACGCAGGTCCTGCTCGCGGCGAAGGAGAAGGGGCAGCGGGTCTGTCTGTCCGGCCTGTCCGAAAACTTCCGAAAGGTAACGGAGGTCATCGGAATCTCGAAAATCGTCGACATCTTCGACACCGACGCCGCGGCGCTTGCGGCGCCCTGATCCCGGGAGGTCACCATGCGCATCCTCACCATTCTCGCCCTACTCTGCGCGCTTCTGGGCCAGGCCCATACCGCGAGCGCCGACGCCCTGCCCGCGCCCGGCGAGAGCCTGCCGGCCCTGACGCTCAAGACGCCCGTGCTGGCCGAGGATGCAAAGGCCCTTGGCGTGGCGGGAAAAAAGACCTTCCGGCTGAAGGACCTGAAGGCCAAGGTCCTCGTCATCGAAGTCATCGGCGTGTACTGCAATGAGTGCGTGAAGCAGGTGCGCTCCTTCAATACGCTCAGCGCGCGTCTCGCCCGGCGCGTCCAGGCGGGGGAAGTGCTGATGTTCGGCCTGGCGGCTGGCGGCACGGACATGGAGGTGGAGCACCTGCGCAAGAAGGGAATCTACAAGTACCCGCTCGTCACGGACGAGGAGTACAAGATCCACAAGCTCCTGAAGGAGCCGCAAACGCCCTTCACCATGCTTGTCACCCCGTCTGGAAAGGTCCTCTACTCCCACCTCGGCGTGGATGAGGACATCGACGCCATGCTCGCGCGCATCAGGGACGCGCTCAAGTAGCATGGACGGCGCGGCGGACCTGCTTGCGACGACTCCCGGCGGGGAGTGCGACGCGCACCAGGAGCTTGAGCGCAAGCGTCTGAATCAGCGCGTTCTGCTGGAAATGGCCCAGGAGCTCTCCGGGATACTTCAGCCGCGCAAACTCCTGGATGCTTTTTTGCTCACCGCCATGGGACCCACCGGGGCCACGCAAGGCATGGCGGTGCTGGCAAACCCCACCGCCTGCGACGGGCTCATCCTCACGCGCGGACTGCCTGAGGACCAGGCCGCGGCCCTGGAGCAACGCCTTCCGGCAATCTGCGACGCCTATTTCCCTTACAGCGACCACGCCAGCGACTTTTCCGCCCCCATCCTCCGCTTTATCCGCCGCGACGAGCCGACGGATTCGGGCCTTCTGCCCGAGGGCATGGACACCCTGCTCTGCTTCAGCGTCGACGAATCCCACTGCGGCCTGCTGGGGGTGGGGCCGTTCCTGGGCAAAGGCGGTAGCGCCCTGGGCAAGGACACCGAGGACCTGCTGCACAGCCTGACGCACATCCTCATCGGAGTCCTGCGCGGCGCCCTGGCCGTCAGCAACATCCGGCAACTGAGCGTGGACCTGGGCCGCAAGAACGAACAGCTCACCAAGGCGCTGGACGCATCCCAAGCCGCGCAACGCGCGCTGGACCGCCGCGTGTACCAGCTGGCGGCCATCAACGAACTGGCCGGAGAGCTCTCGCACCGGCACAGGATGAGCGAGATCCTGGACGGCTTCCTCCTGACCATGCTCGGCGCCTTCAGCGTCAGCAGTGGGCTGGTGCTCGTGCTTGACCGCGCCGCGCACGCCGTGGAGATGGCCCTCCGGGGCGCGCCGAACACCGGGCTGACCGCCTTCCCTGCCGCAGACAGGCTCGTCTACAGGGCCTTTGGCGCAACAGGCCCGCACAGTGTGGCCCCGCTCACCGTCGATCCCGTGATTTCCCCGCGCACAGCGCTTTCCGACTGTGGCCTGACCTTCGAACCCGCCTGCGCCGTGTACTTCGCCCTGAACAGCGATGTGCAGGGCGTGCTGGTCCTGGGCAAGACCATCTCCGGCGAGGAGCTGGCCGACGAGGACGAGCAGCTGGTGCGCGCGCAACTCGCCTCCATGCTGGGCTACATCCAGGGCGCGCGGCACCTTGAAACCATCACGTCGCTGAACGCCGACCTGGTGCGGCACAACGAGGAACTGACACGCACGGTGAAGGAGCTGACCGAGGCCAGGCAAACCATCGATTTGCTGGAACGCGCCGGGGAACGCGTCCGCTCCTTTCTGCAGGCCGAGGCCAAGCGCTCGCGCCGTTTCTCCTGGCTCGACTGCGGCATCATCCTCGCGGCGGCCATGCTCATGGGCTTTCTCTTCAACCTGGCCAGCCCCAACGGCGTGCCGCTCGTTCCCGAGCACCTGCTCAAGCCCTCGCTCCACACCATCACGGCGCAAAAGGCCCGCGAAATGCAGCTGAACGAAGACGCGCTCATCGTGGACGCCAGACCCCAGGCGTTTTACGACCAGCAGCGCATAAGCGGGGCGGTGAACCTCACTCCTGGCCTGTTCGACCTCATCTATCTCATGAATTTCTCGCACGTGCCCCTGTCCCGGCCCATCATCGTCTACGGCGGCAACATCAGCCGCCGCTGGGACGACGATGTGGCCGCCCGGCTCACCGCGCGCGAGCACGAACGCGTGCTGGTGCTGCGGGACGGACTTTCGGCCTGGGTGGCGCACGGCTACAAGGTGGAGCCATGAAAAAAGGCCTGTGGCGCGATGTGCTGGGCCGCTGGCTTGCGCTGGCCTTCCGCCTCTACCTGGGCGGGGTCTTCGTCTACGCCAGCGTCTACAAGATCGGCTACGCCGCGGAATTCGCCGAAACCGTGGCCAGCTACCAGATCGTCCCGGCCCTGGCCGTGAACTCCGTGGCCCTTGTCCTGCCCTGGCTGGAGCTCATCTGCGGCGCGCTTTTGATGGCCGGGGTGCGGGTGCGCACAGTAAGCGCCATGATCGGAGGCCTGCTCGTGGTCTTCTGCGTGGCCGTGCTGGTGAATCTGCTGCGCGAAACGCCCATCGACTGCGGCTGCTTCCATACCATCGACGAGGCCATGACCTGGATGACCCTGGTGCGGGACCTGACCTGGCTCGGCATGGCCATCCACATCTTCTGGTTCGATTCCCCCCTGGCCTTGGAGCGCCGCTACGAAGCCCCCCTGAAGGAGATGATTCCGTGAGCCGCACGATCCTCACCGCCGTTGTCTTAGGTCTGCTGCTGCTGCTCATGGGCTGCCGGGGTCCGATGGAAAGCCTGACGGGAGAGTATGAATCCCAGGGGGCTGGCGCGGAGGCGCGGCTGAGCCTGCGTTCCGATGGCGGCGGCGCGCTTGAGGTCGGCGGGGAGGAAGCCCCGTTCCGCTGGGAAGTTCGTGAGGATGGGCAGGTGTTTCTGCACACCCGGCAGGGCGGCATCATCTCGGCGCGGCAAGGCGCGGGCACCCTTGAGCTGGACATGCCGGGCACGGGAAGGCTGCTCTTCCGCAAGGCGTCCAACCAGTAGTCCAATTCGTCTGGCCCGGCTGGCAAGACTGGCCAAGCCTTCGTCGAGGATTCACTCCGAGGCAATGCTCTCAAGCATTGCCGGCCCAACCCCATCAAGACGTCCCGAACGCGCCGGTCCGCGGCCAAGCGCCGCCCCGACAGCTGAGGCCTTGAGCGCCTAGTTGGGCTGCGAGCCCTTCTGCGACTCGCGCAGCAGCTTTGAGCTGCGGGGGGAGAGGATGAACATGGTGTAGATGGGGCCGCTGACGATGTAGCCCATGAAGAAGACGAAGCCCAGCATCTTGGGCCGCGACGCCACCATGACGAAGAGCAGGATCACCGTGACCATGGAGCTGAAGGGGTGGGCCTTGATGAACCCGTACTCCTTGAACGAGGCGTAGCGCATGGTGCTGACCATGAGGAAGGAGAGCACATACACCAGCACCAGGCTGGCCGTGGGCAGCACGTCAGCAAGCCAAGCCTCGGGCAGGTGCGGGGCAAAGAGCACCAGGCAGGCCAGGGTGCTCGCCTGCGCGGGAATGGGCAGGCCGATGAAGAACTTCTTGCTGGTGACCGCTGCCTGGACGTTGAACCGCGCCAGTCGGAGCGCCCCGCAGGCCACGAGCAGGAACGAGGCCATGAGCCCCAGGGTGCCGAACTCGGAGAGCTGCCACTGGTACATGAGCAGCCCGGGCGTGACGCCAAAGGCCACCAGATCCGCCAGGGAGTCGAACTGCACGCCGAACTCGCTGGTGGTGTTGGTGAGCCGCGCGACCTTGCCGTCCAGCCCGTCAAAGAGGCACGAACCCAAGATGCAGAGCGCCGTGTATTCGAACCGGCCCTCAATGGCCCAGATCATGCCGAGGAAGCCCAGGAACAGGCTCGCGGTGGTGAACAGGTTCGGCAGGATGTACACGCCCTTGTGGCGGGGCAACGCTTTTTCCTTGGCCATCGTGTCTCCCAGGCGGCTCAGGCGGGACTATTTGCGGACAGCGAGAGCCGTCTCGCCCGCCCGGACGGTTTCGCCCACATAGACCTTCACAGCATAGCCATCGGGCAGATAGAGGTCAACTCTGGACCCGAACTTGATCAGCCCGAACCGCTCGCCCCGGCGCAGGATGTCGCCGGGTTCGGCCCAGCAGACGATGCGCCGCGCGATGAGCCCCGCGATCTGCACGATGGTGAAGCGATCGGCGCCGCGCCCCATGACCACGATGTTGCGCTCGTTGTCCGTGCTTGCCTTGTCCAGGCTGGCGTTGAAGAACTTGCCGGGGATGTAGCGGATGAGTTCGATGCTGCCCTCGACCGGGGCGCGGTTCACGTGCACGTCGAACACGTTCATGAACACGCACACCACCTGGCGCATCTGCCCGCTCACCGGGTCCGGGGCGAAGTCCACCTTCACCACGCGGCCATCGGCCGGGGAGACCACGGCGTCCAGGTCCTCCGGCGCCACGCGCTCCGGGTCGCGGAAGAAATGCACCACAAAGCAGGTGACGACAAGCAGGATGAGGGCGAAAAGCCACCAGCCCATGGCTGCGAAGACCAGGGTGGCGAAGGCGACAAGGCCGATGGCCGGCAGGCCTTCGAGGCTGAGTCCGATGGTCGGTTTGCGCATTGGCGGCTGCTCCTGAAAGGTTAGGTCCCGGCGATACGGGACGAAAGTCAACTACCCGCCATTGCCCCGCAGGTCAACTGCCGCCGCCTTTGCGCCAAGGCGCGGCCCCGGCTTTGCCAAGCGTCGCGTCCTCATGTACGCTCGCAGCCATGGAACCGATCACCCACCTCGCCGCGGGGCTGCTCACCGCCCAGGCCCTGCGCCCCGCCGTGTCGCCGCACCGTTCGCCTTTCCCCGGGGCGGGCAAAAGAACCACGCTCGGCTTCACCCTGCTCTGCGCGGCGGCAGCCACCATCCCGGACATCGACAGCCTGACGAGCCTGCTGGGGCCGGAAGCCTACTTGCTGTATCACCGGGGCTTCACGCATTCGCTGGTCCTGCTGCCCGCATTCGCCCTGCTCCTGGCCTGGATGGCGCGCAGGCTGGGCGCGGACGTGCCCCTGCGCCTGGGCTTCCTGGCCGCCGCTCTGGCCCTGCTGACCCACCTGTACCTGGACGTGTCCACGGCCTTCGGCACCCAGCTCTTCGCCCCATTCTCCAGCGCACGCGTCAGCTTCGAGGGCCTGTTCATCGTGGATCCGGCCTTCACCCTGGCGCTGTTCGGTTTCGCCCTGGCCGCCCGCCGCAAGCGCCAAGCACCGCGCACAGCCCGCGCCCTGGCCCTCTGCGGCCTGGCGCTGCTCGTGGCCTATCCCCTGGCGGGCAACGCCCTGCGCCTGGACATGCAGTCGCGCTACGAGGCCATGCTCGCCGCCCAGGGCAGGCGGGACGTCCGCGTGGACATCGCCCCGGACGCCCTGGCCCCGGTCTATTGGAAGGTCGTGCTCACCGACGGCCAGGACGTGCGCGTGACAACGGCCTCCCTGTTCGACATCGCCGCGCCCTACCCGGTGCTGCGCTTTGAACGCCTGGACCGGGCCGAGCTTGAGCGCCTGGGTCGGCAGGCCAGCTTCTTCGGCACCTATGCCTGGTTCGCCATGCACCCGGCGGAACGGCCCGCCACGCCCCAGGCGGACACGCACAGCCCGCGCGAACGCCGCTTTCTGGACGCGGTGTACGTCAACGCCAGCCCGGTGCTCACGGCCCTGTTCGGCAGCGAGCCCGGCTTTGCGGAATGCGTGGCCTATCTGGACGGCACGGAAAGGCTTGTGGCCTGGCGCGACTGGCGGGGCCGCACCCACCCGGTGCCCGAGGCGGGCAGCGGACCGGAAGCGGCGCACGCGGGACGCAGCAGCAGGCAATAATCTTCACGTCAGGAGGACGGCATGGACATCATGGACGCGATCTTTGATCGCCGCAGCATCCGCAAGTACACGCAGGAGCACGTGACGGACCAGGAGGTGGAGGCCCTGCTGCGCGCCGCCATGGCCGCGCCCAGCGCGGGAAACCAGCAGCCCTGGCAGTTCGTTGTCGTGCGCAACAAGGCCCGGCTGCAGGAGGTCGCGGGCATCCACCCGCACGTGCACATGGCGCCCAAGGCGCGGCTGGGCATCCTGGTCTGCGGCGATACGCGGGTGGAGAAGTACCCTGGCTATTGGGTCATCGACTGCGCTGCGGCGGTGCAGAACCTATTGCTGGCGGCGCACGCCCTGGGCCTGGGCGCGGTGTGGACGGGCATCCACCCCATGCAGGACCGGGTCGCGGCCTTTGCCACGCTCTTCGCCACGCCACGGGGCGTCATCCCGCACTCCTTCATCCCTGTCGGCCGCCCGGCCGAAGCCAAGAAGCGCGAGGACAGATTCCGCCCGGAGCGCGTGCACCAGGAAGGTTTCCCGGCTGAGGGCCTCTAGGCGGAGCAACCGGTCAACACCGGAACACCAGTCAAGGCCGGTCAGACGTCCTGGGGCGGGTCCGTCAAACCGCGCAGCACGCCCCAGCCCAGCAGGGCGGAGACCAGCGACCCGGACAGGATGCCGAGCTTGGCGCTGTCCTTGATGCCGGGCTCTGAAAAGGCCAGCTCGGTGATGAAGATGGACATGGTGAAGCCGATGCCCGCCAGGCATCCGGCCCCGAGCAGATGCCGCCAGTTCACGCCCGAGAGCTTCGGCGCGAGTCCGCTGGCGGTCAGGGCGAGCGCGCTCAGCGTCACCCCGATGGGCTTGCCCAGGACCAGACCGAGCATGATGCCCAGGTTCACGGGATGGGCGATGACCTGCGCCATGTCCAGCGGCAACAGCACGCCCGCGTTGACCAGCGCGAACACCGGCATGATGACGAAGGCCACCCAGGGATGCAGCATGGCGTCCAGGCGCTGCAAGGGCGTCTCGGCATCGCGGCAGGCCTCGCGCAGGGTCAGCAGAAGCTGCGGCTGACGCTTGCTCTCCAGCATGCAGCGTCCGCCCTCCTCGCGCACCTTCTGAAATTCGTTGATGATGCCCCTGCTCTTGGCGATGAAGTCCTCGGAGCCGCACTTGGGCCTGGCCGGAATGGTCATGGCCGCAATGACGCCGGAGACCGTGGCGTGCACGCCGGAATAATAGAACAGGATCCAGGCGCCGCAACCGATGATCAGATACGGCAGGGGCTTGCGGATTCCCACCGCGTTGGCGACGGCCATGAGCGCGAGCAGCGCCAACCCGCCCAGCAAATGCGCCATGGACAGCTGCGAGGTATAGAACAGCGCGATGATGAGCACCGCGCCCATGTCGTCGGCAATGGCCACGGCGGTGAGGAAGATCTTGAGGCTCACCGGGACGCGGCTGCCCAGAAGCGAAAGGATGCCCAGGGCGAAGGCGATGTCGGTGGCGATGGGCACGCCCCAGCCCACGGTGTGCGGGCCGCCCCAGTTGAAATAGAGGTAGAACACAGCCGGAGCGAGCATGCCCCCCGCCGCCGCGAGGATGGGCAGAAGCGCCTTTCTGAACGTGGAGAGTTCGCCCACGAGCAGCTCGCGCTTGATCTCCAGTCCGACCACGAAGAAGAAGACCGCCATGACCCCATCGTTCACCCAATGCATGAGCGAGAGGTCGAGCATCCTGTCCGCGACGCCGATGCGCAGGTGCAGGTGGCGAAAGGCCTCGTACGTCTCGCCCCAGGCGGAGTTCGCCCAGAGCATGGCGATGGCCGTGCAGGCCAGGAGCATCAGGCCGCCCGAGGCGGTGGTATGAAAAAAACGGTTGAAGGGGGTGATCAGGTACTCGATGGGTGCGCGTTTCGCGGCGCTCATGAGGGTACCTCCTTAGGGTACGGAGCTGACTGTTGCTCTGGGCCAGACAGCCCAGGAGCGGCTTACCGCCCGATGCCGTAGTGCCTGAGGCCGAAGCGGGCCAGCAGCTCCGGCTGATAGAGATTGCGTCCGTCAAAGACCACGCGCCCGGTCAGCGTGCGGGCCATGCCCGCGAAGTCCGGATTGCGGAACTGGTTCCAGTCCGTCACCACGGCCAGGGCGTCGGCCCCGTCCAAGGCCTCGTACTGGCCGGAAACAAACTCGACCAGGGCGTTGCCGGACAGCTCCGCCGCTGCGCGCTCCCGCGCCACGGGATCAAAGGCGCGCACGCGCATGCCGCGCGCGGTCAAGTCGGCAATGATGGACAAGGCCGGAGCCTCGCGGATGTCGTCGGTGTTGGCCTTGAACGCCAGCCCCCACACGGCCAGGGTCTTTCCCGCCACGCCGCCCAGGGCTTCGAAATGCTTCACGACCTTCTCGGCCAGCACCAGCTTCTGGCGGCTGTTCACCTGGTCCACGGCGTTGATGAGCCCGGCCTCGTACCCGGCCTCCCGTGCTGTGGCCAGAAAGGCCTTCACGTCCTTGGGAAAGCAGGAGCCGCCATAGCCCACGCCCGGATAGATGAAGGCATAGCCGATGCGGTGGTCGCTGCCAATGCCCAGGCGCACCTCGGAGACGTCGGCCCCCACGCGCTCGCAGATGTTGGCCACCTCGTTGATGAAGGAAATCTTGGTGGCCAGCATGCAGTTGGCCGCGTATTTGGTCATCTCCGCGCTGCGCACGCCCATGATGATGAGCTTCTCGCGGCTGCGGGCGAAGGGTGAGTACAGCGCCTTGAGCATCTCCGCGCTCTTTGCGTTCTCCGTGCCCACGATGACGCGGTCGGGCTTCATGAAGTCCTGCACCGCGTCGCCCTCTTTCAAGAACTCCGGGTTGGACACCACGTCCACGTCGATCTCCACGCCGCGGGCGGCCAGCTCGCGCTCCAGAATGGCGCGCACGCGGTCCGCCGTGCCCACGGGCACCGTGGACTTGTTCACCACGATGAGCGGACGCGTGACGGTGCGGCCGATCTCCTCGGCCACGGCGTCCACGAAGCAGAGGTCGCAGACGCCGTCGGGGCCTTCGGGCGTGCCCACGCAGATGAAGGCGAACTCGGCCCCGTCGCCGTCGAAGCCGAGGCCCTCGGCCAGGCTGTCGGTGAAGGTCAGCCGCCCTTCCGCGGTGTTGCGGCGAACCAGTTCCTCAAGCCCGGGCTCGAAGATGTGGATGCGCCCGGCGCGCAGGGTCGCCACGACGTGCGCGCTCTTGTCCACGCAACGCACGTGGTTGCCCATCTCCGAGAGGCAGGCCGCTGTGACCAGGCCGACATAGCCGGTGCCGACGATGCAGACATTCATGAACAGGCTCCTGACGTGAAACGTGCTAAAGGGTGCTCTTTGCCGCCTTGGGGGTACCTTCCCCGGATGGCGATGTCAACGCGGAGGCGAGCGTGGAAGTCCGCTCCGACCCAACGCCGCAAGCCTGCGGACCGAGGCCCGCGCTGTTGCCTTCGGCACCGGAACCGCGTAGAAATACTGCAAACGCACCGCAACTTGGAGGACCCCATGCCCCTTCTCTGCGTCAACGTGGACCACGTCGCCACCCTGCGCCAGGCCCGCCTGGGCCAGGAGCCCGATCCCGTGCTCGGCGCCCACGAGGCCGAACTGGGCGGCGCCTCGGGCATCATCGTGCACCTGCGCGAGGACCGGCGGCATATCCAGGACCGCGACGTGGAGATCCTCCGGCGCACGGTGAATACCCGCCTGAACCTGGAAATGGCCGCCACGGCGGAGATGCAGCGGATCGCCCTCTCCATCGGACCGGACACGGTGTGCCTGGTGCCCGAGAAGCGCCAGGAGCTCACCACCGAGGGCGGGCTCAACTGCCTCGGGCGCGAGGGCGAGCTTTCGGCCTACCTGGCCCCCCTGCTTGAGCGCGACATCGCCGCCAGCCTGTTCATCGACGCGGACCCCGCGCAGATCGACGCGGCCAGCCGGACCGGGGCGCAGTTCATCGAGCTGCATACCGGCCACTACGCCGACGCGCGCACCCCGGCGGAGCGCCAGGCGGAGCTGGACAAGATCCTTGCAGGCATCCACCACGCCCAGGGGCTGGGCCTCAAGGTGAACCTCGGACACGGGCTGAACTACGTCAACGTGCTGCCCTTTGCGCGCGTGCCGGGCATCGTGGAGTATTCCATCGGCCACAGCATCATGGCCCGGGCCATCTACACCGGCATCCGCCAGGCCACCCGCGACATGGTGGACATCCTGCGCGGATTCGCGGACTAGCGGGGGGGGCGGCGATGATCCTCGGTCTGGGGCTTGATGTGGCGGAGATCGGCCGCATCCGCGAGAGCCTGACGCGCTTCGGCGCGCGCTTCACGGCCCGCGTGCTCACCGAGGCCGAAAGCTCGGCCATGCCCGAGGCGAACGCCGCGCAATACGTGGCCGCGCGCTTCGCCGCCAAGGAGGCCTGCGCCAAGGCCCTGGGGACCGGCTTCGCGCAGGGCGTCACCATGCACAGCATCGAGGTCCGCTCCCTGCCCTCCGGCGCGCCCAGCCTGCGGCTTTCGGGCCGGGCGCAAGAGCTGGCCGAGGCCATGGGCGCGACGCGCCTGCATCTTTCCCTGACCCACGGCCGCGACACGGCCGCCGCCGTCGTTGTTCTGGAGGGCTCCCCCCTGTAAGGCCCGCTGTCTCGCATCGCCCGCGCTGGAGGACACATGTTCGAGCCCTTGCCAACCCCCGCCGAAATGGCCGTCTGGGATCAGGCCGCCATCAAGGACTATGGCCTGAAGGCCGAGCTGCTTATGGAGAACGCCGGGGCCTGTGCCCTGGCCGCCCTGAAGCAGGCCTACGGCCCGCTTGAAAGCGCCCGCGTGCTGCTTGTGGCGGGAAACGGCAACAACGGCGGAGACGCCTATGTGCTGGCCCGCAGGCTCCTGGATGAGGGAGCGCTCCCGCTGGTGCTGCACACAAAGCCCAAAAGCGCCTCCCGCGCCGAAACGGCCTACCACATGGACCTGGCGCGCCGCGCCGGCGTGGAGTTCAGGCACCTGCCCCCGGACCGCGCCGCCAAGATTCTCGAAGCCCTGGACCAGCCGGACATCCTGGTGGACGGGCTGCTCGGCACCGGACTGAAGGGCGAACTTTCACCAGCCTATGCCGCGCTCATCGCGGCCATGAACCGCCTGGGAGAGCAGGCCTTCGTCCTGGCGCTGGACATCCCCTCCGGCCTGTGCGGCACAAGCGGCCTGCCCAAGCCCGTGGCCGTGCGCGCCGGCCTCACCGTGGCCTTCCACGCGGCCAAGCTGGGCACCGCCCTGCCCCAGGCCGCACCCTTTGTCGGCGCGCTCGAAACGCGCGGCATCGGCATCCCCCGCGCCGCCACCCAAACCACCCCGCCGAGCCAACTGCTCATGACGGACGGGCTGCTGGCCCTGCTGAAAGCCCCTGCGCCAGAGCTGCACAAGGGCCGGGCCGGACACGTGCTGGTCATCGGCGGCAGCGAAGGGCTCACCGGAGCGGCGCAGCTCTGCGGCCTGGGCGCGCTGCGCGCCGGGGCCGGGCTGGTGACGCTGGCCTGCCCGCGCGGCGTGCTTGCCGAGATCAAGTCCGCCATGCCGGACCTCATGGCCCTGCCCCTTGGAGAACAAGCGGGCACGCAATGGTCGCCGGAGTGTCTGGAGGGCCTGCTGCCGCATTTGAGCCGCTTCGACGCCGTGGTCATCGGGCCAGGGCTGGGCCGCAACGCCGAGGCCGCTGCGTTCCTGGCGGACTTCGCGAACGCCTTCGCCCGGCAATTCAGCCAGGAGATGGGCAAGGCCTGGGCCCCGCCCTGCATCATCGACGCCGACGCCCTGTTTCATCTTGCCCAGTCGCCAAAGCTCATGGCCGAGCTGCCGAAGGACGCCGTGCTCACCCCGCATCCCGGCGAGATGGCGCGCATTCTCGGCATGGGCATGGGCGAGCTCCAGGCCGACCGGCCAGCGGCCGCGCGCCGCTTCACGAGCACGCACCCGCAGGTGCTGGCGCTGAAGGGCGCGGGCACCCTGGTGGGCCAGAACGGCGTGCTGCACCTTTGCCCCATCGCCGCGCCCAACCTGGCCGTTGGCGGCTCCGGCGACGTGCTGGCGGGCGCCATGGCCGCCTGCCTGGCCCGGGGCATCGCCCCGCTCATGGCCGCCTGCCTGGGGGTGCACTGGCACGCCCTGTGCGGCGTCCTGCTCGCACGCGACTTTCCCGACCGTGGCAACCTGCCCACAGAAATCGCCCACACACTGCCAATTGTCCTCAAGGAGCGCACACCATGCTGAAGGCCATCGACATCATGACCCCGAACCCCGTGACCCTGTCGCCCGACACCGACATCCGCAGCGCCGTGGCCCTGCTCATCGACCGCAAGATCAACGGCGCGCCCGTGGTGGACGCAAGCGGCACGCTTGTCGGCATACTCTGCCAGAGCGACCTTGTGGCCCAGCAGAAGCAGGTCACCATGCCCTCGATCTTCTCCATGCTCGACGGCTTCATCGCCCTGTCCAGCCGCGAGGACTTCGAGCGCGAACTCCAGAAGATCGCCGCCACCAAGGTCTCGCAGGCCATGACCGCCGACCCCAAGTCCGTGACGCCGCAGACGCCCATCGACGAGATCGCCACAGTGATGGTGAACGAGAAGCTGTACACACTGCCTGTGGTGGACGGGGGCAAGCTCGTGGGCGTGGTGGGCAAGGAAGACATCCTGCGCACCCTGCTGGAGCACGGCAAGTAGGCGACCGTGCGGCTTTTCCTCGACGATGCTGAGCAGACCCTGGCCCTTGGCGCGGCCTTGGGGCGCGCCCTGGCGCGGACCCGTTGCGCCTCGGGCGGCCCTGTGCCGCTTCTGCTTTCCGGCCCGCTCGGCGCGGGCAAGACCACCCTTGTGCGCGGGCTGGTGAACGCCCTGCCAGGCGCGCAGGAGGCCGAGGTCTCAAGCCCCAGCTTCAACATCGTGAACCTCTACCCCACGCGCCCCCAGGTGGCGCATTTCGACCTCTACCGCGTGGCCGGGGCCGCGCCCGAGGAGCTCCTGGACGCCCTTGAGGCGAAGGATGTTCTGGTGGTGGCCGAGTGGATGGAGAACCTGCCCCGCCCCGACTGGCCCGAAGACGCCCTGCACCTCGTTTGGTCGCCTGTTCCCTCTGGACGGGCGCTCGAAATCAGGGCATGGGGAAAGGCGGCCGGCGGCCTCTTGGCGGCCCTGGCTCCCACGCTCAACCAATGGCAGAAGGATTTCTCAAGATGAAGAACATCGTGGTGCAGAAATTCGGCGGCACCTCCGTACGCAACCTGGAGTGCATGAAGCAGGTGCTGAACAATGTTCGCCGCCCGCTCGCCAACGGCGACAAGGTCATCGTGGTGCTCTCGGCCATGGCGGGCGAGACCAACCGCCTCATCGCCCTGTCCAAACAGTGGTCTTCCCACCCGGACCCGGCGGAGATGGACAGCCTCGTGTCCACCGGGGAGCAGATCTCCGTGGCCTTGTTCGCCATGATGGCCAAGGACGAGGGCATCAACTGCCGCTCGGTGCTGGGCTTCCAGATCCCCATCGTCAGCAACGACTCCCACGGCAAGGCGCGCATTGAGAACATCGATTCCGAGAAGCTGCTCGCCATGCTTGAGGATTACGATGTGCTCGTGGTGGCGGGCTTCCAGGGCGTGGATGCGAGCGGACGCATCACCACCCTGGGCCGAGGCGGCTCCGACACCTCCGCCGTGGCCGTGGCCGCCGCGCTCAAGGCCGAGATGTGCGAGATCTACACCGACGTGCCCGGCGTGTTCACCACGGACCCGAACATCTGCGCCGAGGCCAAGAAGCTCGACCGCATCTCCTACGACGAGATGCTTGAGATGGCCAGCATGGGCGCCAAGGTGCTCCAGATCCGCTCCGTGGAATTCGCAAAAAAATACAACGTGGCCGTGCATGTGCGCTCGACCTTCAGCGACGAGCCCGGCACCATCGTCACCCAGGAGGATTCAATAATGGAAGCAGTGCAGGTCTCCGGCGTCGCCTACGACAAGGATCAGGCCCAGGTCACGCTGGTGGGCGTCATCGACGAGCCCGGCGTCTGCGCCTCCATCTTCACGCCCATCGCGGAGAAGAAGATCCTGGTGGACATGATCGTGCAGAACCCCAGCAAGGAAGGCCGCACGGACATCACCTTCACCGTCACCCGCGCCGACCTGGACGCCACCCTGAAGCTCATGGAGGGCCTCAAGGGAGAGATCGGCTACCAGGCCCTGCTCTCCGACGGCGGCGTGGCCAAGGTCTCGGTCATCGGCGTGGGCATGCGCAACCATTCGGGCGTTGCGGCCCAGGCCTTCCGCGCCCTGCGCGACGAGAACATCAACATCCTGATGATCAGCACCTCGGAGATCAAGCTGTCCTGCCTCATCGAGGACAAGTACACCGAACTCGCGGTGCGCACCCTGCACCAGACCTTTGTGGGCTAACACATCAAACGCACAAGGATGACCATGCGCAAGGCCAGCATCTACGACACCACCCTCCGGGACGGCTCACAGGCGGAAGAACTGCACCTCACCACCGAGGACAAGATCCGCATCGCGCAAAAGCTGGACGAGCTCGGTGTGCACTACATTGAGGGCGGCTGGCCCGGATCGAACCCGACCGACAAGCAGTTCTTCAAGGAAATCAAAAACTACGAGATGAAGAACGCCATCATCTCGGCCTTTGGCAGCACGCACAACGCCAAGACCTCGCCGGAGAACGACGCCAACCTGAAGGCCGTCATCGACGCCCAGGTGGAGGCGGCAAGCATCTTCGGCAAGACCTGGGACTTCCACGTGACGCACGCCCTGCACGTGTCCCTGCCGCGCAACCTGGAGCTCATCTCCGGCAGCCTGGCCTTCCTGCGCCCGCACTTGAAGGAGCTGTTCTTCGACGCCGAGCACTTCTTCGACGGGTTCAAGGCCAACCCGGAATACGCCATCGCCTGCCTGAAGGCCGCGCGCGAGGCCGGAGCCGACGTGTTGGTCCTGTGCGACACCAACGGCGGCACCCTGCCGACGGAAGTGTCCGAGATCATGAAGAAGGTGCAAAAGGCGCTGCCCGGCGCAGACCTGGGCATCCACACGCACAACGACGCCGAGTTGGCCGTGGCCAACAGCATCGAGGCCGTGCGCATGGGCGCGGTGCAGGTGCAGGGCACCATGAACGGCTACGGCGAACGCTGCGGCAACGCCAACCTCTGTTCCATCATCCCCACCCTTGAGTTCAAGCTCGGGGTGCGCACCATCGGCCCGGAGAACATGAAGAAGCTGGCCAGGGTGGCCAACTACGTGGCGGAGACCGCCAACCAGCGGCCCTTCCCGCGCCAGCCCTACGTGGGCGGCTCGGCCTTCGCCCACAAGGGCGGCATCCACGTCAGCGCTGTGGTCAAAAATCCGCAGACCTACGAGCACATCGACCCCGCCAAGGTGGGCAACGTGAGCCGGGTGCTGCTCTCCGACCTGGCGGGCCGCAGCAACATCCTGTTCAAGGCCCGGCAGTACGGCTACGACCTGGAGAAAGACGACCCGGCGGTTCTCGACCTGCTGGCCGAGCTCAAGCGCCGCGAGTCCATGGGATACGATTATTCCGTGGCCGAGGCCAGCTACGAGATCCTGTTCTTCCGCATGATGGGCTGGAGCAAGCGCTATTTCCACATGGTGAACTACCGCGTGCTCGACGCCGTGAACGAGGACAAGGAGCCTTTCAGCGAAGCCACGGTGATGCTGCAGGTGCGCGGCGAGGTGGCCCACACCGCCGCAACCGGGCGCGGCCCGGTGAACGCGCTGGACGTCGCCCTCAGGCGGGCGCTTGAGCCCTCCTACCCGAATCTTGTCCAGATGCGCCTGCTCGACTTCAAGGTGCGCGTCATGTCGCTGGTGGACAAAAACGGCGGCGGCACGGCCTCGTACGTGCGCGTGCTCATCGAGTCCGGCGACAAGCAGGACCGTTGGACCACGGTGGGCGTGTCGCACAACATCATCGAGGCCAGCTGGCAGGCGCTGGTGGACTCCATAAACTACAAGCTCTTCAAGGACGACCCGCAGAAGTGGCCCAAGCCCGGCGGCAAGCACGACGCCCCGGCGGCGGACAAGGGCTGATGGCCGGACAGCGCGTCGTCGTCCTCTGCGACAACGTCACCAGCGACCCCGCTTGCGGCTGCGAGTGGGGTCTTTCTCTCGCCATCGAGACGGACAACGGCGGGCTCTGGCTCTGGGACACCGGCAAGACCAGCCTGTTCCTGAAAAACGCGGCCGCCCTCGGCGTCGATGCGGCCTCGGCGCGAGGCCTGGCCCTGAGCCACGGCCACTACGACCATACAGGCGGCCTGGCCGCGCTCATGGACGCCGGCTTTACCGGCGCGGTGCACGCGCATCCGGCTTGCGCCAGCGAGCGCTGGTCGGCGGACAAAGGCGGCCCCCGGCGCATCAGTCCGCCCACGCCCCTGCCCGCATTCGTTCCGGCCGGACCAGTCACGCGGCTGACTCCGGGCCTCACGCTCATTACGGACATCCCGCGCGCGCCGGGCCGCTTCCAGGCCGTGCAGGGCTTCTCCTTCGATGCCCACGGCCTTGAGCCCGACGCCGTTCCCGACGACGCGCTGCTGGTGCTGGACACGGCCAAGGGGCCGGTCGTCATCCTGGGCTGCTGCCACAGCGGCCTGGCCAACTCGCTGGCCTGCGCCGGGGAGCGCCTGGGGCACACGCGCTTCCACGCCGTGCTGGGCGGCCTGCACCTGTACAAGGCCGGAGCGGACGCCATACAGGAAACAGCGGACGCGCTGGCGCGCTACGAAGTCCAGGAAGTCGTCGCGGGGCACTGCACCGGGGTGGACCGCGTGGAATCGTTGCGCATGCTGCTGCCCAACTGCCGCGTGGAGCACCTCTCCGCGGGACGGACTTTGCGCTACTGACCGGGAGCAGCCAAGTATTTCCCGCGCCCCCCTTCCAATCCAGACGCCGCTGCTGTAGATTTCCTTCCGCGCTCCCCGCAATGTACGCACGGAATACGGAGAAGGAGAAGAGCCATGGCCGCAGCATCCCTGCTCGAATTACGCAAGTTCCTGGCTCCCGAGTCCGTGTTCGGGGCTGGCGCCGCCGCCCTGTCCGGGCGCTATGTGCAGAACCTGGGCGCGCGCCGCGTCCTCCTGGTGACCGACCCGAACGTGCGCGCCCTGCCCTGGTTCGCAGCGATCCTGGACGGCATCCGCGCGGCGGGCGTCGTGGCGGAGATCTTTTCCGACGTCCACCCGAACCCGCGCGACTTCGAGGTCATGCACGGGGCCGAGGTCTTTCGCGCCAAGGCCTGCGACGCCATCGTGGCGGTTGGCGGCGGCAGCCCCATGGACTGCGCCAAGGGCATCGGCATCGTGGTGACCAACGACTGCCACGTGCTGGACTTCGAGGGCGTGGACAACGTGGCCAACCCCGGCCCGCCGCTCATCTGCGTGCCCACCACGGCGGGCAGCAGCGCGGACGTCTCGCAGTTCGCCATCATCAACGACACGACCCGCAAGGTCAAAATCGCCATCGTCAGCAAGGCCATGGTGCCCGACGTGGCCCTCATCGACCCCATGGTCACCTTGACCATGCCGCCGGACCTGACCGCCCACACCGGGGTGGACGCCCTCACGCACGCCATCGAGGCGTATGTGTCCAACGCGCACGGCCCCACCACGGACCTCTTTGCCCTGGAAGCGATTCGCCTCATCTCCCGGCACCTGCCCCTGGCCATCGCCCGGCCGGATGACGCGGAGGCCCGGGCGGGCATGATGCTCGGCAGCATGTACGCGGGCCTGGCCTTCTCCAACGCCATCCTTGGCGCGGTGCACGCCATGGCCCACAGCCTCGGCGGGCTCATGGACCTGCCCCACGGCCAATGCAACGCCCTGCTGCTGGACCACGTCATCGACTACAACTTCGACGCCGCGCCGGACCGCTACGCCGACATCGCCGTGGCCCTGGGCGCGCGGCTTTCGCGCGATGCCAGCCTTGAGGAAAAGCGCCAGGCCGTGCTGGGCCAGGTGCGCGCCCTCAAGGCGGCAGCCGGAGTGACCGGCGGGCTGGGAGCGCTCGGCGTCACCCAGGAGAAGCTGGACGGCCTTGTGGGCTTCGCCCTGAACGACCCCTGCATGGTCACCAACCCCAAGGCCCTGACGGCGCAGGACATTCGCGCCGTGTACCAAAATGCCCTTTAATGACCCCAGGAACGGGCACTCCCTGCGCGACAGGCTCATCGGCCTGGGCGAGCGTTCCATGGCCAAGAGCTATTACCCGGAGCTGCGCCGCAAGCTTGACGAGCTGGAGCGCTTCCGCGCCGTGGTGGACCACGCCAACGACGCCATCTTCATGTTTCTCACCGATGACTGGACCGTGACGGACGTCAACGAAACAGCGCTCATGATGCTTGGCATGGAGCGATCCGAGGTGCTGGGCGTCCACATCTCGCGCTTCTTCCCCCCGGAGATCGCCGCGCGCTACGCCGGAGCCTTGCAGTCAAAGGGCGAGGTCGAGTTCCGCAACGGGCATATCGTCACCATGCTCACCGGGGCCGAGGGCCGCGCGGTGCCCACCGAGATAACCGTCACCCTGCATTCCTTCGCGGGCAAGGGCTATGCGGTGCTCATCGCCCGCGACGTCACCGTGCGCCTGATGATCGAGTCCGAGTTGGACAAGAGCCGCAAGCTCTTCGCCTCGTTCATGGAAAACTCGCCCGCCATGGCCTTCATCAAGAACCTCTCCGGGCGCTACATCTTCTGCAATCCGGCCTTCGGGGAGTGCCTGGACCTGCCGCCGCAACAGATCATCGGCCAGAGCGACGAGGACCTCTGGCCCGAGGACATCGCCCGCATGATCCGCGAGTATGACGCCTTCGTCGTGCGAGAGGGCAAGCCGCTCATGGTGACCGAACTGGTGCGCCTGCGTGGCGGTCCGGAGCGCCACCTGCAGGTGTCCAAGTTCCCGCTCATGCAGAACGGCGCCATCACCGCCGTGGCGGGCATCGCGGTCGACATCACCCGCCAGGTGCAGACCGAACAAGCGCTGCAGCAAAGCGAGGACCGCCACCGCATCGTGGCCGAGTACACCCACGGCATGGAGTGCTGGATCAGCCCCTCCGGCGAGATGATCTACGTGAGCCCCTCGTGCGAACGCATCACCGGCTACCCGCGCGAGCATTTCCTGGCCAACCCCAGCGGGCTGGAGGACCTGGTGCACCCGGAGGACATCGAGGCCTGGCGGCAGTTCCACCGCCAGCCCCGTGACGACGAGTCCCTCGACTACCGCATCCGCCACAAGAACGGCGTCCTGCACTGGGTCAACGAGGTCCAGCGCGACGTCATGGGAAGCAACGGCGGCTCGCTCGGCGTCCGCATCTCCCTGCGCGACATCACCGACCGCAAGGAGATGGAGATTCAGCTTCGCCACCTGGCTCTGCACGATCCCCTCACCGGGCTGGCCAACCGCACCCTCTGCCTGGACCGCATCCGCCAGGCCATGGAGCGCAGCCGCAGGCGCAGACCCCACTCCTTCGCCCTCATCTTCCTCGACCTGGACCGCTTCAAGGTGCTGAACGACAGCCTGGGCCACACCTTCGGCGACCAGGTGCTCATGGCCGTGTCCGAGGTGCTGCGCCGAGGCATCCGCTCCTTCGACACCGTGTCGCGCTTTGGCGGGGACGAGTTCGTGATCCTGCTTGAGGAGCTCTCCTCCCCGCGCGAGGCAATCCAGGCCGTGCAGCGCATCCGCCAGGCCCTGCGCCAGCCCTTCTCGCTGGAGGGGCACGAAGTCCAGCTCACCGCGAGCATGGGCCTCACCCTTGGGGTGCAGGGAGCGGAGAGCCCGGAGGACCTTCTGCGCAACGCCAACGTGGCCATGCATCAGGCCAAGAAAGCCGGGCGCAACCGCTTCAAGGCCTTCACCCAGGCCATGCTGGAGCGCGCCAGCAGGCTGCTCGTGCTGGAGACCGACCTGCGCGGCGCCATCGCCAGGGACGAATTCTTCCTGGTCTACCAGCCCATTGTCCGACTGGACGGCACCGCCGCCCTGCACGGCTTTGAGGCGCTCATCCGCTGGAACCACCCGCACAAGGGGCTCATCTCCCCCGGGGAGTTCATCCCCGTGGCCGAGGAATCCGGCCTCATCGTGGACATCGGGCTGCTTGTCCTGCGCGAGGCCTGCCAGACGCTGCAACGCTGGCGGGAGAGCACCCCCCATGCCCAGGCCCTGGTCATGAGCGTGAACCTCTCGCCCCGGCAGTTCTCCGACCCCACCCTGGTGGAGGCGATCAAGGTGGTGCTGGCGGAGACGGAACTGCCTCCGAACGCGCTCAAGCTCGAAATCACCGAGTCGGCCATCATGGACAACGCGGCCAGCGCGGTGGACAAGCTGCGCAAGCTCAAGGCCCTGGGCATGGCACTGTCCATAGACGACTTCGGCACCGGCTACTCTTCCATGAACAGCCTGCAACAGTTCCCGCTGGACACGCTCAAGATCGACCTGTCCTTTGTCCAGCGCATGGAAGCCGGACCGGAGGGGCTGGAGATCGTCAAGGCCATCATCAGCCTGGCGCACTCGCTCCAGCTGCAGGTCATCGCCGAGGGCGTGGAGCGCGAAACCCAGCGCGACCTCTTGCGCGGGCTGGCCTGCGAGTTTGCCCAGGGCTACCTCTATGCCCGCCCCTTGCCGGCAGAGCAGGCCTGGGAGTACCTCGTGGCCTCCATAGCGCAGACGTCCACGCAGCAGCCCCGGTCACGGCTCAAGGGCGCATAAAACTCCGGCGGAACGCCCGGCCCGGCGCAGTCCACGCAAGCTCAACCATGCCCCGCTCCGGCGTCGCCGCAAGGCCGATGCCCCGGCTTCGCAGCTCCGCAACCACATCCTTGTTCGGGAAGCGGAACTGGTTCTGGAACCCGCAGCTCACAAGCGCCAGATCCGGGGCCACGGCCTCGTACAGCAGGCCGGACAGGCTGGACTTGGACCCGTGGTGCGGCAAAAGCAACACAGCCGCGCGCAGATCGCGCCCGCGCTCCAGCATGTCATCGATGCCGTCGCGCTGCACATCGCCCGGAAGCAACGCCAGGGGCTCCCCCCGCCAGAGGAGCCGCAGCACCAGAGAGTTGTCGTTGGTACTCCGACCCTGATACCCCTCGGCAGGATGCAAGACCTCCAACACCACCCCGGAGCCCAGGTCCAGGCGGTCTCCGGCGGCAAGGGGCTCGGGCTTGAGCCGACCGCCTGAAACGCCCTCGGCAAGGGCCGCCTCAAGCGCCTCGGCCAGCCGCCCTTCGGGCCACTGGCCGTTGGTCGCAAAGCGCTCCACCTCGAAGTGCCGCAGGATCCAGGCCAGTCCCTGGGCGTGGTCCGCGTCCGGGTGGGTCATGATAACGGCATCGAGCCGTGGCGGC
Organism: Desulfovibrio sp.; assembly: GCA_050251495.1. Classification (GTDB taxonomy): domain Bacteria; phylum Desulfobacterota; class Desulfovibrionia; order Desulfovibrionales; family Desulfovibrionaceae; genus Humidesulfovibrio. The sequence goes on along the minus strand of JBFWMQ010000013.1, from coordinate 65,437 downwards.
CTGCCCCAGGCCAGGGCCGGGCCGACCACCGAGCGGCCGATGTCAAAGGTGGGGCTTTGGGTTCCGCCGCCATCCACCAGCACCCGGCGTCCGTTTGGAGCGCCGAGCAGCACGGCCTGTGACTGGCCCACATCGAGCACTGTCAGGCGCACCTCGTCGCGGGCGTCGGCGCGCAGCAGCACAGCGTGCGGCCAGGCAATGAGCAGCAACCCCACAAGCAGCAGCGCTGCAGGCGGCGCAACGCGCTCAGACCGGCAATACGGGGCAACGGCCAGCACGGCGGACGCGCCGAGCAGCTCCGGCCACAGGGGCCGCAGCACGGCCCAGGTGGGAAACCAGCCCGCCACGGAAAAATAGTGCAAGACCGTAAGCATCCAGTCCTGGGCCTGGGCCGAGGCGGCGAGCAGCGCGCCGGAAGCGAGCGCAAGCCCCGGCACAGGCGCGAGGGCCAGCCCGGCCATGCCGAGCACCTGCACCACCAGCCCCTGCACCGGCAGCCAGGCCAGATTGAGCAGGAAGTTTGGCGGATACGCGCCGAAATACCAGACGGTGATGGGCAAGAGCGCCAGATTGGCCGAAAGCGTCAGGGTCAGAATGTCCCAGCCCCGGCGCAGCCAGCGCCAGGCCAGCCCCCGCGCCCGGGGAAGCAGGCCGTTCAGCCAGGGGTGCAGAAACGCCAGCCCGGCCACGGCCACGGCGGACATCTGCAGGCCGATGTCGAAGACCACCAGGGGATCCCAAAGAATGATGAGCGCGAGCGCCAGGAACAGGCCGTCCACCAGGGCGCGTCCCCGGTCCAGCAGGATGAGCAGGCCCCAGAAGGCGAACATCCAGGCCGAGCGCACCAGGGACGGACTGCCCTGGCCCAGCCACACATAGGCGGCGACAAGCGGAAACGAGAGAAGAATCGCCAGCTTCTGGCGCGGAATGCGCAGGAAGAGCCCCGGCCAGATCAAGCCTGCGGCCCAGGCCAGGCCCAGGCCAAGCACGGCCACGTAGACCACGTTCAGTCCGGACAGGGCCAGGGTGTGCGCAAGCCCGGCCGCGCGCAGCTCCTCGGTGACCGTCTGGTCGATGCGCGAGCGATCGCCCAGGAGCAGGCCCAGCACCAGCGCCCCGCCCTGGGTGTCCGGCAGGTGCGAAAGCAGAACGCCACGAAGCGTCTCGCGCAGCTCCCACAAATACGCCGCAGGCCGCCCGCCCCAGACGGCCTCCATCTCCGGCCCGCGCGTGTAGGCGCGGAAGAACACCCCGCGCAAACGCTGCTGCCACTCGAAATCCGCGCCGCCGAAGTTGGCGAAGCCGCGCACCGGGCGCAGCCGCAACGGCAGGTCCACGGTCTGCCCCGGCGTGGGGCGGTAGCCCGGCTCGTCCCAGTCCCAGGCGATGCGGCCCGGCACGCTTACAGGCGTACCTGCAATGACGGGAATATCCGCAGGGGGCGCAGCGTCAGGAGGCTGAGGCGCAGGCGTGGCCAGCGCCTCCTCCAGCAGAATCTCCAAGCGGCCATAGGCCTTGTCCGTCACCTCGGCCACGCGGGCCGAGAGGCGCGCCTTGGCGCGGTCCTGGGGCACGGAGGCGAGGGAGGACGGGACCTCGGGCAGGACAAGGCGCGCATGGCCCTGCCCGACGACGAAGCAGGCGGCCACCAGCGCCAGGGAGGCAAGGCAGCGAAGCAGGCCGGGCCTGCGGAAGAGCGCGAGCCCGAGCCAGAGCAACGCCACCGAAGCCAGGGCGGGCTCCAGGTGCCGGAGCCCCCAGATGCCCGCCACATAGGCCAGAAAATACACCTGCCAGGCCAGCAGGCCGGGCGGGGGGGAGGCCCCTCCACCTCCGCCGCCCGCGCCGTCATCGTGCCGCTGGCTGGCCCGCACCTGTCCCCCGGCGAAGCGCGCCCGGCGGGGCTATTCCTGTTCCCGGCGGATGCGCGCTCCAACGGCGGACAATTTCTCTTCCATGCGTTCGTAGCCGCGGTCCAGGTGGTAGATGCGCTGAATCTCGGTGGTTCCCTTGGCCACCAGCCCGGCCAGCACCAGCGAGGCGCTGGCCCGCAGATCGCTCGCCATGACCGGCGCGCCCTCCAGCTGCTCCACGCCGCGCACCATGGCCGTGCGGTCCTTGAGGGTGATGCGCGCGCCCATGCGGCCCAGTTCGGACACGTGCATGAAGCGGTTCTCGAAGATCTTCTCCTGAATGGAGCCCGCGCCCTCGGCCACGCACATCAGCGCCATGACCTGGGCCTGCATGTCGGTCGGGAAGCCGGGGTGCGGCTGGGTGGTCACGTCCACCCCCAAAAGCGGCCCGTTGCGGCGCACCAGCACGGTTCCGTCCGGCTGCTCCTCGATGCCCACGTTCATCTCGCGCAGCTTGGCGACGAGCGCGTCCAGATCGGCCAGGGGGCAGTCGAGGAGCCTGAGCTCGCCGTCGGTGATGGCCCCGGCCACCAGGTACGTGCCCGCCTCGATGCGGTCGGGCATGACGCGGTACTCGCAGCCCTTGAGCTCGCGCACGCCCTCGATCTCGATGACGCTGCTGCCCGCGCCCCGGATGCGCGCGCCCATGGCGTTCAGGAAGTTGGCCAGATCGACCACTTCCGGCTCGCGGGCGCAGTTCTCCAGAATGGTGCAGCCCTTGGCCACGCTGGCGGCCATGAGCAGGTTCTCCGTGCCGCCCACGGTGGGGAAGTCGAACATGATGCGCGCGCCGATGAGCCCGCCGCAGATGCCGTGGATGTAGCCGGAATCAAGGATGAACTTGGCGCCCATGCGCTCAAGCGCCTTCAGGTGCAGGTCCACGGGCCGCGCGCCGATGGCGCAGCCGCCGGGCAGGGCCACCTTGGCCTCGCCGAGCAGGCCCAGGAGCGGCCCCAGGCAGAGCACCGAGGCGCGCATGGTCTTGACCAGCTCGTAGGGGGCCTCGGGCTTGAGCTCGCGCACCTGGGCGGTGACGGTGTTGCCCTCGAAGCTCGTCTCGCAGCCCAGGATGTTCAGGAGCTTCAAGGTGGTGTTGATGTCGCGCAGGCGCGGCACGTTGGTGAGGCGCACCGGGCCTTTGGCCAGCAGGCAGGCGGTGAGGATGGGCAGGGCGGCGTTCTTTGAGCCGCTGACCTGGATCTCGCCCTTGAGGGGCACGCCGCCTTCGATGATGAGCTTGTCCATGCTGTTTCCTTTGGCTTCGGCAAGGTATTTCGTCCCTGGCCGGAATATTCTGGATTTAGGCCTTGACCGCCAGGGCGGCCTTCATATAAACGAATCTTCCTCTTGTGGTGAATGTAGCTCAGTTGGCAGAGCACCAGGTTGTGGCCCTGGGGGCCGAGGGTTCAAGCCCCTTCATTCACCCCACTCGAGAAGTCAGAGGCCCTGTGCACGCACGGGGCCTTTTTCTTTTGCCCGGCTCCCCGCCTCCCGCACGACAGCGTCAAACGCGCCCGCGCGGCACTGTGCGCAACCCGGCGCGAAAAAGCAACAGGCAACCGGGCCAAGCCTACCGCTTGCGCCAGCGGCGGTTGTCACCCACGCGCACGGTCAGCTTCTCCTTGTCGAAGTATTCCAGAAGCGGGATGGCGTACTTGCGCGAGAGCTTCGACACCTCGCGGAAGTCCTGCGGCGTCATCTCCTCACGATCGGCGAAGAACGTCCGCGTGCGCTCGATGACAGCCTCGAGCGCGGCCTTGGCGAAGTACATCTCCTCCTTCACCTTGACCAGCCGCCCCTCGTCCAGGAGCACCTTGAACACCGGCGCCGCCTCTTTGAAGGTCAGGTTCAGCGGCTCCAGCACGTCCTTCAGATTCGGCGGGGTCTCGCCGCCGGCCTCGTAGGCCTCCAGCAGCTTCTGGCGCAGGCTCGCGGCATCCGAGGCCAGGGACACCTTGTGCCCCGGCAGGCGCAGAATCTCGGCCTCGGCCGCGATGGCGCCCTTGCGCACAAGGCCTTCCAGCACAAAATGGAACAGCTTGGGCGAGAGCCTGCGGCCCCAGGTGGACGAGAGCCCGCCGCGCGCCACGCCGGGCTTCATGGGTTCGCGGGCGTGGAACTCGGCCAGATGCGCCAAGAGGCCATCGGAAAGCCGCTGCGCCACCTGGCCGGAAACATAGAGCCGCGCCTCGCGGTCAATCAAAAACGCCTCCTGGCGTCCGCCCATGAGCTGCAACGCCTTTTCCAGCGCCTTGGACTCCAGGCTCGTGGCCACGAGCAGCTGCGCGAAGCTGAGCCCGGCCGTCCCGGCCAGCTCCAACTGGCCCAGCACGATGCCTTCCGCCGCGGCGGTTCCCAGGCTGCGCAGGGTCTCCACGCCTTGGCTGAAGCGCTTCACCCGGTGCGGCAGGGGGTTCAACAGCCGCCCGCCCGCGATGGTGCGAAGCGGCGAGAAGGAGCGCGCCACCACGCGGTCGCCGAACACGCCCGCCAGCGGCTCGGTGAAGCGGATGCGGCACATGGCGGTCTGCCCCGGCTCCAGGGCCTCGCCCTCCAGCATGTACACGCGGGCCATGACCTCGCGCGCGCCGTGGTGGAAGTGCACCTCCTTGCGGTGCTTGATGGAGCGCGGCGAACTCTTCAGGCAGGTCAGCTCCACGTCCCAAAAATGGCTGGGGAAAAGCGATCCGGGCCGGGCCAGCACATCGCCGCGCGAGAGCTGCTCCACCTCCAGGCCGGTCAGATTGACGGCGGTGCGGCTGCCCGCCTGCACGTCCTCCACCTGCGCCCCGTGGCTTTGCAGCGTGCGCACCTTGGAGGAAAGCCCGCCGGGATACACGGTGATGTCGTCGCCCACCTTGACCTTGCCGGACACCAGCGTGCCCGTGACCACGGTGCCATAGCCCTTCATGGTGAACACGCGGTCCACGGGCAGGCGGAAGAGATCGGTGCGGCGGTGCGGAGCAAAGCCGTCGGCCAGCCGGGCCAGCTCGGCCTTGAGCTCGGGAAGCCCGGCCCCGGTGTGCGCGGAAACGGGCAGGATGGGCGCGCCCTCCAGGAAGCTGCCCTTGAGGTACGTGGCCACCTCTTCCGTGACCATGTCCAGCCACTCCGGCTCCACCATGTCGGTCTTGGTGAGCGCCACCACGCCGGTGGTGATGCCGAGCAGGGAGCAGATCTCCAGGTGCTCGCGGGTCTGGGGCATGACGCCTTCGTCCGCGGCGATGACGAGCACGACGAAGTCGATGCCCGCCGCGCCCGCCACCATATTCTTCACAAAGCGCTCGTGCCCGGGCACGTCGACGATGCCGAGCCTCTTGCCGCCCGGCAGGTCAAGAAAGGCGAAGCCCAGTTCAATGGTGATGCCGCGCTTCTTCTCCTCGGCCAGACGGTCGCAGTCGATGCCGGTGAGGGCCTTCACCAGCGTGGTCTTGCCGTGGTCGATGTGCCCGGCGGTGCCCATGATGACCGGCATGGCGCGCTCCTAGCTCTTGAGGAAGGCCCGGAAGGCCTGGACCGTGGCGTACAGGTCGGCCTTTCCCAGCACCTCGAACGGGCTGTGCATGGAGAGCACGGCTGGCCCCATGTCGATGACGTCCATTCCGTACACCGCAAGAAACTTCGCCACCGTGCCGCCGCCGCCCAGGTCCACCTTGCCCAGCTCGGCCATCTGCCAGGGCACGTTCGCCTTGTCCAGAATGTTGCGCAGATAGGCCACGAACTCCGGGTGGGCGTCATTTGCGCCAACCTTGCCCCGATGGCCGGTGAACTTGTTGAAACAGGGACCGTGGCCCATGTAGGCCGCGTTCAGTTTCTCGAACACGTCCAGGTGGTCCGGGTCCACCCCGGCGTTCACGTCCGCGCTGATGGCCATGCCGCGCTCAAACACGCGGGAGAGCCTGGCCTTCGGCTCCCAGGCCTCGATCAGGTCCTGCAGGGCGTATTCGAAGAACAGCGACTGCGCGCCGGTTGCGCCTTCGCTGCCGATCTCCTCCTTGTCCCAGAACAGCACCAGCTGCGTATGCTCCGGGGTCTTCTCGGCCAGCAGGGCCTCAAAGGCAGCGAACACGCAGGAACGGTCGTCGTGGCCGTAGCCGCCGATCATGGAGGCGTCGAGCCCCACGCTGCGCGCAGGCCCGGCGGGCACCAGCTGCAGCTCGGCGCTGAACAGGTCGCTCTCGGTGATGCCATAGCGCGCATGCAGAATCTCCAGCACATGGCGCTTCACGCGGTCCTTGTCCTTGGTCTTCTTCTCGTCGCCCCGGCTCACCGGCTCGTGCCCAACCAATGCATTCAGCTTCTCGGCCTCAAAGGCGTCGCACACCTTCTGCTCCACCTGCTTCTGGGCCAGGTGCGGCAACAGGTCGGTGATGGTCAGGACCGGATCGCTTGCGTCCTCGCCCACCAAGACGTTGACCACCGTGCCGTCCCTCTTGACCACAACGCCGTGCAGGGCCAGCTCGCGCGCCAGCCACTGGTACTTGCGGATGCCGCCGTAGTAGTGGGTCTTCATGAGGCCCAGGCCGGAGTCCTCGTAGAGCGGGTGCTGCTTCAGGTCGATGCGCGGGGTGTCGGCGTGCGCGCCGATGAGCCGGAAGCCTTCAGAGAGCGGCTTCTTGCCACGCCGGGCCAGCAGCACGGTCTTGCCGCGCTGCGCGCGAACATAGGCCTTGGTCCGAGCGTTCAAGGTCTCGCTGAACCCTGCCTTTTTGGCCACGGCCAGGACAAAGTCCACGGTCTCGCGCTCGGTTTTGCAGCGGGTGATGAAATCCATGTAGCCGGTGGCGCAGGCCTCCACGGCCTTCTTGTCGGCGGGGCTGGCGTAGACGTCCCAGCAGTTGCGGGACTGGTGCTCAAGTTCAAGCGTCTTCTTGCTCACGCGGATGCTCCAAGCGGGTTCAAGGGTCGATTACACAAGGCCCAGCACCTGGCGCAGGGCGGAAAGCACAAGGGGATGTTCGCTCACGTCCAGGGTGCGCGGATCCAGGCACAGGGCGTCGTCCTCCACGCGGCCCACCAGGGGCGGGTCTGTGGACAAAAGCGCCACGCGCAGGGCCTCCACCCCGCCGGAGACGGGCTTCAGGCAGACGAGGGCCGTGGGCAGGTCGGCCTCGGGAAAGGCCCCCCCGCCCACACGCGAGGAACCGGCGCGCACGCCGATCTCCAAGGAGTCGGAAAGATGCTTGCGCAGAAGCCCGGCCAGGCGCGAGGCCTGCGCGCGCAGGAACACGAGGGGCCGGGTCATCATGGCCAGGGTGGGCACGCGCATCCGCGCCACATCCGGGTCCAGGTACAGGCGCAGGGTGGCCTCCAGGGCGGCCAGCGTCAGCTTGTCGATGCGCAGGGCGCGGTTCAGCTGGTTCTTCTTGATGCGCTCGATGATCTCGCGCCGGCCCACGATGATGCCCGCCTGCGGCCCGCCCAGCACCTTGTCGCCGGAAAAGGTCACGATGTCCGCGCCCTCGGCCACGGATTCCTGCGCCGTGGGCTCGCCGGGCAGGCCGTCGGCCTCGAAGCGCAGCAGGCTGCCGCTGCCCAGGTCCTCGATGACCGGCAGGCCGTAGCTGCCCGCCAGGGCCTTGAGTTCGCACAGCGGCACTTCCTTCACGAAGCCGGTCATGCGGTAGTTGCTGGTGTGCACCTTCATCAGGGCCGAGGTGTCCGAGGTGATGGCGGCCTCGTAGTCGCGCAGGTGCGTGCGGTTGGTGGCGCCGACCTCGCGCAGCACCGCCCCGCTTTTGGCCATGACCTCCGGAATGCGGAAGCTGCCGCCGATCTCCACCAGCTGCCCGCGCGAGACGATGACCTCGCGCCCCTTGCACAGGGTGTCCAGCACGATGAGCACGGCGGCGGCGTTGTTGTTCACCACCAGCGCGGCCTCGGCCCCGGTGAGCCGGCAGAGCAGCTCCTCAACGTGGGAGTAACGGCTGCCGCGCTCGCCCGTGGCGAGGTCGAACTCCAGGTTGGAATAGTGCGCCGCTGCGGAGGCCACGGCCTGGACCGCCTCCGGGGCGAGGAGCGAACGGCCCATGTTGGTGTGGATGACCACGCCGGTTGCGTTGAGCACGCGCCGGAAGCGGGGACGCAAGCCCTGGCGCACATAGGCGACCAGGCGCGGGGTGAGCGCGGGCAGGGCCAGCTGGCTGGCCTCGGTCAGGGCCCCTGTGCGTATCTCCTCGCGCAGCAGGTCCAGAAACGCGTTCACCAGGTCCTTGAGCAGCGGGCGCGGCGCGGCGCGGAAGGCGCTCCCGGCTGCGCCCTGGTCCGCGCACAGGGCAGAAAGCGCCTGGTCCACGGCGGGGATGTGACGAAAAAGCGTGCTCACGTTCTCTGACCTCCGGGGGCGCTGTGACTTTGGCCGCGCTCCAGCAGCCGAGGATGTTGTGTATAAAACTCCCCCAGCAAATACAAGGAACCGCAGACCAGCACCGGGCCTGACACTTCCTTGAGGCGCTCAAGAGCCCAGTGGACGTCCGGCGCGGAACCGGACCCGAGCTGGAGCGCCAGCTCCCCAGGCCCGCAGGCGCGCGGGCAGGAGGGAATCCCCACGGCATAGATGGGGGCCTCCCCCGCGATTGCGCGCACCAGGGGCAACATGTCGGCAAGGGGCTTGTCGCGCAGGCAACCGAACACCACCGCCGCAGGACGAAGGCCCTCGGCCTCCAGCGCGGACTGAAGCGCCGCCAGGCCGTGGGCGTTGTGCCCGCCGTCCAGGATCAACCGCTGCGGCAGCCCGGGCGCGCCCTCCACCAGCTGCATCCGCCCCGGGATGAACGCGCTCGCAAAGGCTTGCCGGCAAGCGGCCTCGTCCACAGGCAGGCGCAAGCGGCCCGCCCAGACATGAAACGCGGCCAGGGCGGTGCGGGCGTTCAGTTCCTGGTGCAGGCCCGGCAGGGAGAGCCGCAGGCCGGTCATGGACCGCACGAGGGGCCTGCCGCCCTGGCTGGAAAGCGGCCCGGGCTGCACGCGGCCATTGGCGCGGGAATAGTACAGCACCTCCGCGGCGGCGATAAACTCCGAGCCGACCTCCCGGGCCGTGTCGCGCAGCACCTGCCAGGCTCCTGCCTCCTGGGGCGCGGACAGCGCCAGCCCGCCCGGACGCATGGCCCCGGCCTTGTCCGCCGCGATCTCCTCCAGGCTGCCGCCCAGCACGTTCATGTGGTCCAGGCCGATGGGCGTGAACACCGTCAGCGCGGGATGCAGGACGTTGGTGGCGTCGAAGCGGCCGCCAAGGCCCGCCTCCATGACCGCCACATCAACGCCCGCGTCCTCAAAGGCCAGCAAGGCCAAGGCGGTCAGCACCTCGAAGTAGGTCAGGCCCAGGCCGTCGGCCTCCGCGAACACCTGCGCGCCGAGCCGAGCCCAGGCGTCCTCGGACAGCATGGCCCCGTCAACCAGCACGCGCTCGCGCGGGGTGACGAAGTGCGGGCTGACGCAGAGGCCCACGCGCAGGCCGTGGGCGGTGAGCAGTTCCGCCAGGATGGTGGCTGTGGAGCCCTTGCCGTTGGTGCCCACCACGTGCAGCACCGTGAAGCGCGGCTGCCCGTGCCGGGCCACAAAGGCCGCCATTCGGTCCAGGGTCAGGTCCATGTGGAACAGGCCCAGGCCGTCCAGGCGGGCCAAGAATTCCGAATACGAGGGCGTATGCGTCACGGCTGCCTTCTCGGCGCGGCCCCTTGACCGCGCCGCGCTGCTTGTTTACTGAAGGAATCCCGCGTGTGCCAGTAGCTCAGGTGGATAGAGCAACGGCCTTCTAAGCCGTCGGTCGAGGGTTCGAATCCTTCCTGGCACGCCATATTTTCAAAGGGTTGCGCACAACACGGCGTGACCCTTTTCTTGTTTCCGCGCCGCTGGCGCGTTCCTGGGCGAACGGGTGCCCCTTAACGGAGCCGATCAGGCCAGCGAGTGCCGGTATACGCCAAGCCGGGCAGGCCGCCAAGCACTACTCGTCCTGCGCCCCCCAAGGGGCAACCGTGATCTGAAGAATCCGCGCGGGCTGCTGGGGGCGCGAAAAGAAACAGGCCCTGGCAACTGCGCCAGGGCCTGTTATCTGTCATGCGCTCGAGACAGATTCAGCCACCGGCCACCATGCCCGCGATGCGCTCCCGAGCCGCCGTGCGCGCCTCTTGGGTCGTCTGGTCCAGCCCCAGGAAGCGTGCAATGGCGTCCAGATGTTCGTTGGTGGACAAAAGCTTCACTTCCCTCGGCTGCTGGACCAGCCAGTCGAACTCCGCCGGATTCTGGGCGTTCTGCGCCACCGAATAGCCCCAGATGAGCCCCTGGTTGAAGATCCGGCCATCAGCCCCGGTCAGCTCGACAACGTAGTTGGCGAACTTGGTGGACGTTTGGCCGGAGAACACCCCATTGGCAAAGGCGGCGCTGATCTCGCGCGGGGTATCGATGAGCTGGCATTCGCCCGTGCCGAGCGCACGCATGTGCTCCCCCTGATACGGGACGGAGTGCGCGCCGATGAGGGTCGCATCGTTTCCGTAAAGGCAGCGGGCCAGGGTGACGGGCTCCAACCCCAGGGCCTGCTTGTCCACGTTCCAGGCGTGGGCTTGGGTATGCGGGAAAATGACCGTCTGCGGAAAGATCAGCTGCATCAGGCCAAGAGTGTTCTTGTGCTCTCCCTGCCTGCTGAAGCTGACCTTGAAGTCGGCTCCGTACTGAAGGGCGATGCCGTCCTCGAAGCGATTTTCCGGCGCGGCCACAAAGGGATACACTTCAAACTCGAACTTGTTCACCGCATATGCTTGCATGGGCTTGTAGTTTGGCATGGGTTGCTCCTCGGTTCAGCGGTTGCGTTCCTGCCTTCCATTGCACCAATAACGGGGGCTAAGCTACACGTCGCAGAGCGAGCCCGAACTGGCCCTCCAGGTCGTAGGCGATGCCATGCACGGTTCCCTTGCCTTCGGCGATGCAGAGCTTGCGCGCGCGCACATCCTCCACGAATTTCGGGTTGGCGGCTTCGGCCCGGCGGTTGGCCACGCTGCGCATCCTCCCAAGCTCCGCGTCCTCGGGCGAGAGGGTTTGCGGCAGCTTCGCGAAGTCGGCCAGGATCAAGGCCTTGGTGCTGTCCGCTATGCTCCCGTTCTGGACGCAGATGTCGAACATCAGCGCGCGGCCCCGCTCGCTCCACAAGCCATACTCCTGGCAAAGCCGGATGCCGCGCTGCGAATACGCCGCCGCCCCTTCGACCTCGATGGCCTGAAACTCCGGGGTGAGGCCGAGGGAGACGAACATCTGCTTCCAGGGACTCACCACCGCCTTCTTGGCCGGGTCCTGGATAGACACGGCGAAGCGAATGGCCGCTTCCTTGTCCGCGCTTATGGCCTGCCGCAATTGCGCCAGGTTGTCGCCGAAGATCCTTGAGGCGACGTCCGGATGCGTGGTGAACATTTTCTGCAAGAGCGGCTGCAAGGTTCCCTGGCCGAAGTTCCATTGGAGCGCGCCGAAGCTCATGCCCTGGCCGTCGAAGTTTCCGGTCACCGTGGCGAAGCAGCCCGGCGCGAGCTGCCCGGTCTCAAACGAGCCGGTGAGCGCGAGACAGCGCGTGGACAAATCACCAGGGACCACGTCGGGCGCGGAAGGCGTGGCCGGGAAGAGCCTGGCCCAGGTCGCAGGCCCCACGATCCCGTCCGCCGTCAGCCCGGCCTGGGTCTGGAAGGCCTTGACCGCGGCCTCGGTCAAGTCCCCGAACACCCCGTCCGGCGTCCCCTGAAAGACGCCCGCATCCCGCAGCGCCCTCTGGATGCGCGCCACGTCATCACCGCTTGAGCCGTTCTTGTACGTCGCCATAGGCGCATCCTCCTTCGTTGTTGCACGGAAGCGTTGAATTGTTCAGCCGCGCAAGGTCTTCGACGCCTGACGCATCACTCCGTCTTGAAGGTCTTGAACACCCCCTGGGTCTGCGTCAGGTGGTTCATCAGCCTGGCCGCGCCATCCGTGGGCTCCGAGCTTTCCACGCGCAGGACCACGTGGATGCTGCCGCCCTTGTCCTGTTTGCTCCCCGCAAGGTCGACAAGCAGATTCTTCCTGGGCGCTTCCTGGCCCTGCCCGTCCGCCGGGGCCTTCTTCGGATCCGCTGCGGGCGCGTCCAGCAGCTGGCCGAGGTCCACGTCAAAGGTCACCTCGACGTCCTTGATCTTCAGCATGTTCGTTGAGACCAGCGGCAGCAGCGGCGCACGGTACAAGTCCTCAGCCCCCTCCTCGGCCTGGGGCTGGATCGACGGCACGCGCACAACCAGGCTCTTGGGTCGGTTGTCCTTGTCGAAGTACCCCAGCAGGTTGGAGATCTGATGCTGCTCAATGCTGTCCTGGGCCTCAATCACGGCCCCTGCCAACGCCTCGATCAGATCGTGCAGATGTATGTTGCTGGCCATGCGTTCTCCTGTCTGTTCTTTGTATCCCAACCCAAGGGCATTGATCGTGGCAGGCCCGCGCGCACCCTGCGATCGGAATTACTTGCGGCGCAGCCGACCGCTTTCCACAACCCTGTTGCTCGAATCGCTCACCGTATAGGCGAGATCGCCGGAGCCGCCATCCGGCCTGAGGCTGAGCTTTCCCATAAGGAACGCGTCACACCGGCCCCCGGTGGAGGACACGATTCCGAACTGTTGGGTGCTGCCGTCCAGGCTGATCGGCTCCTCAAGGGCAAGATCGCAGCTGCGGGGATTGCCGTAGCGCAATTTGCACTCGCTTGGGCTCACGGTCAGGGTGATGCTTGCGCTGCTTGCTCCGGAAGTCACCCCGGTCCACACCCCCTCGATGGCGTTTCCGCCGCCGGAGGACGCCGCGTCAGCGCAGCCCTGCGTGCCAAGCGATGCGCTGGCGAGAAACAGGACCAGAATCAAAAACACAAAGGTCGCCTTGCTGGAAACGGTATTTCTGTTCATCAGCATTCCCTCTTGTCGCTTCTGTTCGTTATGCGGTCCGACACTTGCCAGAACCGCCACAAGTCATTGTCGCGCCGAATGGGCAAGTATCCGCCTGACACGCATCGACTGCTCCACGGTCATGGCGTACCCAGGCCGAGGCCAGAGGTTGCGGAACAATTTGGCGACCCGCGCCAGCAACGGAGGTTTCGCCTTGATGACGTCGCGGCCACCACCGGCCTCGACATGCCCCGGCAGCCGCATCAGCACGTCGCCATCCAGGAGCACTTCGCCGAAAGGGCTGTCGGCCCCGTGGAAAATGACCTGCATCCGTCGAGGCGTTTTCTTCCGGGACAGCAGCCTGTCCGGCGGTCCGATGACCACGCGGAACACGCGCGCCATGCCCGGAAACCGCTCCTCCTCAAGTTCGCACGAAAACGAACACGAAAGCATGGTGACCCGCGGGCGGGGTTGCTGGCGGAAGCTTGAGAGCGGCAGCGTGAGCAGTTCCTCCTGGCCGTCCCCGACTCCGGCGCGCGGCACGGCAAAGGTCAGGGCGGGAGCCTGGCCCTCGTTCTGGCCCTTGGCCTCGGACCTCTGCCGAAGCGCTTCCTGCGCATCCAGAAGCGCTGAGCGGAACGCCGAAAGCAGGTCATCGAAGCTCGCCATCCCCATGTGTCCCCCTGCCGCGATCAGGCATCAAGCCAGATGGGCTTGCGCGAAAACCCGACATGATACACGATCCACTGGAGCACCACCTGGTGCTCGCCCATCTGCAACACGGCGAAGCTCTTCTCCGTGGCCAGGATGTGCCCCTTGGGCGTGTCGTTCAGGCACCTGTTCAACAACGCGGTGGCCGCCTCGATCTCCTCGGGCGTGCACATGCGCCCGGGGTTGTCGCTCCCAACGGTTATGCGCTTGACGTACTTCACTTCCGTAAGGTCAAACATCGCGCATCCGCCTTGTACGGCGCCGGGGACGCCTTGCGGCGCCCCGGGCCGTGTTTTCAAAGGGTTGGATCAGTTCCTGCCGGCAGGCCCTGGAATGTGGACCGACCTGCTAGTGGGTCAGAGCCGGCACTGGCGCCGCTGCGCCGATCGCCCTGGGAGCGCAGGCCGTCTGCAGGATGTCCAGCACCCTGGAGAGTCCTTCCGGCATCCCCTTGTCCTCGGCGTGGACGAGCACGTGGTACTTGGCGGAGTTGTCCGAGGAACGGGTGTTCTCCTTGTGGCTCGCCACCGAGCCGTGGATCTTCGCCGTGGCCTTGAAGCAGCCCCAGCCGATGGACATCTCGGCATCCAGGGAAGCCTCGGTGTCGGAGGACTCCTTGGTCGCGAAGGAGGATTTGACCTCCATGTCGAAGGTGACGTCCACCTGGGTGATGCTCAAGTTCGGAATCTTGACGATGGCGAGCAGCGGCACGCAGATCTCGACTTCCTCTTCCATGGTCGAACCGGGTTCGCCCGGCTTCACCGCGGGGTTGTCCACCGGCCTCTTGAACCGGAAGGTCGCGGTCCTGGTCCCGCCGCTGTACGGGTCGGTGGCGTTGGGCGCGGGCGGCAGGAACCCGATCACCTTGATGAAGTCCGCCGTGGCCTGGGCCAGCTTGACCTGCGCCTCACAGGCGGCGTTGAGCGGGCCGCCGATGAGCTCGCCCATCGGCAAGCCTTTGAATTGATCAGACATGTTGACAAGTTCGTTCGCCATTTCGAAATCCTCCTTTCCTGATGTTACGCGGTTGTAACGTCCCCTGTTTCAACCCCAGCTGAGAGTTGCGGCTCTCGCCTGGCGGATGAGGACCAGCCGGAGGGCAGAGAGTTGATAGCAATCTATACTTCTCAATCTATTATCGCAAGTACTATTTTAATCTTTATTGAAACTCGACGAGAAAAAAAATCTCAATAATTATTGGATAAAAGAGATTTTTAAAATAGGCCACTCAATATTTTTACTCAAAACAGCCCACTGGTCATCAGAATGTCCGCAGCACCGAGAGAGCAGGGAGCCAACGAGGCGTTCACGCTCCTCCACCTCCCTATGGACGGACCGCTGGGCCTCGCCGCGCCAGCCCCGGCACGCGTTCGATGCGCAGGGCGGAGCAACGCGCGGGGCGGAGCAACGAGCCCGGAAACGCTATTGCTTTACAGCCCACGTCATGAAGCGTAGAGAGTGCAAAGTTCACCCTCCATGACTTCAACGCGGGAGCAGAGACCATGGACACCGGAATCCTGCTGGAAACCGGCACCAACGAGCTGGAAATCCTTGAGTTCCATATCGATGGAGACCACGGCACCGAGCTGGACCCGGCGCGTCACTCCTTCGGCGTCAACGTGGCCAAGGTCATGGAGGTCATCGAGAGCCCGCACCTGGAGCCCCAGCCCGGCGCTGCGCACCCGAGCTTCCGGGGGCTCATCCCCCTGCGCAACCACATCCTGCCCGTCATCGACCTGTCCGTCTGGCTGGGCATCGACAAGAGCCCGGCCCCGCGCGACAACGTCATCGTCACCGAGTTCAGCAAGACGGTCACGGGCTTCGTGGTCTCCGGCGTCACGGGCATCCACCGCGTGGGCTGGCCCGAGGTCATCCCCCCGGACGGCTACCTGCCCAAGGCCGGCACCCAGGCCATTATCGGCCTTGTGGAACGCGATGGCCACTTCATCCAGCTCCTGGACCTGGAGACGATCATCGCCGACCTTTCGCCCGACGACATGGACTTCAGCACCCCGCCAAAGGTCATGGCCCCGCGCGAGCTCAAGGCCCTGGTGGCCGACGATTCCGCCACCATCCGCTTGATGCTGCAAAAAACCTTCGAACGCTCCGGCATCACCCCCACAGTAGTGGGCAACGGCCACGAGGCCCTGACAGCCCTGCGCGAAATCTCCGCCCGAGCCCAGGCCGAGGGCCGCCCCGTGTCGGACTTCCTGGATGTCCTCATCTCCGACATCGAGATGCCGCTCATGGATGGCTTCAGCCTGACAAAAATCCTCAAAAGCGACCCTCGCCTGCGCAACGTTCCCGTGATCCTCTACTCGTCCATCATCACGGACGAGCTGCGCCACAAGGGCGACAGCGTGGGCGCGGACATGCAGATCGCCAAGCCCGACCTGGAGCGCCTGCCGGAGATGGCCATACAGTTGGTGGCCGCGCGGGACGCCAAACGGAGCCCCGCCGATGTTTGACCATGATCCTGAAGTTTTGGCGGCTTTTGCGGAAGAAAGCGCCGTGCGCATCGGCTCCCTTGAGCGCGGGCTGCTCGCCCTTGAGCGCGACCCGGCCCGGGCCAGCGCGGACCTGTTGCACTCCATGTTCCGCGAGGCCCACTCCGTGAAGGCCGGGGCGAACCTGCTCGGCCTGCGCCAGGTGGAAGTCGCCTCGCACCGGCTGGAGAACGTTCTGGACCTGCTGCGCTCCGGCCGCCTGGCAGCCGGGCCGGAAGTCTGCCAAACGCTGCTGGACGGCGTGGATCTGCTGCGCGAAATCCTGGAAGCTCCGTCCGCGCCGCGCGCACTGGACACGGACCAACGGCTGGCGGCCCTGTCCCGCCTTGCGGGCTAGGGGCCAGCCATGCGCCGCCTGCTCCCTCTGGCTCTCTTCGGCCTCGTTTCCCTCTCCGCCTGCGCGGCGGGGGGGCAGAACGCCACAGTTCCCCAGCCCCAGGCGCAAGCCTCCCAACGTGCCGCAGCCGCGGCCTCGCTGGTGGACCAATCGGCCCAGACCCTGCGCGAACTGCGCACGGCCTCGCGCAACAGGATATTCGACGCGGCCATTGAAAGCGCGCGGGCCGTCATTGTGCTGCCGGGCGTGTACCAGGCAGGTTTCTTCTATTCCGTGCACGGGGGCAATGGGGTGCTCATCGCCCGCAGGGCGGACGGCGGCTGGGGCTCGCCGGTGTTCGTGAACCTTGCCGGGGCGGGATACGGTCTGCAGGCCGGGCTGGAGAAATCGCGGCTGGTGCTGGCGGTGCTGGAGGAGGAGATGCTTGAGCGCATCCTGTCCTGCGGGCTCAACCTCGACGCCACGGCCAAATACGACATCCTGGGCGTGCGCGAAGAAACCGGGCCGAGCACCCTCACCGAGGAGCGGCCCGTCATGGCCTTTGCCGATGGCGTGGGCATCATGGCCGGAATCGCCATTCGCGGCGGAGTGCTGACCGTGAACCAGGGGCTGACGCAGGCCTACCATGGCGCCCGGGCGGACGAGATCGAACAGACCATGCGCGGCATCAGCGCACCAGGCCTGGAGACCTTCAGCCTGTGGGCGGCCCTGGGCGTCGTGCCGGAGGCGTCATCCGCAGGCGGCATTCTCCGCGCGGACACACCGTAGCAAATTGGAAGAGGCGGCTAGCAGCTCGGCTTGCGCAGGCGGTTGCGCACGGTCTTCACGCCCCAGATGAGGACGATGAGCGCAAACAGCCCGCCAGCCACCCACCACTTCGCCTCCTGGAGGAAGTGCTCCAGCACGTCGCCGAGGTAATACCCGCCGACACCAAAGGATATGGCCCAGATGCCCGCGCCGATGCCGTTCAGGAGGAAGAAGCGCAAGGGGGAGATGTTCGAGGTTCCCACGGCAAAGGGCGTGATGTTGCGGAACCCGTAGAAGAAACGGAAGGACACGAGCACCAGCACCTGGTGCTTCTCCAGGAGCCGGTGCACCTTCTCGATGCGGCACTCCCACTTCTTGAGCCGCTTCTCCAGGAACTTCTTATTGTAGCGGCCAAGATAAAAGGCGGTCTGGTCCCCGGCAAAGCTGCCCAAAAATGCCACGAGGATGCACAGCGGCAGGGACAGCGCCCCGGTCGTGGCCGCTATGAACCCGGCAATGATGAGGATTGTCTCGCCTTCGAGAAAGGTGCCGATGAACAGGGCGAGGTAGCCATAGCTTGAGAGCAGGCCAATCAGATCCATGCGACCGCACCTCGCGCCGATGCCTTCAATTCGCTTCGAAGAAATCCAGGCCGACCGCGCTGTGGCGACCGACCTGGACTATTCCCTGCCGTGTTTGTCTGGCTGGACGTTTTCAACGCCACCTACGCGGTCTTCTGCTCCTGCTTGGGAGCCTCCGCCTGGGCGGCCGCCTGGGCAGGCTGCTCGGGCTGGGTTGCCTGTGCGGCCTGTGCAGGCTGGGCAGGCTGGGCCTCCGCCTGCTGCGGGGGAGCGGCGACCTTCACCTCGTCCGGTGCGGAAAGCGCGGACTTGAACTCGCGGATGCTTTTCCCCATGTTGGCGGCAATCTGCGGCAGCTTGCCAGGGCCGAACAGCAACAAGGCGATGATCAGGATCAGAAGCAGATGCATGGGCTGAAAGAGCTCAGCGATCATGTTTTCCTCCGGTGGATTCGACTGACTTGAGATTTATCCTACGCGCGAGGTTTTGTAAAACCCCAAGAGATGGTGTTCATCCCAGAAAGCTTTTCCCGCGCGCTCGTCCAGGCTTCGGGCACACATACAATATCTCAAACAGCTTCAAGCAGATCAAGACTTTTTGCTCCTCTCGTCGCAGGGCGGGCCGTACACCGCAAGCCGAGCGAAAGGCTCCCCTGCCGTTTCTGATAAGGTGGAGTCGCACGGACGGAAGTCAAGACCTGAAGACTGCGGCATGAAAGGATTTCGCCCCATGTCCGGGGCGAGGGAACAGGGGCAAGACATACGCCCCTTGTGGAAGCGGCTGCTCAGCGCGTTGGCTAGCTGGGCTCGATCACGCGGGCGATGCCCGCCTGGGCGTAGCGGTAGACGAAATCGGCCACCAACTCCACGCCGAGAGCCTCCAGGGCGATCTCCGGATACTGCCGGCGGATGAACTGCTTGGCGTTGTCGAAAAGCAGGCAATGGCCGACCACTCCGGCGGCGCACAGGTGGATGACGCGCGCCTCGGCCTTGGGCAGCAACTCGCGTAAAATGCCGAGCAGCACCTCATGATGCGGCGTGATGTAGCGGTCGGCGACGATATCGAAGTTCTCGGAGGGTTCGATGAATTCCGCGCTCAAAAGCTGTCCCAGTTTCTCGTTCACCGGATCGCCGTCACCCATGAGGCGAAATAGAAGAGAGCGGATATATGCCTTCAGGCGGTCCTGGGGCGGGCTCTCCGGCGCAAGGCCCATGTGCACCGGGTACTTGGCCTGGGCCTTTTCCAGAAAATCCATGAGCACGGCCATGAACAACTTGTCCTTGCCGCCAAAGTGGTAGTTCACCGCCGCGACGTTTGCGCCCGCCTGGGCGCATATCTCGCGCACCGTGGCTTCCTTCACCCCGCGGCGGGCGAAGTGCTCGCGGGCGGCGGCAAGAAGCCGCGCCTTGGTTCCGGAATCAGGCTCTTTCGCCATGGCTCTCTCCATCTTTGACATGTTCTGGTCACAGGGAAGCAGCCTCGTCAAACAATGTTTAAATTTTTGTTTCGCGGTTGTCAAGGGGGCAGGGGCGCGCGGCTGTTCCCTTGTCAGAGGGGGTGCGCCTTTGGTACTGTGCCGGAAACACAAAACCGCGAGGACTTCATGCCCTACAAGGATTTACAGGAATTTCTGAAACATTTGGACCGTAAAGGCGAACTGAAACGCATCGACGCGGAGTTGGACCCGTACCTGGAGATCGCCGAGGTCACGGATCGCGTGAGCAAGAAGTTCGGCCCCGCCCTGCTCTTCGAGAAGGCCAAGGGCGCAAAATTCCCTGTGCTGACAAACATGTACGGCTCCTACGCGCGCATGAACATGGCCCTTGACTCCGAAAACCTGGACGAGTTGGGCGAGCGCATTCACGAATACCTGGAGATCGAGCGTCCTGACGGCATCATCAAGAAACTGCAGATGATTCCCAAGCTTTCCAAACTCACCAACATCTTTCCGGACCACGTGAAAAAGGGCTGCTGCCAGGACGTCGTCCTCACCGGCGATCAGGTTGACCTGTCCATCATGCCTGTGTTGACCACCTGGCCGGGCGACGCCGGGCCGTTCATCACCCTGCCCGTGGTGTTCACCAAGAACCCGGAAACCGGCGTGCGCAACGCGGGCATGTACCGCATGCAGGTGTTCGACAAGAACACCACAGGCATGCACTGGCACCGCCACAAGGGCGGGGCCTACCACTACCATCTGGCGGAAAAGCTAGGCAAACGCCTGGAAGTTGCGGTCGCCATAGGCCCGGACCCGGCGGTCACCTATGCCGCCACCGCGCCCATCCCGGACGAGATCGACGAGATGCTCTTCGCGGGCTTTTTGCGCAATCAGCCGGTGGAGCTGGTCAAGTGCAAGACGGTTGACCTGGAGGTGCCCGCCACCAGCCAGTTCGTGCTGGAAGGCTATGTCGACCCCAAGGAGCGCCGCCGCGAAGGCCCCTTTGGCGACCACACGGGCTACTACTCGCTCGCCGACGACTACCCGGTGTTCCACGTCACGGCCATCACCCACAGGCACGACGCCATCTACCCGGCCACCCTGGTGGGGCCTCCTCCCATGGAGGACTGCTTCATCGGCAAGGCCACCGAACGCCTGTTCCTGCCGCTCATCAAGAAACAGCTGCCCGAGGTGGTGGACATGAACCTGCCCCTTGAAGGCGTGTTCCACAACCTCTGCTTCGTCTCCATCGACAAGCGCTACCCCGGCCAGGCCCGCAAGGTCATGTACGCCCTGTGGGGCATGGGCCAGATGATGTTCACCAAGATCATCGTGGTGGTGGACAAGAACATCAACGTGCAGAACGTCTCGGAAGTGCTCTGGCGCATCGGCAACAACGTGGACCCCCGGCGCGACATCGCCATCCTGGAAGGCCCGCTGGACGCACTCGACCATGCCTCGCCGCTCGCGTTCTACGGCGGCAAGATGGGCATCGACGCCACCAAAAAAGGCCCCGAGGACGGGCACCACCGCGAATGGCCCGGCACCCTGCGCATGGACCAAGGCGTCAAGGCCAAGGTCGATGCGCTGTGGGAAAGGCTGGGGCTGTAAGAGGAAGAGAAGAGAATATCCCTCCGGGTTCCAAGGGGCGTCACTCCTTGGAATCCATTAGGGTTGGGACGGATTCTCGACCAGCGCAGAGGAAACTCCGGCCGTGACAAGCCAGCATCCTCCGTCAATCCGGGGCGTTGCCCGGATTGACGGCCTGCCGGGTCCAGGGGGCGCTGCCCCCTGGCCGCCGGAGGCATCCCCGCCCCCATCCGCATTCCCGGAGAACGCATGCCCCCCATCGCCGCGACGCGGGCCGCCAAACACATCGCAGCACTTCTGGCGTCCCTGCTTGTAGCCGCCACGCTGCTGTCCTGCGGCGAGGCGGACAAGGCCGAGCGCGAGGCGGGACACGCCGCGCAGCCCCGCGGCAACACGCGGGAGGACTCGTTCCAGGACGCCAAGCGCGCCCTGCTCAAGCAGGTGTACCAGGACCACCGCATCACCCTGTATTGCCAGGCGGCCTATGACGAGAAAGGTTTCGTCGTGCTCCCGCCCGGCTTCACCACGCCGAAGCATCAGGCCCGGACGTCGCGCATCGAATGGGAGCACGTGGTCCCGGCGGAGAACTTCGGTCGGACATTTTCCGAGTGGCGCGAGGGGCATCCGGACTGCCAGGACAAGCGCGGACCGTTCAAGGGCCGCAAGTGCGCCGACAGGGTGAGCAGGGAATATCGGCTCATGCAGGCGGACATGTACAACCTCTACCCGGCCATCGGCGCGGTCAACGCCATGCGCAGCAACTACAACTATGCCATGCTGCCCGGAGCCCCGAGCACCTTCGGCTCCTGCGCGGTGAAGATAGAAGGCAACAAGGTCGAACCGCCGGAACACGCACGCGGGGCCATCGCCCGCACCGTGAAATACATGGCCTGGGCTTATCCGCGCTTCCACCTCAGCCGCCAGCAGGAACAGCTCATGGACGCCTGGGACAGGATGCATCCGGTGGACCAGTGGGAATGCACCCGCGCCGAGCGCATCGAAGGCCTCCAAGGCAACGAGAACCCCATGGTCAAAGGCCAGTGCCAGGAGGCCGGGCTCTGGCAATAGCGAAAGAAGGACTGCTGGCCGTCCAGCGCATTGCAAAGCGCGCAAAGTTCTCGTACGTTGATAAGTGCTGGGGGGTGAGCCACCAGCGAAAGGACGCCATGACCCAACAACGCATTCTCCTCGCCGTCACCGGAGCAAGCGGGCCGCAATACGCCCTGGCCCTTGCCCGCGCGCTCTCCGGTCGCGAAGATGTCGAGCTGCACCTCATATTGTCCGAAGCGGCCAAAAAGGTCATCGCCCTGGAGGCGGACTTCGGCCCGGACGAGCTCATCGCCCTGGCGCACAGGGCCTACTCGGAGAAGGACATCGCCGCCGGTCCGGCCAGCGGCTCCTGGCGACACGCGGGCATGATCGTCTGCCCCTGCTCCATGGCGAGCCTGGCGGCAATCGCCCAGGGGCTGGGAACAAACCTCATCCACCGCGCCGCGGACGTGACCCTGAAGGAGGGCAAGCGGCTGGTGCTGGTGACGCGCGAAACGCCCCTGTCCCTCATCCACATCAAGAACATGCTGGCGGCCAAAGAGGCCGGGGCGGCCATCGTGCCCGCCTCGCCCGGCTTCTACCACAAGCCGAGGACCATTGAGGATCTGGTGAACCACTTGGCCGGGCGCGTGCTTGACCAGTTGGACATCAGCCACACTCTGTTCACCCGCTGGGGCGAATAACCGCAGGGAGGACACGCCATGCAGCTTACCTGGTTCGGGCATTCCAACGTCCGGCTCGTGGCCGACGGGATCACGATCCTCATCGACCCGTTCTTTGTAGGCAACCCCAAGGCTCCAGCCGACTGGAAAAAGAACATCGGCCATGTGGACGCGGTGCTGGTGACCCACGACCACGGCGACCATGTGGGCCAGGCGGCGGAGATCTGCCAGGGCACCGGGGCCAAGCTGGTGTGCGGCTTCGATTTGATGCCCAAGATGCAGGCCAAGGGGGTGCATGGGGAGCAACTGCTCGGCATGAACCTCGGCGGCACGGTTCCGGTGTGCGGCCTGCGGGTGAAGATGGTCCAGGCCATGCATTCCGCGGCTTCTGGCGCGGCAGCGGGCTACATCGTCACCTTCCCCAGCGGGTTTTGCGCGTACCACTCCGGCGACACGGCGCTGTTCTCGGACATGAAGCTCTTCCGCCGCTTCTTCGACATCGACCTGGCCATGCTGCCCATCGGCGGCTGGTTCACCATGGACGCGGTGGAGGCCGCCGTGGCCTGCTCGTTTTTGGGCTGCAAGAACGTCGCGCCCATGCACTGGGGCACCTTCCCCATCCTGGCCCAGGAAACCGGCGCCTTCGCCGCCGCGCTCAAGGAATACGCGCCAACCACGAAACTTGTGGACCTCACCCCCGGCCTGGGCGTGGAAGTCGACTGAAACCGCCCCCCATCCTTAATATATAAGCCCGGGAGACGCGCGGCGTCAGGACGTCTTGCCCGCACCGGCCCCGGTCAGGGCGTCCAGGGCGAGGCGAAGCTTTTCCGCGCGCCTGGGGCCAAGGCCCGGCACTGCGGCAAGCTCGGCTGCGCTGGCCGCCCTGATGGCCGCGACGTTGCCGAAGTGGTCGAACAGCAGGCGCACGGTCTTTGCCCCCACGCCCGGCAGGGTGATGAGCTGCCCGGTCAGCGAGCGCTTGCGCGTGACCGCCCTGCCCCGCCCGATGACGAAGCGGTGGGCCGCATCGCGCACGCGTTGCAAAAACAGCAAGGCCGGGCTGCCGGACTTCAGCGCCACGGGATTGCGCCTGCCCGGCCGGAACACGCGGTCTTCCAACTCGCCCGCGCGGCGGCTCGGCCCCTTGGCGATGGACGCGCACTCGATGCGGGTCTCCGGCAAGGCCTGTGCCAGGGCCGCCGTCACGGCGGCAAGCTGGCCGCGCCCGCCGTCGATGAGCAGCAGATCCGGCCAGGGCGGCCCGGACTCGGCCCGGCGCTCGGCCCACTGCGCCAGCGCGGCGTAGTCGTCGCCCGTGCCCTCCGCCGCTGGCAGGGCGTAGACGCGATAGTCCTCCTTGCGCTCCTGCCCGTTCTCGAACACCACCAGCCCGGCGCGCACGCCGCTGCCGCCCAGGTGCGAAATATCCACGCACTCGATGCGCAGGGGCGGGGCGGGCAGGCCCAGCGTCTGCTCCAGCACGCTCGCCACGTCCTGGGCGCCGTCCGTGCGGTGCGCCGTGCGCGCGAGGTTCAGGGCCATGTCCATGAGCCTGCGCTCGTCCGGTCCGCGCGGCGGCCCCAAGCGGCATGGCCCGCCACGGCGCTCAGCCAGGACTTCGGCCAGGGTGGCGGTTTCCGGTGGGTGGGAGACGACGACCCGGCCAGGGATGTACCGCTGCGCGCCATAGAACTGCGCAAGAAAGCTCTCCAGAGCTTCCGTAGCCTCGGAGCCAGCCAGGCCGGACCAATGAAACGTCTTCTGCTCCAGCAGCTTGCCCCCGCGCACGAACAGCACGCCCACGCCCAGGCCGTCCCCGGCCAGCTGCGCCACGGCGATGACGTCGCGGTCGAGGGAGTCGCGCAGCACGGACGCCTGCCCTTCCAGCGTGGCCTCAATGGCCCTGATCTGGTCACGCAGCCGGGCCGCGTCCTCGTAGCGCAGCTCCTGGGCGGCCTGATCCATCCCGCGGCGCAGCAGGCGCACCAGGGAGCGGGAGCGCCCGGACAGAAACTGCTCCACCTGCGCCACAAGGGCGCGGTACTCCTCTCGGGGAACCGGCAGCACGCAGGGCGCAAGGCACTGGCCAAGCTGATGGTACAGGCAGGGCCGTACGCGGTTCTTGAAAGACTTGTCCGAACATTTGCGCAGCTGAAAGATGCCGCCGACGAGCTTCTGGGTGGCGCGCGCGGCGGTAGCCGAGGCGAAAGGCCCGAAATAGGCGGAGCCGTCGCGCAGCACGGTGCGGGTCATGGTCAGGCGCGGGAAGTCGGCCGCCTTGTCCAGGCGGAAGAGCAGGGAGCGCTTGTCGTCGCGCAGAACAATATTGTAGCGGGGGCGGTGCTGCTTGATGAGGCTTTCCTCAAGCAGCAGCGCCTCCTTCTCGGTTGAGACCAGAAGAAAGTCGATGGAGGCGATCTTGGCGACCAGCGCGCGGGTCTTGGGGCCATGCTCCGCGCTGGCGCGGAAGTAGGACCCCAGGCGCTTGCGCAGGCTGATGGCCTTGCCCACATAGATGATGCGCCCGGAGGCGTCCTTCATGATATAGACGCCCGGCACGTCGGGATAGTTTTTCGCAAGGAATTCCAAGGTACTCTCGAAGATGATGACAAAATTCGCACCGAAAACAGGACACGTTCGTCATTTTCAGGCTACGCAAAGTCCCGCCCTTGGGCAAAGACAAAAAACTGGACGGTAAAGTTTTTTTAACTTTTCGACATTTTTTTGCCGCAAAACCCTTGCAAGCTCCAAAAAACGGAGATAGAGAGGGGCCGTAATGTTGTGGTAAAGGCTCGTTCACAACGCACAAGCAAAGGAAGGAAACAATGAAAAAGAGACTCGCTCTCTCCCTGGCGCTGCTGGCCGGCCTCGTCATGGGCGCCACCTCCGCCAACGCGGCTGACATCAAAGCCGCCGGTTCGTGGAAAATCGACGCCGGTTGGTCTGGTCACAACTACTTCGGTGCGAACACCAACCTCAACCGCGACCAGAAGACCTTCAGCATCGACCAGCGCATCCGCACCGCCTTCCAGTTCATCGCCAACGAGAACCTGAAGGGCGTGATGGAAATCCAGTTCGGACCCGCTGCCTGGGGTAACGATGGCCTGGCCGTGACCCAGAACGGCGGCGGCGCCACCAACGGCAACGGCAACATCAAGGTCCGCAAGGCCTATGTTGACTTCAACTGGCCCGGCACCAAGAACCGCTTCCTGGTCGGCCACCAGAGCCTGAGCCTGCCCTCCACCTTCGGCGGCGGCAGCGCCATTCTCGACCACCACTTCTCGGCTGCGGCGGCCATCGTGCCCGTCACCGACAACATCTCCCTGGTCGGCGGCTATGCCCGTCTGCTGGACGACGATGGCAATGGGTACGTGGCCACCACCAACGGAAACGGCTCTTCCATCGACGCCGCGTTCCTGTACTCCGACCTGAAGTTCACGGGCTTCAACATCCAGCCCTTTGCCGCCTTCGCTTACGGCGGTGCTAACGCAATCAACGGCTCTAACCTGGTTGGCATGCTTGCCCCTAACGGTTCTGGAGCCGATGGCATCCGCAGCTACTGGGCTGGCGCGGCCTTCACCATGACCGCCCTTGACCCCTTCAAGGTCACTGCCGACCTCAACTACGGCAAAGCCACCAACAACAACGGCAACACCGTTGATGGCGGCCGCTCCGGCTGGTTGGGCGACATCGCCGTTGATTACACCGGCCTGTCCATGATGACCCCGTCTCTGTTCTTCGCCTACACCTCCGGTGAAGATGACGACGCCGGCAAGTCCGAGCGCATGCCCGTCGTGGCCGCCCAGAACTGGGCCGTCGGCTCGTTCTTCATGCAGAACGGCAACATTGGTGCCGCCATCAACACCAACAACACCCCGGCCACCGCGCTGGGCTTCTGGGCTGCTGGCCTGTCCTTGAAGGATATCAAGCTCATCGACAAGCTGAGCCACTCCTTCCACGTCATCTACTTCAAGGGCAACAACGACGAAGCGAACGTCGGTCGCGCCAACTTCGGCACCTACGGCCAGGTCCTCACCGAGAAGGACTCCCTGTGGGAAGTTGACCTGAACAGCACCTACAAGATCTATGAAGAGCTCGCCCTGGGCCTGGAACTCGGCTACATCTTCAACAACTACGACAAGGACGTCTGGGCCGCCAGCGCCAACGATCGTGACAACATTGACAAGAACGCCTACAAGGCCGTTCTGGAAGTCACCTACAGCTTCTAAGACTCCGCTTCGAGCCTGAACCACATGGGCCCGCGCAGCAATGCGTCGGCCCTTCTCGTTTCACTCATTTCATGCTCAGCCAGCAAGCCCCTGCCCTCTCTCAACCGCCCGCGCGACCTCGGGTTATGGCCGTGCCTCAGCGAAAGGTCTTTGCGTCAAGACCAATCCAACCGGGCCTGAAGGCACTCTCCTGGCCAGACGGTATGGTCGGTCGTCACACTCCGAAGAAGGGCTCGAACCTCGTTTCTCATGATGGAGAGAGACGCGGCAAACAAAAAAATCTTAATTTTCAGCTGAATACTTGTCGCGCATGCGGCTTCAGAGAGGCCTTAAGCTTCGCAAATTCTTGAGCTGGAAACATTTTTGTCGGTAAAGTTTTTTTTACTATCCAGCATTTTCACGTCAAAATTCACTTGCAAACACTAGAAAAATGGAGGAAAGAAACCCTGAAGGAAATGTGGTTCAATCTTGTTCACAATTCACAAGCAAAGGAAGGAAACAATGAAAAAGAGACTCGCTCTCTCCCTGGCGCTGCTGGCCGGCCTCGTCATGGGCGCCACCTCCGCCAACGCGGCTGACATCAAAGCCGCAGGGCAGTGGAAGATTGACGCCGGTCTGGCTGGTCACAACTACTTCGGTGGGAACACCAATCTCAACCGCGACCAGAAGACCTTCAGCATCGACCAGCGCATCCGCACCGCCTTCCAGTTCATCGCCAACGAGAACCTGAAGGGCGTGATGGAAATCCAGTTCGGACCCGCTGCCTGGGGTAACGATGGCCTGGCCGTGACCCAGAACGGCGGCGGCGCCACCAACGGCAACGGCAACATCAAGGTCCGCAAGGCCTATGTTGACTTCAACTGGCCCGGCACCAAGAACCGCTTCCTGGTCGGCCACCAGAGCCTGAGCCTGCCCTCCACCTTCGGCGGCGGCAGCGCCATTCTCGACCACCACTTCTCGGCTGCGGCGGCCATCGTGCCCGTCACCGACAACATCTCCCTGGTCGGCGGCTATGCCCGTCTGCTGGACGACGATGGCAATGGGTACGTGGCCACCACCAACGGAAACGGCTCTTCCATCGACGCCGCGTTCCTGTACTCCGACCTGAAGTTCACGGGCTTCAACATCCAGCCCTTTGCCGCCTTCGCTTACGGCGGTGCTAACGCAATCAACGGCTCTAACCTGGTTGGCATGCTTGCCCCTAACGGTTCTGGAGCCGATGGCATCCGCAGCTACTGGGCTGGCGCCGCCTTCACCATGACCGCCCTTGACCCCTTCAAGGTCACTGCCGACCTCAACTACGGCAAAGCCACCAACAACAACGGCAACACCGTTGATGGCGGCCGCTCCGGTTGGTTGGCCGACATCGCCGTTGACTACACCGGCCTGTCCATGATGACCCCGTCTCTGTTCTTCGCCTACAGCTCCGGTGAAGACGACGACGCCGGCAAGTCCGAGCGCATGCCCGTGGTGGCCGCTGAAAACTGGGCCATCGGCTCCTTCTTCATGCAGGGCGGCGACACCATCAGCGCCAACTACAATGATCCCTCCTCTGTCCTGGGCTTCTGGGCCGCCGGTCTGTCCTTGAAGGACATCAAGCTCATCGACAAGCTGAGCCACACCTTCAACGTCATCTACTTCAAGGGCACCAACGACGAAGCGAACGTCGGCCGCGCCAACTTCGGCACCTACGGCCAGGTTCTCACCGAGAAGGACTCCCTGTGGGAAGTTGACCTGAACAGCAAGTACCAGATCTACGAAGAGCTCTCCCTGGGTCTGGAACTCGGCTACATCTTCAACAACTACGACAAGGACGTCTGGGCCGCCAGCGCCAATGATCGTGACAACCTTGACAAGAACGCCTACAAGGCCGTTCTGCAGGTCAACTACAGCTTCTAAGACTTCACATCGAGGTTGAACCACACGGGGCCGGCGCAGCAATGCGTCGGCCCTTCTGGTTTCGCGTCCCATCGCGGCGGACGCGATGCCCCCCTCCTCCGCACGCGGCCTCGACTTTTGGCTGTGCATCGGCTAGAAAGAGTCGCGTCACGCATCCCGCACACATCGCAGCCCAGAGGTTCACCATGCCCTGCCGCCTCCTCCGCGTTCCCGCTGAGCTCACCGCCGACGGCCTGCTCACCTGGCTTTCCGGCCGCAAGGATCCCGGGAACGACATCAGCTCAAGCGTCCGCGCCATCCTCGCAGCCGTCAAAAAGCACGGCGACAAGGCCCTGCGCGACTATACCCGCACATTCGACGCGCCTACCCTGCCGGCGCGCTTCCAGGTGCCCGCGCGGGACATCAAGGCCGCGCTGAGAAGCGTGCCCAAGGCCGACCTGGACATCCTGCGCGAGGCCATTGAGCGTGTGCGCGACTTCCACGCACGCCAGGCAGAGCAGTCCTGGTTCACCACCAGCCCGGACGGCACGGTGCTCGGCCAGATGGTGCGCCCGGTGGACCGCGTGGGCCTGTATGTGCCCGGCGGCCAGGGCGGCGAAACCCCGCTCATCTCCAGCCTGATCATGAACGCCGTGCCCGCCCAGGTGGCGGGTGTGACCGACATCGCCGTCATCTCGCCCCCGCGCAAGGACTCGACGCTCAATCCCTACATTTTGGCCACCGCCGCCCTGCTCGGCCTGACGGAAATCCACCGCGCGGGCAGCGCCTGGGGCATTGCGGCTTTGGCCTACGGCACCAGGAGCATCCGTCCCTGCGATGTCATCGCCGGGCCAGGCAACATTTACGTGGCCACGGCCAAGGCCATCCTCGTGGGCGAGGTCGGCATCGACATGATCGCCGGGCCGAGCGAGATCACCATCCTGGCCGACGACTCCGCCGACCCGGACGCCCTTGCGGCGGACATGCTCTCCCAGGCCGAACACGACCCGCTGGCCGCCTCGCTCTGCGTCACGACGTCAATCGCCTTGGCCGAGCGACTGCGCGCAAGCCTTGCCCGGCAGTTGGAACAGCTGCCCCGCCGCGACCTGGCCGCGCGCGCCCTCAAGGACTGGGGCGGCGTGCTCGTGGTGGACAGCCTCGAGGCGGGCATCGACCTGGTGAACCGCATCGCGCCGGAGCACCTGGAACTGGCCGTTGACGAACCCTTCGCCCTGCTGGGCAAGATCCGCAACGCCGGGGCTATCTTCCTTGGGCACCACTGCCCGGAGCCCGTGGGCGACTACTTCGCCGGGCCGAACCACGTGCTGCCCACGCTCGGCACGGCGCGCTTTTCCTCGGCCCTGTCCGTGCAGAGCTTCTGCAAGAAGTCGAGCATCATCGCCACATCAAAGGACTACATCCAGAGCCACGGCGACAAGATCGCCCGCTTGGCGCGCCTGGAGGGCCTTGAGGCCCACGCCAGAAGCGTGGAAGTCCGCCTGCAAAAGAACCAGAAATAACCGACTGTTACGGAGATCGCCATGGACTGCGTCACCACCACGGACATCAAGGAACTTCCGCTTCTCTCGCGCGGCAAGGTGCGCGACATCTACGAGGCCGGACCGGACAGCCTGCTCATCGTCACCACGGACCGCATCTCGGCCTTTGACGTGATCATGGACGACCCCATTCCGCACAAGGGCGTGGTGCTGAACCAGATCACCCTGTTCTGGATGGAGATGTTCAAAGACTTGGTGCCCAATCACCTGCTGGCCACCGAGGTGGCCGACTTCCCAAAGGTTCTCGCCCCGCACGCCGCCATGCTGGAGGGCCGCAGCGTGCTTGCGCGCCGCGCCAAGCCGCTGGCCATCGAGTGCATCGTGCGCGGGTACATCACCGGCTCGGGCTGGAAGGACTACCTCAAGAGCGGCAGCGTGTGCGGGCATGAACTGCCCAAGGGCCTGCGCGAGAGCGACAAGCTTGAGAAGCCGCTGTTTACCCCCTCCACAAAGGCCGAACTGGGCCAGCACGACGAGAATATCTCCGTTGAGGAGGCCATGCGCATCACCGGCGAGGCCCTCGCCGGGCAGGCCCAGGACCTGGCCCTTGGCATCTACTCCGCTGCGCGCGATTATGCCGGGAAGCGCGGCATCATCATCGCGGACACGAAATTCGAGTTCGGCACGGTGAACGAGGACGGCAAGGAACAGCTCATCCTCATTGATGAAGTCCTGACGCCGGACTCCTCGCGCTTCTGGCCCATGAGCGACTACGCGCCAGGCCGGGGCCAGCAGAGCTTCGACAAGCAGTTTCTGCGCGACTGGCTGGAAGAAATCAAGTTCGACAAGCGCCCGCCCGCGCCCAGGATTCCGCAGTCGATCATCGACCAGACCCGCGCCAAGTACCTGGAGGCGTATCGCCTGCTCACCGGGCGCGATCTCGGCGTATAACGGAGGCGTCATGGACAACAGCATCTGGATTCTTCTCGCCGTGGTGGTGGGCTGGGTGGTCCTCTCACGGTTCATCCCCGGAGCGGGCTGAGGCCCCAGGAAGCAGTGCGGCTGGACGCCGCCGACAGACAAGGGCGAAGACAAGGACAAGCCTACGGATCAGAACTCGAAGTAGAGGTTCGCCATGCTCGACACCATCCTGACCCTCCTGGTTGTCGTCGCGGCCGCCTGGTTCTGCTTCCGGTTCGTGCCGCCGCACCTCAAAATCAAGGGGTGAGCTTCCTGCCCACCGGAGACCCGTGCGGTTCCTGATAAGATGAAGAAGCCCAACGATGCTTGACAGGGGGCGCTCTTGCACGTAAGAGCACCCCTCTACCTTGCTCTTCCATTGTGACGGAAGGGCCAAAGACCGAAAGGAGCACCACATGCTGAATCACTACGAGACTCTTGTGCTCATGAGTCCGGAGCTTGCCGAGGAAAACCGCAAGGAAATCCTCGCCAACCTCACCGGAATCATCGAGCGGGACGGGGGCGCCATCGGCCTCGTCGACGACTGGGGCATCCGCACCCTGGCCTATCCGGTCCGCAAACTGACCCGCGGGCACTACGTGCGCCTCGACTACACCGCCCCCGGCGCCGTTGTGGCCGAGCTTGAGCGCAACATCCGCATCACCGACGGCCTGTTCAAGTTCGTCACCGTCCGCCTGGACGACGCGCCTGCCGCCGCGCCCAGCACAGAGGAGGCCTAGACCATGGCGTTCCGCAAAAAATTCACCCCCAAGAGAAAGTTCTGCCGCTTCTGCGCCGACAAGAACCTGCCGCTCGACTACAAGCGCCCGGACATCCTGCGCGACTACATCACCGAGCGCGGCAAGATCATCGCCCGCCGCATCACCGGCACCTGCGCCAAGCATCAGCGCAGCCTGACCACCGAGATCAAGCGCGCCAGGCAGATGGCTCTGTTGTTCTACACCACCGTGCACAGCACGGACGTCAAGAAGAAGACGGTCTAGGAGGGCGCATGACCATGAAACTCATCTTGCGCGCCGACGTGGACGCCCTGGGCCGCCTGGGCGAAATCGTCACGGTCAAGCCCGGCTTTGGACGGAACTACCTGATCCCCCAGGGGCTGGCCATGAAGGCCACCGACGCCAACCTGAAGCAGTTTGAACTGGAGCGTAAAAAGCTGGCCGCCCAGGCCGACGGCTTGCGCGCCGAGGCCACCGACCTTGCCGCCAAGATCGCCGCCGCCAACGTGGCCATCGCGGTGCGCGTGGGCGAGGGCGACAAAATGTACGGCTCCGTCACCGCCCAGAACGTCGCCGACGCTCTGGCCGAGCAGGGCATTGAGATCGACCGCCGCAAAATCGAGCTGCCCGAGGCCATCCGCGCCCTGGGCGAGTTTGAGGTCGATATCCGCCTGCACCCGGATGTCACCGGCCAACTGAAACTCCGCGTGATCAAGCATGGCCAGCCGGAAGCACAGCCAGAGCAGCAGCCCGAGGCATAGCCAGGGCAACGCACGAGAAGACGGCGCAGAGGCCCTTGAAAGGGCCTCCGCCGCTCTGTCACGGAATGTACCCCCCCAGAATCTTGAAGCCGAACAGGCGGTTCTTGGGGGGGTTTTTCTGCGCAACACCCTGTTCCACTCGCTCGTGGACGTGGTGCGCTCCGACGATTTCTACTCCCCGGCCCACCGCCTCATCTTCCGCGCCTTTGAGGATCTCTACTCGCGCAACGCCCCGGTCGACCTGATCACGGTCACCGAACACCTGCGCCAGGGCCAGGTGCTCGACTCCATCGGCGGCCCCGTGTACCTGGCCGAGCTCGCAAGCTCCCCGGTCAGCGCGGCCAACGCGCTCTTCCACGCGGGCATTGTGCGCGACAAGGCCGTCAGCCGCCGCCTCATCGAGGCCGCCAGCGAAATCATCGGCAACTGCTACGACTCCCAGGATGTGGAGGCGCTGCTCGACCAAAGCGAGCAGTCCATCTTCAAGATCTCCGACGTGCGGTCCAAGACCACGGTGCACACCGGCAAGGAGCTGGTGGACCGCGTGTTCAAGGAGCTGGAAAAGCGCGTGGGCAGGCAGGCGCTGGTCACCGGCATCACCACCGGCTACGAGAAGCTCGACGAGATGACCGCCGGGATGCAGAACTCCGACCTGATCATCGTGGCGGCCCGCCCCAGCATGGGCAAGACCGCCTTTGCGCTGAACCTGGCGCTCAACGCCGCGACCAAGGGCGAAACGCCCGTGCCCACCGCCGTATTTTCGCTCGAAATGTCCATGGACCAGATCATGATGCGCCTGTTGTGCTGCCAGGGCCGGGTGGACCAGACCAACCTGCGCCGCGGCAGCATCGACGACCAGGACTGGGCCAAGCTTTACGACGCGGCCAACATCATCTCCAGCGCGCCCATCTTCGTGGACGACACGGCGGCGCTCTCCACCATGGAACTGCGCGCCCGCTGCCGCCGCCTGAAAAGCGAGCACAACCTCGGCCTCGTGGTGGTGGACTACCTCCAGCTCATGCGCGCCAGCCGCGACATCGACTCCCGCGAGCAGGAGATCTCCGACATCTCACGCAACCTGAAGGCCCTGGCCAAGGAGCTGAACATACCGGTCATCGCGCTTTCGCAGCTCAACCGCAAGGTCGAGGAACGCGGCGACAAGCGCCCCATGCTCTCGGACCTGCGCGAATCCGGCGCAATCGAGCAGGACGCCGACGTGATCATGTTCATCTACCGCGACGAGGTCTACAACAAGAAGGAAGGCAACCCCAAGGCCGGGGTGGCCGAAATCATCATCGGCAAGCAGCGCAACGGCCCGGTCGGCGAAGTGGAGCTGTACTTCAAAAAGCAGTACAGCCGATTTGAAAATCTGAACCAGATGGCGTATCCCTCGGAGTACTTCACGTCCAGCTGATCTGGCCCTTACCGACACACACCACGGAAATCGCACCACGAGGGGGAGAGATGTATTACGAAGCCGCAGAGGGCCTGGCCCGCGAGTCCCTGGAACGCCTGCAGACCGAACGCCTGAAGCGCACCATCGCCACCTGCCTGCGCTCCCCGTTCTACTCCACCCGACTCGGAGCCCTGGGCCTTTCCCCAGACGACTTCAACTCCCCGGCCGACATTCGCAAGCTTCCCTTCACCACCAAGGACGACCTGCGCGGCAACTACCCCTACGGCCTCTTGTGCCAGCCCATGGACCAATATGTGCGCCTGCACGCCTCAAGCGGCACCACAGGCACGCCCACGGCCATCTTCTACACCCAGAACGACATCGACTCCTGGGCGGGCCTTGTGGCGCGCTGCATGTACGCGGTCGGCCTGCGCAAGGGCGACGTGTTCCAGAACATGAGCGGCTACGGCCTGTTCACCGGCGGCCTGGGCATCCACTACGGGGCCGAGCGCCTGGGCCTCTTGACCGTGCCCGCCGGCGCGGGCAACTCCAAGCGCCAGCTCAAGCTCCTGCGCGACTTCAAGGTCGACGGGGTGCACATCATCCCCTCCTACGCCCTGCACTTCGCCAGCTTTCTGCAGCAGGAGGGCGTGGACCCCAGAAGCCTCAACTGGCGTTTCGCGCTCATCGGCGCGGAGCCGCACACCGAGGAGACGCGCCAACGCGTCCAGGACCTGCTGGGGCTCAAAGCCTACAACTCCTACGGCCTGTCGGAGATGAACGGCCCGGGCGTGGCCTTTGAATGCGAGAAGCAGTGCGGCATGCACCTGTGGGAAGACGCCTACATCGCGGAAATCATCAACCCCGAAACCGGCGAACCCGCCGCCGAGGGCGAAGTGGGCGAACTGGTCATGACCACCCTCTGCCGCGACGGGATGCCCATTCTGCGCTACCGCACCCGCGACCTGACGCGCTGGCTGCCCGGCGACTGCGCCTGCGGCCGCACCCACCGCAGGATCGACCGCATCACCGGCCGCGCCGACGACATGCTCATCATCAAGGGCTGCAACATCTACCCCATGCAGGTGGAGCAGGCCCTCATGAGTATGCCGGAAGTGGCGCAGAACTACGTCATCGAGCTCTTCAAGGAGGGCGAGATGGACCAGCTGCGCGTCAAGGTGGAGATCAAGGAAGACTACTTCGTTGAGGACATGCGCGTGCTCACCTCCCTGCAGAAGAAGATCACCGCCCGTCTGCGGGACGAGATTCTGGTGACCCCGCGCGTGGAGCTGGTGCAGCACGATTCCATCCCCAAGAGCGAGGGCAAGGCCGTGCGCGTGGTGGACCTGCGCGATAAGCCGTGAGCCTGCTGCTGGGGCTGGTCCTCGGGCTGGTCCTGTTCAGCCTGCTCTGGCTCAACCTGCTGTCCCTGCCGGGCAACTGGCTCATGCTGGGCGTGCTCGCCCTGGTGGTGGTGCTTGGGCCGGAGGGCCGCCTCACCTGGGCGTTCGTGGGCTACATGGGCCTGCTCGCCATCCTGGGAGAGCTCATCGAGCTCGGAGCCCAGCTCATCGGCGGCAAGCGCGGCGGGGCCAGCGGAGCAGGAAATTTCGGCGGCATCGTGGGCTCCATCGCCGGGGCCATCCTGGGCGCGCCCTTCGGCCTGGGCCTTGGCAGCATCGCGGGCGCGCTGGCCGGAGCCTGGATCGGCTGCTTCGCTGTCGAGCGCCTGCGCCAGGAATCGCACCAAAAGGCCGCCGAGGCCGCCTGGGGCGCCTTCTGGGGCCGCACCCTGGGCCTTGTGGGCAAGTCGGCCACAGGCGCGGCCATCATCGTCTTGAGCGTCACGAAATTCATAAGCCAGGCCGCGTAACGCGCGCCACAGACCACTCGAAGGAGAACGTTCCGCATGTCCACCAGCACCTTTCCCTCCTATCGCGGCCACATGGAGTACGTCTGCCTGGGTTGCGGCGCGCGCTTCAGCATCGAGGAACTGCACTACACCTGCCCCAGCTGCGGCGGCGTGTTCCTGCTCACCGACAATTCCTTCGACGAGCTCAAAAAAACCAGCGCCGCCGAGTGGCGGGCGATTTTCGACCAGCGCGCGGCCAGCAAGAACCCGGCCCTGCGCGGCGTCTTCCGCTTCTATGAGCTGATGGCCCCAGTGCTGGAAGAAGAAGACATCCTTTACCTGGGTGAGGGCAACACGCCCATCGTGGACTCCCCCCCGGCCCTGCGCGCAAACCTCGGCCTCAAGACCGCCTACAAGAACGACGGCCAGAACCCCAGCGCCAGCTTCAAGGACCGGGGCATGGCCTGCGCCTTCAGCTTCCTCAAATCCCTCATCCGCACCAAGGGCTGGACCGACGTCCTGGCCATCTGCGCCAGCACCGGCGACACGAGCGCCGCGGCCTCCCTCTACGCCTCCTACGTGGGCGGCGCTGTCAAGAGCGCGGTCATCCTGCCCGCTGGCAAGGTGACGCCGCAGCAGCTGGCCCAGCCGCTGGGCAGCGGCGCGGTGGTGCTGGAAGTGCCCGGCGTGTTCGACGACTGCATGAAGGTGGTGGAGCACCTGGCCGACAACTACCGCGTGGCCCTGCTCAACTCCAAGAACGCTTGGCGCATCCTGGGCCAGGAGTCCTACGCCTTCGAGGTGGCCCAGTGGTACGACTGGGACATGGCTGGCAAGTGCGTGTTCGTGCCCATCGGCAACGCGGGCAACATCACGGCCATCATGGGCGGCTTTCTCAAGCTGCACGCGCTGGGCATCATTACGACCCTGCCGCGCGTGTTCGGCGTGCAGTCGCACCACGCGGACCCGGTGTACCGCTACTACGCGGCCGATGCCGCCAGCCGGGAGTTCAAGGCCGTTGCCGTGACCCCCAGCGTGGCCCAGGCGGCCATGATCGGCAACCCGGTCTCCTTCCCGCGCGTGAAGCACTTTGCCGAAAAGTACGAAGCCCTCGGCGGCGCTGGCTCCTTCCAGGTCATCCAGGTGACCGAGCAGCAGATCATGGACTCCATGATCGAGGCCAATCGCCACGGCCACATCGCCTGCACCCAGGGCGGCGAGTGCCTGGCCGGGGCCAGGCGCGCCAAGGAGCTGGGCCTGGTGTCGCCCGCCGAGACCCTGGTGCTGGACGCCACCGCCCACCACCTCAAGTTCATCGGCTTCCAGGAAATGTATTTCTCCAACACCTTCCCGCCGGAATTCGGCGTCTCGCCCAGGCCGGAGCTGGCCAACAAGCCGGAGCTCATCATCACCCCGGCGGAGAAATCCTCCCTGGCCGAGCGCGACTACGTGGTCAAGGCCGCGCAAAACGTGGTCTCGCGCCTGGGCCTGGCCAAGAAGTAGCTCCGCCCCATGGCCAAGAAGGACCGGGCGGACAGGCTGCTCTTCGAACAGGGCCTCGCAGAGACCCAGGACGCGGCCATGCGCCTGGTCATGGCCGGGGCCGCGCACTTTCTCAAGAACGGCGAAAAGCTGCCCGTGGCCTCGCCCGGGCAGCAGCTGCCCGTGGACACGGAGTTCGTGCTGCGCGGGCAGGACCGCTTCGCCAGCCGGGGCGGCTACAAGCTGCTCACCGCCATCGAGCAGCTCGGCTTTGACCCTTCCGGCAAGGTCTGCCTGGATGCCGGGGCCTCCACCGGCGGCTTCACCGACTGCCTGCTGCAGCACGGCGCGACCCGCGTCTACGCCGCGGACGTGGGCTACGGCCAGCTGCACTGGAGGCTCAGGAGCGATCCGCGCGTCATCGTGCTGGAGCGCATGAACCTGCGCACCCCGCCGCCCGTCGGCCCGGGATCGCCCTTCCCGGAAGCCTGCGACGTGCTCACAGCTGACGTGTCGTTCATCTCCCTCAGCGCCATCCTGCCGGGCTGCCTGACGCTCCTCAAGCCCACAGCCGAGCTGGTGCTGCTCATCAAGCCGCAATTCGAGCTGCCCGCCGGACGCACGGACAAGGGCGTGGTGCGCAGCGAGACGGACAGGCAGGAAGCGGTCGAGACGGTGCTCGCGTTCTGCCGCGAGACCCTCGGCCTGACGCTCGTCGGCCTCGCGCCCTCGGCCCTGCTCGGCCCCAAGGGCAACCAGGAATATGTAGCATACTTGAAGCGAGGCTGACTCAGGGAAGCGACGCGGTGAACAGGGAGAAGCCGCTCCGCCCTTCTCACAACATGGGCGCTTGCGCCTTTGGCGACACGTGACCAAAGAGCTTACAAAGCCAGGGCGCTGCGGAGATCCGACACAAAGCATGGAGGCACACTATGAAGAAATGTATTGTTTTCTTTCTAATGATACTTTCGCTGGCGCTCATCGGCTGCTCTGGTGATAAAGTGCAGGAGCAGGCGCAGCTTCCCGACATCACCCTCTCAGAGGCCGAAAAGAACGCCCTGATTGCATATTACAATGACCTCATCAGCTTCGAAGGCATTGCCGACAAAGCCATCAAGGTGGCCGAAAACGAGGTTGTGAACCTCATCAAAGGCGGCGAGGGTTCCGTCACCCTGGCTTCGGTCATCGACAAGGCGAAAGATGAATGCCTTCGCACAGTCGAGTCCTTGGCCAAGGCGAGCGTTCCCGACATGTTGCCCCCTGAAGCGAAGAAATTGCTGAGCGAAGGCAAAAACGACTTGGCCGCCGCATACAAAGCGCACGCGGAGTCGTTTGAGTCCATAAACGCTTTCATAGCGGAAAAGAACCCCATGGCCTTGATCGAGTACCGCAAGAAGAGCGCCCAAGCACAGGAACTATTCAACACAGCCACTGCGAAATTGGACCAAATCATGAAAGCCTCTGGCGTGCCCCAGTAACCCGACGGAGCAGGCAACTCTACACAAAAGGGTATTCTGGACCGGACAGCCGTCTCCCCTGCCCTGCCAAAACGAAGTGGCGTTCTCCTGCTGTTTCACGCCGGAGAACGCCACTTCGCGCTATGGGGATTCCAAAGGGGCAAGACCCTTTAGCCGCCGGAGGCTCTTCTTTTCGTTTTCCGCTACGCCACCTTGCCACCGTCATCGACGGGACCGCTGGCGGTCAAAAGGCGCGTCACTTCGGCGTCCTTGGCCACCAGGATCATGCCCTGGCTCTGCACGCCGCGAAGCTTGCGCGGGGCCAGGTTGGCCACCACCACGACCTGTTTGCCCACCAGTTGCTCCGGGCTGAAGCGGTCGGCCAGGCCCGCCACGATCTGGCGCGGCTCTGGCTCGCCAAGTGCGACCTTGACCACGAGCAGCTTGTCGGCGTCCGGGTGCTTGGCGGCTTCCAGCACGGTGCCCACGCGCAGGTCCAGTTTCTGGAAATCCGCGAATTCGATGTTCTCGGCGGGGCCGACCGGAGCGGGCGCGGCCTTGGGAGCCTTCTCTGCCTTGGGCTTCTTGACCTCCAGGGCTGCAGCCTCCTGGGGCGCCGGGGGCGTGGGCTCGGGCAGCTCCAGGCGCGGGAAGAGGTTGGAAGTCTGCGCCACAAGCACGCCGGACTCCAGCACGCCCCAAACCTCGGGCTCCTTGGGCAGCACGATCTTCTCCAGGTCAAAGGGCATGCCGAGCTGGTCGAGCATCTTCACGCTGGCTTCGGGCATGACGGGCCAGAGGTGCACGGCCACCTTGCGCATGTGCTCCAGCACCACGTAGAGCACGGTGCCCAGGCGGGCCATCTGCTTGTTCTTGTAAAGCGTCCAGGGCGCTGTCTGGTCGATGTACTTGTTGAGCGCGCGCACGAGTTCCCAGAGGGATTCCAGGGCGCGCGCGGTGCGGAACTCGCTGAAGTTCTCCTGAAAGCCCTGCATGGCCTCCAGGCCCAGGTGCTTCAGCTCGGCGTCCTCCTGGAACTCCTCCGCCGGGCTGGGCACCTTGCCGCCAAAATACTTGTGGGTCATGGCCAGGGCGCGGTTGAACAGGTTGCCCAGGTCGTTGGCCAGGTCGGCGTTCAGGCGCCCCACCAGCGCCTCCTCGGTGAAGGAGGCGTCGGACCCGAAGGCCATTTCGCGCAGCAAAAAATAGCGGAAGGCCGAGCTGCCGTAGGCGTCCACCATCTTCTGGGGCTCCACCACGTTGCCCAGGGACTTGGACATCTTGGTGTCGCGCACAAGCCAGTAGCCGTGCACGTTCAGGGACTGGTAGGGCGCGATGCCAGCGGCCTTGAGCATGGTGGGCCAGAAGATGGCGTGGGGCTTCAGGATGTCCTTGGCCACGATGTGATTGGCGGCGGGCCAGAACTTCTTGAACTTGTCGCCACGTGGATAATTGAGCGCGCTCACGTAGTTCAAGAGCGCGTCGAACCAGACATAGCAGACGAAGTCCGGGTCGAAGGGCAGCTCGATGCCCCAGGTGAGGCGGCTCTTGGGCCGGGAGATGCAAAGGTCCTCCAGCGCGCCGGACTCCAACAGGCTCAGGACTTCGTTGCGGTAGCGCGCCGGGCGGATGAACTCCGGGTGCTCGTTGATGTGCTCGATAAGCCAGCCCTGGTATTTGGACATGCGGAAGAAGTAGTTCTTCTCCGCGATGTATTCCGGCTTGGTCTTGTGGTCCGGGCACATGCCGTCCACAAGCTCCTTTTCGGTGTAGAAGCGCTCGCAGCCGAAGCAGTAGTGCCCGCCGTACTCGCCGAAATAGATGTCCCCGGCCTCGTAGACCTTCTGCAGCACCTTCTGCACGGTCTTGATGTGCTCCGGGTCCGTGGTGCGGATGAACTGGTTTGGCTTTGCCCCAAGCATGGGCGCAAGCCCCCGGAACAGGCCGCTGATCTGGTCGGCGTACTCCTTGGGCGACTGGCCCGCGGCCTCGGAGGCCTTGGCGATCTTGTCGCCGTGCTCGTCCGTGCCCGTGAGGAAGTAGGACTCCTGGCCCAGAAGCGCGTGGTACCGGGCCACGGAGTCGGCCAGGATGGTGGTGAAGGCGTGGCCCAGATGGGGCTTGGCGTTGACGTAGAAGATGGGGGTGGTGACGAAAAAGCGGCTCAAGCGACTACTCCTTGAAACGTTTGCCGGGCGGAGGCGACTGCGTGCCCGCCCGGCTCTTCGCGGCCCGTCCGGGGCCGCGCTGCTTGGTAACGACGTTCTGTCCGGGCCGGGCTACTGCGTCGGCTTCGGGCCCTTGCTCTTGCGGCGCTTGCGCCGGGGCCTGGTGCGTTCACGGCCTTCGCCCTCGCCGCCCTGGGCACGAGCCGACGCCTCGGGCCGGGGTTCTCCAGCTGTGGCCGGGGAGGTTGCGGCCTCGGCCAACTCTGGCCGTTCGACCTTGTTCGGTCTTGCCGAGCGTTCTGGCCGTTCTGGCCGCTCGGACCTTTCAGCCCTTTCGGGCCTGTCGGGGCGCTCCTGTCGCGCTGCACGCTCCGGCCGGTCAGAGCGTTCCGCCTTGTCTGAACGCTCAGGACGCTCAGAGCGTTCAGGCCGCTCAGGGCGCGCGCCGCGCTCCGGGCGGGCGGGACGGCCCGTGGAGACACGTCCCGAGCCTCTTCCCGGGCGGGCCTGTGGCTCCTGGGCTGGCGCCTCGACCGGGGCGTCGCCGGGCTGGCGGTTCAGCATCTCGCGCCATTCGTCCAGGGTGAACTCGCGCTCGCCCACGTCCTCCACCCACACGGAGATGGACTTCTTGAAGAAGTTGCCGCGCAACACCTTCACGGAGCCGATGGGCGTCTGGATGCGCTTGCCGATCTTGGGGCACTGCTTGTGGAATTCCTCGTAACCCTTCTGCTCGTAGCTCAGGCAGCACAAAAGCCGCCCGCAGATGCCGGAGATCTTGGCCGGGTTCAGGAACAGATTCTGCTCCTTGGCCATCTTGATGGTGACGGGGGCGAACTTGCGCAGAAAACGGCGGCAGCAGCACACCTGCCCGCAATTACCGATGGCCCCGATCATCTGCGTCTCGTGGCGCACGCCGATCTGGCGCAGCTCGATGCGGGTGTGGAACTCGCGAACGAGGCTCTTGATGAGCTCGCGGAAGTCGATGCGGTTCGGCGCGGTGAAGAAGAAGATCAGCTTGCTGCGGTCGTGCAGCACCTCGACATCCACCAGCTTCATGTCCAGGTTCTGCGAGTTGATGCAGCCCCGGCAGAAGGTGAAGGCCCGGCGGGCAAGGCGACGGTTCTCCGCGTGGACCTCCAGGTCCTCCTCCGTGGCCAGGCGCGAGATGCGCTCAAGGCCGCAGGCGCTGTGGGGGATGGGCTGGGTGACGGCCTGATCGCTGGCGAACAGGGCCACGGGGCTGATGGCCGCTCCCGGCGCGGAGCATTCTTCGGTGCCCGCATCCTCGGGCCTGCCCTGGGACGGCACGGCCTGGGGCATATCGGCCTGGGCGGAAGCGTTCTCGGGAGCGGGTTCTTGCGCGGATACGGACGCGGGCTCGGCCACGGCGTCGGAGGGCACGAAAGCCCCCCAGTCGGCGCCGCCGAGGGTGTCCTCAAAAGGCGCGGGGGCGGTTGTCTCCGGCAAGCCTGCCGATTTAATCGGCTGGGCGGGCGTATCGGCCGAGGCTGGCTGGCTGGCGAGATGCGCCAGGGGCAGGTCAAGGGAAGCTCCCGCCTCCGGGATTTTCACCGTGGCCACGCGCCCGAGGGCCTGGCCCTGGTCCGTCTCCACCAGCACGTACTGGCCCGTGCGCAGTTCATGCCCGCCGGAGGAAAAATAGCACACCGGCCCGTGATCGCTGAACTTGATTCCGAGAATCTGACTCATGCACCTTCCTGGCGGGGGCAAAAAGCCGCCCGCGCGGCATCCTGTAGCCGACTATTGCGCGAATTTCAAACACAGCCGCGCGAGGAGGTCAGCCCAGAAGCCCGTGCTCGCGAAGTTCGGCCATGAGCCGGGCTTCTTCAATGGGTTTGACCAGAAAGCTGTCCGCGCCGCCGAGGAAAAAGGCCTCGTTGGTCTCCCGATTGTCCTCGACCATGCTCACCACGAAGACAACGCTGCGTGCCCCGCTCTCGACGCCCATCTCGTCCTCAAGGGCGCGCATCTCGCGCAGGGCCTGCTGGCCGTCCATCTCGGGCATCACAAGGTCCATGCACACAAGGTCGTAGGCCCTGCCATTCTCAAGCGCCTGCTTGAACGCTCCCACGGCCTCCTCCCCGTTGACGGCGATGTGGCATTCCGCCACGGCCCGGAGCATGTCATGCAGTACGATGCGGCTGTAAAAATCATCATCGACGATAAGCGCGCGCATTTTCCCTCCCTCTTCCGGATGCTCTCAAGGGCCGCCTCATGCGGCAGGTGCTGGTGTGGCACGTATGGGGGGAGAAATCAAGTGCCGCAACGGTTTGGACGCCCACCGGCGCAGGCGGCCCAGGCGTCGGTCCGCTCACCCGCCGAGGTCCATGCTCCAGCCCTGGAACAGGGCCACGCAAGCCGGGTCGCCCGGGGCGGAAAGCAGCGCCCGGCAGCGTTCCACAAGCGCGTCCTGGGCCTCGTCGGTGCGCTCCTGGTTGTGATGAAAAAGCCCAAGCATCCCCACGCCGGCCTCTTTCGCCAGGCGCGCCGCGTCCTCGATATGGGAATGCCCCCAGCCGCGCCGTTGCGGATATTCCTCGGGAAGGTATTCCGCATCGTGGACGAGCAGGTTCGCCCCGGCGCAGAAGGCGACGTAGTCCGCGAAGTTCAGCCCGCCCCTGTGCCGCAGAGAAAGTTCGTTATCCGTCAGGTAGACAAGGCTCCGACCGTCCTCCTCGATGCGGAAGCCCGAGGCCCGGTTGGGGTGCGAGGCCGCGATGCGCCGCACGCACAGGCTGTCCACCCGCAGGGTCTCATCCTCGAAAAGCACGGCGCCGACATCCGCCGGGACCTTGTCAAAGGGCACGGGGAACAGCGGCGGACGCAGGGCGCGGGCCAGCAGCCGCGCCAACTCGCCGCGCGCGCCCCGGTTGCCGCCAAGGCGCAGCGAGGTCTGCGGATTGTACAGCGGCTTGAAGAACGGCAGCCCTTGGACGTGGTCCCAGTGGTAGTGGCTGAACAGGAGCGTCAGGCTATGGCGCTCCTGGCGCATCAACTCGCAGCCCAGGGCCCGGATGCCCGTGCCCGCGTCGAGGATGAGGACCTCGTCGTTCTTTGAACGAACCTCCAGACAGGAGGTGTCGCCGCCGTAGCGCAGAAACTCCGCCCCGGACACGGGGATGGAGCCGCGCGCGCCCCAGCAGCGCACCTTCACGAGGGCCTCGCTCCAGCAATCGCCGCTTGGGGGATAATCCTATAAGCCATATTCAACCATACCCCGGACAGGGGGCAATGGCAAGAGCGTCGGTCCAGAGCCCTTGCTTCCAAACCGGTTTCGGCTATCATCGTTGCGGCAAAGCACGAAGCACCGCGCCAAAAAGCCAAGGAGCACCCCACGATGAAGCATACCATCTCCGCCCTGGTGGCCAACCGCAGCGGCGTCCTGGCCGACATGGCCGAGGAGTTCAAGCGCCGGGGCCTCAACATCCGCAGCATCTCAAGCGGCGAGACCGAGAATCCGGACGTTTCGCGCATGGTCATCTGCTTTGAAACGCCGGACGAACCGAACGGCGCGGACACCAGCGGCGTCATCGAGGCCGTGGCCCGGATGCCCTTCGTCATCCAGGTGGACGACCTCTCGCGCCGCGAGTTCGTGGACCGCGAGTTGGTCCTCCTCAAGATCAGGCGCGAGGGCGAGAGCCTGTCGCAGCTCATGCAGATACTTGAGGTCTTCCGCGCCGGGGTGGTGGGCATGGGCGAGCACAGCATCACCGTGGAGCTTTCCGGCGACTCCGAGCG
Source organism: Desulfovibrio sp. (assembly GCA_050251495.1). GTDB lineage: Bacteria > Desulfobacterota > Desulfovibrionia > Desulfovibrionales > Desulfovibrionaceae > Humidesulfovibrio. Next base: position 20,843 of record JBFWMQ010000013.1, on the reverse strand, counting down.
CGTGGAGGGGCTCATCCGCATGTTGACCCCCTTCGGAATCCTGTCCATGGCCCGCACGGGCAAGATCGCCCTCAAGCGCGGCGACGAGTAGCCCGTGAACAGCCTGGACGCCATCATCCGGGCGGTGCAGGCGCATGGCCGGGCCATGCGCGTCGCCATCGCCCCCTGCGCGGAGCGCTTCGTGTTGCGAGCTGCGCTGGACGCGGCCTCCCTTGGCCTGGCCGAACCGGTGTTCATCGGCCACCGGGAGCGCGCCTTTGCCGCGGCAAAGACCTTCTGCCCCAACTTCGCGGACTACGAATTCATCGACCGCCAGGACGACGTGGAGGCGGTGCACAAGGCCGTGGAACTCTACCGCGAGGGCCGGGCGCAGCTCATCATGAAGGGGCTGGTCTCCACCTCCACCCTGCTCAAGGCCGTGCTGGCCAAGGACGCCGGGCTGGTGACCCCGGGCGGCGTCATGAGCCTGGTCAGCGTGTTCGACGCACCGCGCCACGCGGACGGCGACGCCGCCGCTGAGCGACAGCCTCCCCGGCTCATGCTGCTCACCGATGCCGGGATGAATGTCCGGCCCAACCTGCAACGCAAGATGGACATCCTGAAGAACGCCCTGGCCGTGGCCCGGGCGCTGGGCATCGCCCAACCGCGCGCAGCCATTCTGGCAGCGACGGAAAAGGTAAACTTTCCGGCCATGCCCGCCACCCTGGACGCGGACCTGCTGTCCAAAATGGCTGCGGACGGCGCCTTCGGCGACGCCCTGGTGGCCGGGCCGCTGGCCCTGGACCTTGCGGTGTCGCCCGCCTCGGCAAGGCTCAAGGGCGTGGACACCCCCGTTGCCGGGCACGCGGACATCCTGCTCACCCCGGACATCGAATCCGGCAACATCCTGCACAAGGCCATCAGCACGCTGCTCGGCGCGCCCATCGCCAGCGTGGTGGTGGGCAGCAAGGCTCCGGTGGTGGTGCCCTCGCGCGGGGACTCCGAGCGCTCCAAGCTCGCCTCCATAGCCCTGGCCGTGTTCCTGGCGCGGCACAACCACGCGCGTGCCGGAGACACCGCATGAAGCCGCGCATCCTGTGCATCAACCCCGGCTCCACCTCCACCAAGCTGGCGGTGTTCGAGGCCGACGCCATCCTCTTCAGCGAGGAGGTGCGCCACCGCAAGGAGGACATCGCCGCCTGCGGGGGCGTGCAGGGCCAGCTGGCCCTGCGCCGCCAGGCCGTGGAACAGGCGCTCCAGCGGCACAGCGGCGATGCTCCCTGCGGCGGCGGTTTCGACGCCGTGGCCGGACGCGGCGGGCTGTTGCGCCCCCTGCCCGGCGGCGTGTACGCCGTGGACGAGACCATGCTCGCGGAGCTTGCGCGAAACGCCCACGGCGAGCATCCCTGCAACCTGGGCGCGCCCCTGGCCCTGCTGTTCGCCGAGGCCTCCGGCTGCCCGGCCTATGTCGTGGACCCGCCCGTCACCGACGAGCTGCGCGACATCGCGCGCTTGACCGGCCTGCCGCGCATCCGGCGGCGCAGCGTGTTCCACGCCCTGTCGCAGCGCATGGCCGCGCGCCTGGCGGCGGAAACGCTGGGCCTCAAGTACGAGGACGCCAAGTTCGTGGTGGCGCACCTGGGCGGCGGGGTCAGCGTGGGCGCGCACGACCGGGGCCGTGTGGTGGACGTGACCAACGGCGTGGACGGCGAAGGCCCCATGAGCGCGGAGCGCGCGGGCACCCTGCCCGCCCTGGTGCTGGTGGAGATGGTTCAGCAGGGGGCCGACCCGGCCCAGTTGCGCCGCGAGATCCTGACCTGCGGCGGGCTGTTCGCCCACACCGGCAGCAACGACCTGCGCGAGGTGGAGGCCCGCTTCCGCGCCGGAGACGCCCGTTGCGGCGAAGGCATCTCCGCCCTGGCCTACGGCGTGGCCAAGGCCGTGGGCGGCATGGCGGCAGCGCTTTTCGAGGAAACCGCGGACGGCCCGGCTGCCGTGGTGCTCACCGGCGGCATGGCCCGAAGCGAGCTGCTGGTGGCCGAGATCACCCGGCGGGTGCGCTTCCTCGCGCCAGTGCTGGCCCTGCCCCAGGCGGACGAGATGCGGGCCCTGGCAACGGGCGCGCAAATGGCCCTCTCCGGCCAGGCGAAGGTGCGGAGCTACGCCGCGCTCGTGCGGGAGGCTGGCGTCTAGCGTGACGCGCCCGGAAGCTCCGAGGTGCAGTTGGGGCAGCGCACGGCCTTGACGCTGATGCTTGTGGCGCAGTAGGGGCAGTCGCGCGTGGTGGGCTCGGCTGCGGGCTCGTCCTTCTTCTGCATGTCGCGCAGGCGGTTCACGGCGCGCACCACAAGGAAGATCGCCAGGCCCACGATGACAAAATTGATGACCGTGTTGGCGAACAGCCCGAGGTTCAGCGTCACCGCCCCGGCCTTTTTGGCCTCCGCCAGGGCGGCGTAGGGGCCGGGCGTCACGCCTTCGCGCAACACTACATAAAGATTCGAGAAATCCACGCGGCCCAGCAGAAGCCCGATGGGCGGCATGAGCACGTCGTCCACCAGGGACTTGACGATGCCCCCGAAGGATGCGCCGATGACGATGCCCACGGCCATGTCCACCACGTTGCCGCGCATGATGAAATCCTTGAAGTCCTTCAGCATTCCGCCCCCCCCCTGTGTGCGGCGCCGCGCGGGATGCGCGGCGCTGTGCCCTGCGTAGCATTGCGGCCGGGTAGGAGTCCAGCCCCTGGCGCGGAATGTTCGGGCCTTTGCTTTTATCGGCAATGATGGTACACAGGCGCAACGCAGCCCTTCAACCATGCAGGTGAACATGCGCGCCAAGCCGTCCCCCCAAGCGGTCAGCCCCAAGCAGCAGTTCGCGAAAAGCCCTGGCATCCGGCCAACGGCGTCCTTAAGCGCGCGTGACCTCTCCAACATCATCGACTCCATAAGCCTGCCGGTCTTCGCCTCCGACCGCTCCGGACGCTTGGCCTACGTGAATCAGGCCGCCTGCCGCGTGCTGGGCAAACCGGTCCAGGCCCTGCTCGGCGCTCCGGAGGCTCTCTTCTTTCCCCCGCCCACGGGACAGGAAAAGCATGGTTCCGAGCGCGTGCTGGAGTGGAACGGGCGCGAGCACGTGGTCTGGATCCTGCGCGAGACATTCCCGCGCGGCTCCCGCTCCCCTGGGCTCACCGCGGCGCACGTGCTGGACATAACCGCCCTGCGCGACACCGAGTTGGCCTGCGCCCTGCACCAGAAGCGCCTGGAAGCCCTGGTGAACAAACTGCCGCTTTTGATCCACGCCCACGACGAGGACGGCCGCATCGTGTTCTGGAACAGCGAGTGCGAGCGCGTGCTGGGCTATTCCGCCCAGGAGGTCCTGGGCCGCGCGGACATCTTTGAGCGCTTCTACCCCGATCCCGAATACCGCGACGCCGTGCGCGACTGGCACAAGGGGCCAATGGTGTTCCACGAACGCGAGACGCTCATGCGCACGCGCGACGGCGACCAGCGCGTCATCGCCTGGACCCAGGTGCGCCAGGCACAGCCGGTGACGGGCTGGGCCTGCTGGGAATCCGGCGTGGACGTCACGGACCGCACGGCCGCGCAAAACGCCCTGCGCGAGGCCGAGCGCCGCGCCGATGCGCTGTTCCGGCACTCCCCGCTGGGCGTGCACTTCTACCGGCTCGCCCCAAGCGGGGAACTGCTGCTCTCCGCCGCGAACCCCGCGGCGGATGTCATCCTGGGCCGCGACCACGCCCCGCTTTTGGGCCAGCCCCTGCAGACCGCCTTCCCGGAGCTCTCCGGACCGGAGGTGCGCCAGCGCATGGCGCGCGCCTGCACCCTGGGGGAACCCTGGCGGGCAGGTGAGCCCGGCTCAAGCGAGGCCCAGGTCACAGGTTCCTTTGAACTGCACTGCTTTCAGACCGAGCCAGGCGTATGCGCCTGCATGTTCCAGGACCACACCGAGCAGAGACGTCTGGAGTCGCGCCTGCGCCATCAGGCCCTGCACGACCCGCTCACCGGCATCGCCAACCGCACGCTCTGCGTGGAGCGCATCGACACGGCCCTGCAGCGCGTGCGTCGCAGGCCGGATTACCGCTACGCCGTCATCTTTCTCGACCTGGACCGCTTCAAGCAGATCAACGACACCCTGGGCCACACGGCCGGCGACGCCGTGTTGGTGGAGATAGCCGGTCGCCTGCGCGCAAGCGTGCGCGAATTGGACACCGTGGCCCGCATGGGCGGCGACGAATTCGTGGTGGTCATGGAGGAGTTCGACTCGTACAAGCGGCCCATCCAGGCCATCCGGCGCATCCGCGAGGCCCTGCAGGCCCCCATCCTGGTGCGCGGCCAGGAGCTCGCCATCACGGCCAGCATCGGCCTGGCCCTGGGGCAAACGCCCTCGGACAGCGCCGAGGAGGTGCTGCGCAACGCCAACCTGGCCATGCACCGCGCCAAGACCATGGGCCGCAACCGCGTCAAGAGCTTCACACCCTCCCTGCTGGCCCAGACGCTCAAGGTGGTGCGCCTGGAGAACGAGATGGAGCGGGCCATCGCGCGCGGGGAGTTTTTCCTGGAATTCCAGCCCATCATCCAGTTCGGCGTGGGGCAGCAGCTTTTCGGCTTCGAGGCCCTGGCGCGCTGGAAACACCCGGAGCGCGGGCTCATCATGCCGAGCGAATTCATCCCCATCGCCGAGGATTCGGGCAAGGTGGTGGAACTTGGCTATTGGGCCCTGCGCGAGGGCTCGCGCATATTGAGCAAGTGGCGCGCGCGCTATCCGCACCTGAAGGACGCCATCCTCTCCGTGAACCTTTCGCCGCAGCAGGTGCCCAGGCCGGACTTCATGCAGCGGATGTGCGAAATCCTGAAGGAGACCGGCCTGCCCGCCAGGAACCTCAAGCTTGAGGTGACGGAGACCGCGCTGATGCAAAGCGGCACCATGGTGCTGAGCAAGCTGGAAGAGCTGCGCGACATGGGCGTCACCTTCTCCGTGGACGATTTCGGCACCGGCTACTCCAGCCTGGCCTACCTGACGCGCCTGCCGCTGGACCACCTCAAGATCGATCTTTCCTTCGTGCGGATGCTGGAATGCGGCAAGGAGAACCTGGAGATCGTGCGGGCCATCATCCAGCTGGCCACAAGCCTGCGCATGGACGTGGTGGCCGAGGGCGTCGAGACCCTGAGCCAGCACGGCATCCTGCGCGAGTTGGGCTGCGAGTTCTTCCAGGGCTATCTCTTCGCCCGGCCCCTGGCCGAGAACAAGGCGGAGGAGTTCCTGCGCCGCTTCGACCAGGCCATCGGCCCGGTGCCCTCGGCCCTGTCCTTCGTCAACCCGGAGAACATGCCCTAGTGGCCCTGCTCCGTCCCGCTCTCCCATGATCGACGGACCCGCCAGCGCCGCACTCACCGGCGCGGCCCTGGGCCTTTCCGCCGGGCTGTCCCCCGGGCCGCTGCTGGCGCTGGTCATCGTGCAGACCCTGGCCTATTCCGTGCGCGAGGGCGCCAAGGTGGCCGCCTCCCCGCTCATCACCGACCTGCCCATCGTGCTGGCCGCACTCGCCCTCACCGCCGGACTGGCGGAGCACCCCAAGCCGCTGGCCCTGCTCACCCTTGGCGGCGCGGTCTATCTCGGCAAGAGCGCTTTCGACAGCCTGACCTTCAGCCCCAGGGCCGCCGGACCAGCCCCGGCCAGCCCGAAGTCGCTGCAAAAGGGCGTGCTGGCCAATCTGCTGAATCCGAGCCCGTATCTGTTCTGGGGAACCGTGGGCGCGCCGCTGCTGGCCCAGACCTGGAGCCTGGGGGCAAGCGTCGCCGTGGCGTTCCTGGCGGGGTTCTTCGGCTGCCTGGTGGGGGCAAAGGTGCTGCTGGCGTGGCTCACCGGACGCTTCGGGCCGCTTTTGGGCGGCCCGGCCTACGCGCTGGTCATGCGCGGACTGGGGCTGATGCTGCTCGCCTACGCGGGATGGTTCGTGGTCACGGCCTGGAGGCTGTTCAATCCGTAGGATGCGCCAGAAAGACGTGTCAGGGGGACGTGTCGGCAGGGCGCGGCGGCAGATAGTGCTCGCCGCCGGGCATCCACTCGCATTCGCGGAACACGCGCACATGGCAGCAGGCGCAGCGCTCCGGGTCCAACCGGGGCACCATGCGCGCCAGGGCCTGGCCCTCGGTCTCAAAGACATGCTGCCCGCCCAGGCGCTTCAGGCACATGCCGCGTTCCAGCACCTCGCGCACCTCGCTCTTGAGCGAGCAGAAGAACATGTCCCGGCCAGAAAGCTTGAGGCTGAGCGCCTCGTTGAAGAGCATGTGGCAGCCGCTGGCGTCGATGAAATTGATGCCGCTGCCCACGATGAGGATGTGGCACTGCTCCGGAAAGGTGCGCATGATGCGGTGCAGTTCCTCGGAGATGTGCGTCACCGCGCCGAAGAAGATGCTGCCGTCCAGGCGCAGGATCTTGAGCTGCGGGCACTCCGGCACGCTTTTGCGCTCCACGTTCACCAGCGGCCTGCGCAGGTTGTCCGGGTCCGGGGCCAGCACGGCGATCCCCGGGTGCGAGGTGCGCTTGAGGTATATGAGCAGGGACAGGATGACCCCGCAGAAGATGGCGAACTCCATCTGCACAAAGAGCGTTGCCAGGAAGGTGACGCCAAGCACCCCGGCCTCGCTTCTGTCCGTGCGCACGATGTGCCGGATGCCGTGCAGGTCCACCAGGTTCACGGCCACGAGCAGGATGACGCCGCTCATGGCGGCCAGGGGCAGATAGGCCGTGAGCGGGGCCACCAGCAGCACGATGGCGGCGAGCAGCAGCGCGGAGAAGACCGCGGCCAGGGGCGTTTTGGCACCGGACTCGAAGTTGAGCCCGGTGCGCGTGAACGAGCCCGAGGACGCGTAGGCCGAGAAGAAGCTGCCCACGACGTTGGCCAGGCCCTGGCCGATGAACTCCTGGGAGTTGTCGATCTGCTGCTGCGAGCGCACGGCCACAGCCCGGGAGATGGACACCGCCTCGGCCAGGCCCAGCATGGCGATGGCCAGCGCGCCCGGAACCAGCTGGCGCACCTCGTCGAAGCCCGGCACCGGCAGGGAGAAGGGCGGCAGGCCTTCGGGCAGCGCGCCCACCAGCCGCACCCCGTGGGAGGCGCCATCCACCAGAAAATTGATGACGCTGGCGGTCGCCATGGCCAGCAGCAGCGCGGGCAGCCTGGGGTTTACGCGGCGCAGGGCCAGGGCCACAAGCATGGTGCCTGCGGCGAGGCCGACCACATAGGGGTTGGATTCCGGCAGGCGGGCGAGGAAATGCCCCCAGGTCGCCACAAAGGAACTGCCGTGCGGCAGGCTGAGTCCGAAAAATCCGCCAAGCTGACTGCTGAAGATGAGGATGGCTGCGCCAGCCGTGAACCCCGTGACCACGGAGTGCGAGACGAAGTTGACCATGCCGCCCATGCGCGCCAGCCCCAGGCCCAGTTGGAACAGCCCGGCCAAAAACGTCAGAGTGAGCACGAGCCGGATGTATTCCGCGCTGCCGGGGTCGGCGAAATGGCTCACGTTGGCCAGAATCACCAGGGAGATGGCCGTGGTCGGGCCGGAGACGAGGTGCAGGGAGGAGCCGAACAGCGCGGCGATGACCACAGGGACCATGGCCGCGTACAGGCCGTATTCCGGCGGCAGACCGGCGATGGCCGCAAAGGCCACGCCCTGCGGCAGCACAATGACCGCGCCGGTCAGCCCGGCCCAGAGGTCGGCCTTCAGGCTGCGCCTGCTGACCAAGGGCAGCCAGGCCAAGAACGGCAAAAACCGTGGCGCGGCATCGCCGAACTTGCTCCAGCGCGTCTTTTCCTGCGGCAGTTCACACCGGTCCATGAGGCCTCCGCCGGGCAATGGTCCCATTCAGCCTCTGCGACTGTAGCCCAAGAGGTCGGCGCACGCCAGGGCAATCTTGCCCGGCGCGAGGCGAACGCCCCGCAGATCCTTCGGTCGTGCCCGGAAAAGTTGTCCGTTTTTCCGGACAGAATGTGAGCGGGCCGTGGCACGATGGCAGCCATTTCCTGGCCATCCCCTGCCCGAATTTTCGGACAAAGTTCACCCCGAGCCATGACAATTTTCTCGCCTTTCACGCAACATATTAATATATTGAGAAAATCACAAACATGTTCCTTTTGGCACACAAGTTGCGAAGTCCGCCAAATTCATCTAGGTCCTTTAATGCGCTACCAACGAGTCCAAACCTTCCATCTGAAAAGAGGGATACGAACATGGCGAAGAAAATGAAGACTATGGATGGCAACTCCGCAACGGCACACGTGGCCTACGCCATGAGCGAGGCCGCAGCCATCTACCCCATCACCCCTTCCTCCACCATGGGCGAGATCGCGGACGAAATGGCCGCAAAGGGCATGAAGAACATCTTCGGCCAAGTGGTGAACATCCGCCAGATGCAATCCGAGGCGGGCGCGGCGGGCGCGGTGCACGGCTCTCTGGCCGCCGGTGCGCTCACCACCACCTTCACGGCCTCCCAGGGCCTGCTGCTCATGATTCCCAACATGTACAAGATTTCCGGCGAACTCTTGCCGGGCGTGTTCCACGTCACCGCCCGCGCCATCGCCGCCCATGCCCTGTCCATCTTCGGCGACCACCAGGACGTCATGGCCTGCCGCCAGACCGGCTTCGCCATGCTGGCGTCCTCAAGCGTGCAGGAGTGCATGGACCTGGCGCTTGTGGCGCACCTGTCCGCCATTGATTCCAGCGTGCCCTTCGTGCACTTCTTCGACGGCTTCCGCACCAGCCACGAGATCCAGAAGATCGAGGTCATCGACCAGGCGGACATGGCGAAACTGGTGAACCACGACAAGATCGCCGAGTTCCGCAAAAACGCCATGAACCCGGAGCACCCGAACCTGCGCGGCACCGCCCAGAACCCGGACATCTACTTCCAGGGCCGCGAGCGCGCCAACCCCTACCACAACGCCGTTCCCAAGATCGTCATCGAGAACATGAAAAAGGTGGCCAAGATCACTGGCCGCAAATACAAGCCCTTCGACTACGTGGGCGCTCCCGATGCCGAGAACATCATCGTGGCCATGGGCTCCGGCTGCGAGACCATCCAGGAAGTCATCAACGCCATGGTCAAGAAGGGCAAGAAGGTCGGCCTCATCAAGGTGCGCCTGTACCGCCCCTTCGACGCCGCGAGCTTCTTCGCCGTGCTGCCCAAGACCGTGAAGAAGATCACCGTGCTCGACCGCACCAAGGAGCCGGGCGCGCTGGGCGATCCCCTGTACCAGGACGTCTGCGCCGCCTTCATCGAGCGCGCCGGGACCATCCCGCAGCTCATCGCCGGACGCTACGGCCTGGGTTCCAAGGAGTTCCGCCCCAACCACGTCATGGCCGTGTACAAGAACATGGACAAGGCAAAGGCCAAGAACCACTTCGTCGTCGGCATCGAGGACGACGTGACCAAGACCAGCCTGCCCGCGGGCCCGGCTCTGGCCACCACGCCCGAAGGCACCGTGCAGTGCAAGTTCTGGGGCCTCGGCAGCGACGGCACCGTGGGCGCGAACAAGAGCGCCATCAAGATCATCGGCGACAACACCCCGCTGTACGCCCAGGGCTACTTCGCCTACGACTCCAAGAAGTCCGGCGGCATCACCGTGTCGCACCTGCGCTTCGGCAAAAAGCCCATCCAGTCCACCTACCTGGTGGACACGGCGGACTTCATCGCCTGCCACAAGTCGAGCTACGTGCACATCTACGACGTGCTCGAAGGCATCAAGCCCGGCGGAACCTTCCTGCTGAACTCCACCTGGAGCAACGCGGCCGACATGGAGGCCAACCTTCCCGCCGCCATGCGCCGCACCATCGCCGCCAAGAAGATCAAGCTCTACACCATCGACGCCGTCAAGATCGCGGCCTCGGTGGGCCTGGGCAACCGCATCAACATGATCATGCAGACGGCCTTCTTCAAGCTGGCCAAGGTGCTGCCCATCGACAAGGCCATCGCGCTGCTCAAGGAATCCATCAAGAAAGAGTACGGCAAGAAGGGCGACAAGATCGTCAAGATGAACGTGGACGGCGTGGACCAGACGCTGGCCAACCTCATCGAGATCCAGGTGCCCGCCAGCTGGGCCAAGGCCGCCGACAAGGCCGTGGGCGCCTCCAAGGTCCCGGCCTTCGTGGAGAACGTCATGCGGCCAATCCTGGCCCAGAAGGGCGATTCCCTCCCGGTCAGCGCCTTCAACCCCGACGGCTCCTTCCCCGCCGCCACCAGCCAGTACGAAAAGCGCGGCGTGGCCATCCTCGTGCCCGAGTGGATCAAGGACAACTGCATCCAGTGCAACCAGTGCTCCTTTGTCTGCCCCCACGCCACCATCCGCCCGGTGCTCGCCACCGACGCCGAGATGAAGAAGGCTCCCAAGACCTTCGCCACCCTGCCCGCCCAGGGCAAGGAGCTCAAGGGCCTCAGCTTCCGCATGCAGGTGAACACGCTGGACTGCATGGGCTGCGGCAACTGCGCCGACATCTGCCCCTCCAAGGACAAGGCCCTGGTCATGAAGCCCCTGGAGACCCAGACCGCGGCTGAGGTGCCCAACCAGGTGTTCAGTGAAACCGTGAGCCTCAAGGGCGATCTGGTGAAGCGCGAAAGCCTCAAGGGCAGCCAGTTCCAGCAGCCGCTGCTTGAGTTCTCCGGCGCCTGCGCGGGCTGCGGCGAGACCCCCTACGTCAAGCTCATCACCCAGCTCTTCGGCGAGCGCATGATGATCGCCAACGCCACGGGCTGTTCCTCCATCTGGGGCGCCTCGGCCCCGGCGGCCCCCTACTGCGTGAACAAGGACGGCTTCGGTCCGGCCTGGAACAACTCGCTCTTCGAGGACGCCGCCGAGTTCGGCTTCGGCTTCAACATGGCCGTGACCCAGCGCCGCGCCAAGCTGGCCGATCTCATGGCCCAGGTGGCCGGTTCCTCGGCCAGCGCCGCCATCAAGACCGCAGCCGCGGCGTGGCTGGCCGGCAAGAGCGATCCCGTGGCCTCCAAGGCCGCCGGAGATCAGCTGAAGGGGCTGCTGAAGAACACCAAGGACCCGCTCCTGGCCGAGATCGCCTCCATGGCCGACCTGTTCACCAAGAAGTCCATCTGGATCTTCGGCGGCGACGGCTGGGCCTATGACATCGGCTACGGCGGCGTGGACCACGTGCTTGCCAGCGGCGAGGACGTGAACATCCTGGTCATGGACACGGAAGTGTATTCCAACACCGGCGGCCAGTCCTCCAAGGCCACCCCGCTGGGCTCCATCGCCAAGTTCGCCGCAAGCGGCAAAAAGACCGGCAAGAAGGACCTGGGCCGCATGGCCATGACCTACGGGTATGTGTACGTGGCCAGCATCAGCATGGGCGCGGACAAGAACCAGACCCTGAAGGCCATCCAGGAGGCCGAGGCCTACCCCGGACCGTCGCTGGTCATCGCCTACGCGCCCTGCATCAACCAGGGCATCCGCAAGGGCATGGGCAAGAGCCAGGAGGAGGCCAAGCTGGCCGTCGCCTCCGGCTACTGGCCGCTGTACCGCTTCAACCCGCAGCTGGCCGCCCAGGGCCTGAATCCCTTCAAGCTGGAGTCCAAGGCTCCCGACGGCACCCTGCAGGCCTTCCTCTCCGGCGAGAACCGCTACGCCGCCCTGGAAAAGGCCATGCCCGAGGAGTCCAAGCGCCTGCGCGCGGGCATCGAGGCCGCGTACTACGAGCGCTACAAGATGCTCAAGGTCATGGACGATCCCAAGCTGGTCTGCGTGGAGGGCGGCCTGGACTTCACGCCTCCCGCCCCTGCGGTCGGCGAGGCCCCCAAGGCTGCTGCCAAGCCCTGCGCCATGTCCGACAGCGGACATTCGGCCAAGCCCTGCGACGACGGTCGCGGCGGCAAGTAGCCATTCGGTACAACTGAAACGCAAAGGCCCCGGACTGGTTCCGGGGCCTTTTTCGTTGCGCGAACGCCGAGAGGAGCAGAAAAGCGGGACGCTACGCAGGCGACGTCCTTGCCCCTGCCTCCGTATGTCCTCCCGCCCCGTTTCACAGGCGCACAGCGAACCTAACCCATCGTGCGGCTTTGCTTATCGTGGACAGAAACACAAAAACGTGCTTTCTATGCTGAGACCAGGGACGTCTTGGCTCCCCGCTGTCTTGAGACGTTGGGAGAGTCCATGCGGCACCAACCCCGTACCGGCACGCAACGGCCGCCAGGCAGGCGCAAAGCAACACATGAAGATTTGCTCGATTTCCAGACACGTGGGCGCCGCGCTCAAAGACATGGGCCATGACGTGCTCTGCCTCTGGCCCCAGCAGCCCGTGTTCGATCTCAAGGCGGCCCTGGACGAGCAGGCCTTCGCCCCCGAGCTCATCTTCCAGGAAGAAAGCCTGGGCACAAGGGCTTTGCTGCAAGGCTTGCAGCATTACGCCTGCCCCAAGGTGTTCTGGTCCCTGGACACCCACCTCAACCTGCACTGGCAGTCCCACTACTTCCGCCTGTTTGACGGGGTGCTGACCCCGCACGAGAGCATCCTGCACAAGGACCTGCGGCCGCCACACCCGCCCTTTGCACGCATGGCCATGTTCGGCCAGGACCGCCCCTGGAAGCCGTTTTCCCAGCGGCGGCACGGCGTGGCCTTTGTCGGGCGCATCACGGAACACCGCCCGGTCCGGCGCTGGCTGGCCGAGTTTCTGGAAGAATGTTTCCGGGCCAGCATCGCCCAGGAACTGCCCTTTCCCACGATGCTCGACCTGTACTGCGACTCCCGGCTGGCGCCGAACGAATCCCTGCTCGGCGAGGTCAACTTCCGTCTGCTGGAGGCCGCGTCCTGCGGCTGCCTCGTGCTCAGCCAGGAGGTGGGTCCTGACCAGGACGCGCTGTTCGCCAGCGGGCAGGAGATCGAGACCTACGCCCACGTGCTGGAGCTGAAGGAACTGTTGAGCCATTATTCCGCCCGTCCGGACCTGGCCGAACGCCTGGGCCGGGCCGCCTGGGAACGGGTGCGGCGGGAGCACCTTGCCCGGCACCGCGCCCAGAGCCTGCTTCACTTCGCCGCTGGCCTCGCGCCGACGCAGGTGAAGGGGCAGGACGCGGAGACCGCCCATACCCTTGCCTTTGCGCACATGCAGCGCGCAGGCATGATTGCGGCCCCCTGGCGGGAGCTGGCCCAGGCCCTGGGCAAGCTGCCGCCCTCGCCCGAGGCGCTCGCCGCGCGCATGACGCTTTTGACGGAAAACGGCCAGAAGGACGCGGCGCTGGGCCTGCTCTATCGCATCCTGTCCGAGGGGCTCTACCCGACGGAGTTGGAGGTGAACCTGACCGGCTCCCTGGCCGGTCTGCTCCTGGACGACTGGAGCCTCTCCAAGCAGTTCTGGTACCGGCACACCACCAAAGGCGGGGCGAACAGGGCCGTGGCGCTCAGAAGCCCGGCCAACCTGTGCCTGCTGTGGGCCAGGGAGCTGGCCAGCGCCGAACGGCTCGGCTCGCAGGGCTTCCCCTATGATCCGAGCGCGCACGTGCCGAAGTGTGCGGTGGAATGCCTGTACCTGGCCCGGAGGCTGGACCCGGAAGATTTGGAAACCACGCGCCGCCTCGCCGCCCTCACCTCAACGCTGCGCGGCGGCGACTACATCCGCCTGGGGCACCTCTCGCACCTGGCGCTGCACGCGCCCGAGGACTGGCGCACCGGCCTGCAACTGGCCATGACGAATCTGCGGGCGTTCCGCCTGCGGGTGGGACTGGAGGAGGCCCTTCTGGCGCGGAACAGCGCCCGGCGCCAGGGCAAGGAGGAGAGCTTCCTCCGGGCCTTGTCGGCACTCGATCCGAAGGGCTTTGTGCTGGCGGCGCTGAAGGACTGACACGGCCTGCGAGCCTCAGCGGCTCAGCACAGCGGGGAATAGGCGAGCAGCTCTTCCAGGGCGAGGGCGGTGTCGCTGCCGACCAGGGACAAGGCGTAGTGGAACTCGCGCGCGCAGCCCGGAGCCACCACCAGCACCTTCTGGAAGCGCATCCAGTCGTGCAGCACGGCCAGCTTCACGCCGCCGGACGAAGGCTGGGGACGGCCGCAGTTCAGGGCCTGAATGCCCATGCAGCGCCAGGACCAGCCGGGGCGCAGACGGCCCAGGCGCGCCAGGACCTCCTCCTCCTCCTCCGCAATGCACAGCACCGGGATGGGCGCGCCCTTGGCGGCCTGGCAATGCAGGGCCGCCACATTGCGCGCAAAGCGCGTCGCAACGCACAGCTCACTGGCGAGATTCTCCGCCACACATCCCAGGTTGTCCGCTCCCGCAGGCCGGAACCACGGGTAGTTCGCAGCGGCATAACGGTAGTACGGGTGCTTTTCCCGAGTCGCCGGATCGGCGAAACGCATGCAGCAAAGAATCCCGCGGCTGCGCTCGGCTTCCTCAAGCTCTCTTGAATACTGCGAGCGCAAGGCCTCCAACTGAACGTGCTCCTTCATGGCGGCGGCCTGGTCGGCCTTGTCCAGGAAGGGCGATTTGTCCAGCTCGGGAGCCGCCAGGGCCTGCTCCGCAGTCATGGGCGGACAGACCTCCGCGTCCAGCAGGCTCCACGGCGAGAGGTTGTGGAAGGTGGTGCCGATGCTGGCGTTGATGACGCGCGCGAACAGCTCGGCCTCGGCTGCGGTGGCGAAGAACTGGAGGGTGGTGCGCGCCTCGCGGCCGCTCACGTCGGACGTGAAAAGCTTGCCCTCGGCGCTTGTCAGGGGCTCGGTCTGGAGCGGCGCGCTCAGGCTGTCGGCGTCCTCGGCGTAATAGATGTTGTTTCCCAGCAGGCGCAGGTCCACCCCGGCCAGCAGCACCTTGGGCGCGTGCAGGGCCTCGGTGGCGCCCAGGCAGGCCAGCAGCGAGCTCAGCCACGACTCGCGCAGCCGCGCCGGGTTCGGCAGCACGGAGAGGTCGAAGCTGTCGATGAAGAACAGCTGCCGGAAGCGGGGCGCAAAGGACCGGATGGGCGCCAGAGACAAGGCCAGCAACACGGAATTGGGGAACCTGTCGTCCGGATGGTGGAAGTGCTCCTGCAAGGGAACAGTGTCCAACTGCACCAGGACGTCGGGCGTCACGCCGCATTCGCGCAGCAGAGGCAGCATCCGTGAGATGGTGACGATGAGGTAGCGCCGGGCAAGCTCCGGCAGCCGGTCCTTGATGAGTTGCAGCGAAGGGCCGGGCAGCAGCAGCAGGCACGGCAGCCCCACGGCCTTGTCGCGCAGCTTGTCCACCAGGGGGTGCTGCAGATGAAGCGGCGTGTTGCGGTACTTGTTGAGCAGGTGGAGGTATTCCGGCGGGGTGTCGTCCTGCCGCAGTCCCATGGGGTCGGGAATGCGGGTGCTCCTGAACGGCAGATCCACATACTTCGCGAACAAATAGGCCAGGAGCTTCTGGGCGCGCAGAACGTTGCGCGGATTGCGGCCATGCTCCGCCCGGGTCGTGACCACCGCCAATCCGGCCGCCATGCACCGGGGATCAAGGCGGCTGATCCTGTCCAGCGCGGCCCCGTTCACGTCGTCGATGACGAGAAGCCGCTCCCCGGTCAGTTGCGGAAGCTGGTCCGGCCTGCCCAGGCAGACCACGAACTGCCCGGAAACCGGCGGGACTTCATCAATGACGGCAAGAAAGCTCGGCTGCTGCATGTGGGCGCTCCCGTCCAACTCCAAGTGGTTTTTCCGGCCTGCGCGCCTACACGTCCTTCCAGGGCAGCTGGCTCAGGTTGTCGAGCTTCCGAAGCTCGTCCATCCGAAGGTAATGCTTGTAGAATAGCTTGATGTCGTTGCCGATGCAATTGCCAATGCGCTGGATCGCCGCGGGGTCGTACGCGACGACGGCCCCGGAAGACTGGTGGTGCACGCAGGTGACCAGCCCGCAGTACATGATCTTGAAGCCCTCAAGGCACAGGCACAGGTCATGGTCGATGTCGTCCACCTGTGATGGGGAGAAGCGGAGGTCGAAATTCGGGACCGCGCGCAGGGCGTCCACGCGCAACAGATGCAGGCAGCCCATGACCGAGCGCGTCTCGCGGATGAAATCGTAGCAGCCGTTGTCGAACTGGTTGTCCGGTGCGTGCACGCTGAGCCGGAGCAGGTCGTTGACGGCCACGCTGACGTAGCGGAACAGGTACTGCAATTTGGCCGGCTGGCCGGGAAAGACGATCTTGCTTCCCACCACTCCGATCTTCGGATCGCTCTCCGCAACGGTGAGAAACCACTCCAGCCAGTCCGCCGGGACATCGACGTCGTCGTCCAGAAAGGCGACGTAGTCGTTCTCCCAGGTGGACGGCAGGTTGATGAGCCAGTTGCGCGCCGCTGGCGCGCCGATGTTCACATGCAGCGGAATGACGTTGAAGCTGTTCCGGGGAAACACCTTCCGCGCCCACTCGGTTACGGCCAGACTGTCGTCCGTGCAGCCGTTCAAGAGGACCGTGACCGAGGCCTGGCCAAGGTTCGACCCGGCGAGGCTGGCCAGCGTCGCCTTGAGCGTCTTCGCCTTATTGTATGAATAGAGGTAGATGGCGACCTTTTTCTCCCCAACAAGCTCGCTGCGCTTCCGGCTTGGGCTCTTCAGCTCGGCCAGGCGGAAGCGCACTGCGGCCTGGCTCTGGTCGAAGCCCAGGGAGCGTTCATAGCGCTCGATGGCCAAGGGAACGTCCCCGCGCAGGCGCGCCAGCTCGGCCGCGAAGTTGAGATTCACCTCGCGGATGTCCTCCGGCGGCAGGGACTGAAGCAGCGCCTCGGCCCGCTCAACGTCGCCCATTGCCGCATAGTGCCGGAACAGCATGCCGTCGAAGTCGCTCTGCAGAAGCTTGGGGCACTTGAACCCAGGCAGCCAAGCAGCGGGCGAACGGCCGATATACGAATCCACCTCCAGGAGCTTCCCGGCGACCAGGGCGTAGCTGGGGTAGGCGTCAAGCAGCTTGCGCAGGAACCGAACCATGTCCTCGGCCTCGCACTCCATGTCGAGACCGGCGATCATCTTGAACGTTTCCGCCTCGAAGTTGGTGCGGGTCAAAAGCTCGATCTTGGCGCAGGAGACCGGATCGCTCAGCACGGCCCGGGTGCGGATGTTCATCCTGTCAAAGGGCGTGAACTGGAGGCACTTGTCGAGCAGATAGTCGACGGGCAGCGCGGCCGCCGCCTCGTGATCGCTGCCGCATTCGGCCAAGAAACGGTTCAGGTAGCTCACGGCCAAGGTTCTATCCAACAAAAAATTGGCTTTGTAATTCCTGAAATGGACCAGCGCGTCCTCAATGGAAAGGGCCGCAAGTTCACCGTCAAGCCCTTCCTCCCTGATGCGGAAATAGTCCTTATTCATTTGGAATCCTTGGTTTGCCGTTCAGGTTGACCGGCGCCGCCGCCAGGGAACGCGGCACGGCGCGCCTGGACGGACTGTGCGACACAGCGCGCAACAGCCGGAATTTTGAGGAATTATGCAGGAAGCGCGCCAGCCATAGCTGACGCACCCGTATGGGAAACACGGGATCAATGCCCGGCCGCGGCGTGGAACGGTGCGTGACAGCCACAGCGCAACGCGCCGAAAGCGTCCGTTGCGGCGAAGGGCAAGCGTGTCCCGGCGGAGGCGGCACGAACGCGCCTCCGCCGGGAGAAAGCCATGCGATGAGCGGCTAAGCCTTGAGCCCCTGCCCGAAGTCCCGGCCAAAGGCGCGGCACTGCTCCAGCGCGTCGCCGTCCGGGTTCCACATGGCGCGGATGCCCTCTGTCGGCACCTCGAAGCCGCTCTCACGCAGGTGCGCGGTGATGAGCTTCACGGACTCGCCGCTCCAGCCATAGGCCCCGAAGGCCGCGGCCTTCTTGTTCTTGAAGCCCAGGCCGCGCACCATCTCCAAAAAGCCGCCCAGGGAGGACAAGAAGCCCCGGTTGATGGTGGGCGAGCCCACAAGCAGGGCCTTGGACCGGAACACCTCGGTGATGATGTCGTTCTTGTCGGCCTTGGCCGCGTTGAAGAGCTTCACCCGCAGCTCGGGCGCGGCCTCGCCCAGCCCCGCGGCGATGGCCTCGGCCATGCGCCGGGTGCCGTTCCACATGGTGTCGTAGACGATTGCGACCTGCTGCTCCTGGTAGTCGCTGGCCCATTCCAGGTACTTGGACACGATCTGCATGGGGTTGTCGCGCCAGATGGTGCCGTGGCTGGGGCAGATCATCTTGAGCGGCAGCCCAAGCCCGGCGAACTCCTCGATCTTGCGCTTCACCAGCGCGCTGAAGGGCGTGAGGATGTTGGCGTAGTACTTGATGCACTCCTCCATCAGCACGCAGGGGTCCACCAGGTCGTTGTACATGCCCTCGCTGGCCAGATGGTGGCCAAAGGCGTCGTTGCTGAACAGGATGTCCTCACCGGTCAGGTAGCAGAACATGGTGTCCGGCCAGTGCAGCATGGGCGCCTCGATGAAGATGAGCTCGCGCGCGCCCAGGCTCAGGCGCTGGCCCGTCTTGACCGGCTGGAAGTTCCAGTCCTGGTGGTAGTGCCCCTTGAGGGACTTGACCCCATTGGCCGTGCAGTACACCGGCACGCCGGGGATGAGCTTCATGAGCTCCGGCAGGCCGCCGCTGTGGTCGCTCTCCGCGTGGTTGGCGATGACGTAGTCGATGCTCCCCAGGTCCACCTCGGCCTTGAGTTGCTCGATGAACTCGCCCGCGAACGGAGCCCACACGGTCTCAACGAGCGCGGTCTTCTCGTCGCGCACCAGATAGGCGTTGTAGGTGCTGCCCTTGTGCGTGGAATACTCGTCGCCGTGGAAGCGCTTCAGCTCCCAGTCGCGTTTGCCGACCCAGGTCACGACATCTGTTATTTTGAAGCTCATGCGGAGTCCTCCTGTTTTTCCCCATGATATGTCTCACAATCGTCCAAATGTACAGCGGGGAACGCCTCCGCGGCACGCAGGCCCGTCTTGACGGCAACCAACCCGAGGCCGTAGCATCGCGCCCATGAAACGCAACTACGAACTCAGCGTGCGCGGGGAATTCTGCGCTGCGCACCGGCTGGACGGCTATCCCGGCAACTGCAGGAACACCCACGGCCACAACTGGGGCGTCACGGCCTATGTGCTTTGCCAGGAGCTGGACGGCCTGGGCATGGGGCTGGACTTCCGCGAGATCAAGCTGCTGCTGCGCGAGGCCCTGGCCGACCTGGACCACTCCTGCCTGAACGACCTGCCGCCCTTCAGCGGCCAGAACCCCACGGCGGAGAACATCGCCCGGCACCTGTTCCAGGATCTTTCTCAGCGGCTGGCCCAGCGCACGCCCCGGCTCAGCTCGGCTGCCCGCGTCTCGCGCATCCGCATCGCCGAGACCCCTGGCGCGGAGGTCACCTACTGGGAGGAGCCTTGAGCCTGCGCGTCTGCGAGATCTTCAAGAGCCTGCAGGGCGAATCCACCTGGGCCGGGCGGCCCTGCGTCTTTGTGCGCCTGACCGGCTGCAACCTGCGCTGCCGCTGGTGCGACACCCCCTACGCCTACGAGGGCGGCGAAAGCCTGTCCACGCGCGAGGTGCTGGAGCGCATCGACGACCTGGACCGCGGGCTTTCGCACAACCTCATCGAGTTCACCGGCGGCGAGCCCCTGCTCCAGCCCCAGGCCGTGGAGCTGATGAACGCCCTGGCCCGCAGCGGGCGCACCGTCCTGGCGGAGACCAACGGCAGCCAGGACATCTCGGTGCTCGCGCCGGAGGTCGTCGCCATCGTGGACATGAAGGGACCGTCGAGCGGCGAGTCCCAAAAAATGGATGAGGCCAACCTGGAGCGCCTGCGCGAACGCGACGAGGTCAAGTTCGTCATCGCCCACCGCGCCGACTGGGAGCACATGCTGGACCTCATCCCGCGCATCGTCACGGACCGCAACGTGGTGAACCTCTCGCCGCTGTTCGGCGGCGTGGCCCCGGCGGAACTGGCCCGCTGGATGCTCGACGCGAACCTTGACGCGCGCCTGAACCTGCAACAGCACAAGTACATCTGGCCCCCGGACGCCCGGGGCGTCTAGGAGCCGCAATGACCACACCCACAGGCGCGCTCGTCGTCTTCTCCGGCGGCCAGGACTCCACAACCTGCCTGGCCTGGGCTCTTGAGCGCTTCGAGCGCGTGGAGACCCTCGGCTTCGACTACGGCCAGCGCCACGCCATCGAGCTGGAATGCCGCCAGAACATCCTTGGCCGCCTGCGCCAGCAGTATCCCGAATGGTCAGCGCGCCTGGGCCAGGACACCCTGCTGCGCCTCGACGTGTTCCGGCAGCTGGGCGAAACCGCCCTCACCCACGACGTCGAGATCGCCATGACCGCAACCGGCCTGCCCAGCACCTTCGTACCCGGCCGAAACCTCGTATTCTTGAGCCTTGCGGGCGCCCAGGCCTATCGGCGCGGCCTCAAGCGCCTCGTCACCGGCGTGTGCGAGACCGACTTCTCCGGCTACCCGGACTGCCGCGATGACACCATGAAGGCCCTGCAGGTGGCCCTCAACCTGGGCATGGAGTCCCGCCTGGTCATCGACACGCCGCTGATGTGGCTCACCAAGGCCCAGACCTGGAGCCTCGCGCGCGACCTGGGCGGCCAACCCCTGGTGGACCTGATCCTGGAGCACACGCACACCTGCTACACCGGCCAGCGCGGCCAGCGCCACGCCTGGGGCTACGGCTGCGGCGTGTGCCCGGCGTGCGAGCTGCGCGCCGCAGGCTATGCGTTGTATGTTGGAGGGGGAGAAGGAGAATAGCCTCCGGCGGCCAGAGGGCCTCGGCCCTCTGGACACCCATTGGCGCGAAGGGCTCTTTCCGGCGGGTACGCCGGAAAGAGCCCTTCGCGCTGGAGGAGAGGGTTCGTTTTTGCCAAGACAATCCATCCTCAACCGCAGCGG
>JBFWMQ010000012.1:0-91072 GCA_050251495.1 Desulfovibrio sp. | reverse complement strand
CTGCGCCAGCCGCGCGACAAGCCCCGTGGCCTCGACGCCGTGCGCCAGGCCCTGGCCGGGGAGGTTTCGGTGGTGCCGCGGGCGAATAGGAGACTGTGAGAAGGAAGAGCTGGGGGCGCCGCCCCCAGGCCCCCGCCAGAGGGCCACGGCCCTCTGGACACCCATTGGCGCGAAGGGCTCCTTCCGGTGAAGACACCGGAAGGAGCCCTTCGCTTTGGGTGGACTGGCGCAATGTTTTGCGTGCCCCACCTCAAGCGAAAGGGCTTGGGCCGGGCAGAAAGCCCGGCCCAAGCCCTTTCGCTTGATATGAGGGGGTCTGGGGGAAATCATTTCCCCCAGCCTGCGGAGCATATTTCTTCTTTTACAGCGGGTAATCCAGCGCCTCGGGGATCATGACCCCGGCGATGGCTTCGCCGGCGCGGTCGCGGGCGAGGCGCGCGCCCGCCAGGGCTGCGTCCACGCCGGCGCGCAGGGCGGCGAACTTGCCTGCGTCGGGGGCGCTGCCGTAGCCGTAAACCAGCTCGGCGCAGATGCGCGCCACTTCGCCGGCGGTGCGGGAGTTCTGCAGGGTGAGCAGGTCGGCGAAGAAGCCCAGGGTGTCCTCGAGGCTTTCGGCCAGCAGCGGATTCTCCGGGCCTTTGCGCTTGAGCTCCAGCACGTCGTCCACGAAGCAGCGGGCGGCCACGAGCCAGGAGATGGCGTCGGCCATGGGGAAGGTGACGCCCTGGCGATTGCCGGAGAACAGCTTCTTGCCGTCCGCGTCCTTGCCGTTCTGCAGGTGGTTCAGGGTCCACATCCACAGGCGCATGGCCTGGGCCAGGGCCTTGGTTCCGGCCTGGGGCCAGGTCTCGGCCAGGGCGTCCAGCTCGTCGATCCAGTGGCCCATGAGGGCCAGGAACACGGGGTTGCCCATGGTGGCGGTGAGGTGGCGGCGCTGCACGACCTCCGGGCCTTCGTAGGTGGCCTCGAGCTGGCAGTCGCTCCACTTCTGGAACAGGAAGCCGGGGCAGTCCTCGGTGACGCCGTAGCCGCCCACGAGCGACACGGCCTCGCGCATCATGTTCGCGCCAACGCCCGGGCACCACAGCTTGCAGGCCGGGATGAGCACGTTGGTCTCGGCGTCGAGCACGATGCTTTGCACGAAGATGTCGGCGGAGAGCTCGGCGAAACGGGCCGCATCGCGCTTGTCCTCGGGCGTGTAGAGCAGGTTCAGGTATTCCAGCACCTGCGGCTCCATCTTCTTGAGGGCGCTCAGCTGGGCGCGCGGGCCGGTGACGCCCTGGGCGTGGAATTGGGCTTCCTTTTCGCGCTCCAGGGGGTCGAGCAGGTCGGCCTTGCGCGCGGCGTCGAAGCCCAGGGACGAACCCGCCTCGCCGCAGGCCCAGAGGTCGGCCAGACGCTGGCAGGCGTCCTCCTTCATCTGCAGGCCCTGGTCGAAGCGCGGGGTGCCGGGCTGGGCGTCGCCGCCGCGGAAGCGCGTGCGGTGGTAGCGGATGATGGGCTCGATGGCGGAGAGCAGCTTGGCCGAGGTCATGACGCCGACCGGGATGCGCGTGCGGTGGAACACGCTGCCGATGATCTCGGCGTGGCTGTAGTTGGGGATGATGACGCCGTCCTTCACGGTGTAGCCGCCGATGATGCGGCTGGCGGGCACGCGCAGGCTCAGGATGGGGTCGCGGGTGCTGGAGAGCTGGTGCACCATCTTGAGGGTGGGCGCGCCGCGGTCGAACACGCCGGGGTCGCCTTCCTCAAGGATGACCATGCAGGAGCCCTTGATGCGCTCATCATCGCTGGTGACGGCGGCGGTGACGAAGTTGGCGAAGTCCATGCCGGTGATGAAGCGGCCGCGCTTGTCCACTTGCAGCATGGGCTCCTCGCCGTCCTTCCACTCGGCCACGCGCACCTTGCTGGTCAGAATGCCGGTGTCCACGCCCACAAAGGGCAGGGGCTCGGTGAGGGCGAACGCGCCGCGCCAGGTCGCGCGTCCCTCGCCGGGGCAGGAGATGCTCATGTAGTGGTCGCGCTGCTCCTTGGTGCCCTTCTCGTGGATGGGGGCGAGCGCCAGGTTGGTGGCCAGGCCGCAGGTGGCGGCTCCGGCGTCCACCCAGGACAGCTCGAAGGTGGTGAGGGACAGGGCGAAATTCTTCGGCCCGTCGATGTAGCCGCCCTGGCTGGTGTCCATGTACAGCGCGGTGAGGCCGGAGGCGTCGAAGGCGTCCAGCAGGGTGTTCTTGCGCTCGTCCCACTCGTGGGTGTTGCGGCAGCCGTCGGCCACCATGCGGGCCACGTGGCCCCGGGCCACGCCGCGCGCGGACTGGACCACCATCTGCAGGTCGTAGCGGTCGGTATAGCGCCACATGATCTGGCGGATGTCGTCACCGGGCAGGGTCGCGAGTTTGCTCATGAATCCCCTCGAAATTTGGGTTGCGAAAGTGTCCGCGCAAGGGCGCGGGCTTCCTATTTTGAGCCGTGAAATACGGCATTCGGGCCAGGGTGTCAAAGCCCTGTGTCGAGCGACGGGCCGTGGGCTTCCCCACGCGGGTCCAGGCGCGCGCGGCCCCTGGCCTGCGGAGCATGAAACGGGCGAAACGCTTCGCCCCTATCCTTCCAAGAGCGCGGCGTAGTCCGCGGCCATGCGCGCCACGTTGAAGCGCCTGCCCCCCCGGTCGCGGGCGGCGCGGCCCAGGCGGCGGCACAGGGCCGCGTCGGAAAGCAGCGAACACGCGGCCTGGCAAAAGGCCCGCTCGTCCCCTGGCGCGGCAAGCAGCCCGGTCCCGCCAGGGGTGACGATCTCCGGCACGCCGCCCACGGCGAAGCTGACCACGGGCAGCTCCAGGGCGGCGGCCTCCAGCAGCACAAGGGGGTGGTTGTCCGCCAGGGTGGGGTAGAGGAGCGCGTCCGCCGCGCGCATGAGCAGGGCCAGCTTGGCCCGGTCCACATAGGGCCAGACCGTGAGCCCGTCGCGGGTCAGGGCCTCGTCGCCGCCCACGGCAAAGGCCTGGGCCTGGGGCAGCTGCTCGCGCACGGCCCGCCAGTATTCCGGCCAGCGCGGGCCGGACTTGTACGCCGCGCGCGCGCCGCCGTGGGCCGCGAACAGCGCCACCGGGACCTGGGGCGCGATGCCCAGGGTGGCGCGGGCCTGGGCGCGGACATGGGTTGGACTGGCCAGGGCGGAAAGCTCGGGCCAGGGCACGCCATTGGGGATGACGCGCGCGGGCAGCTCGGGCAGGGCCTGGCGCGCCAGCCGGGCCAGCCAGCGCGAGGGGCTGGCCAGAATTGGCGCGAGGCTGCGCAGGAGCCCCGCAGTTTCGGCTTGCCGGGCGCGGGCGTCGGGGAAATCGCGCGGGCAGGGGTCCACGCAGGCCGGGAAGTGCGGGCAGTCCAGCGGGTAGGCGCAGCCACCGGTGAGCGGCGCGGCGTCGTGCAGGGTGAGCAGCAGGCGTCGGCCTGTGGCGTGGGGCAGCAGGCCGGAGAGCAGCCCGGGCCAGTCCGTGCTGGTGTGCAGGTGCAGGGCGGCGATGCGCGGCAGCGCGGCCCAGGCGCGGCCAAGCTCCGCCGGGGCCACGGGGCCGATGCGGGGGACGCGCGCGTCCTCCGGGTCCGGGTGTCCGCCAAGCTCCTCGGGGTCGGTCTCGTCCAGCTCGAAGCTCAGGCGCGCATCCAGCCCGGCCTTGCGCTGCTCGCGCAGCAGCAGCCGCGCCACGCGCACGGCCCCGCCGCGATGCGGCAGGGCGGCGTGGTGCAGGACAGCCGGGAGGGCAGCAGGGGAAGCGGCGCCGTTCACGATGCGCCCGTTTGCCTGTCTGTATGCCTGCCCGTTTGCCTGTCAGACTGGCCGCCGGGCTGCGCGGGCTCCAGCAGGTCGTGCTTCATGGCCCAGAGGATGTGGTAGCTGGCGCGCTCGGCGTCGAGGGCCGGGCAGAGCTCGCAAAAGCGCTCGGCCAGGCGCGCGGCGGTCTCGCCCTTGCGCGCCAGGAACACCAGCTTGCGGATGGCCTCCACCTCCAGCAGGCTGTCCAGCCCGGCATACAGGACGGGGAATTCTCGGCCGCCCAGCAGGGCCGCGCCGCTGCGGCCCGGATGCAGCACGGCGTCCGGGTCCAGGGTGCGCGTGGGGTAGGGCGCGAACACGCGGGAGTAGGGCAGCTCCAGCGGGTGCGGCAGGTGGCGCAGGCTGGCGATGTCCGGCGCGGGCAGGGCGCGCAGCTCCTCCCACAGCTCCAGGTGCCGGGCGATGACGCTGGACCAGAGGAAGTGCTGGCGCACGCGCTCGCGCCCGGCCCGGCCCATGCGCTCGCGAAGCGCGGCGTCGGCCAGGAGCGCGCCCAGGGCCAGGGCCAGCTCCGGGGTGTGGACCACGGTGCGCTGGGCCAGGAGCAGGTGGTACTGGTTGTCGAACAGCAGCGGGGCGAGGCGGTCCACAAAGTCGTCGCCCGGCTGTGGCGCGGGGCCGGTGGTGGGCACAAGCAGGCCGGTTTCGCCATGGACCACGAGATCGCGGTAGCCGTCATAGTCGGACGCCACCACGGGCAGCCCGGCGGCCTGCGCCTCCAGCAGGGTGAGGCCGAAGGTTTCCTGCGGATTGTCGGCAATGGACACGAAGAGGTCGCAGGCGGCCAGCAGCTCGTTCTTGCGGCGTTCGCCCGGGCGCAGGTCCAGGCGCACGTCGAGCCCCACGCGCGCGCCCATGTCCGCCAGGGTCTGCGGGAAGGGGTCCTGTTCGTCGGCCCAGCCCGCCACCACAAGGGAGACGGACTCCCGCGCCAGCGCGCCAGCGGTTCCGGTCGTGCCGGGCGCACCCGTGAACAGGCGGCTTATGGCCCGGATGAGCGGCAGGAGGTCCATCTTGGAGGCGTGCGACACCCGGCCCAGCACCAGGATCAGGGCGCGGTCCGGCGGCAGGCCCAGGCGCTGGCGCAGGGCGGCTTTGGCTTGTGGGCCGGGCAGCGGCTGGGCCAGGCAGTCGGCGTCCAGGCCCAGGGGCACGCGGCGGATGCTCGGCCCGGCGATGCGCGCAAGGCCGTAGCCTGCGCGCAGATGGGCGAAGAAGCCCTCAACCGCCAGGCATCCGGCCTCGGAGGTGGCGATGATGCAGTCGCGCGGGGTGGCCCCGGCCCAGAGGTGGCGCAGAAACGCCGCCGGGTAGTCCGGGTAGGACAGGGAGTGCACCGGCCCGGTGATGGGGAAGATGTCCCTGGCGTGGGCGTTGCGCAGGCGCGCCAGCTGCGTGGGGTGGCTGATGCAGTCGGACTGGTGGAAGCAGAAGTAGGGCGTGTCCGCCAGCCGGGCGGGCAGCTCGCGGCGGTCCATGAGCCGCAGGCGTCCGGCCTTGGCGATGCCCGGGGCCAGGGTGGCCAGGTTTTCGGCCAGGGACTCCCGCAGGGGCTTGTCCGAAATGAAGAAATGGTAGGCGTCGAAGGGGTCCGCCGCCAGCAGGGCGCGCAGGAAGCCCAGATTGGCCACCCTGCGGCCAAGCACCGGGCCGTTTTCCAGAAAGGGGTCCAGGGTGCCGAAGACGCCGGTTTTTCGCATATCCGAGACAAAGCCACAGACCGGAGTTTTTGTCAAAGCCCCGCCCCAGGAGGGGAGCCCTTGGCCTGTCGCCCTGGGCGTCATTTGCCGACGGAGCGCTTCTTGCATAGATGCCGATGTTAGGTAGTCGGACAGCAGGAGGCATTGGCCATGCATCGAGGCGAACATCCTGAAATCATGTGGGGTCTTGGACTTGATCCAGACACGGCGGCGCTCATCGAAGAGAGCGCGGGGCCGGGTTTCGCCCTGCGCAATCTGCCGCCCGACGCCCTGGCCTGGATGCGTGGCCAGGAAGGCCTGAGCCAGGCCGCCTGGATTCCCCTGGAGATCTGGGAGGGGCTGTCAAAAGCTCGACGCAGGGCCTGCCGGGCCGTGGACTCCGTGCGCCGCATCCTCATCGTGCCCGAGAACGCGGAGCCAATCGAGACCGAGCAGGTTCTGGGCGAGGGCTTCCTCACCGCCGTGCGCGCCCCGCTGAACCGCTACAAGGTGCGCGACGCCATTTTGCGCCTGCGCGAGCTTGATTCCCTGTCCGCCGACCTGCGCCGCAAGACCGAGGAGGTCATGCTGGAGCGCGAGCTTTTGGCGCGCAAGGGCAACCACCTGAGTTTTCTGAACCGCGTGCTCTCCCGCGCCTCGGCCTCCCTCGACACGGGCACCATCCTGGCCAAGGCCAGGGCCGACCTGCGCCACCTGCTGCCCGTGGAGGTCCTGTGCGCCGTGTTCTGGAGCCGGTCCGACAGCGGGCCTGGGCTGGACGCGGAAATGTACCTGCACTGCCGCATGGCCCCGCTGGAGCATGCCGCCTGGGAGGGGGTGCTCAAAACCAGCGCCGAGCGCCTGGGCGGGGGCGAACTTGCGGAGTGTCGCCAGTACTGCCTGACCCCTGGCAACACTCTGCGCCAGGGGCCGGCCCCGGACAGCGGACGGCTGCTGATGCTGCCCCTGGCCGCGGGGGGCGAGAGCTTCGGCTGCCTGGCCCTGCTGACCCAGAAGGGGCTTCGCCTGGCCAAGGACCAGGTGCAGACGCTGAACGCGGCGGTGAACCACCTGGCCCTGGCCCTGCGCAACGCGCTTTTGTACCGCGAGGTCAAGAGCATGGCCGACCACGACGGGCTGACCAGGATCGCCAACCGCCGCCGCTTCGAGGAGCGCCTGGACGAGGAGGCCCAGCGCCACAGCCGCTACGAGCTGCCCCTGTCGCTCATCCTGTTCGACCTGGACCATTTCAAGAAGGTCAACGACACCTATGGCCACCAGACCGGCGACGCCGTGCTGCGCGGCATGGCCGGGCTGTTGCTGGAAAGCCTGCGCGGTTCGGACCTGCCCGCGCGTTTCGGCGGCGAGGAGTTCGCCGTAATCTTGCCGCACACCAGCCGCGAGCAGGCGCTTCTTTTGGCGGAACGCATCCGTCAGCGCGTGGCCGCGCGGGACTTTGGCGAAGCTGGCCAGAGGGTGCGCCTGACCGTGAGCGCTGGCGTGGCCGCGCTGGAGCCGGGCACGGGCAGCCAGGAGCTTGTGTCCCTGGCCGATCAGGCCCTGTATCTTGCCAAGAATGGCGGACGGAACCGGGTGGTTGTGGCCGCGCCCGAGGCGGGCGCGCCTGGCTTGCGGGAAACCGAAGACCGCCCGGAGGCCGAGGCCTTCGCCGGGGTGGCCGCCGCTGCCCAGCCCCGCCGCGTGGCCGGGGGAATATAGCCTAGCGCCAGCCCTCGCGGCGTTCGAAAATCTTCCACTGGCCCATCTCGGGCAAGAGCACGAACAGCGCGTCCTCCTCCACGGTTTCCACCAGGGGGGGGACGCTCAGCGTGTACGAGCCGGTGACGTGGATGCGCGCCAGATCCGGGTCCGCGGTGACGCGCCGGAACCTGAGCCCGCTCAAGTCCACCCTGGCCATGCGGAAGCGCTCCAGCTGGCCCCTTCTGTTCACGGTTTCGCGCATGGTCAAGAAGGCCATGCGTTCCTCCGCGCGCACCCGGCGCGAAAACACCTCCGGCAGACGGTCGTCCAGGGTGGCCTGGCGCTCGAAATACTCCCGCAGCACCTGATACTGTGCCAGGGCTTCGGCATCGTCGGGCTTCACGGATTCGGTCCCGGCCTTTGGCGCGGGCTCGGCGGCTGTGGCGTTGGCCGCGTGCGCCTCCGAGGCGGGCGCTTCGGACGGGCGCGGACCAAGGGCGGCCAGCGTGGCCGGGGCAAGCAGCAGGGTTGCAAGCAGGGCCAGGACGGCGAACGGCGCGGCGGGCATGTTCATTGCAAAGTCGCGCTCATTGGAGTTCATCGATGATTTCCTTGAGGGCGCCGTAGTCCAGGGGTTTGGCCATGAAGGCCTTGGGATTGGTCTGCGCGGCCTGGGTGCGGGTGGCGGAGTCGGTGTAGGCGGTGCAGTAGATGATGTGCAGGTCCGGATTCTTCTCGCGGATGATCGTGGCGGCCTGGATGCCGTCCATGTTGCCCTCAAGCATGATGTCCATGAGCACGACATCGGGCCGTTTGCAGACCGCATACTCCACAGCCAGCTGCCCCGTGGCCACGGTGGCCACCACATCGCAGCCCATGCGCTTCAGGTTGGCCTTGGTGGCCAGGGCGATGATGCTCTCGTCCTCGACGATGAGCACCCGCGGCGGCCAAGGCATGGCGGAACAGGACAGCAGCATCATGGGTCTCCCTGGTTGGAAGCGTTGAGCGTTTTTTGCACTCTCGCACAGATACCCCGTCCAGGGTGCGATGTCCAGAAAAGAGCAGTTGTCTTCGTTTTTTAAACAATTTTCTTGAGGCGGTGCATTGACAGGGTGGTGAAAATATGCCTAGACTTTTCTTAAAGAATCACTATAACAATTCGCGGCGGTCCGTACGTTTTGGCGCAGGGCCGTTTGCCGATGCTTCGGAAGGGCGGCGGCACGGGCCTGCCCCCCCGCCGGAACGACAAGAGTCCTGGGCTTGCCAGGCCGTCCGCTCCTGGGCTAGGGTCCGTCCTGGCTGTGATTCGCCGGAAGCGGGCGACAAGAAACTTTCAACCCCGCGGGAAGCCATGCGAGAAAAAAGCAGAGTCCTCTTCCTCACCTTGCTGCTCATCATGCTGGCGGCCAGCCCTGTTCATGCCGCAAAAAAGAGCACCGCGCTTGGCGCCAAGTCGGTCATCGCCATGGACATGGCCACGGGCCGCATTCTCTACGAAGAAAACGCCGACCAGCAGATTCCGCCCGCCTCCCTCACCAAGGTGCTGACCCTCTACCTGGCCTTCGAAGCCATCCAGGAGCACCGCCTGTCGCTTACCGACACGGTGCTGGTGACGCGCGAGGCGACCCATGCCGGCGGCTCGCGCATGAACATCAAGCCCGGGGAGCGCGTCATTGTGCGCGAGATCATGAAGGGCATCGCCGTGGCCAGCGGCAACGACGCCTGCGTGGCCCTGGCGCAGCATCTTTCCGGCGGTGAGGATTTCAGCCCGTTCGTCAAGGCCATGAACGCCAAGGCCCGCGAGCTGGGCATGAGCGACACGGTGTTCATGAACCCCAACGGAATGCCGGCCGAGGGCCAGGTGACCACGGCCCGCGACATGCTGAAGCTCTCGGCCAGCTATCTGCGCCGGTTTCCCCAGGCCTTGACCTTCCATTCCATGACCACCTACGTGCACAACAATCACAATCACCACAACGCCAACCGCCTGCTGAACACCTACGAGGGCGTGGACGGGCTCAAGACGGGCTATGTGCGCGCCTCGGGCTACAACAACGTGGTCACGGCCAAGCGCGGCGACACGCGCATCGTGGCCGTGGTGCTGGGCGCGCGCAGCGCGGGCGCCCGGGCCGTGGCTTCGCGCAGGCTGCTTGATCTGGCCTTCTCGCGCCTGCATCAGGGGCAGAATTTCGCCACCTTGGAAGAGCAGAAGGTGCGCGGCGTGTTGCCTGCCTCCCTTTCGCGCACGGCCCCGCGCGTGGACCCGGATCTCAAGGCCGCGCAGCAGGTGGCCGACATGCGGGCCAGCCAGGTGCTTTCCGGTCAGGCTGCGGGGCAGCCGGCGAATCCGTCCGTGGCCCAGGTCGCGAGCCAGACAGCGCCTGGGGCTGTGAGCGCGGCGACCGCCGACAAGCCTGCTGCGAAGATTCTGGTGCAGCGCAAGACCGGCCGCGACAGTTACGCCATTCAGGAGAGTTCGTTCCAGTCGCGCCGCAAGGCCGAGCGCCGGGCGCAGCACCTGGAAAAGAAGGGGCTGCCGGTCAAGGTGGTGGCCACCAAGCTTGGCGGCAGCAAGTGGTACCGGGTGCTTGTCGGTCCCTACGCCAGCGCCGATGCGGCCAAGAAGACGCGTGAGAAGATGCTGGGCAGCGGTTCCGTGACCGAGGAATAGCGCGCTTTCGTTTCCGGCTGGCCTTTGCGCCATGCCGCTCCCGGCCCGGACGCGTCCAGACGCTTCCGGGCCGTGGTGTTTTCAAGAGGCGGACAATCTTTGCCTTCTGGCAATTTCTCCATGCCGTGATGGCGGCAACGCCCTGACGTCCAGCCCCTCCTCGCCTTCCTCCCTTCCACTCCACCCCCTTTTCGCCCAGCTCTCTGTCTGTGCGAAGCGGAGCCAGCATGCCCAGCCACAACGCGGCATGGCCTCAGGTTCCTCCCGAGGCCATGCCGCCACAGGGGAGCGCGAGGGGCCGAGGCCCCTCGCAAAAAAAATCCCCGGGCGTCCCTCTTTTCCTGTCAAGCCTGAAATTTAGTCCTTTTTCCTGCCAATACCCTGCCAGTTTTGTCCTGCCGCAAAAACCGGCCCTATACTTCGCTCCATGCCGGGCACGACCCGCACACAACGGCGCGCACGCGCAACGACACAGAGAGGAGCGGCAATGTCCCAGGTGTTTCGTCTGATCCCCTTCCGGCCAGAGCATGTTGCGGGCCTGCGGCTGCGGCGGCAGGCCGAGGCGGCCCTGTCGCGGCTGGGTTCGCTGGCCGGGCTTGCCCGCGCCTACGAAGCCGCTGGCCCGGCCTGGACGCTTATGGCGGGCTCCTGGCCGCTGGTGTGCGGCGGCGCGGTGCGCTTCTGGCCCGGAGTGGGCGAACTGTGGTGCTGGACGGGCGAGGACGCCGGACATTGGGCCGTGGGCTTCGCCAGACAGGCCCGGGAGGTTGTGCAACGCCTGCGGGATGTGCACGGCTTCCACCGCTTGCAGGCCCATGTGCGCGAGTCGGACGAGCGGGCGGCGCGCTTCGCCGGGTTCCTGGGCCTGGCCTTGGAAGGACGCTGCCCTGGCTTTGGCCCGGACCAGTCACCCCATCTACTGTACGGGAGGTTTCTGCAATGGAAGGCGTAAGCACGGTGATGCCCATGACGCTCAAGACCGGGGCCGGGATTCTTGCCTCCGCGCTGCTGGAGGGAGCGCGGGGCGGCGATGGCGGCAATGCGGCTGAGGCCCGGGCTCAAGCTGCGGAAGCTCAGGCCCGGCGCCAGGCCGAGGCCGAGGTGCGTGGCGCGCGCGGACAGGTGCGGGAGCTGCGCGAGGCCGGGCAGCGCAAGAGCGCCTCGGCCCGGGTGGCTGCGGCCAACTCCGGGCTCACGCTCTCGGGCAGTTCGCTGTTGAGCCTGACGGCGCTGGAGGACGAGAGCGAGGAGCGCGTGGACCGGGTGCTGGGCGAAAGCGCGCTGCGCGTGCAGAGTCTGCTGGATTCGGGCGCGGAGCAGGCGCGCAGCATCCGCCTGTCCGGGCGCGCGTCCAACCGTGGGGCCGGCGGCCGCGATGGCGGCCTGGGCTCGCTGCTGCGCCTTGGTTCGCAGTCCCTGGGCACGTGGTAGGGGGGCGTCATGTCGCTTACGCCCGTCCTGCTCACCAACTTCACGTCCGGAGAGCTGTCGCCCCGGCTGGCGGGTCGCGTGGACGTGTCCAAGTACTTCAACGGCTGCCAGAGCCTGGAGAATTTCCTGGCCCAGCCCCACGGCGGCGTGGCGCGGCGCAGCGGCATGCGCTTCGTGGCCGAGGCCGCGCGGCACGAGGGCGCGTCCCTGCTCGTGCCCTACGAGGACGCGGCCGGCGCGGCCTGGGTGCTGGAGTTCGCCCAGGACGCCAGCGGAACCGGCCTGCTGCGCTGCTTCACCGGCGGCGGGCTGGCCGTGGATTCCTCGGGCGCGCCCATGCGGCTGGCCACCCCGTATCTGGAGGAGCACTTGCCGGACCTGCGCTTCGTGCAGGACCGCTGCAGCCTGATCCTCTGCCACCCCTTGTTCGCGCCGCGCAGGCTTTCACGCACGGCGGAGGGCGGCTTCGCGCTGGCCGAGGCCGTCTTCGTCGAACGGCCCGAGGCCTGGGGCGAGGGCAACTGGCCCGCCCAGTGCTGCCTGCACGAGGACCGGCTGGTGTTCGCCGCCACGCCGAACGAGCCCTTCACCCTCTGGTTCTCGCGCACCGCCAACCACGACGACTTCCGTCTGGCCACGCGCGAGGTGCCGCTGGACGACTGGGACGATTTCGAGATTACGGACACCAACGGGGACACGCTCTCCGACGGCAGGCCCGGCGACACGGTGCTCTTGCTGGCGGGCGACAGCTTCTCCAAAAACACGGCGCTGTCCGGCGTCATGGCCGATGGCACGCTCTGCTATTACCGCTACCTGGGCGCGCGCAGCGTCAAGGCCAGCCTGTCCGCGTCCCTGCGCATGACCCTGGCCGCCGCGCCCTCGGCCGCGGGAGAGATCGAATCCGTGCGCGACGCCGCCGGGGTTCTGCGCTCCGAGTTCTGGGAGCAGTTCGCCATTGGCGACCGCATAGTGGCCGAGCCCGGCGACGACCCGCTGGACGACGACGCGGTGGAGATCACCCTGTCCGCCCAGCGTGGCGGGCGCATCCGCTTCCTGGCCCCGCGCGACAAGCTCTGGATCGGGGCCAGCACCGGCGAGTGGACCGTGTCCGGCAGCTCGCTGAACACCCCGGTGACGCCCGGCGGGGTCAAGGCCAACCGCGAGGGCACCATCGGCGCGTCCAAGACCCCGCCCTGCCAGGCCGGGCCGTCCATCCTCTACGTGCAGCGCTCGGGCAAGAAGGTGCGCGAGATGGCCTACCGGCTGGAGTCCGACGCCTACACCTCCCGCGATTTGACGCTGCTCGCCGCGCACCTGGGCGAGCCGGGCATCACCCAGCTGGCCTACGCCCAGGAGCCGGACCCCATGCTCTACTGCGTGCGGGCCGACGGCGCGCTGCTGGCCATGACCTATCTGCCGGAGCAGGACGTGTGCGCCTTCTCGCGCATCGTCACCGACGGCGCGGTGGAGGGCGTGTGCGTGGTCTTCAACCAGAGCCTGTGCCGCGACGAGATCTGGCTGGTGGTGCGGCGCGAGGCCGTGGTGGACGGCCAGCCGGTCACGCGCAGGCTCATCGAGACACTTGAGCCAGGCTTTCCAGAGACTGCGGAGGACACCCGCGCGGCCTTCTTTGTGGACGCGGGCCTGAGCTACTCCGGCGCGCCGGTGCGGACGCTGACCGGCCTGGGGCATTTGGCCGGCCGCAGCGTGCAGATTCTGGCCGACGGCGCGGTGCTGCCGGAGCAGACCGTGGCCCCGGACGGGTCCATCAGCCTGGACCGGGCGGCTTCGCAGGTGCACGCGGGCCTGGGCTACGCCTCGGTGCTCAAGCCCATGCGCCTGGAGTTCGCGGGCAGCCGCGGCAGCGCGCAGACGCGCATCAAGCGCATCACCGAGGTGGGCATACGCCTGTACCGCAGCCTGGGCGGCAAGGCCGGACCGGATCTGGCCCGCCTGGAGCCGCTGCTGTACCGCAGCAGCGCCGACGCCATGGACGGCCCGCCCGCCCTGTTCACCGGCGACAAGAGCGTGCGCTTCCCCCAGGGCTGGAACACCGAAGGCGTGCTGACCCTGGTGCAGGACCAGCCCCTGCCCATGACCGTGCTGCTCATCGCGCCGACCCTGGCCCTGAACGAATAGCCGCCGGAACCCCGGCCAAAGGAGCCCCCATGACCCTCTCCACCCAGACGTCCAAGGCCGCCTTCAGCGGCAACGGCGTCAGCACGGTCTTTCCCCTGCCGTTTCCCTTCCTGCGCGATGCGGACATCAAGGCCTTGCTGCGCCAGGACGGCTTCGAGACGCCCCTGGCGCCGGGCCAGCACTACACGCTTACCGGCGCGGGCAGCGCGAGCGGAGGCAGCCTGGTGATGCGCAACCCGCCCGCCACGGGCCAGACCCTGGTGGCCTGGCGCGCCCCGGCCATCGTGCAGGAGGTGGACTATGTGGAGAACTCGGTCTTTCCGGCGGAGACCCACGAGGCCGCCCTGGACCTGCTGACCATGATCTGCCAGTCGCTGCAGGAGCAGCTAGGCCGGGCCGTGCTCTATCCGGTGAGCACCCCGGCGGGCGACATCCTGAGTTCGGACTCTTTCCTCGCCTCCACTGCGCAGAGCAGGGAGGCGGCGCGCATTTCCGAGCAAAATGCGGCTGCGGCCGCAACCCAGGCCACGGCCTCGGCAGGCCTGGCCGCGAGCAGCGCCGAGGCTGCGGAAGCCCTGGCCGCCACGGCGGACGGTCTGCTCAAGGTGTCGGTGGGCGACGCCACGGCCCGGACCCTCTCGGCCAAGCTGCTGGCGGGCAACGGTCTGGCCGAGGGCATCGAGAATCCCGGCGGGGAGGAGGCCCTGCGTCTGGCGGTCGCCCTGGCGGCCAGCTCCGGCCTGGAGTTCGACGCGGGCCTCTTGCGCGTCAAGGTCGGGACAGGGCTCGCCCTGTCGGCCTCCGGTGTGATCGCGGACGTGGGCGAAAGCCCGGGCAAGCTGGTGCGGCTTGATGCCGAAGCCCGCCTGCCAGCGGTCAGCGGCGCGCTACTCACCGGCCTCACCGCTGCGCAAATCTCTGGCCTGGAAAGCGGAATGCCGACGGGCGCGGTCATCGCGGTGGCGTCTTCCAGCGTGCCGTCAGGGTTTCTGGAGTGCGACGGCGCGGCGGTGAGCCGTACCAGCTACGCCGCGCTGTTTGCCGCCATCGGCCTGGCGCATGGTTCTGGCGACAACGCGGCCACCTTCAACCTGCCGGACTACCGGGGCCGCTTCCTGCGCGGCTGGGACCATTCTGCTTCCCGCGACCCGGACAGGGCCGCGCGCACGGCCATGAACACCGGCGGGGCAACGGGCGACAACGTTGGTTCCGTGCAGGAGGATGCGTTCAAGAGCCACAACCATGCAGTTGGTTCTCTCTCCGCTGGGGGGTCTTCTACTGTTCAAGGGAATAGCACTGGAGGAGCCCCCAATTGGAATTCTATTTCCGCTGGTGGTAATGAAACCCGGCCCATCAACGCGAACGTCATGTACTGCATCAAATACTAGGAGCGGAAAATGAACGGATACAACTACAGCCCGGTGACGGGAGAATATACCGGCAGCGTGGAGTTGCGCGAATCGCCGCTTGAGGCCGGAATTTTCCTTGTGCCAGCCTGTTGCACCACAACCGCTGTGCCGGAAGTGCCTACTGGCCATGCGGCGTGCTGGAACGGCGCGGCCTGGGCGCTGGTCGAGGACCACAGGGGCGAGGCGGGCTATGTCGATGGCGCGGCCTTCGTGATTGATGGCCTCGGCGCATACCCCGGCGGCTGGTCGGCAACGCCGCCCGCGCCGGACCCGAACGCAGCCATTGATGCGCGGATTCAGGCCCTGGAGGCCACGGTGACGAATCGTCGTCTGCGCGAGGCCGCGCTGACAGAAGAGGGCAAGGCCTGGCTGGCGGATGTGGACGCCCGGATCGCGGCCCTGCGGGCGCAGCGGACCGAGGCATAAACGCCGGGCGGAAAGTCCGCGGCGACCAAGGAGACGAGCATGAACCAGCCTTGCGCTTTTCACGATCAAAGCATGGAGCACCTGCGCGCCGCGCTGCTCGACCTCAAGGACCAGCTGCGCCAGGGCATCGAGGGCGTGGCCGCGCAGTCGCGGGCCAACGGCGAGACGCTTGTGCGCATCGCGGACTCGCAGGCGGCGCGGCGCGAACTCTGCGCCCGGCAGGGGACGCGGCTGGCCGCGTGCGAGCGCGGCGGCGAGCAGCACCGCGAGGCGCACATGGCCGAGCGCGAGGAGCATCTCGCCGAGCGCGCCGACCTCTGGAACGCGGTGAACAAGCTGCGCTTCCATGTCTACGTTGGCCTTGGCGCGGGGCTGGTCCTGCAGATTCTTGCCCCGCTGGCCTTCCGGCTGGCGGTGAAATAGGAGCACGACATGGCGATTCTGGACTTTCTGCCGGTCATCGGCGCGGCGGCGCAAAAGCTCCTCGACCTCATCCCGGACCCGGGCGCGCGGGCGCGCGCGGCCGAGGAGTACCAGCGCGAGGTGCTGGCCATCGCGGCCAAGGCCGAGGCCGAGCAGCGCGAGATCAACCGCGTGGAGGCCGCGTCGGCCTCGCTCTTTGTGGCGGGCTGGCGGCCGGCCATTGGCTGGGTATGCGCGTGCGCCCTGGGCTTTCAGTATCTGGTGCGTCCGCTGCTGGCCTGGGCGGGCGGGGTGTGGTGGCCGCAGCTGCCCGGCCTGCCTGGCATCGACGAGGCCCTGTGGCAGCTGATGTTCGGGATGCTCGGTCTGGGCGGCCTG
The DNA here is from genome assembly GCA_050251495.1 of Desulfovibrio sp. GTDB lineage: Bacteria > Desulfobacterota > Desulfovibrionia > Desulfovibrionales > Desulfovibrionaceae > Humidesulfovibrio. The sequence continues at coordinate 74,983 of JBFWMQ010000012.1, read as the reverse complement.
CGCAGCTTCGAGAAGACACGCGGGGTGGCCAGATGAACCGGCAGCGCGTTGCCGAACAGCTGCTCGTGGACGAGGGGCTGCGCCTCAAGCCCTACCGCTGCACCGCGGGCAGGCTGACCATCGGCGTGGGCAGGAACCTGGAGGACCGGGGCATCAGCGAGGCCGAGGCGCTGTTGCTCCTGGATAACGACATTGCGGACTGCTGGGACCGGCTCGCCGTGCGCCAACCCTGGGTGCTGGCCGCGCCGGAGGCCGTGCAGGAGGCCCTGGTGAACATGGCCTTCAACCTTGGCGTGGCCGGGCTGCTCGGGTTCAAGGAGACCCTGGCGCTGCTGGAGACGGAAAAATACACCGAGGCCGCACGAGCCATGCTGGCGTCCAAGTGGGCGCGGCAGGTGGGCAAGCGGGCCGAGCGCCTGGCCGGGCAGGTGCGAAACGCAGCGGCTTGATTTGCGTTGGTATGGACAGAAGCCGTCTTTCTACGTATATTATACAAGTGGAAAAGCCTGAAAAGCCCCCCGCGACACTCCATCAACCAGGGAGGGTGCGACATGGCCAGGCAGATGTTCATCAACGAGATGGAGCGGAAGCTCCGGGAATTCGACGAGAAGCTGGAGCGGCTGGCCGCGAGGCCGGAGCCAAAGAGCGAGCGCGGCAGGTTGGAGCGCGTGAAGACGCAGCTGCACCTCCGGGCCAGCAAGGCGGAGCTTGCCGAGCGGCTGCGGCAGGCCCTGCATACGCCGGACGAGGGCTGGCATGAGTTCATGGACTCCATGCGGCGCATGTACGAGAACATGGCCCGGCACGTGGACGGCTCCGCCGCTTCTGAAGAAGAGTAAGCCCTTGGGCCTCACCCGGCGAGGGAGTTATGGCCTGAGCTGCGAGAGGATCATGCCGCCCAGCATGAGCGCGCAGCCGATGAGCGCGCGCAGGGCCAGCACCTCGCCCAGCAGGAAGTAGCCCGCCACGGCGGCGAACACGGCCTCCAGGCTCAGGATGATGGCGGCGTGGGCCGGGTCGGCGTCGCGCTGGGCCACCACCTGCAGGGTGTAGGCCACGCCCACGCTCATCAGGCCGCCATAGAGGATGGGCACAGCCGCATCGGCGATGCCCGCCAGGCTTACCGGCTCCACCGCCAAGCCCACCCCAAGGCTCAGGGCCGAGCAGACCACGAACTGCGCCGCGGCCAGCCGCACCGCGTCGGTGCCGTCCATGCCCGGCGAGAGCCTGCTGATGAGCAGCACGTGCCCGGCCCAGAACACCGCGCCGATGAGTTCCAGCACGTCGCCATAGGCGATGCTGAAGTCCTCGTTCACGCTGAGCAGATACAGGCCCACGGCGGCGGCCAGCGCGCCCAGCCAGGTGCCCGCGCCCGCCCGGTTGCCCAGGGCCAGGCCGAACAGCGGCACCATGACCACGTACAGCCCGGTGATGAACCCGGCCTTGCCCGCCGTGGTGTACACGATGCCCACCTGCTGCAGGGCAGCGCCTGCGAACAGCACGCAGCCCGCCACCAGCCCGTAGCGCACGATGCGCCCCGTCTCCACGCCCGGCCCGCCGCCCTCGCGCGAGCGCGTGCGGCGCATCCGCCAGATGAGCGGCTGCAGGGCCAGCGCGCCCAGCGCGAAGCGCACGCCGTTGAAGGTGAACGGCCCCACGTGCTCCATGCCCATGCGCTGGGCCACAAAGGCCGCGCCCCAGATGAGCGCGGTGAGCATGAGCAGAAGGTCTGCCCTGAATTTGTGCGCGATCATGTGCTGTCCTTGTCGTTTTCCTACCAGCCCACGGGCAGCTTGGCCTTTTGCCCGGCCTTGTTCTGGAACAGCACGTAGCGGTTCTCGCGGCCGAAGAGGTACAAGTCACGCGTCACGGCCACGTCCTGGCGGCAGTAGTGGGCGATCTCGTCGAGCTTGCCCTCTTTCCACCATTGCAGGGCCTGCAGGCCATCGGCGCTCTTGCCCACGCCCAGAGTGGCCTGGGCCAGATTGTCCAGTTTCAGGCGGTAGCCCAGGCGTTCGTGCACATGGGTCAGCATGTCGAGCGTGGGCAGCCGCGTGTAGGCGAAGGGGTGTACCCCGGCCAATACGCCGTAGTCAAACCGCAGGATGTTGAAGCCCACCACGAGGTCGAAGGCGCGCAGGCGCTCGGCCAGCAAAGGAATCTCGTGCTCCTGGTAATCAATGAACTCGTCCGCGCCGGAGTCGTAGAGCACGGCCACGCTGATGCCCATGAGGTCGGGCCGCGTCCAGCCGCCGACCTCGGCGGCGCTGCGGCGCGTCTCCACGTCGAGCACGGCGAAGCGCTTGGGCGCGGGCCGGGTAATGCCGGGCAAGGTGGCTTCGGTGGGCATGGCGGGCTCCTTGGGGGATGCGGTTTCGGAGAGGTCCGGGGCGCGGTCCGGGCCGGGCTGGCCGCTGGTGAGTTCGCGCAGCAGGAAGCGGGCCGCGGCCTTGTCGATGGGCCGGTTGCCGCTGCCGCACTTGGGCGAGTGCACGCAGCTTGGGCAGCCCAGCTCGCAGGGGCAGTCCGTGACCACTGCCAGGGTGCGGGCGAGCAGCTCCTCGGCCTTGGCGAAGGCCTCGCGCGTCAGGCCCGCGCCGCCGGGCATGGCGTCGTAGATGAACACGGCGGCCCCGCCGGTCTGCGGGTGCATGGGCGTGGAGATGCCGCCCAGGTCATTGCGGTCGGTCATGACGAGCAGGGGCAGGATGCCGATGGCCGCGTGCTCGAGCGCGTGGATGCCGCCCATGAAGTGCAGGTACTCGGCCTCGGCGCTGCGGCGCGCCTCGTCGGGCACGTCCAGCCAGAGGCCCTCGGTCTCGAACACGGACGGCGGCAGGTCGAGCGGGACCATGCCCAGCAGCGTGCCGCCGCGCGTGGAGCGTTTCTCATACCCGGTGATGTGTTCGGTCACCTTGAGCCGCGCCAGGGTGATGCGCGTGCCCAGCAGTTCGCGGCGGTCGAAGATTTCCAGGATTTCCGTCTCTTTGGAGGAGCGCACGCGGGTGGAGTAGCCCACGCGCGCGGCGCGCGCCTTCACCGTGCGGCCCGGCAGGTCCAGGCTCTCGATGAGCCAGGTGCGGCCCCGGTGCAGGTACACCGCGCCGGGATGCGTCTCGCGGCAGGCGCGAAGAGAGTCCACGGCCCCGATGATCGCCCCGCTGTCGGCATCTTCGATTGCGACTTGAGCGCCCGCGCCGCGCAGGTCCACGTTGTGGTGCGGGCGTTTGCGCGGCGAGAGCACCTCGCGGCCGTCCGCGCTCTCCAGCAGTTCGCCGCGCGCCAGCAGTCCGGCCAGGGCCGCGCGCGCGCCGGGGCTGTCCAGGTAGGGCTCGCCGCCGCGTGAGAGGTCCAGCGGCAGCTCGGCCGCGGCGCAGACAAGGTGCCGGGGCAGGATCACCGGATTGGCCGGGTTCAGCACCGCGTTCTCCGGCGGCCGGGCGAAAAAATCCTCGGGGTGGCGCATGAAGAACTGGTCCAGCGCGTCCTCCTGGGCCACGAGCACCACGGCGGATTCCTGCTGGGCGCGCCCCACGCGCCCGCCGCGCTGGAGCGTGGCCATGACGCTGCCCGGGTAGCCCACCAGGATGCACACGTCCAGCCCGCCGATGTCGATGCCGAGCTCCAGCGCGCTGGTGCTGATGACGGCCAGCAGCTCCCCGGACGACATGCGCGCCTCGATCTCGCGGCGCTCCTCGGGCAGAAAGCCCGCGCGGTAGGCGCTGATCCTGTCCTGGTACTGGCCGCTTTTCTCGCTGGCCCACAGGGCGATGAGCTCGGTCATGCGGCGGCTCTGGGCGTAGACGATGGTCTTGAGGCCGCGAGAGAGCGCGGCCTGCAGCAGCTGGATGGCGGCGGTGGCCGGGCTGTCCTCGGGGTTCAGAAAGACCATGTGCCGCCCCCCGGCGGGCGCGCCGCTCTGCGTGATGGCCACGGGTTCGATGCCGGTGAGCAGGCGGCAGAGTTCCGCCGGATTGCCCACCGTGGCCGAGCAGAACACGAAGGCCGGATCCGAGCCGTAGTAGCGGCACAGGCGCTGCGTCCGGCGCAGCACCTGGCTCATGTGCGCGCCCAGCACGCCCCGGTAGGTGTGCACCTCGTCGAGCACGATGTGCGTGAGCGTGGCGAAGACCTGCGCCCAGGCGCCGTGGTGCGGCAGCATGGACAGGTGCAGCATCTCCGGGTTGGTCAAGAGCAGATTGGGCGGGCGCTTGCGGATCTTGGCGCGCTGCGAGGGCTTGGTGTCGCCGTCGTAGATCGCCGCCGTGGGGCCCTTCGGGCCGAGTTGGCTGGTGAGTTCGCTGAAGCCGCGCAGCTGGTCCTGGGCCAGGGCCTTGAGCGGGTACACCGCGATGGCGCGGCTGTCCGGGTTGGCCAGCACGGCCTCGATGATCGGCAGCTGGAAGGCGAAGGTCTTGCCGCTGGCCGTGGGCGTGGCCACCACGATGTGCCGCCCGGCGCGCACAAGGTCAGCCGCCAGGGCCTGGTGCGCATACAAGGCGTCGATGCCCCGCGCCGCAAGCAGCTCGCGGACGGCGCTCGCCCAGGGCCGCCTGGGCTCGGCGTATTCGGCCTCGCGGCCCGGCAGCAGGCGGTGGTGGCACACCTGCCTGCCCAGGCGCTCGCTTGCCAGCAGCGCGGCCACGTATTCGGAAACAGGCGAGCTCATGGGCGGAGCATAGGGGATATGCGCCCCAGGGGGAAGAGGGGGAAGGGGAGGGCGCGCGGCCCTCCCCCAATGTTTTCGCTGTTATTTCGAAGCAGGAAGATACTTGATGACCAGGCTGTAGAGGATCATGTTCTCGGCCAGGGCGCGGCTTGGCAGCAGGGCCTTCAGCTGCGCGGCCATATCCTTCGGGGCCAGGCCTTGGGCGGCCAGCTCGCGGGCCTTGGCGTCGAAGAGCAGGATGTAGTCCTTCATGGCCGCCACGTCCTTTTGGGTGGAGAGCGGGCCGTGGCCGGGCACGATGACGTTCAGGTCCATGGCCTGGATGGCGTCCAGGGTCTTGCTCCAGGCGGGGATGTCGCCCTCGCCCAGGAAGGGGTGGAAGTCGGTGAACAGCACGTCGCCGGTGAACAGCACCTTCTGCCGGGGCAGCAGCACCAGCGTGCTGCCTGTGGAGTGCGAGGGCAACTGGTGGATGAGCTCCACCGTCTCGCCGCCCAGGCGCAGGGTGAGGCGCTCGGTGAAGGTGATTGCCGGCAGCGCGATTTTGGTGCCCGCCATGTCCTCCTTGCTCAGGCCGAACTCGGCGGCCTTGTCCAGCATGCCCTGGCCCTTGCGCTCCAGGTAGGCGCGCTCCAGCTCGTGGCTCACCAGCAGCGCGCCCGCGTCGGTGAACACGCTGGCTCCCAGGGCGTGGTCCAGGTGGGCGTGGGTGAGCACCACGTAGCGCACGGGCTTGTCCGTGATCTTGCGGATGTCGCGCAGCAGGCGCTTGCCCTCCTTGGCCGAGATCAGGGCGTCGATGACGATGACGCCGTCCCGGCCCACGACCACGCCGACGTTGGCCGCGTAGCTGTTCTGCGGGGTGGCGGTTTTCGCGCCCTCGTAGGCGTAGACGTTCTCGGCGATCTTCTTCAGGTCCTGGGCCTGCGCGCTGGCGGCGGCAAACAGGACAAGGGCCAGGACGGCGGCGGCGAAGCCTCTGCGCATGGGAACTCCTCGGCTGGATGGTTTCTGGGTGCGCTGTTGAATACCGGTGGCCTGGAGGGAAATCAAATCACAATTGCCGATTCGGTTCATCGGCGGAAGTGAAGGGCGGTCCGGCCCCGGCGCACGCGTGCGCCGGGGCCGGACCGGAAGGCGGCTACTTGCAGCCGCAGCCGCAGCCGCAGCCGCCTGGGGCGGTCGCGGCGGGCGCGGCGTGCAGCTCGCCGCAGCCGCAGGCCTGAACCGGGCGGGAGGCGGAATCCTCGCCCAGGGCCTCGTGCACCATGCCCGCCGTGCGCCCGGCCAGGCGGATGCATTTGTCCATGCGCTCCTGCGTGCCGAGCTTTTCCAGCACCACGAAGCAGCGCGTGCAGCCGTATTCCGTGGCGAAGCCCTGGCGCAGGGCCTCGGCCGTGGCGGCCACCTCGTCCCAGGATTCCTGCGGTCCGCTGCGGCCGCGCAGATAGCCCAGGGCCATAAGCCCGCCGGAGAGCGCGCCGCACAAGCCTTTCTTGCTGCGGCCCACGCCGCCGCCAAAGGCTGTGGCCATGCGGGGCGAGAACTCCGCCTCGCCCACGCCCTGGCTTTCCAAAACGGCCTGGAGCACCGCCTCGGCGCAGTGCAACCCGCCCCGGAACAATTCCTCGGTCCTCGCTTCAACATCCTGTCTGTTCATGGGATTCTCCTTTTTCTGGCTGTCGTGTTGCGCGGCGCTTACGCGGGGGCGCCGCCCAGGGCCGCGTCCTTGACCTTGTCCACATCCTCCTGGCGCACAGCCAGCTGACTGTCCTTGACCTTCTCGATGCCCAGGTCAGTGACCACGAGGCAGCGCCCCTGGGGCAGCCCGGCGCGCTCCATGATGCCCTTGGCGCAGCCGATGGAACAGCCGTCCAGGACGATGACCTCGCCGGCTTCGCGCACGGTCTTTACGATGCCCGGGATGTCCGCGCCCAGCCCGGCCAGGCAGAACATCTTGCCGCGCCCCTCGCGGGTCAGCTCCAGGGCGGCCTGATTGGTGATCTGCCCCACGTTGGACCCGCCGGAGCAGGCCAGGATCAAGGGCATTGCCGTCGGTTGGCAGCAGTGTGAAGACATGGTGGCCTCCTTGTGCGCCCGGCGCGCTGCGCGGGCGTGTTGACGTTTTCTGTGTTCCGGTTTAGCGATTACTGCGCATGAACAATCGCGTCCAACGATTGTTTTCGATGCGTCTGAACGGAAATGCCGAACACAGGAGGCGGACATGGAGCTGCGCGATTTGCGGACCTTTCTGGCCGTGGCCCGGCGGCTGAGCTTTCACCGCGCAGCCGTGGAGGTGCACGCGGCCCAGTCCACGGTGAGCGCGCGCATCGCCGCCCTGGAGGACGACCTGGGCGTGCGGCTGTTCGAGCGCCTGGGCCGCACCGTGCGCCTGACCCAGGCCGGGGAGCGCCTGCGCGACCACGCGGCCAAGATGCTGGACCTGGAGGACGAGGCCCGGGCCTGGGTGGCCGGGGCTGGCGAGGCGCGCGGCAGGCTCACGGTGCGCGTGCCGGAGTCGCTGTGCGCCTGGCGCATGGGCGGGCTGATCCGCGAATTCCGCGAGCGGTTCCCCCTGGTGCATTTGTGCCTCATGGCCTGCACCCACGACACCTTGGAGCAGGACCTGCGCCAGGGCGTCAGGGACCTGGCCTTTCTCCTGTACGACGGCATCAGCGCACGAGACCTGGTCGTGGAGGCCCTGGGCGTGGAGCGGCTGGCGCTGGTGGCCGCGCCGGGCCACAGGCTGGCCGCGCTGCCGGCCATCGGCCCAGCGGACCTGCGCGGCGAGCCCCTGGTGCTCTCCAAGACCGACTGCTCCTACCGCCGCCTGTTCGAGACCCTGCTCGACGAGCGTGGGGTTGCGCGCGCCGCCGGGGTGGAGTTCTCCAGCGCCGCGGCGCTCAAGGCCTGCGTCATGGGCGGGCTGGGCGTCACGCTCCTGCCGGAGATCGCCGTGCGCGCCGACGTGGCCGCCGGGCGGCTGGCTGTTTTGCCCTGGGACGAACAGGAGGGCGGCCCGCTGGAGACGGCGGTGCTGATGCTGCGGCACAAGGACAAGTGGCTGGCCCCGCCGCTTGCCGCGTTCATGGAGCTGGCCCGCGCGCGGCTCATGGCGGACGCTCCGGAGGCCCGGCCCGGCAGCGGTCAGGCAGGGCGGGCGACCCGGCGCACGGACAGGCGCGAGGGCGGCGGCCGCTGCTGCTAGGCGCGTGCCCCTTGGCGAACGGCGCGAAGTGCGGTACGTGTATCGTCTATGCTGGAACGCAAAAAAACACGCGCCGTGAACGTCGGCTCCGTTGGCGTGGGCGGGGGCAACCCGGTCCGCGTCCAGAGCATGACAAATGTGGACACGCGCGACGTGGTGGCCGCTACGGCGCAGGTGTGCGAGCTGGCCCGCGCCGGGTGCGAGATCGTGCGCCTGGCCGTGCCCGACGAGGCGGCGGCCAAGGCGCTCGCCGCCATCCGCAAGGATTCCCCGGTGCCGCTTATCGCGGACATCCACTTCGACCACCGCCTGGCCCTTCTGGCCCTTGAGGCGGGCGTGGACGGCCTGCGCATCAACCCAGGAAACATCGGCGGCGAGGCCAAGGTGGACGCCGTGGTGCGCGCGGCGGCCGAGCGCGGCGCGCCCATCCGCATCGGCGTGAACAGCGGGTCCGTGGAAAAGGACCTGCTCGCGCGTTTCGGCGGCCCGACGCCCGAGGCCATGGTGGAGAGCGCGCTCGGCCACGTGGCCCTGCTGGAGCGCCGGGGCTTTTTCGACATCAAGATTTCCCTCAAGTCCTCCAGCGTGCTGCACACCATCGAGGCCTACCAGCTGCTCTCGAACCGCGTGGATTACCCCCTGCACATCGGCGTCACCGAGGCCGGAACGCTTCTGCCCGGCGCGGTCAAAAGCGCGGTGGGCCTGGGCGTGCTGCTGTTTCAGGGCATCGGCGACACCCTGCGCGTGTCCTTGACGCACGACCCCGTGGCCGAGATCGGCGTGGCCTACGACATTTTGCGCGCCCTGGGCCTGCGCGAGCGCGGCCCGGAGGTCATCAGCTGCCCCACCTGCGGCCGCACCGAGATCGGGCTCATCGGGCTTGCCGAGGAAGTGCAAAAGCGCCTGCGCGACGTGCCGGAAGTGTTCAAGGTGGCGGTCATGGGCTGCGTGGTGAACGGACCCGGCGAGGCGCGCGAGGCGGACATCGGCATCGCGGGCGGACGCGGTTCGGGCATCGTGTTCCGCAAGGGGACGGTCGTGCGCAAGATTCGCGGCGAGGCGAACCTGCTGCCGGAGTTCATGAAGGAACTGGACAAATTTCTGGAAGAGAAGAGAGCCAAGTAGCCAGGGGCCGCCGACCTCTGACCCCGGCCAGGGGCGCTGCCCCTGGACCCCGCAAGGGGGCCAACCCCCTTGACCCGTTTTCGGCCGGGCGGCTGCGGCGTTGCCGCAGACCCCCGGCGGCGATGGGTTCCAAGGGACTTGTCCCTTGGCGGAGGGGCCTGGGGAGGCGGAGCCTCACCAGAGAAATATTTCTAAACTCATTTTGAAACCTGGAGAACTCAATGCGTCTGTCCAAAGCCTATGTCCCGACCCTGAAGGAAGTGCCTGCCGAAGCCGAGGTGGTGAGCCACCGCCTGCTGCTGCGCGGCGGGTTCGTGCGCCAGCTCACGCGCGGCATCTACACCTACCTGCCCCTGGGGCTCAGGGCCTTGAACAAGGTGGCGGACATCGTGCGCGAGGAGATGGACCGGGCGGGCGCGCAGGAAATCCTGATGCCCATGGTGCAGCCCGGCGACCTCTGGGCCGAGACGGGCCGCTGGGAGTTCTACGGCAAGGAGCTGCTGCGCTTCAAGGACCGCGCCGACCGCGACTACTGCCTGGGACCCACGCACGAGGAGGTCGTCACCGACCTGGTGCGCGGCGAGGTGCGCTCGTACCGCCAGCTGCCCTTGAACCTGTACCAGATCCAGACCAAGTTCCGCGACGAGATCCGCCCGCGCTTCGGGCTCATGCGCGGTCGCGAGTTCGTCATGAAGGACGCCTATTCCTTTGACCGCGACGAAGCCGGGGCCGACGCCAGCTATCGCGCCATGTACGACGCCTACTGCGCCATCTTCCGCCGCCTGGGCCTGGAATTCCGTCCGGTGGAGGCCGACACCGGCTCCATCGGCGGCAACTTCAGCCACGAGTTCATGGTCCTGGCCGAAACGGGCGAGGACACCATCGCCACCTGCCAGGCCTGCGAATACGCCGCCAATCTGGAAAAGGCCGAGGTGGTTGCGCCGGTGGGCAAGTGCGACTGCGCGCACGACTGCGATCCGTACTCGGCCGTGCCGACCCCGGGCAAGCACACGGTGGAGGAGGTCTGCGAGTTTCTGGGCGTGGAGCCCAAGACGCTCATCAAGACCCTGCTCTTCGACGTGGACGGCGCGCCTGTGGCGGCCATGGTGCGCGGCGACCGCGAGCTGAACGAGATCAAGCTCAAGAACCATCTGCACGCCACCGACGTGAAGCTGGCCGCCCCGGAGCAGGTGACCGCCTGGACCGGCGCGCCGGTCGGCTTCGCCGGGCCGGTGGGGCTCATCGCGCCGGGCGTCAAGATCATCGCCGACCGCGAGCTGGATTTCGACTGCGGCTGGATCGTGGGGGCCAACAGGGCCGACGCGCACCTGAAGAACGTGGACCTGCGCCGCGACGTGAAGCTCGACGGCTACGCCGACCTGCGCAACATCACCGAGGCCGACCCCTGCCCGCGCTGCGGCGGCGAGATCCGCCTGCGCCGGGGCATCGAGGTGGGCCACGTGTTCAAGCTGGGCACAAAGTACTCCGAGGCCATGGGCGCCAGCTTCCTGGACGAGAACGGCAAGGAGCAGATCATGGTCATGGGCTGCTACGGCATCGGCGTGTCGCGCATCGTGGCCTCGGCCATCGAGCAGAACCACGACGCCGACGGCATCAAGTTCTCGCCGGCCATCGCGCCCTACGAGCTGTCCCTGCTGTCGCTTGCGGGCAAGGACCCCGAAGTGGCCGAGGCCGCGGACACGCTCTACGCCGAACTGACCAGGCAGGGCATCGAGGTGCTCTACGACGACCGCGACGAGCGCCCGGGCAGCAAGTTCAAGGACGCCGACCTGATGGGCATGCCCATGCAGCTTGTGCTGGGCGGCAAGGGCCTGGCAAACGGCATCATCGAGGCCAAGGACCGCCGCACCGGCGAAAAGCGCGAGCTCAAGCTGGCCGAGTTCGCGAGCGAGTTCGCCTCCTGGCGGCGCACCGTGCGCCAGGGCTGGGGCCTGGGCATCGAGTAGGCCGCCCGCCCGGGAGCTGGCATGGACTCCCTGGACGTCCAGCTGGGCTACTGGAACGGCGCGGGGGCGGCGAAGAACTTCAGCCACCCCGTGCCGTTGCCGGAACTCCGCGCGCTCGTCGGCCTCCAGGCCGCCATCCTGGACTATGGCTGCGGCTACGGGCGCGTCACCGCCGAGCTGGCCCAGGCCGGTTTTGCCCGCGTGGTGGGTGTGGACGCCTCAGAGGCCCTGGTGTCGCGCGGCCTGCGCGAGCACCCGCAGCTCGACCTGCGCGAGGTTTCCGCACCGCCGCTGCCCTTCCCGGAAGCCTCCTTCGACGCCTGCCTGCTCGTGGCCCTGCTCACCTGCGTGCCCACCGACTCCGGCGCGGAAGCCCTGCTGAGCGAGGCGCACCGCCTGCTCAAGCCCGGCGGCCTGCTGTTCGTCAGCGACTACCCCCTGCAAAAAGACCAGCGCAACCTGACCCGCTACCAGGAGTACGAAGCGCAGTTCGGCGCTTACGGCGTGTTCCGCTCCGGCGAGGCCGTTTTCCGGCACTATCGGCCAGCCCGCGTGGACCAGCTGCTGTCGGGCTTTGAAGCGCTCTGGCGGCGCGAGCTTGTGGTGCGTACGCTCAACGGGAACGAGGCCGACATCTTTCAGGTGGCCGCGCGCAAGCGGCGGGAGGGGGAAGAAGAATAGCCCCCGGCCGCATTCACGGGCGGCTCCCCTTGTTCTTGCCCCCGGCCCCGCGCCGCGCTACAACCCAGCCATGCTGCTCGATCTCAAGATAGCCCTGTCGTCCCTGGCCGCCCACAAGCTGCGGGCGGTGCTGGCCATGCTGGGCGTTTTTCTGGGCGCGCTCTCGTTCAACGGGGTGCAGCACGTGGCCGAGGCCATGTACAAGGGGGCCGAGGCCGAGGCGGACAAGCTGGGGCCTGGACTCTTTGCGGCCATGGCCGGACAGGTGCGCTTCACGCGGGACGGCGGCGCGCGCGCCAAGGGCGTGCAGCGCACGTTCACGGTGCAGGACGCCCGCGCGCTCCAGGCTGGCGTGCCGGGGGCGCTTGAGCTTGCCCCGTTCTTGACCAGCGCCATGCCCATACGGGCGCAGGGCGTGACCGTGACCACGCAGATGGTGGGGACCTGGCCGGAGTATGTGGCGATCCGCAGTTTCCAGCCCGAGCACGGGCGGTTCATCACGGCCCGCGACGTGGCGGACATGGAGCGCGTGGTGGTGCTGGGGAACAAGATCGCGGAGCGGCTGTTCGGCGTGCCGGAGCTGGCGGTGGGGCGCGAGGTGCTGGTGTTCAAGGCGCGCTTCATCGTGGTGGGCGTCATGGAGGCCAAGGGCCGCGATTTGACCGGCACGGACCAGGACGAGCAGACGTTCCTGCCGCTGTCCACCTTCATGCGCCGGGCGGCGAACCAGACCTGGATAACGGGCGCGTACATGCGCCTGGCCGAGGGCGCGGACGTGGACCAGGCCAAGGCCGCGGCGAGCGCCATCCTGCGCGCGCGGCATCATCTGGCGGGCAAGAAGGACGACTTCAGCCTGCTGACGCCCTCCGACGCCATGCAGCTGCGGCGCGAGGCGCTGGACCTGGTGCAGACGCTGGGGGCCATCACCTCGGTGATTTCCTTTGCCGTGGGGGCCATGGGCATCTTGTCGATCATGGTGCTGATGGTGCAGGCCCGGCGCACGGAGATCGGCATCCGGCGGGCCGTTGGCGGCAGCCGGGGGCAGATCACGCGGCAGTTCCTGCTGGAGGCCGGGATAATGTCCGGAGTGGGCGGGGCCTTTGGCGTGGCGGGCAGCTTGCTGCTGGTGTGGCTGGTCTGCGCCCTGGCCGGGTTCCCCTACGTGTTCGAGCCGGTGTTCACGGCGGCGACACTGGTCGGTTCCGTGCTTCTGGGCCTTGCCGCCGGGGCCTATCCGGCCAAGCAGGCCGCGGCCATCGAGATTCTGGACGTGCTCTCGGCCTAGGGGCGTCTAACCCACAAAGACCTCGCTGCCAGCGCTGTCGAACAGGTGCTTGCAGTCCTTTCTCATGCTGAAGAGGCTGGGGTCGCGCAGCATGGTGTCCAACAGCTTCATCAGCACCCTGCGGGACATCTCGCCCACCAGCACGCCATTGGCATCCACCACGGGCAGGGCGGTGATCTTGCGCTCGCGCAGCAGTTGGCGGGCCTCCAGGAACAGCCCGCCCGGGGCGACCGTGGGCAGGTCCGTGCGCATCAGGCTCGAAACGGGCAGGTGCTTCTTGTCCAGCAGCGCGCGATTGATGCGCTGGATGGCCTCGGCGTCGGTGATGGCGCCCTTTTCGTGCCCGTCCACCACCTCGGGCTCCATGATCAGGGCCAGGAGGTCCAGCATGGTGACCACGCCCAGGAGCTTGCCCTTGCCGTCCACCACATAGGTGTAGCGCGAGCGGCTGCCGGGGTTGGCGTACCATTCGATGAGCCTTGAAACGGGTTCGTCCGGTCCGACGCGGGTGGGGTCGTGACGCATGATCTGCTCAATGCGCATGGCGGCGCCTCCAACTGCTACAGGGGAGTGACGGCTTGTCCCATTGTGCGTTTTGGCCCGCCGGGCGTCAAGGCCGCGCGCGGTTTTTCATGCACGCCGCTCACCGTCCGGGCTTCTTGGCCTTGAAGGCGGCGACGCGGGCGTCCTGCGCCTCGCGGTCGGCCGTGCCGAGCTTCTTGGCCACGGCGTCGCGGTGCGTTTTGGCCTCCGGCAGGCCGTGGCGCGCAGCCAGGGAGAGCCAGTAATAGGCCTGCGCCGGGTTCGGGGCCAGCTGCTTGCCTTCCTGGTACAGCAGGCCCAGGTTATATTGGGCCTTGGGATCGCCGAGCTCCGCGGCGCGGGTGAGCAGGTCCTCGGCCTCGGCGGGGTTCTTCTCCACACCGTCGCCTTCCAGCAGCACGAGGGCCAGGTTGCACATGGCCCCGGTATGATTGCGGGTTGCGGCCTCGCGGTACCAGCGCCGGGCGGCGGCAGGGTCGGCGGGCACGCCCTGGCCCTGCTGGCAGTGCAGGGCGTAGGAGTATTGGGCGCGGGCGTGTCCGGCCTTGGCGGCGCGCTCCAGCCAGCGGGCGGCCTTGGCCGTGTCCTTCTTCACGCCGATGCCCTGGGCGTACATCTGGGCCAGCAGGTATTGGGCGCGCGGGTGGTTGGCCTCGGCGGCCTTCTGCATCCAATGGGCGGCCTTGGCGTCGTCGCGCTCCAGCCCCTTGCCGCGCGAATACGCCAGGGCCAGATTGTACATGGCCTTCACGTGGCCCTTTTTCGCCGCATCCTCATAATGCTTCGCGGCCTGGGCCAGGTTCATGGGCACGCCGGTTCCGCTGCTCAAGAGTTCCGCCAGGTTGTACATGGCGGCCACGTTGCCCTGCGCGGCGGCTTTCCCATACAGCTCCACCGCCTGGGCGGCGTTCTGGGCCACGCCGTGTCCCTGGTCGTAGGCCAGGGCGAGGTTGAACTGGGCGTCGGCCAGGCCCTTGTCCGCGGCCATGGTCCACCAGCGCACTGCCTCGCCCTGGGCCTTGGGCGCGCCCTTGCCTGTGGCCAGCATCACGCCCACCTCGTTCTGGGCGTGAACATCTCCGGCCTGGGCCTTGGCGAGTTTTTCGCGGAATTGCGCGGATGTCTGGGCTGCGGCTGGCTCCGGCTTCGCGGTCTGGGACGCGGCGGGCGTGTCGGCGCGGGCGCCGTGCGGCGCCAGGACAAGGGTCCATAGGGCAAGGGCCGTGGCCAGGGCGAGGGGGCGAAAGATGGCCGATTGCGTCACGGGGGATGACCTCCTGAGGGCGTGGCGGTCCGTCGGTGTTGGGGACCAAGGCTGCACTTTAGGCCGAGCGGGGGGGCGTTGTCCACACCTGCTGTTCGTGACGGTTCTGCCCATTTGGACTGCCGCGCGCGGGCAAGGAAAGCATGAGGACTGCATTGCAACTTTATAATCGCAGCAAATGCAAAAACTTTTAAAGTAGAAACACTCCATCCAAAAGGCAAATAGTTGATACTATAGCGATTCGCACAAGAAACCCCTGGACATGCTGGAGTGCGTCAAATAGATATTCGTCCGACGATGAAGGCGGACGTTCACGAGTTCTGAACAATGATGCGGGAGGACGACGATGCACTGCTTGTTTCTGTTCAGGGATTCCACTGGCAGGTTGCCAACGGCGCAAGACCTGCTCCGCTGCGGGTTTTGCGTTTCGAGAGCGGCGCTGCCGGTGTGCGGGGAGCGCGAACTGGACGCGCCAGAGGGGCGCGCTCCGGCCATGATCTCTCATGCCTTGGCTGCGGAGCCGAGGGCCACCTATGGTGACGGACACCAGCCGCTGGCGCGTGCGGCGGAAGTCCGCCCCGGCGAGGAGGGCGCTTGAGCCGCGCGCCGGCTCCCCCGGCCGAAGGGGCCAGGGGAGCCGGACGCGCGTCAAGCTGCTAGGCGGTCTGGATGGGAATGCGGCGCGAGGCGGCCTTCTCCAGCCTGGGCAGGCGGATGGTGAGCACCCCGTCCTTGAGGTTGGCGGAGATGTTCTCGCGGTCCACCCGGTCCGAGAGGCTCACGGCGCGCACATACTCGCCCGGGCCGAACTGCACCTCCAGGAAGGTCTCCTTCTCCGACGCGCCTTGCAGGGCGCGACCGGTCACAAGCAGTTCGTTCTCGTTGATGTCGATCTTGAGATCCTCGCGGCGCACGCCGGGGATGTCCATGAAGATGTAGAACCCGTCCTCGCGCTCCAGGATGTCCGTCGCCGGGCTCACGCGGGGCAGGGGCTTGACCTCGGTCCTTGCTTCGGCCGTGCCTTCGGGCTTGGCCCCGGGCGTGACGTTGACAGCGTCAGTCATGGCGTTCCTCCTTGCTGCGTCTTGGCCTTAGGCCACATCGATGTTGATCTTGCGGGGGATGCATTCCGCGCACTTGGGCAGGATGACGGTGAGCACGCCATCGGCCAGGGTGGCCCGCACGGCGTCCCGGTCCACGGGCACGTTCAGGGCAACCACGCGCTGGAAGAAGCCCGCCGGGCGCTCCTGGCGGTAATACTTGCCCTGCTCCGTGGGCCGTTCGCCCTTGATGACCAGGCTCTTCTCCGTCAGGGTCAGCTCAATGGCCTCAAGGGGCAGGCCGGGCAGTTCCGAGCGCACGTAATAGGCGGTCTGGTCCTCGCTCACGTTCAGCGGCGGATAGGCCATCCTGCGTCCTTCGGCGTACTGCGGCTTGAAGAAGTCCTCGAACAGCCGCTCGAAGCGGCCCGGAAACGTGTACAGGGAGTTGAAGTCAAGCACCATGTCGCTACCTCCTTGCGGATGTTGTGAGCGGAAAATAGCCATGACAGTGATGCAGTCAAGGTCGTTTTCCACAGATTTTTTGCAAAGGTGCAGTGGCGTGTGGCTGCTTCTCAACAGAATTGGCGGGCAAGTGCGTTGCTGTGTGGAAAAGTGCGCAGTATTGAGTGGGGCGCATGGGTGTGCGCCGCGTTCCCTTTTCCTTCGGGTGGACCTCGGCCCCCCTTTGTCCGGGCCTGTCAGGTCTCGTGCGGCGCACTGCGCTCTTTCTTGGCGAGGGGCGGCTCGATCCGCCATTCTGTGGGAGACGTGTTCGGGACTATTCCGGTTCACCCTCCGTTGCCGTTGCTTCCCGGGGTCCCGCCTCCGGGCCATCCGGAGCGGCCTCTGACTTATACATAAGCACGGCGCGCGGGTTGTAAAGCCCCTTCGCGCGCACTCCGGCCGTCCAGCCCCTTGCCAGCCGGCCCGTCCCGGTGCACTCTGCGGGCCAGGAACCGGCGGCGGCCCGAGGCGCTTCCGCCCGCACCACAAGCCCAAAGGAGGCTCCATGACCAGCCCCGTGTATTTCTGGAACCTGCGCGCCAGCCTGAAGGCCCCCTACCCGGAACGCATACGCCGCCTGCTGGACCGCACTGGCTTTGCCAAGAGCGTGGACGGCGGCGAGCTCACGGCGGTCAAGATCCACTTCGGCGAGCGCGGCGTCACCAGCCATGTGCAGCCGCTGATGCTCAGGCCCATCCTGGACTTTCTGGCCAAGGCCGGGGCCAGGCCCTTTGTGACCGACGCCAGCACCCTCTACGTGGGCCAGCGCGGCGAGGCGGTGAGCCATGCCATGCAGGCCGCCCTGCACGGTTTCGATCCCCTGCTGCTGGGAGCGCCGGTGATCATCGCCGACGGCCTGAAAGGGGGCAGCCAGGAGGCCGTGCCGGTGACGGGCGGCAGGCACTTCCGCGAGGCCTACATCGCCGCCGACATCGCCAGCGCCGACCTCTTCGTGTCCGTGAACCACGCCAAGGGCCACGAACTGGCGGGCTTTGGCGGCGCGCTCAAGAATATCGGCATGGGCTCGGCCAGCAAGCAGGGCAAGATGCAGCAGCACGTCACCACCGGCCCGCTGGTGGTGCTGGACAAGTGCAAGGGCTGCGGGGCCTGCGTCAGCATGTGCGCGGCCAAGGCCCTCAGCCTGGTGGACGTGCTTGAGGGCAAGGGCCAGAAGATCCTGCTCGACCAGGGCCGCTGCATCGGCTGCGGGGCCTGTTTCCTGGCCTGCAAGCACGGCGGGCTGGTCATCAACTGGAAGACCGACGTGGCCGCCTTCCTGGAGCGCATGATGGAGTACGCCGCGGCGGTGCTCCTGCCGCGCGCCAAGCCCTGCCTGCACGTCAGCTTCGTCACCAGCGTCACCCCGGACTGCGACTGCATGGGCTTCTCCGACGCCTGCATCTGCCCGGACGTGGGCATCCTGGCGTCGCTCGACCCGGTGGCCATCGACCAGGCCAGCATCGACCTCATCAACCAGGCCGAGCCGCTCTGGCCCAGCCACCTGCCCAAGGGCCTCAAGGCGGGCGACGACAAGTTCCGCGCCCTGCGGCCGCACCTGCCCCCGGCGCTCGGCCTGGACTACGCCGAGGCCCTTGGCCTGGGCACGCGCGCGTACGAGCTCATCGCCCTGTAGGCAGCGCGCCCGCTGCTGAAACGAACGCCTCCGGCGCGACGCCCCTGGCCGAGCGCCGGGGGCGTTTCGCGTCGGCCGGCCGGTGCGTTCGGGAGCGCCTCCGGGCAAGCAAGCGGTTGACCACCCCCCCGTTTCTGGCCTACCCTGTGAGTCTGCGCCAGGATACCCGCGCGCCCCGGCGCGGACGGCGGGCATGACCGGGCGCACAGGCCGCACCACCTTTGGAGGAAATGGATGTCCAGCCAGTCCAGCTTCGAGTTCTACGGGGCCGACCTCGCCAAGATGCCCCCGCTTCGCGCCATTGCAGAAACCTTAGTCCTCGACAGCCGCGTGCGCGCGGTCAGCGCCGCCGAAGCCTACGAGCTGGCGCTCTCCCAGTCCGATGTCTGCGTGACGGACATGCCCGTGTACCCCCCGGCGGCGCGGCGTCTCGGCCTGCCCGAGGGCGCGCGCGTGCTGAACAACTGCCACGGCCGCATCGTGGGCCGCTCGGCCAATGCGCGGCGCTTCTACAACGCGCTTTCCGCCGCGGACCAGCAGAAGGTGCTGGGCGACCTGCGCGAGGCCATGTTCGACTTCCAGAAGCGGCCGCTCATCAAGGCCCACGCCGTGCTTGGGCTCGACCGCGACCTGATGATCAAGGCCACGCTCGTGGGCGGCGTGGACGACGCGGTGAACATCTTCAACTGGCTGGCCAACTTCACGCCCTTTGACGAGCTGGCCGAGGCCTACGCGGGGAGCCCCAGGCTGCCCATCCAGGACATCCTGGTGGTGGGCGACAACCTCTGGAACAACCTGGACCCCTACTACCATAACCACGGCGGCCCGCAGCTGGCCCTGGTGGACGAAGGCGCCAACGTCATCTTCAACCTGGGCATGCGCTACTTCGGCGAGCGCAAGAAGGGCACGCTCACCCTGGCCTGGACCAGCGGCATGCGCCTGGGCATGGCCGCCTGCCACGGCGGCATCAAGGAGATCGACTTTTCGGACTGCCAGGACGAGACCGCGCGCAAGGTCGGCAAGCGCTCCATCGCCTTTTTCGGCCTTTCGGGCACGGGCAAAAGCTCGCACACCAACAGCGCGGACAACGGCGGCACCCTGCCCGCCGGGACCAGGAAGGTGGTGCTGCACGACGACGCCTTCCAGATCGACTGCGAGCAGAAGGTGTGCCGCGTGTGGGAACCCACGCTGTTCGACAAGACCGACTCCCGGGCAATCGGCCACGACGACTGGCGCTACATCATCTCGGTCATGAACCACGGGCTCATCGAGGTGGACGGGCGCGTGCTGCCGCTGGGCCAGGACCTGCGCAACTCCAACGGCCGCGCCCTGTTCGACCGCGACCTGCTGGGCGCGTACGTGAACCGCTGCGGCTTCCCGGACGTCATCTGCTGGCTCATGAAGGACTCCTGCCTGCCGCCGCTGCTGCGCTTCGCCAGCCAGCCCCTGGCCGTGGCCATGGGCGCAAGCCTGATGACGCGGCGCAACCGCGCCGAGAACGTGCCCGAGGAGGAGCTGGCCAAGCTGGTGTTCGTGCCCTTTGCCAACCCGTTCCGCGTGTACGAGCTGTGGCGCGACGTGCAGGCCTTCGCCAAGGTCTTCGACCAGGGCGCGGTGGGCTACTGCTTCAATTCCAGCGGGTTCTGGAAGTCTTCCGACGTGGACCTCAGGGCCATCCCGCTCAAGACCTCGCTCCGGCTGCAAACCGCGCTCCTGCTGAACGAGCTTCAGTGGGAGGACCTGGACATCCTGCCCGGCGCGCAGATTCCCACCCGCGCAAGCGTGGAGGCCATCCTGCCCGGCTACTACGACGCCTACCACCCGGCCAATGTGGAGAACCGCCCGGCCTATCTGGCCACGGTGCGCTCGCGCTTCCGGCAGCGCATGGTGTTCCTGCAGTCCAGCGACCTGCACGACAGGCCCGGCCTGCTTCTGAACCTCATCAACGCCCTGGGCGTGGGCGGCGGCGAGGAAGAGGACGGCCCGGGCAACTAGTCACGGCACGGCCCCAGGCCCGGCTTGAGAACGTTCAACCAAGGAGCAGCCATGCGCGCCATCGCCGTCGTTGGCTACAAGAAGTCCGGCAAGACCACCCTGGCACTGGAGCTGGCCGGGACCCTCCGGAAGCAGGGCTTCAGCGTCACCCTGGTCAAGCACTCGCACCACGGCTTTGACGAGAAGGCCGAGACCGACACCGCCCGCTTCGGCCAGAGCGCGGACATGGTCATGGGCTTTTCGCCCGGCGGCAGCTTCGTGTCCTGGCCCAGGGAGCGTTCCCTCGCCGAGATGATTCCCTTCGCCGCCACGGACTTCCTGATCCTGGAGGGCGGCAAGACCCTGGGCCTGATGCCGCGCATCATCATCGCGGACGACGAGGCCACGGCCAAGGACCTGGACCCGGAGCTGGCCCTGGCCGCCTACGGCGACCATGCCCTGGACGAGATCATGGCCACCCGCGACGTGGCTGGCCTGGCGCGCATCGTGGCCAAGGCGGGCTTCCTGCTGCCCGGGCTCGACTGCGGAGGCTGCGGACGCGAGAACTGCCGGGGGCTCGCCGTGGACATCGTGGCCGGAGAGGCTGCGGTGGCCGACTGCAAGGCCCTGAACAACAGCCTGCGCATCACCGTGAACGGCCAGCCCCTGCCCGCCAACCCCTTTGTGGAGCGGATGCTGCGCAGCGGCCTGCTGGGCATGCTCTCCGAGCTGAAGGGCTTCACCCCCGGCCCGGTGGACATCCACATTGAGTGAACCGGCATCGCGTGAGCCAGCATTGATGAAGACCCTGGACGGACACGGCTTTCTGAACGTTGTGAGCCGCGCGGAGTTTTGCGCGCTGCTCGCCGCCTTTGCGCCCCTCGGCGTGGAGGGTGTGCCCCTGGAGCAGGCCCTGGGCCGGGTGCTGGCGTTTGATCTGCCCGCGCCCGAGGACCTGCCGCAAAGCGCGCGCGCCAGCATGGACGGCTACGCCCTGGCCGCGCGCAGCGTGTTCGGGGCCACCGAGACCAACCCGGCCTACGTGGACTGCGTGGCCGACCTGCGCATCGACTGGAGCGGCGGGGACCGGGCCGAAGGCCCTGACGGCGGACTCCGCCTTGACCCCGGCCAGTGCGCGCGCATCCCCACCGGCGGCACCCTGCCGCAGGGGGCCGACGCCGTGGTCATGGTGGAGCACACCGACATGCTGGCGGGCGAGACCATCGAGGTGCGCAAAAGCGCATCCCCGGGCGAGAACGTCATGCTCCCGGGCGAGGACGTGCGCCAGGGCGAGGCCGCCCTGCCCGCCGGGCGCATCCTGCGCGCCCAGGACGTGGGCCTGCTCGCAGCGCTCGGCGTCACAAGCGTCCAGGCCGGCAAACGGCCCCGCGTGGGCATTCTTTCCACCGGCGACGAGCTGGTGCCCGCCAGCGCCACGCCCAGGCCGGGCCAGATCCGCGACGTGAACAGCCACGCCATCGCCTGTCTGGTGGCCGAGGCCGGGGGCCTGCCCCTTGCGTTCGGCATCATCCCGGACGACCTGCCGCGCCTCACCACAGCCCTTTCCGCCGCGCTGGAAGCCTGCGACGTGGTGCTGCTCTCCGGCGGCAGCTCGCTGGGCGCGCGCGACCATTCGGTGGCCGCCATGCTTGCCCAGCCGGGCGCGGAAATCCTGGCCCACGGCGTGGCCATGAGCCCCGGCAAGCCCACGATCCTCGCCCGCGTGGGCGACACGAACGCCGCCAAGGCCGTCATCGGCCTGCCCGGCCAGGTGACCTCGGCCCAGGTGGTGCAGGCCGTGCTGGTGACGCCGTTCCTGCGGCACCTGTCCGGCTGCCCGGGCGCGCTGTCCGCGCCGCCCCCGGCCTTTGTGGCCGAGCTTTCCCGCAACATCGCGGGCCGTCCCGGGCGCGAGGACTTCGTGCGCGTGCGCCTGGAAGCGCGGCCCGGCCTGCCGCCGCTGGCCCACCCGGTGCTCGGCAAGAGCGGGCTGTTGAAGACCCTGCTCGCGGCCGACGGTCTGGTGGCCGTGCCCGCCAGCGCCGAGGGCCTGTACAAGGGCGCGCTCGCGCCGGTCTGGCCGCTGTAGCCATTCGCCCTTTTCGCCACTTCCGCCCCTGCTTGTGACAAAGGGCGCATTGCTTGACGCCGTGCGCGCGCGGCTCTACCGTGCGCACCTGTGAACCCGTCTGCCCGGCCCGCGCCATCGGCCCGCAGCCAGAGGTCCAAGGAGGAACGCCATGCCGAAGAAACAGCTCACCGCCCCGGACATCCTGGTCCGCAAGGGCGGCAATAAAATCGCCGTGCTCACGGCCTATGACTATCCCACAGGCCTGCTCGCCGACGAGGCCGGGGCCGACGTGATCCTGGTGGGCGACAGCCTGGGCATGGTCTGCCTGGGCCTGCCCGACACGCTCGGCGTGACCATGGCCGACATGCTGCACCACACCAAGGCCGTGGGCCGGGCCGTGAAAAGCGCCCTGGTGGTGGCGGACATGCCGTTTCTTTCCTACCAGACCAGCGTGGCCGACGCCGTGGCCAACGCCGGACGCTTTCTGCAGGAGACGAGCGCCCGCGCCGTGAAGCTGGAGGGCGGGGCCGAGTTCGCGCCGCACATCCGGGCCATGCTCTCCGCCGGGATTCCGGTCATGGGGCACATCGGGCTCACCCCGCAGCAGATTGCCGTGCTGGGCGGGTTCAAGGCCCAGGGCAAGACCGCCCGCGCCGCCCGCGCCCTTGTCTCCCAGGCCCGCGCCCTGGCCGAGGCCGGGTGCTTCGCCCTGGTGCTGGAGGCCGTGCCCGCCGAGGTCGCCGCGCGCATCACCCGGGAAATCCACATCCCCACCATCGGCATCGGGGCCGGTCCGGAGTGCGACGGCCAGGTGCTGGTGTTCCACGACGTGCTGGGCCTGTGCCCCGGCCTGCGGCCAGGTTTCGTCAAGCAGTACGCCGACCTCTGGACCCCGGCCCGCGAGGCGCTGGCCGCCTACTGCGGCGAGGTGCGCGCTGGAAGCTTCCCCGCTGCGCCGCACACCCGGCGCATGGAGGCGGCGGAACTGGCCGAGTTCCTGGCCGAGCCGGAATACGGGGACGCGTAAGCCTCCATGCCCGCAGCCCAGGCCCTTTCCGCCGCCGTCCTCTGGGACGGGCTGGCCGTGCCCTTGTCGCGCCTGCTCGTGTCCGTCAGCCTCGGGCTGTTCGTGGGCACGCTCATCGAGGCCCTGCAATGGACGCGCGCCGTGGCCAAGGTGGCCCAGCCCCTCGTGCGCCTGGGCAGGCTCAAGGACGTGGCCGGGGCCAGCTTTTCGCTGGCGTTCTTCTCCGGCGCGGCGGCCAATACCATGCTCGCCGAGGCCTACGAGAAGGGCGAAATAACCAGGCGCGAGGTGATGCTCTCCAATCTCTTCAACAGCCTGCCCACCTACTTTCTGCACCTGCCAACGCTGTTCTTCATCGCCGCGCCCTTCATCGGCCAGGCCGCCGTGCTTTATGTGGGCCTGACCATCGGGGCCGCGCTGCTGCGCACCCTGGGCATCGTGCTGCTGGGACGCCTGACCCTGCCGCCCCTGGCCGAGGGCTGCGTGGTCTGCCTGCTGGCCGAGGACCAGAAGTGGAACTGGCGCGCCGCCCTGGACAAGGCCTGGAAACGCTTCAAGCGCCGCCTGCCGCGGATCGTCTTCTACACCGTGCCCATCTACGTGGCCTTCTTTTTCCTCAAGCGCTGGGGCGCGTTCGACGCCCTGGAGCTCGCCATGGCCGAGCATGTGGGCTTCCTGTCCTGGCTGCCGCCCCAGGCCATGAGCATCGTGGTGTTCCACATGGCCGCCGAGACCACCGCGGGCTACGCCGCCGCCGGAGCGCTCGTGCAGACCGGCGGGCTCACCGTCAAGGAACTCGTGCTGGCACTGCTCGTGGGCAACATCCTGTCCTCGCCCGTGCGCGCCATCCGGCACCAGTTCCCGTACTACGCGGGCATCTTCAAGCCCGCCCTGGCGCTGAACCTCATCATCAGCAACCAGTCCCTGCGGGCCGTCAGCATCGCCCTTGTGACCCTGGCCTACGCTCTCTGGGGCTAAGCCAAGGGGCGTCGCCCCTCCATCTCGTGTCCTTGCCGGCGGTTATCTCGACGCCAGCTTGCGCCGTTGCGCCCCGGTGTGCGCAATCTTTGCGCGTCCCGAGGCGTGCGGGCGAGGGGTGCTTCCTGAAAAAGCGTTTGTAAAGTGGTGATTACGGCGATGGCACGGGGAATGCTTTACTGACTGCGAAGGCCGCAGGGGGCTGCGGGAGCCGATGGACATGGTTCTGGCCCAGAGCCCCGATGCGGCGCTTGACAAGCACGTGGTCAACATGGAGAAGGATAGAGGCAAGAAGACAGTTTGTGGCGCGCAGGGCGGAAGCGCTTGCACGGCTTGAACAGCCGCCCGTGACCGGGCCGGCAGTCCTTCGTTTGAGCCGCGACGCGCGTTCGCCGATGCGCGGCACGCTGGCCGCCGCCTTGGCCCAGCGGGTCCAGGCAATGGCCCAACCCCGCATCATCTCATAACCGCAGAAGGAGAACAGTCATGCTGAAGAAATTCGCCGCCGCCGCCCTGGTCCTCGCCCTGGCCGTTCCCGCCTTTGCCCAGACCGCCAAGATTCCGCCTTCCGAGCCGATCCCGACCAACGCCAGGCCGGTTTCCACGCCTGCCGTGGAGAACAAGGCCGAAGTGGGTGAGAAGAAGGAAGCCAAGGCCGAGAAGAAGGCCGAGAAGAAGGCCGCCAAGGTCGAGAAGAAGGCCGGGAAAAAGGCCGCCAAGGCCGAATAAGAGTCCAGGCGATAGCTTTCGAGCCATCTCGTCTCCCTCCGCGCGGCGCGGCCTTCCACAGCAGGGGGCCGCGCCGCTGTTGTTCCAGGCATATTGCGCCAATCCAGACTCTGTGGCACCGTGCGGCAAACGTTTCCCGAGGTCGCACCCATGCCGAAAACCATGCTCCGAAACCTGACCAGCCCGACCGCCATCAATCTGGTGAACCTCTTTTTGATCCTGCTGCTGCTGCACGGCATTTCCGAAGTCCTGGGGAATTTCTCGCGTGTCGCGGAGTTGCAGCACGGCATGGAGGAGATCCTGGAGGGCCTGGGCACCATCCTGGTGGCCCTGGGGGTGGCCCTGGAGGAGCGCGAGACGCTCATGAAATTCATCGGGGTGTACCCCGCGGGCCTGACCCCGGTGCAGGCCCGTGTGGACCACCACTGCCACGGCTACGGCCTGCTGCTGCTCCTGGTGGGGCTGCTGGTCGAGGTCGCGGTGTATGTCATCCGCATGCCGAACCTGGACACGGTTGATTTCGATCCCGCGCTCCTGCTCTCCGGCACGGCGTTTTGCGTGCTCGGCGTTGTGCTGCTCGCCCGGCTGACCTGGCTGCTCTGGCGCGCTCCGCGCGAGGTGGCGCAGAGGGCCTGAGCTTCCGGCGGCCCCTCCGCCGCTCATGCGTCTTTTCGTGCGCTCTGGCTGTCCGCGTCTCCGGCGGGACATTCTGGCGCGCATCTTGTATGGTGCTTGCGCTGAAGAAAAAATTGCTTGGTGTTGCTGGCCGCTTCCTTGCGCAGACGAAAGCGCGGGGCTGTCTTGGCCATGTCGGCCAGCTGCGGAAGCCGTCGAGCCGTGAGGGAACTTCTTGCCCGGGGATCACATGACGCGTCTGTTCACCTTCGCCTTGTTCCAGGTGCTGCTGTGCTGCGTTGCGGGCGTCGCCCTGGCGAACGCCCCTGCGGACGCTTCCGCCGATGCCCCGCGCTACCCCTTTGCCAACCGATACAAGGCCACGGTGTACGGCACGCCGCCCGCGCTGCGCTACCAGCTGCCGGCGGACGCCGCGGAGCTGGTTCCGGAGACCCGGTCCATCGCCATCGATGGCCGCCGCATTCCTGAGCTGTTCTGGTACACCGACAGCATTGAATACTCCGTCATGCTGCAGAAGAAAGAAGCCCCGCTGATCTTCGTCATCGCCGGGACCGGGGGCCGGTTCAATTCGCCCAAGGTGCGGTTTCTGCAACAGTTGTTCTACAGCGCTGGCTACCACGCAGTAGGGATCTCCTCGCCCACGCACTTCAATTCCATCGTCAGCCTGTCCAGGCACGGCATTTCCGGGTATGTGCCCTATGACGTGGAGGATCTGTACACCCTGATGCGCTGGGTGAAGCAGGACGTGGAGAAGACGGCCAAGGTCACAGGCTACAGCGTCACCGGCTACAGCCTCGGCGGGCTGCATTCGGCGTTTCTGGCCAGGCGCGACCAGGCGGACAAGGTCTTCAACTTCCAGAAGGTGCTCGTAATCAACCCGCCGGTGGACCTCTATAATTCCGCCCTGGTCTTCGATTCCTGGCTGGACGAGACAGACCCGAACGAGACGCCGCAGCATGCGGTGACCAAGTTCATCGACAGCTTTTCCGAGTTCTACCGGACCAACCACATCGGCCGCCTGGACAGCGAGGTGCTGTACCGCTTCTTCGACGGACTGGAGGCCAGCGACAATGAGCTGAAGCAGATCATCGGGGTGGGCTTCCGGGTCACCGCCTCGTCCATGATCTTCACCTCCGACGTGTGCCTGGGGGCCGGATACATCGTGCCCGCCGGCAAGAAGCTGGGAACCAGCGAGCCGCTGCTCCCGTATTTCAGCGCCGCGAGCCGGATCTCCTTCGAGGAGTATTTCGACGAGTTCCTGCTCCCCTACCTCCAGTCCCGGGAGCCCGGCATGACCAAGGAGAGGGCGCTGGCCGCCTGCACCCTGTCGAGCCTCGGTCCTTTCCTGCGCAACGCGGACAACGTGTACGTCATCGGCAACGAGGACGACCCGATCCTGAACGAGCGCGAGCTGGGCTACCTCAAAGAGGTGTTTGGCGCACGCGGCGTGTTCTTCCCGCATGGCGGGCACTGCGGCAACCTGCAATACGCCGGGTTTGCGCAGAAGATGCTCGAACTCATCCGGAAATAGGGTGGCATGATGAAACACTCCACGCTGCTGTCGCCCGCTGTTGTCAGGGGAGCCGCGCTGCTTGCCCTTGCGCTGGCTTTGTGCGCCTGCGCCGCAAAACGCCAGGCCCCGGAGCACACCCTGCCCGAGACGTCCTTCCGCGTTCCCGTGTCGCGCGCGGTGGACGCCGAGAGCGTGCAGCGCGTTGAGCGGGAGTCCATGCTGTACGTGTACGATCCCGTGGAGCGCATGAACCGCCTGACATACAACTTCAACGCCAGGTTCGACCGCATGATCTTCGTGCCCATCGTCACCGGGTACCAGAAGGTCTTTCCCAGGCCCGTGCGCGCCGGGGTGTCGAACTTCATCGGCAACCTGAACGAGGTGCCGCATCTGGCGAACTCGGCCTTGCAGGCCGACCAGAACAAGGTGAACGTGACGCTCATCCGCCTGGTCACCAACACGGTGCTGGGCGTTGGCGGCCTGTTCGACGTGGCCACGGACCTCGGCTTCGAGGTCGAGAAGGAGGACTTCGGCCAGACGCTGAGCGTCTGGGGCGTGCCCAATGGCGCGTACATCGTGCTCCCGTTCTACGGCCCGTCCAACGCGCGCGACACGGTGGGCACCGCTGGCGACATGGTCTTCGCCTATTACCAGATGGAGTATCTTTTCGACCTTGCGGGCATCTCCGACCACGCCCTGGCCCGGAACATCAACACCGGCGTGCGCGCGGTGAATACGCGCTCCGAGGTGCCCTTCCGCTATTACACCACGGACACGCCCTTCGAGTACGACATCCTGCGCTTCGCCTACACCAAGGCCCGCGTCCTGCAAGCGCTCGACTAGTTGTTGCGTTGCCGATGTTAGCTGTATTCATGAAGCCAGCGGGGCGACCCGCTGGCTTTTTTGCGCACCTGGAGCACGCGCGCCAGCCTAGTCCGCCAAAAGCCGCAAAAGCTCCTGCGCGTCGGCCGCCTCGCCCAGGTCGCGCACGGCCGCGTCAAGCGTCTCCCCCGGCAGGCCCAGCACCAGCGCGCAGGCGCAGTCCAGCAGGGCCAGCTCCGCCCGCAGGTCCGGGCCGTGCACGTAGCCGCTGCGCTGCCCCTGCGACATGCGCACCTCGAAGCTCGCGCCTTCCTGTGCCTCCTCCTGGGCCTCGGCCTGGCGCAGCAGGCTGACGAGCGCCTGCCTGCGCCCGCGCAGCGCCTGGCGCGGATCGAAGTCCGGACCGGCCAGGGCCAGGAACCACACGGCCCAGGCCACCAGCGCGGCGATGTCGTCCTGTTCCCGCGAGCGCTCCAGCAGCGCGGCCACAAAGAACACCCGGCCCGGGGACCACTCCAGGCGGCAGTGTCGCAGGGCCACGGCCAGATCCAGCCCCAGTCCGGCCTTGTCAGCAGCGAAGCGCTCCGCCAGGATGCGCCGCAATTCGGGCGGCGGGGTCGCCTCGGGCCGCAGGCGGCGCACGAACTCCTCTGCGCGGGCAGCCAGCTCCGGCGCGGACAGGCGCGGCGCAAGGCGGGAGCCGTCGGGCAGCAGCAGGGGCACGTCATCAGCAACCCGTCGCCCCACCCGTTTCGCCAGCTCGCGCGCACCGTCCGCATCCAGCCCGGCCAGGGCCAGGGCCGGCTCCAGGGCGCGCCGCGAGGCCGCTCCCGGCGAGAAGGCCAGGGCCAGCAGGGGCGCGTGCTCGGAGGCCTCCGGGTCCGCCGCCAGACGCGCAAAGGCCCGCGCCGGGTCCGCCTCGCCCAGGGCCTCATGGATGGTCGCGAGGCTGTCCGCGTCCAGGGGCAGCCCCTGCGCCAGATGCGCCGCTATCTCCGCTTCCGCTCGCCGCATGCGCCGTTCCTCCGCTGTGTTTCCCCGCCGTCCGCGCCGCCGCTGGCCGTGGGCGGCAATGCGCCGCGCGTTCGACTCTGGCGCGTTTGTCGGCTTTATGCTACGGATTGCAAAAATATGAAATGCGCTTCGCACACGCTTGCGCCTGAAAGGAGTCCCGATGCTGAAACGATTGACGCCCCTGGCCTGTGTTGTCCTGCTCTGCGCCTGCGCCCCCACCGTGCTCACGCAGCCGGTGCCCGTGTCCACGGACCCCGCCGGGGTCGGCGTGGCCGTGGACGGCAAGGCCGCCTGCGTGGCCCCCTGCCAGGTGGATCTGGCGCGCAACCAGGACCACTTCCTCACCCTGACCAAAGAGGGCTACCGCCAGCAGGATGTGCTGATCAAGCGCCAGTACCAGACCAACAAGGTGCTGCTGAACGCCATCAACCAGGGGGCGCAGTCCGCCCAGTTCTTCAAGAACGGCTGGATGGGCGCCAACCAGGGCGTCATGTCCATGAACAGCCAGGAGGAGACCGGCGAGGCCTACGTGCTTTCGCCCTCCACCGTGAGCGTGCGCCTTGTGCCCGTGGGCGGCTTCCCGGCGCGCACCAGCGCGGAGCAGGCCGCGCAGGCCGCGTCCGGAGAGCTTTCGCCGCTGGACATCATGGACCTGGGCGACCAGCAGATGCTTGAAAGCGCCCTGGAGACGGGCCGCAGCGGCGTGGCGAGCGCCTGGCGCAACGCCGGCAGCGGCGCCTCGTTCTCCGTGGTGCCGGAGGCCGCGCAGGAGAATGGCGGCGGCACGGTGGTGCGCTGGTTCACCCTGGCCGCGCGGCAGAACGGCGTCACCGCCTCGGGCCGCTACCCGGCGCACCGCGCGGGGCGCGGCGAGTGGGTGCTGAGCCTGCCCAACCAGCAGGGAGCTGTCGGCGCGAACGGGGGCGTTGACAAGGGCGCGGAGGACTTGTCCCGGCGCGAGACCCTGCGCGCCCTGGGCCAGGCCCCCTGGCCGACGGCCAAGAAGAGCTGGGACGTGGGCTCCTCCAGTTCCAGCAGCACCAGCACGTCCACCACGGCCATCCCGGGCGGCACCTCCACCAGCACGACCACCAAGAGCACCAAGACCTCGGTCAAGGCCGGAGTCAGCTTCAACCCCGCCGGACTCATCAACGTCCTCGACGCCTTGCAGTAGGCGAAAGCGGGGGTGCGGCCCTAGGGCTTCACCCCCGCCACCACGCCGCTGTCGTTCGGCCCGCGGAAGTCGAGCCGCGCCACCTTGGCAAGTCCGGCCGCCGCGAGCATCCCGCCGATCTCCCCGCCTGTGTACGATTGCCCTCCGTCCGTGCCCAGCAGCATGTTGAGCGCGAACAGGGCGGGAAACTCCGGTCCGTCCCTGCCGTCGTTCAGCAGAAACTCGTGCACCAGCAGCACCCCGCCGGGCTTGAGCCCGTCTGCCGCCTTGCGCACGATCTCCGCCGCCACTTCCGGGGCCTCGCCGTGCAGAATGTGCGAGAGCCAGGCCAGGTCGAACCCGGCGGGCACGGCGTCTTTGGTGTAGTCGCCCGGGGCGAAGGAGAGCCGCGGCCCTGGCCCCTGGCCTTGCTCATGGTCCGAAGCGTAGCTCAGGCCGAAGCGCCCGGCCGTGGCCTCGGCAAAGGGCCGGGTGGTGGGCAGGTCGTACACCGTGGCCGAGAGCCCGGGATAGGCCAGGCAGAAGTGGATGGCGTAGGTGCCCGGCCCGCCGCCCAGGTCCAGCGCGCGGGCGCGGCCGTCCATGCCGGGCAGCCCGGCCTCGGTGAGCAGGCGGTCCAGCTGCGGGACAAGGCGCGGCGCGATGCCCATGGCCAGGTTGAACATGCCCAGCAGAAAGTCCTGCCGGTCGGCTTCGGCCCAGGCCGCGCCGCCGCGCACGCGGCTGCCCGTGCGCACGGCCTGCGCCATGTGGCCAAAGGACTCCACCAGGTTCATGTGGTGGCGGATGATGTGCCCCTGGTAGCCTGGCCGCGTGCGCACCAGGAAGGCGCGGGACTGGTCCGTGAGGGCAAGCGCGTCTCCCTGCCGCGTGAGCAGGCCAAGTCCGCACATGGCCGTGAGCAGCATGTCTAGGGCCCTGGGCTCGCAACCCAGGTGTGGCGCCAGGTCCCGCGCCGTGGCCGGGCCGCTCTCCAGCGGGGTGAACACGTCGAGGGCCACGGCCGCGTGCAGGGCGCAGGATCTCCAGTACGCTGCGGACAGGGCCAAAAGCGGTCCGGGTGAGAGCGTGGCGTCGGCGGACATGGGGGACCTCCTCGGATGGGTGGGTGGGTGCGGGCGGTTGCGCGCGGGTGGAGCTTGGCCGATGCATAGCCCGGAAATCGCGCCGGGCGCAAGGGCGCGGCCCCTGTCGCCAAAACGTCACAGAGAGGTCACCCAGGCAACACCACGCACCGGCGCGGGCGGAGTAGGGGGTGGGTGCGGGATCGAATCCGGTCCCCACAACCCACAGGAGCACCGCCATGCGCAACATCCCGGTCTGGGGCAAGATCGCCCTTGGACTCGCCGCCGCCTCCGTCATCACCCTGGCCATCGCCGCCGTGGGGTATCTGGGCATCGAGAAAACAGGCAACGCCCTGGGCGAAACCGTGCAGCGGCGGATGCCCGGGCAGCGGCAGCTGGCCCAGCTGCGCCACGCCCTCACCGGCATCCAGCGCGCGGAACGCACCCTGCTCATCCCGGAGGCCATGGAGAACCCGGCCCTCCGGGAGGCGCAGAAGACGGATCTGGCGAAATATTGGAGCCAGGCCGAGGCCGCCATGGCCGCGCACGAGGCCTTGCCTGGCGAAAACTCCAAGGCCGAGGCCTGGCTGGAGTTCACGGACGCCTGGGACGCCTGGGGCGCGCGGCACAGGAAGGTGCTGGAGCTCCTGGACGGGGACATGCGCTTCGGGGCCATGGCGCTCTCCATGCGCGAGGCGCGCGACGCCCTGAACCGCGTGGAGGCCGCTCTGGATGTGCTGCAGGAGCAGGAGCGCGCCAGCACCGCCGCCTTTCTGGACACGGCCCTGCCCCTGGCCGCGCAGGCCCGCCTGACCCTGCTTATCGCAGCGGTTTTGGCGGTGCTTACCTCCCTGTGTTTTGGCGCGTATGTGACGAGCGACATCAACCGTCCCCTGAAAAAGACCCTGGCCTTTGCCGAGCGCGTGGCCGAAGGCGATCTTTCCGCCGAGCTGGCGGTGAACCGGCGCGACGAGCTGGGCAAGATGGCCCGGGCCTTGCGGACCATGGTGACCGAGCTGCAGAAGGAGATCGCCCTGGCCGAGGAGCGCGGCGAGGAGGCGGCCAGCGAGGCCGAACGCGCCCGTTTGGCCGTGGAGGAGGCCCGCGAGGCCGGGCTCAAGGCCGAGCTTTCGCGCCGGGACGGGATGCGCCTGGCGGCGGGCCGCATGGCCGAGGTGGTGGACCGCCTGGCCGCGTCCTCGCAGCAGCTCTCCACTCAGGTGGAACAGTCGGCGGCCGGGGCCGTGGAGCAGTCGCGCCTGTCCGGCGAGTCGGTGGCCACCGTGGAGCGGCTGCTCTCGTGCGTGGCCGAGGCCGAGACCGGGGCCGCGCGCGCCGCGGACATCGCCGAAACCGCGCGCGCCCGGGCGGACGAGGGCGCGAACACCGTGGCCCAGGTGGCCCGCGTGGTGGCGGCGGTGCAGGACCGCGCCGAGGCCCTGCGCGCCAGCATGGACGCCCTGCGCGCCAGGAGCGAGGACATTGGCCGCATCATCTCGGTGATCGACGACATCGCGGACCAGACCAACCTGCTGGCGCTGAACGCGGCCATCGAGGCCGCGCGCGCGGGCGACGCGGGCCGGGGTTTCGCGGTGGTGGCCGACGAGGTGCGCAAGCTGGCGGAAAAGACCCAGACCGCCACCAAGCAGGTGGACCAGGCCGTGCGCGGCATCCAGGCGGAGACCCGGACCAGCCTGGAGCAGGTGGACCTGGCGGGCCAGGCCGTGAACGAGGCCACCAGCCAGGCCGACGCCTCGGCCTCGGCCCTGGGCGAGATCGTGGCCCTGGCCTCGCGGACCTCAAGCGAGATCCGCGCCATCGCCGAGGCCTCGCGCCACCAGGGAGACGCCGGGCGGGAGGTCAGCGGCGCGGTGGAGCACATGAGCCGCATCAGCCGGCAGACCAGCCGGGCCATGGACGAGTCGGCCAGGGCCGTGGGCGAGTTGGCCGACCAGGCGCGCAACCTGGGCGGCATCGTGGAGCAGATACGCCGGGACGCCGATGGCGAGAATCCCGGCCCTGCGCCGGAACAGGGGTTCGTGGCCGCGGCGTAGTCCGGGCGATCAGCAAAAAAACGGGCGGCCCCTCCGGCGTGGAGAGGCCGCCCGTGGCGTTTTCAGAACAGGGCCGCCTAGCGGGTGATCTCCGTGCCGATGCCGCAGGCGGTGAAGAGCTCCAGCAGCACGCAGTTCTCCACGCGGCCATCGATGATGTGCGCCTTCTCCACCCCGGCCATGATGGCCTCCAGCGCGCATTGGAGCTTGGGGATCATGCCGCCCACCACCACGCCGTTCTCGATGGCCTGGAAGGCCTGGGTGCTGGTCATGGAGGCGATGAGCTGCTTGTCCTTGTCCAGAATGCCGGGCACGTCGGTAAGCAGGTGCAGGCGCTTGGCGTTCATGGCCCCGGCCACGGCCCCGGCCACGGAGTCGGCGTTGATGTTGTAGGTGCGGCCCTCGTCGTCCACGCCCACGGGCGCGATGACCGGAATGATGCCCGAGCCCATGAGCGACTTGAGCACGCCGGTCTCGATGGCCGTCACCTCGCCCACCATGCCCAGGTCGATGATCTCGGGCGGCGCGGCCTCGCGGCTCACGGCCAGCTCCTTCTTCTCGGCGCGGATGAGCATGCCGTCCTTGCCGGAAAGCCCAACCGCCCGGCCCCCGGCCAGGTTCAGCAGGTTCACGATCTCCTTGTTGACCTTGCCCACCAGCACCATCTCCACCACGTCCATGGTGGCGTCGTCGGTGACGCGCAGGCCCTGGCGGAAGTGGCTCTCGATGTTCAGGGCCTTGAGCATCTTGCCGATCTGCGGGCCGCCGCCGTGCACGACGATGGGGTTGACGCCCACGTACTTGAGCAGCACCACGCTGCGGGCGAAGCTCTGCTTCAGCGTCTCGTCGATCATGGCGTTGCCGCCGTACTTGATGACCACGGTCTGCCCGGCGAACTCGCGGATGTAGGGCAGCATCTCGATGATGAGCCGGGCGCGCTCGGCGTCCCGGGAGAGGTCGCGGGGCGTTTGCGTGGGGCAGGCGAAGGCCGCCTTGGAGTCGTCGGGCGTGGTCATGGGAAAACCTCCGGCAGGAAGATGGCGCGCGGCGCGGGCGGCGAGAACGGCCTCGCGCGCGTCTGCCGGACAATCGCCCCAAGGCGCGGCCCTGTCAAGAATTCCGGCGCGCGGGCCAACAGGCGGGCCAACATATGGCCAGCAGGTTGGCCGGGGGGCTTGCGCTGGGCCGCGGCGAAAACGGGCTTCCGCCGGGGCCAGCGCAGGGGGGCGCGGCGGCTTAGCCGGCCAGGGGCCGGTAGACCGCGCGCTCGTACCCGGCGGTGAGCGTGCGGGCCAGGGCGCAGGACAGGCCCATTTCGCGCAGGCGGCAATAGAGGTGCAGCGGGTTCAGACGGTGGGTCAAGGCGTCTCGGATGCGGCGGCTCATGGTGACGGCCTCCTGTTGCCCGTCTTATCGGCGGAGCGGGCAGGACGCATTAGCCGGGACGCCGGGAGCCGGATTTGTTCGGGGCCTGGTGCTAGAGCATCTTGCTGCGCTTGAGCAGCAGGATGATGGCCGTGGTGAGGATGGCCGTGCCCCCCGCGACAAAGGCGAAGGCGCTGGCGTGGCTTTGCAGGGGCAGGTCGATGTTCATGCCGTACATGCTGGTGATGAGGGTGGGGATCATGAGCACGACGGTGATCGAGGTCAGCACCTTCATGATCTGGCTGACGCTGTTGGAGATGATGGAGGAATAGACGCCGGAGACGGAATTCAGGACCTCGTTGAAGATCTTGCACATGTAGATGCCCTGGCGGATGTCGGTCAGGGCGTCGTCGAACACGTCGGCCTCGTCCTCGGAAAAGGCGAGGCGCGCGCAGGCGCCCACCATGAGGCCCTTGCGCTCCAGCCGGTCAATGATGAAGTCGTTGGTCTTGAGGGCGGAGTGGAAGTAGGTGACGGACTTCTGCAGCGAGAGCAGGACCATGAGGTCTTCGTTCGAGCGCGAGCGCGCCAGGTCCTGCTCCACTTCCTGGATGCGCGCGCTGATGTCCTTCAGGTAGTGCATGAAGAGCTGGGCCACGCCCTTGATGAGCGCGCAGATGAGCTGCTCCGGGCGGAAGGGGCCGGGCAGGTCCGGGTGGCCGTTGCGGCCCCAGCTGCGGCGCAGGATGTCGGCCAGTGGGGCGTCCTCCTGGCGGCGCACGGTAATCACCGCTGTGCGCGAGAGCACCACGCCCACGGGCAGGGTGGAGTGGCGCGAGCCGCCGCCGCGCGTCTCCAGGAACGGGGCGCGCAAGATGATCAGCGTCGCCTCGTCGTCCACCTCGATGCGCGGGCACTCGTGCAGGTCAAGGGCGTGCTCGATGAGGCGCTCGTCCACCCCGGCCAGACTGGCAGCGCGGCGCACCTCGTCCTGGCTGGGCTCACAAAGATCTATCCAGCAGGTGTGGCCAATGCCTTGGGTTGGCGTCGTGTCGGCGGCGTTTTGGGTGCAGAGCATCTGGGCCTCCCGGTTCTGAGTGGGGCCGCTGGCGCGGACGGATGCGGGCTGTTCTCCTCGCGCGTTGAAATGCGCTCTGTTGCGGCGAACGTGTACCGGCTGGGGGAATGCGTGTCAACGTGGCCCCTCCCGCGGCGGGCGGGCCGCGCCCTCGGCCCTTGCCGTGTGTCCGGCATTGGCGTATTGCAGGCAAGAGAGCGAGGAGGGTTTGCATGGACGGCTTCTGGACTGCGCACGTCATCTGGTTCCTGGCCGGGGCGGTGTTCCTGCTTGCGGAGATGGCCCTGCCGGGCTTTGTGCTGCTGTTTTTCGCCCTAGGGGCGTTCGCAGCCTCCCTTGCGGCCTATGCCCTGGGGCTTGGCGTGGGCGGGCAGTTCGTGGTGTTCATCGCGGCCTCCCTGGCCGGGCTGGCGCTTTTGCGGCGCATGTTTCTGCGCGTGTTCCGGGGCCGCACCCATTCCGAGGCCGGAGGCGACGCGGAGCCGGACTTCGGCGACGTGGGCGCGGGCAAGCCCGCCGTGGCCACGCGGGCCATGGGGCCGGGCAAGCCGGGCGAGATCAAGTTCCGCGGCAGCTTCTGGCGGGCGGAATCGGAGGAGACCATCGGCGAGGGCGAGGACGTGGTCATCGTCGGCCAGGCCAAGAACGACACGGGCGCGTACCTCGTGCGTCGCGCGCAGGCCGTAAACCCGCAGCAGCAAGGAGCATCGTGATGGATGGCGGAATCTTCATACTTGTCCTGCTGGCCGTCCTGGTCATCATCGTCTTCGCCAAAACGGCGGTGGTGGTGCCGCAGAAGTCGGAGTTCATCGTGGAGCGCCTGGGCAAGTACAGCAACACCCTTGGCGCGGGCTTCCACATCCTCATCCCCTTCATCGACCGCGTGGCCTACAAGCGCAGCATGAAGGAGGAGGTGCTGGAGATTCCGCCCCAGGTCTGCATCACCCGCGACAACGTTTCGGTCTCCATCGACGGCGTGATCTACCTTGAGGTGCGCGACGCCAAGCTCTCCAGCTACGGCATCGAGAACTACTACCAGGCGGCCATCCAGCTGGCGCAGACATCCTTGCGCTCGGCCATCGGCAAGATCGACCTGGACAAGACTTTTGAGACGCGCGAGACCATCAACCATCAGGTCATCACCGCCGTGGACGAGGCCGCGCTCAACTGGGGCATCAAGGTGCTGCGCTACGAGATCAAGGACATCAACCCCCCGGCCAGCATCATGGCGGCCATGGAGCTGCAGGTGAAGGCCGAGCGCGAGAAGCGCGCCGAGATCGCCCGAAGCGAGGGTGAGCGGCAGGCGCGCATCAACATGGCCGAGGGCCAGCGCCAGCAGGCCATCAATGTTTCCGAGGGCGAGAAGCAGAAGCGCATCAATGAGGCCGAGGGCCGCGCCAGCGAGATCGAGATCGTGGCCCAGGCCACGGCCGAGGGCATCCGCCGCGTGGCCGAGGCCCTTGGCAACGAGGGAGGCATGGACGCGGCCAAGGTGCGCCTGGCCGAGAAGTACATCGCCGAGTTCGGCAACCTGGCCAAGGCCAACAATACGCTCATTCTTCCGGCCAACGTGGCCGATGTCTCCGGCCTCGTGGCCTCGGCCCTGGCCGTGGTGGACGGGGTGCGCGGGACCAGAATCCATCCAACAACCGACCAGAGCGCGCACGCGGCCTCGAACCCCACGGGCTTCGGGCCGGGTCAGACGCGCGGGAGCTGATTTTTCATGGAGCACGACGAGAAAGAGATTCACGGCACGGCAGACGCCAATTCCGGCAATGCGGAACAGGCCGCGCCCGCCCGCCCGCAGTATGTCCAGGCCCATGGCCTGACCCAGGTGCAGAAGGCCCTGCTGTTTGCAGAGGAGCAGGCCAAGGCCCCCAAACCCGAGGCCGTGGGCGAGATCGCCCCGGAGGACGCCCTGCCCGAAGTGCGTCTGGCCGACCTGCCGCCGCAGCTGCAGGACGCCTGCGCCCGCGCGGGCTGGGGCAAGCTCATGCCCGTGCAGGAGCAGGCCCTGCCCTACATGCTGAAAGGCCGCGACATCATGGTCCAGGCGCGCACCGGCTCCGGCAAGACCGGGGCCTTCCTGCTGCCGCTTCTGGGCCGCCTCAAGCCCGCCCACACCTCCTGCCAGGCCCTTATCCTGGTGCCCACGCGCGAGCTGGCCCAGCAGGTCGCGGCGGAGGCCACCACGCTCTTCGCCGGCACGGGCGTGGAGTGCGTGGCCGTCTACGGCGGCGTGGGCTATGCAACCCAGCTGGAGGCCTTCAAGCGCGGCGCGCAGATCGTGGTGGGCACCCCGGGCCGCGTGCTCGACCATTTGCTCAAGCGCTCGCTCTCCCTGGCCGAGCTGTCCACGCTCATCTTCGACGAGGCCGACCGGATGCTCTCCATCGGCTTCTACCCGGACATGAAGGACATCCAGCGCTACCTGCCGCCGCGCAAGAGGATCCACGGGGCCATGTTCTCGGCCACCTTCCCGCAGCAGGTGCTGCGCCTGGCCCAGGAGTTCCTCACCGATCCGGGCCGGCTGTCCCTGTCCGAGGGGCAGGTGCACATCGCGGACATGACCCACGCCTATTACGAGGTGCCCAGCATGGGCAAGGACCGCGCGCTCATGCGCATTCTGGAGATGGAGAGCCCGGAGAGCGCCATCATCTTCTGCAACACCAAGTCCGACGTGCACTACCTGACCGCCGTGCTGGGCCGTTTCGGCTACAATGCCGACGAGCTTTCCGCCGACTTGACCCAGGCGCGCCGCGACCAGGTGCTTTCAAGCGTGCGCGCGGGCCAGCTGCGCTTCCTCATCGCCACCGACGTGGCCGGGCGCGGCATCGACATTCCGGGCCTGAGCCACGTGATCCTGTATTCCCCGCCCGAGAACCCGGAGAGCTACATCCACCGCGCGGGCCGCACGGGCCGCGCCGGGGCCGCGGGCACGGTCATCTCGCTCGTGGACGTGATGCAGAAGATGGAGCTCATGCGCATCTCCCGGCAGTACGGCATCCAGCTTCAGGAGCGGGCGCTGCCCACCGAGGCCGACCTGGCCGCCCACGTGACCCAGCGCATCACCACCGTGCTGGAGGCCAAGTGGCGCGCCAAGGACAGCCTGGAGCAGGAGCGCATGCGCCGCTACGTGGACGTTGTCCGCGCCATGAGCCAGGACGACGACCAGGCGCTGCTGCTCGCCATGCTGCTGGACAGCGCCTACCAGAAGGCCATGCACACCCCGCCGCCCCTGCCCGAGGGCCGCAAGCCCGAGGCCGCGGAGTCCGCGTCCAGAGGCCGCGAGGGAGGCCGCGACGGCGGGCGTTCTGGCGAGCCCCGCCAGGGGGGCGAGGGCTCTGGCCGTCGCCGCCGCAGACGCTAGGCCCGGCCTGTGGCTCAGCTTCCTCCAGCCCGCGCCGCCGCGCTCGACTGTCTCGCCGCCTGTCTCATCGAAGGCCGCGACCTGCAAGCCGCCCTGGACACCGCGCTCACGTCCGATCCCCTGTCGGATCGCGACGCCGGGCTGGTGACCGAGCTGGTGTATGGCTACTGCCGCCTCAAGGGGCGGCTTGACGCGCTCCTGGCGCGCTTTCTCGACCCCTCGCGCCGCCTGCCGGACGAGGCCATGCTCGCCCTGGGCCTGGCCGCGCACGAGATCATCCACCTGGACCGCGTGCCCGTCTACGCCAGCGTGAACTGGGCCGTGGACTGGGCCAAGGGCTACACGCGCGCGCACCTCTCCGGCCTGTTCAACGCCGTGCTGCGCCGCGTGGCCGACATGGCCGAGGCCGCGCGCACGGTGACGCCCTACAAGGACGGCGCCAAGGACGAGGCCGAGGTGCTCTCGCGCTACTACTCCTGCCCGGAGTGGATCGTGCGCCTGTGGCTCAAGGAGTATTCCAAGGAGGACGCGGCGCGGTACCTCAAGGCCCAGGCCCGCCCGCCCGCCATGGGCCTGGCCGTGGACGCCGCGCTGCTTGGGGACGAGGCCGCCCTGGCCCTGTCGCGCCGCCTGGGCGCGCACCCGGCCTGCCTGGGCCGCCAGGGCTTGGGGCTGGCCTTTCAGCCTGGCACCGGCCTTGCGACGCTCATTGAGGACTTGGCCCTGACAGAGGCCGAGCGCGCCGCCCTGTACCGCCAGGGCTTTGCCGCGCGCCAGGTGCTGGCCGCGCTGAACCCGCAGCGCTGGCCGAGCCCGGTGTGGGACGCCTGCTCCGGTCGCGGCGGCAAGACGCGGCTTGTTCTGGAAGCGGGCGCTCCCCTGGTCGTCGCCAGCGACACCCATCTGGGCCGCCTGCGCGCCCTGAAGCGCGAACTGGCCCCGGCCGTGGACGCCGGGCGGCTGCTCGTGTGCCGCGCCCGGGCCGATGTCCCGCCCCCGCTTGCCTCGCCCCCGGGGACCATCCTGCTCGACGCGCCCTGCACCGGCCTGGGCACGCTCTCGCGCAGGCCGGACATCAAGTGGAAGCGGCAGCCGACAGACGTGGCCGCCCTGGCGCGCACCCAGGCCGCGATGCTCGCAAGCGCCTTTGCCGCCCTTGCGCCGGGCGGGCAGCTCCACTACCTCACCTGCACCCTTTGCGCCGAGGAGAACCAGCGCCAGATTTCCCGGTTCCTTGAAGCGCATCCCGAGGTCCGCCTGGCCGCCTCCTGGACCACGCCTCCGGACGTGGCTTCCGGCGAGTTCTTCTATGCCGCCAGTTTGCAGAAAGTTGGTTAGTGCCCGGCTTTTTGCAAGAATCTGTTTTACACTGCCCCGAAACATGGGTATACGTAGTTTTGGCTCCCCCCGAGGGCACCCATGAGCGCGCACAACAAGACCACGCAGCTTGACCAAGCGGTCCACGGTCTGCCGGACGGCAGCGTCTTCCGTGCGGCCTTCGAGTCCAGCCGGGCCGTGATGTTCCTGGTCGATCCGGAGACGGCGCGCATCGTCGGGGCCAATGCAGCGGCCTGCGAGTTCTATGGCTACCACCCGAGCGAGGTGGCGACTGTTTCCGCCACCCAGGTCAGCCTGCTGTCCAACGAGCAGATCCGGGAGCTCTTTCACAGCCTGAGCAGCACCGGCGCGGCGCGCTTCGCCAGCCGCCACAAGCTCAAGTCCGGCGAGGTGCGGGACATGGAGCTGGACGCCGCGCCCATCACCCTGCACAACGGCCGCACCTGCCTGTTCTTCATCGGCCACGACATCACCGTGCGCAAGCAGGCGGAACGATCCCTGCGCCGCAGCGAGGGCCTGTTGCGCGCCATCCTGGCGTCCGCCGGGGACGGCATCGCCTTCAAGGACGCGCAGGGCGTGTACCGCGAGGTCAACCCGGCCTTTTGCCGTTTGGCGGGGCTGCCCGGCGACGAGATTCTGGGCCGCGAGGACGGACGGTTCTTCGACAGCCTCGACCCCAGCGGGTTTGAGGCCAAGGCCACCCCGCACGATGGCGGCTTCGCCTCCCTGTCCTACGAGCTGACCCAGGAAGCGCCCGGCGGGCCGCGCCATTTGAGCGTGCACCGCTCCCCGGTGTTCGACATAACGGGCGAGTGGCTGGGCGAGGTGTCCATCACCCGCGACATCACGGAGCGTCGCAACGCCGAAGCCGCCCTGCGCCAGAGCGAGGGGCTCTTGCGCGCCATGCTCGAATCCGCCCAGGACAGCATCTACGTCACCGACGAGAACGATGTGCTGCGCGAGCTGAACCAGACCTTCTGCACCCTTGTGGGCAGCGAGCGCGAGTCGCTCCTGGGCCGTCCGCTGGCCGAGGTCTTCAGCGGCGAGGAACTGCGCATCCAGCTTTCCACCAGCGCCCTGGCCCGCAAGACCCGTGAGCCCGTGAGCTTCACCCAGCGCATGCAGCCCGCCGACCAGGAATACTGGGTCAACGTGGTCAAAACCGCCGTGGTGGACCCGGAGGGCGAATGCCTGGGCGTGGTGGCCATGGGGCGCGACATCACCGCCCAGCGCAAGGCCGAGATGGCCCTGCGCCAGAGCGAGCGGCGTCTTTCCGGGCTCATCCGCCAGGCCCCGGTGGGCGTGTTCGAGACCGACGTTCGCGGCAGGCTCGTGTTCGCCAACGAGCGGATGCAGCGCCTGAGCGGCCGCACCCTGGAGAGCCTGTCCGGCGTCCGCTGGATTGACAGCATCGTGCGCGAGGACCGGGAGGCGTTTCTCGCCGTCTGGAACGATGCCCTGACCAACAAGCGCGAGGTGGACCTGGAGCTGCGCATCATGAACGCGCGCGGGAAGAGCCAGTGGGTGTCGGTCCGCATCCGGCCCATGACCGACGCGGCCAACCGCTTCAGCGGCTACCTGGGCGTGGTGGGCGACATCTCCGAGCGCAAGAAGGCCGAGAGCATGCGCTCCGACGTGGAGAGCGTGGTGCGCCACGACCTGAAGAGCCCGCTGGGGTCCATGCAGAACGCCATGGAGCTGCTGGAGCTCCTGGGGCCGCTCAACGCGGAGCAGACCCAGGTGGTGGCCGAGGTGCGCACCCTGACCCGGCGGATGCAGGACCTCATCACCCTGTCCATCGACCTGCACGCCATGGAGGCCGGGGTCTTCAAGCCCCAGGTCGAGCCCGTGGACCTGTGCGCGGTGGTGGAGATGCAGCGTACGGAGCTGCGCCCGCTGGTGGACGGCAAGGGCCTGCGGCTGAGCATCGTTTCCGATTGCCCGGGCGGTACGTTTTACGTGCAGGGCGAGCGCAGGTTGCTTGACGCGGTGTTCTCCAACCTGCTCAAGAACGCCGCCGAGGCCTCGCCCGAAGGCGACGAGATCACCGTGCGCCTGGTGCAGGAGGGCCCTCTGGCCGAGGTCTTCGTCCGCAACCACGGCGAGGTGCCGAAGTCCATCCGGGACCGGTTCTTCGAGAAGTACGCCACGGCGGGCAAGTCGGGCGGCACCGGCCTGGGCACCTATTCCGCCCGGCTCATGGTGCGCACCATGGGCGGCACCCTGTCGCTGAACACCGAGGAGCCCGGCGCCACCACCCTCATCCTGCGGCTGCCGATGGCCCAGCCAGAGACCGCGGCCTCTTCCGCAACGCTTCTGAAGTAAGCGCCTATCCCGTTTCGCCGCGGCCAAGCAGGCGCAAAAACCCGTCCAGGATGGACCAGGGGTGCGGCGCGCAGCCCGGCACGTAGACATCCACCGGAAAGAGCGGCGCGCAGCCGTCATTGGCCTCGGCGTGGCCCGCGTATGGACCGCCGGAGATGGCGCAGGCCCCCACGGCCACGCCCACGCGCGGTTCGGGCACCGCGTCCCAGGTCTTGGCAAGGCCCAGGCGCATGTTCCGCGTCACCGGCCCGGTCGCCACCACGCCGTCCGCGTGGCGCGGCGAGGCCACGAACTGGATGCCGAAGCGGCCCAGGTCGAAGACGAGCG
This sequence comes from Desulfovibrio sp., assembly GCA_050251495.1. Taxonomy (GTDB): domain Bacteria; phylum Desulfobacterota; class Desulfovibrionia; order Desulfovibrionales; family Desulfovibrionaceae; genus Humidesulfovibrio. The sequence continues at coordinate 32,202 of JBFWMQ010000012.1, read as the reverse complement.
TGCCCAGCACGTTGATGTCCAACTCGCAGGCGTTGCAGCCGCCCGCGCTCACCTGCCGCAGCTTGAGGGAGCGCTCGAACAGCCGCAGGCGTTCCGGCGGCAGGGGCCGGGCCAGCTCATAGGGCTGGCCGCGCAGCACCAGCGCCTCGCGGCTGCTGGTGGCCAGGCGGTAGTCGCCCGTGAAGCGGATGGCCCCGCGCGGGCAGGCGTTCGCGCAGTCCGTGCAGAACAGGCAGCGGCCCAGGTCCAGGCTCAGGCCCCCTGACAGGTCGACGGCCCCGGTGGGGCAGGCGGCCACGCAGGCCCCGCAGGCGTCGCAGGCGGCAGGATCGATTTCCGGCCTGCCGGGGTAGCGGTCCGGCAGCTCCGGCAGGCGCTCGGGGTAGGGCAGGGTGCGGTGCCCCTGGCGCAGGCGGGCGATGATATGCTGGATCACTGCCGTCCCCCTAGAGGTCGTGTCCGCAGTAGGACAGGCTGAAGCTCTTGTTGCAGATGGGGAAGTCCGAAATCTGCTGGTTGCGCAGGGCCATGGCCAGCCCGGCCCAGTTGTGGAAGCTCGGGTCCACCACCTTGTAGGCCGCGAAGCGGCCCGTCTCGTCTGTTATGGCCACGTGGCAGATCTCGCCGCGCCAGCCCTCCACCAGGCTCACGGCCAGGTGGTCCGGGGCCAGGTTGCCCACGGGCGCGCGGAAGCCGTCGCCTCCAGCCTTGGAAGCCGGCAGGTGCGTCAGATGCTCGGTCAGGAACTTCTCGGAGTGCAAGAGCTCCATGTGGCGCACAAAGGCCCGGCCCGCCACGTCGCCGGTCTGGGCAACGGCCACCGGGATGTGCGCGTAGGCGAAGGCCCCCACCGGGTAGTCCTGGCGCACGTCGATCTCCACGTCGCAGGCGCGCGCGGCCACGCCCACCAGGCCCAGGGCCAGGGCGTCCACGCGGGACACCACGCCCGTGCGCTCGAAGCGCGAGACCACCGACGGCGTGCTCCACAACAGCTCCACCGCCTCCACGCACTGCGGAAAGACCTCGGCCAGATGCGCGCGCACGGCCTCGGCCCGGCTCGCGTCCAGGTCGAAGCGCGTGCCGCCGGGCGTCACCAGCCCACGGCCAAAGCGGCTGCCGCAGAGCTTGGCGCTCATGTTCAAAAAATCGCCCCGGATGCGGCCCAAGAACGACGAGGTGGGCAGGAAGCCAACGTCCATGGCCAGCGCGCCCAGGTCGCCCGCGTGGTTGGCCAGGCGCTCCAGCTCCAGGGCGATGGCCCGGAGCACCAGCGCGCCCGCCGGCACGTCGCAGCCGGAGAGCGCCTCCAGGTTCTGGCAGGCGGCTGTGGCATGGCCGATGCTCGTGTCGCCGGCCAGGGTCTGCATGTGCTGCATGAACAGCGGCCCCGGCCCTCCCGTCAGCGCCCGCTCAACGCCCCGGTGCTGGTAGCCGAGGGAAATCTCCAGGTGCAGCACGTCCTCGCCGTGGCACAGGAAGCGGAAGTGCCCGGGCTCGATGATGCCCGCGTGCACCGGACCCACGGCCACCTCGTGCCCGCCTTCGCCCAGGGCCTCCATGAACCGCGCCTGGCCGACATCTGGGCCTATGATCTCGCGCCCCTGCGGGTCCAGCGTCGGGAAGCGCACGGGCTTGAGCCAGGGGTGGCCCAGCGGGGTGACGCCCCAGGTTTCCCATATCTCGCGCTCAAAGAGATGCGCCTGCGGGCAGTCGGGCGTGAGCGACGGGTAGCCGTTGCCCGCCGGGGCGGACAGGGCGTGCAGCACGCCGAGGCGATCCTCGGCCAGGATGGCGAAGAGACGGAGCCCCCCGGCCACGGGCGCGCAGAACAGCGCCGCCAGCCGGGCCTCGTGCAGCACGGCCTCCAGCACCTCGACGCAGAACTCCTCGGCCGGAAGCAGCGGAATGGCGCGGATGGGGATGGCTTGGGCGTTGCGCACGGCTAGAACCCTCCGGTGAGCCGCGCCGACACGGCCAGCGCGTCGGCCAGGGGGGCGGGCTGGTACAGGCCCAGCAGCAGGGCCGCGAGCAGCAGCGCGAAGGGAGGCCAGGCGGCGCTTTTGGCTTCTTGCCGGGCCGGGATGCCGTTCTGGCCCTGGGCCATGCGCAGGGCGGCGCTGGTGATGCCGATGAAGGCCACGGCGATGAGCAGCAGGAAGATCACGGCCAGGTAGGGGCGCGGTCCGGCAAGCGCGGCGCGCAGGATGGCCAGTTCGCTGACGAAGGCGCCAAAGGGCGGCATGCCGGTGAGGGCCAGCACCCCGGCCACCCAGAGCGGCCCGGACAGGGGCAGGGCGCGCACGGCGCCGCGCACGCCGGAGACGCTCTTGGTCATGTACGCGGCCAGGATGTTGCCCGCCAGCAGGAACATGGCGCCCTTGGCCACGCCGTGGGCCAGCACGTGCATCAGGCTGCCGTGCATGCCCGCCCCGCCCACGCCCGCGCCAAAGGCCAAAATGCCCATGTGCTCCACGCTGGAATAGGCGAGCAGGCGCTTGTAGTCGGTCTGGCGCAGCAGGAACACGCCCGCCCAGGCCATGCTGGTGAGGCCCAGGAACACCAGCAGGTCGTTGCTGAACTCGGCCTGGCCAGCGGCGGAGAGCACCTGGCGCACGCGCAGGATGGCCAGAAACGAGACGTTCAGGAGGCAGGTGCTCATGAGCGCCACCACAGAGGGCGACTCGCTGTACACGTCCGGCAGCCAGGTGTGCATGGGGGCCAGGCCCATCTTGGTGCCGTAGCCCACCAGCAGGAACACGAAGGCCGCCTTGAGCAGCATGGGGTCGAGGGTGGGGCCTGCGGCCATGAGCGCGCTGATGTGCAGCGAGACCTCGCCGCCGCCCGCCAGGGCCAGCATGTACGTGCCGAACAGCGCCAGCGCGATGCCCACGGAGCACAGGAGCAGGTACTTCCAGGTGGCCTCCAGCGACCGGTGGTGGCGGTGGAAGTAGATGAGCGGGGCCGAGGCCAGGGTGGTGGCCTCCACGCCGACCCACAGCAGCCCCAGGTTCGCCGCCATGCACACGAAGCTCATGCTGGCCAGGAAAAGCAGCAGGCAGCCGGTGAAGCGCGCCTCGGGCGAGTTGGAGAAGAGCCCGCCCTCGACCATGTCCGGCCGCTGGCCGCGCATCTCGCGGTCCAGATAGCCCGCGGTGTAGAAGGCCGCGGCCAGGAACAGCACGCTGGTGATGAGCAGAAACAGCCGCCCCGGAGCGTCCAGCAACAGCGCGCCGTCGAACATGGGCCGCGAGCGGCCGACGAAGGTCGCCAGGGTGAGCAGCAGGTGCGCCACGGCCACGCCGACCAGAAGCGCGCGCCGGGCGCGGTTCCCCGGCATGAGGAAGGCCGCCGCGCCCGCAACGGCCGGGACCAGGATGGTCAGCGCGTCCAGCATCCCCGCTACTCCTTGAGCGACGCCAGCCGCCCGGCGTCGATGTGGTCGAATTCGCGGTTGATGCGGAAGATGGCGATGCCCATGACGAAGACCGCCACGAACACGTCGAGCAGGATGCCCATCTCCACGAGCAGCTGGGCCTTTTTGAGGGCCACGGCGCCAAAGGCGAAGATGCCGTTCTCCAGCACGAGATAGGCCACGACCTGGCTGACCGCCTTGCGCCGGGTGACGATGCCGAAGAGCCCCACCAGGATGGTGAAGAAGGCGACCGGGGTGAGCAGTTGCGGCATGTTGCCGGGCAGGGGCATGCGCCCGCCCAGCCAGACGGCGGCTGCCAGCGCCGCCACGCCGAAGAGCAGGGAGTTGGAGAACCCGACATAGGGCTCGATCTCGGCGCGCACGTGGGCGCTTTCGAGCGAGCGGAACAACAGCCAGGGAAAGGCCCAGCCCTTGAGCAGCACCGTGACGGCGGAGACGAGGATGGCGGACAGGCCCAGGTGGCCGTGGCCCAGAAGCGGCAGCAGGGCCAGGCCCACGCCCTGGAAGGCCACCATGCGGATGCACAGGCCGATGCGGCTGGTGCCCAGGAAGACCAGGTTCGTCAGCACCAGGCCGACCAGGATGAATTCCACGAACGAGAGCATGTTCCGCTACCTCAGCAAGAGTATCAGCGCCAGGCCGGACAGGGCGGTCGCGCCCACAAGCAGCCTTGGCACCAGCAAAAGGCGCAGCCGCGCCATGCTCGATTCCACAACGCCCATGATGACGGCCAGGACGAAGATTCCCGCCACGCCCAGGGCCGCGGCCTCAAGTCCTCCTCGGACAGGCACAAGCACCCCGGCCAGCAGCGCGCCGAGCGTCCACATCTTTACGCCCTGGCCGTAGAGGATGAAGGCGAAGTCCGGGCCGGAGTGGTCCAGCACCATGACCTCGTGGATCATGGTCAGCTCCAGGTGCGTGTTGGGGTCGTCCACCGGGATGCGGCAGGTCTCGGCCAGCAGCACCAGGAACAGCGCCGTGGCGATGAGCGCCAGCACCGGGCCGGAGACTCCCCAGCGCGCGATGTCGATGCGCGCGAGCATCTCGGCCAGCGAATACGCGCCCGTGGCCTGGGCCAGGGCGGCGAGGCCCAGGATCTGCGCCAGCTCGGCGGGCACGGCGAACTGCATCTCGCGGCTGGCGCCCATGCCCTCGAAGCTGGAGCCCGTGTCCAGGGCGGCGGCGGCGGTGGCGAAGCGGCCCAGCGACAGAAGCCCGGCGAAGAGGAAGATGTCGCCCTCAAAGGAGAAAAGTCCGGGCAGACCGCCAAGGGGGACCAGGCACAGGGCGGCCAGGGCGCAGGCCAGGCCGAGCATGGGACCCAAGGGGAACACCCAGGTGGTGGTGCGGCTTATCACCGCGCCCTTCTTGAGGAGCCGCGCAAGGTCGTAATAGGTCTGGAGCAGGGGCTGGCCGGTGCGGCCCGCGAACTTGGCCTTGACGCGGTTGATGACCCCGAACAGGAGCGGGCAGAGCGCGAGCCCGGCCAGGATGCGCGCCAGGGCGTCCCAGTGGATGGCGTTCTGGAGGGCAAGCATCAGTGGAGCCCCCAGGCGAGCAGCGCCACCAGCGTGGCCGCGATGTAGAGCACGTAGACGTGCACCTGCCCCTGCTGGAGCCGGTGCAGGGCCTCCAGGCGCGAGTCCAGGGAGTTGAACAGGGCCAGGAAGGCCGTGAGGATGCGGTCCTGGGCCTCGGCGAAGTAGCCCGCGCGCGCCGGGAACAGGCCCCAGGGCCGGGTGGCCCGGCCTGTATTGCCGGTGAGCGCCTGGAACATCAGCGCCAAAGGCTGGGCAAAGGACGAATAGGTGTACTGGATGCGCGCCGTGGGCGCGATGTAGCCGCAATCCCAGGTGGGGCCGGTGCGCACGTCGCGCCCGCGCAGGAGCGCCCGGCGCAGCGCAAAGAGCCCGGCGAGCAGCGCCAGCAGGAGTGCGAAGATCAGGGACGCGGTGTACAGCCCGGCCACCAGCGGCGCGCCAAGCTCCACCGCTCCGGGCAGGGCCGGGGAGAGCGCGCGCAGGGCGGCTTCGAGCACCAGCGGCGCGCCAAGGCCAAGCAGCAGGCCGAGGCCGGCCAGGAAAAGCATGGGCCAGCGCATGAGCGCCGGGGACTCGTGGGCGTTTTCCGCGGCCTGGCTGCGGGGCTCGCCCAGGAACACCGCGCCGAAGCCCCCCACGAACACGGCGGCGGCCATGCCTGCGCAGAGGATCAATGCGGCCAGGGCTCCCAGGCTGGGGATGTCCAGGCTGGCCGTGGGCAACAGCAGGCCCTTGACCGCGCACAGGCCCAGCACCAGCTCCGAGGCGAAGCCGCCCAGGGGCGGCAGGCCGCAGATGCCCAGCGACGCCACCAGGAAGGCCGCGCCCGTGGTGGGCATTTTTTTGAGCACGCCGCCCAGCTGGTCCATGCGGCGCTCGCCCGTGCCGTGCAGCACGCTGCCCGCGCAGAAGAAGAGCAGGGACTTGAACACCCCGTGGTTGACCATGTGCAGGAGCGCCGCGCCAAAGCCCAGGGTCGCCACGAGGGGCGCGTCGCAGGCGCGGCCCAGGGTTCCCAGGCCCAGGCCCAGCAGCATCAGCCCGGCGTTCTCCATGCTGGACCAGGCCAGCAGGCGCTTGAGCTCCGCCTGCCCCAGGGCTCCGGCCACGCCGAGCACCGCCGTGGCGCCGCCGAGCGCGATGAGCGTCCAGCCCCACCAGGGCTCGGGCTGCAAGGCCAGCACGATGCGCAGGATGCCGTACACGCCGGTCTTGATCATCACGCCGGAAAGGACCGCGGACACGTGGCTGGGCGCGGCGGGGTGGGCCTCTGGCAGCCACACGCCCAGCGGGGCCAGGCCCGCCTTGGAGCCGAAGCCCACCAGCCCAAGCAGGAAGATCAGCCCGGCGGGTGCGGCTGTGGAGGCCACGCCGGACAGGTCGGACAGGCCGGACAGCTCGCCGCTGTTCAGGCTCGCGGCGGCAAGGGCGCTTGGGGTCGGGGGCCAGGTCGCCCCGGGTTGCAGGCAGAGCAGGAGCAGAAAGGCCGCGCCCAGGTGCGAGGCCACCAGGTAGATGCGTCCGGCCCGGCGCACCGCGCCGTCGGCGTCCTCCATGCAGACCAGGAAATAGGAGGAAAGGGCCATGCCCTCCCAGAACAGCAGCAGGAGCAGGGGATCGCGGGCCGAGAACACGCCGGTGATGCAGGCCGCCAGGATGTTGTAGAAGAACCAGGGCGGGCCTGCGCGCTTGCGGCCCTCCATGTGCGCCAGGTAGCCCCGGCCATAGACCGCGCCCAGGGCCATGAGCGTGAGCGCCGGGACCAGGAACAGGGCCGAGATGCCGTCGAGCGCCAGCGAGCCAAGGCCCCAGGGCGGCGGCCAGGCCAGGGCGAGCCGCCAGTCCTGCGGGCTTACGAGCGCCTGTAGCGCGGGCGCAAGCCCGAACAGGCAGCCCAGCACGGCGAGGCTGGAGCCCAGGGCGTTGGCCATGCGGAAGGAGCGCGGCACAAGAGAGGCCAGGGCGCCAAGCAGAAAGGTCAGCAGGCAGGCGGCGAAAAGGGTCATTGGCGCTTCCCGTTGCGGCGCAGGCCGTGCTGGTGCTCGGCTGCTGCTGCGGCGGTGAGCAGGGCCGCCTCGGGCGCGCGGGAGAGCACGGCCTGGCGGAAGTCGGCGTCGCGCAGGGCGGCGGCGAGCAGGGCCAGCAGGGTCAGATGGGCGCGCACCGTGGGCGAGGCCAGCACGAACACGGCGGTTATGGGCTGGCCGTCGGGCGTGGGCGCGGCGGACTGCGGCAGCGGGGTCTCGGGGTAGGCCAGCAGGATGCGCGGGGCGTCGCCCAGGATGAGCGGGGCGCGCACGTGCGGCACCAGGATGCCGCCGCCCACGGCGGTGACGCCCGTGGCCTCGCGCGCCAGCAGCATGGCCAGGGTCAGCTCGCGCTCGGCCTGGCGCGCCTCGGGCAGCATGGCGGACACGGCGGCGCAGAGCACCTCGGCCAGGGTCGCGCCGGGCGCCTTGGAGAGGACGCCGCCAGCGCGCAGGGCTCCGGCCAGGGCCGAGACCGTGGTGCGGTCGCAATCAGGCCCGGCGCTCGGCGTGGAGCCCGGCGTGGAGCCCGGCATGGCGCCTGTCATGGCGTCTGGCATGGCGTCCGGCTCGGGCTCCAGTTCGCAGGCCAGGGCCGTGGAGCCGATGCCGTGGTGGATGGCCCATTCCATGAGCTCGGCGCGGTTGAAATGATACAGCCCGCCCAGCCGCACCGTGGGCAGCCCCGCGTGCGCAATCCAGCGCAGCACGGTCTTCTCGGTGCAATCAAGGGAGGCCGCAGCCTCGCGCAGGGTGAGCCTCATAGCGTTTCCTTGCGGGCTTGGGCCTCGCCCAGGCGGGCGGGGCTCATGGGGTGATCATAAGCGAAACGGACCCACACAAATCCTTTGCCCCGCATTTGTCAACAAGGAATTGGGCCATCAGGGAAGATCGCAGTAGCCCATGGCGCGCGCGTCCAGAAGCCGGCGGCACTGGCCCAGGGCGCAGGCCCGGACGTAGTCCTCGCACATGCCCCGCATGTCGCCCGTCTGCGAGCGCGAAACGCCCCGGTTGGCCAGGGCCGAGGCCTGGGCCGGGTCGAGCGCGAGGGCCTGGGTGAAATCGGCGATGGCCTCCTCGAAGCGTCCCTGCTCGTCGCGGGCAACGCCCCGGTTGATCCAGGCCAGGGGGCGCTCCGGGGCCAGGGCGATGGCTTGCGAATAGGAGTCCTCGGCCGCGGCGGGCCGCTCCAGCATGAAGAAGATGTCGCCCTGGACGAGCAGGGCGTCGATGTCTCCCGGCGCCAGCACCAGGGCCGCGCGCAGGTCCTCCAGGCCGCGCTCCCCGTGGCCCAGGGCGGAGAAGGTCAGGCCGCGCTCCACAAAGGTCTGGGCCAGGCGGGGCTCGCGCAGGATCAGCCGGTTGCATTCGGCCACGGCCTCGTCAAAGCGGCCAAGCAGGCGCAAGGCCCGAACGGCCAGCAGCCGGGCCTCGGGCTCGGACCGGTCCGCAAGCAGTTCCAGGGCCGCCTGCGGGTCCATTTCTGGGCTGTCCTCAAGCAGGGCAGCGGCGCGGGCCAGGGCATCGGGCGCGGCCCGCGTTGCCGCTGGGGAGGCTGGCGCGGAATGGAGCATGGAGGACGGTCCGGAAGGCTGGCCGCCGGGACCCCGCGCCGGGCCTGCGCAGGCGGCGCAGAACGCAAGCGCCAGGCAGGTCAGAAACGCCAGGGCCAGGGGCGCGGGTGGCGCAAGGCGAAAGGCTGCGCGTGGGAGCATGGGGGCCTCCAGGGTCTGAGGGCATGGCCGGATATGCACGCCAGGGGCTTGACTGCGGAGGGGAAAACGCGTCATGCACGGCTGTCCGCCACGCTAGCGAGGTTTCCCATGTCCCGCAAGACTCTCCTTGTCGCCCTTGTGTTCGCCCTCACCTACGTGGGCGGCTTCTACTTCCGCATCTACGTTGTGGATACCCCGGTGGGCGGGGAGGGAGGCAACGCCATCTTGCTGGGCCTGCGCCAGGCCGTGCTCTGGGGGCAGCTTTCCGGGGCGTGGGGGCTCGGCAGCCTTGGGGCGGGCCTGCTGGCGCTGTTGGCGGGCGGCCTTGGCCCGGTGCTCCTGTGGAGCTTTCTCACGGCCATGGCGCTCTGCAACTACAACGTGGACCTGGGCGCCATCGGCTTTGTCCTGGGCTTTCTGCGCATCGTCCGCTTTTAGGCGCGCCTCGGCGCTTCCGCACGGGGCGGACGTCTAGCTCCCGATCTCGTCCAACCGGGTGAGCAGCCTGCGCGAGGGGGCGTGGTTCGGGTCAAGGGCAAGGGCGGCGGTCAGGTAAAAGCGCGCGTTCTGGAGATCCTTGACCATGGCGAAGGCCGAGCCCATGTTGAAGGCCACCACAGGCGCGGTCTTGTGGAAATCCGGCGAGATGCGCTGGACCTGCTCGTAGGCGCTCACGGCCATGCGGTGCAGCTGCCCGTCGGCGTAGGCCAGGCCCATGTTATAGATGATGCGCTCGTCCGAGGGGGCCACGGTCAGGGCCTTCTTGTAGTTCTCCACGGCCTCGCGCCACTTGCCCTGCCGCCGGAGCGCGATGCCCAGCTTGTTGAAGGTGATCATGTCCTCCACGGTCAGGTTGTCGCCCTTCATGTCCAAGAGCTGCACGTAATACTTCTCCGCCAGATCCGGCGAAGCCTCGGCCACCACCTCCGCGATCTCCTGGACGATGCGGTCCACCTGGCTGAACGCCTCGCGCTGGGCCGTGGCTATGGCCGCGCTGAAGTAGTGGTCGGCGTGCTCCATCTCGTTCTTGCGCACGTAGACCTTGCCGATCTCGCACTTGCGCTCGGTGTTCAGCGGGCTGATGACATCGAGCTTGCGCAGGTAGCGCAGGTAGGCGTCCTCGTCGAGCTCCCGGTGGGCGTCGGCCAGCTTCTTGAGCGGCTCCAGGTACAGGCGCGCGCCAACGTGGGCGGCCTCGTAGGCGCGGATGGCCTCGTCGCGCCGGTCCTCGGCCAGGAAGGCGTCGCCCAGGAGCATGAAGGCCACCGGGCTCTTGTCCTTCAGGCGCAGTATCTCCTGGGCTATCTGCTTGACCTTGGCCGTGTCGCCCAGCTCCAGGCAGGTGCGGGCCTCCTGCACCAGCTGGCTGATCTTGCCCTGGGGCTTGATGGCCCCGGCCATCTTCTCCACCAGGGTGTCGATGCTCACGGGTTTTGTCAGGATGCTGTCCACGCCGAGCTCATAGAGTTGCGAGAGGTCCGCCTTGCTGGTTTCCTGGGTCATGACCAGCAGCTTGGCCTCGGGGAAGGTGGTCTTGACCGTGCGCAGGAATTCCAGGTTCGGCTTGCCGCGCAGGAGCCGGTCGGCCAGGACCAGCACGGGCAGCTTCCTGCTCAGGCGTTCGCGAATGGTTTTGAGTGCCTGCACCGGGTCCTGGTAGACCTGCACGCAGTCCGTCTTGACGCCCAGGGTCTTGAAGACGGCTGTCCGCAGGGAGCGCACAAAGAGCTGGTCGTCGGAGAGCATGACCAGCGTTCCGGCCTGGTTCTCCAGATATTCGCGCATGTCCTGGTCGAATTTCGGGGCTATTGCCATGTGCGTGCGGTGCTCCATGCAGAGGTGAACTGAAGGGAACTACGGTATTTGATGCTGAAACTACACACGACATCCAACCCTGTCGAGTGCGTAGTTCCGGAAATGGGTAGTATTTGACAAGGCGCTGACGCCCGGCAGCTTTTTCTTGGCCCGCAGGGAGATTTTGAAATAGTCTAGACAAGTTTTTGACAGATATGTTCTTGTTTTTAATGGATAATTCCGTGTTGGCACTGTGCGTGCATAAAGCCGTGCCAAAGGGAATGTTTTCCGAACAAGGAGGTTACTGTCATGTCTTTGGTGATCAATCACAACTTGATGGCCATGAACGCCGCCCGCAACCTGGGCAACGCGTACGGGGCCCTGTCGACCTCGACCCAACGCCTGTCCTCCGGCCTGCGCGTGAACACCGCTGCGGACGATGCCGCCGGCCTGGCAATCCGCGAACTCATGCGCGCGGACATCAAGAGCATGAACCAGGGCGTGCGCAACGCCAACGACGCCATCTCCATGATCCAGACCGCGGACGGAGCCCTCGGCGTCATCGACGAGAAGCTCATCCGCCTGAAGGAACTGGCCATGCAGGCCTCGACGGGCACCTACTCGTCCGACCAGCGCCTGATGATCGACTCCGAGTACCAGGCCATGTGCTCGGAAATCACGCGAATCGCCAACGCCACCGACTTCAACGGCATCCACCTGTTGAACGGGCATCTTTCCGGCGAGGCCCTCTCGCACAACGGCACCGGCATCGAGGCCATCGGCGCGCTGAAGATCCACTTCGGCTCCGGCAACGATTCCTCCGAGGACTACTACTACATCAACGTGGGCTGCGCCACGGCCTCGGCCCTGGGCCTGGGCATGCTGGCCGGCACCAAGAACAGGTACACCGCCGCCGAGATCGCCGCGGCCGCCACCGACCTTGAGCGCGCCAAGATGATCGCCGAGAACAACGCCGGCATGAGCATCTCCACCCAGGAACTGGCGCAGCAGGCGCTGGAGGCCATCAACCAGGCCATCATCTCCAAGGACAAGATCCGCGCCTCCCTGGGCGCCATGCAGAACCGGCTGGAGAACACCATCACCAACCTCACCATCCAGGCGGAGAATTTGCAGGCTTCCGAGTCGCGCATCTCCGACGTGGACGTGGCCACCGAGATGACGGAGTTCACCCGCCAGCAGATCCTGGCCCAGTCCGCCGTGGCCATGCTTGCCCAGGCCAACAGCCTGCCCAAGATGGCCCTGCAGCTCATCCAGGGCTAGCCGGGCACGGCCCTGGCGCCGTAGACGCATTGAACGAGAGCTCAAGCGGGCCGGAAGGGAGCATCCCCTCCGGCCCGCTCGCGTTGCGTGGCAAGGGGAGGGGGTCAGTCCGCTGGCTGCGCAAGCCGGGAGATGGCGCTCTGGGCCGCGGCTTGTTCGGCCTTCTTGAGGCTGGGGCCAAGGGCGCGGAAGCGCTGGCCGTCGGGCAGGAGCACCTCCACCTCGAAGGTCTTGTGGTGCTCCGGGCCGCTTGAATCGATGAGGCTGTAAACCGGGCGCTCGCGGTAGGTCTCCTGGGTCAGCTCCTGCAGCCTGCTCTTGCAGTCCTTGCCGCCGGGCAGGGCCGGGGTTTCCGGCCACAGTGGATCCAGCAGGCGCAGCACCAGCTCGCGCGCGGCATTGAAGCCGCCGTCCATGAACACCGCGCCGAAGAGCGCCTCCAGGGCATCGGCCAGCAGGCTGTCGCGGTCGCGCCCGCCCTGGGTCTCCTCGCCCCGGCCCAGCAGCATCCGCCGGTCCAGGCCCAGGCTGCGCGCCACTCCGGCAAGGGTGCTGGTCTTGACCAGGCGCGAGCGCAGCTTGGTCAAGAGGCCCTCGGCCGCGTCGGGAAAGCGGCGGTAGGCCTCCTCGCTCACGCAGAGCTCAAGCACGGCGTCGCCAAGGAATTCCAGGCGCTCGTTGGAGAGCTCCGGGCGGCCCTGCTCGTTGGCCCAGGAACTGTGCGCCAGCGCCAGCTCCAGCAGCTTGACTTGCTTGAAGCGATAGTGGATGTCATCCTGAACCGTTGTGAGATTGTCTTCCACCAAGTCCTCCGTAAAGGCCGCCAGCATGTCCGATTCTTCGTCCCTTGCCGCGCTTTTCGCCCCTGCCAGCGTTGCGGTGGTGGGCGCTTCGCGCAGCCGGTCCAAGGTGGGCGGCATGGTTTTGGCGAACCTTGTGGCCGCAGGGTACAGGGGCGTCGTCCATCCCGTCAATCCCGCCGCGGCCCAGGCCGGAGAAACCCTTGAGGGGCTTGCGCCGCTTGCGTCCTCGGCCCTGCTGCCAAGGGGCGTGGACCTGGCCGTGGTCTGCCTCCCGCGCGAGCAGGCCTTGCCGGAGCTGGCCGTGCTGGCCTCGCGCGGGGTGCGCGCGGCCATCGTGCTCGCCGCTGGCTTCCGCGAAACGGGCCGGCAGGGCTTCCTGGCCGAGCAGGAGCTGACCCGCATCGCCGGGGAAGCCGGGATGCTGCTGCTTGGCCCCAATTCCCTCGGGCTCATCAACACCGCCTGCAACCTGAACGTGAGCTTCGCCGCCGGGCACCCGAAACCCGGCGGGGTGTCATTCTTTTCCCAGTCCGGAGCCATGTGCGTGTCCGTGCTGGACTGGGCCATGAGCCTTGGCCTGGGCTTCTCCAAGTTCGTGAGCCTGGGCAACAAGGCCCGCCTGAACGAGGCGCACGTGCTGCGCGCCCTGGGCGACGACCCGGACACCAGGGTCATCCTGGGCTACTGCGAGAGCGTGGACGACGGGCAGGAATTTCTTGCCGCCGCGCGCGAGGTGACGGCGAAAAAGCCGCTCCTGCTGCTCAAGGCGGGCATCACCCCGGCCGGGGCGCGGGCGGTCTCGGCCCACACGGGCTCGGCCTCGGGCTCGCCCGCGGCCTATCGCGCCGCCTTCCGCCAGGCCGGAATCATCCACGTGGAGGAAATGTCCGATCTTTTCGGCCTGGCCCAGGCCTTCGCCACCCAGCCCCTGCCCGCTGGACCGGGTCTGGCCGTGCTGACCAACGCCGGCGGGCCGGGCATTCTGGCGGCGGACGCCTGCGCCCGCACCACGCTCAGCCTGCCGCGCCCCACCCAGGCCACCCTGGCCCGCCTGGGCGAGACCCTGCCGGGCTTCGCCTCGCTCTACAATCCCGTGGACGTGCTGGGCGACGGCGGGGCCGAACGCTACGGCGCGGGCCTGTCCATCCTGCTCTCCGACCCGCAGCTGCACAGCGTGCTGGTCATTCTGGCGCCCACGGCCAGGTCCGAGCCGCTCAAGACCGCCCAGGCGGTCATCGCTGCGGCCAGCGGGCCGGACAACGCGGCGTCCAAGCCCGTGGCCGCCTGCTTTCTGGGCGGCGGGGCGGTGCGCGCCGCGCGCGAGGCGCTCCTGGCAGCGGGCATTCCCTGCTACGATTCCCCCGAGACCGCCGTGGAGGCGCTTTCGGCCCTGCACCTGCGGCGCGAGCTGTTGCGGACTGCCTCCAACCCGGATGTTTCTTCCAGCGGCACGCGCCCCTTCGACGCCCCCTGGGACGACGAGGCCGTGGCCATCATCGAGGCGGCGCATGGCAAGGGGCTGCTTGAGCTTGGCGGGGTGACGGCCCTTGAGGTGGCGCACGCGGCGGGTCTGTCCGTGCTTACCACCGGCCTTGCGCGCACCAGCCGTGAGGCCGTGCGCTTGGCCGTGACCGAGATCGGCCTGCCCGTGTCCTTGAGCCTGGCCGTGCGCGACGGCGGCGCGGGCTGGGTCTCGCCCCTTTCCAGCGGCCCGGGCGCGCGCTTCGCCCGCCTGGAGAACGAGGACGCCGTGCGCCAGGCCTTTCTGGCTCTGACCAGCGGCGCGGCGCGCTCGCAGCCCGAGGCCAGCGTCACCGGCTGTCTGGTGCAGGCCGCGTCCGGCGTGCCGCAGAGCGGCTTCGAGCTGGTGGTCGGGTTCACCCGCGACCCGCAATTCGGACCGTTGTTGTCCTTTGGCCTGGCAGGCGTCGGCTCGGAGCTTCTGGGCGACGTTTCCCACCGGCTGGCCCCCTTGACCCCGGAGGACGCCCGGGAGATGCTGCGCGAGGTGCGCTTCTACCCGCTGTTGCGCGGGGTGGACGGCGGGGCCGTGGTGTCGTTGCCGACGCTGGAGCGGCTGCTGCTCGGCGTGTCGCGGCTGGCCATGCGCGCGCCCAGGCTGTCCGGCGCGCGGTTCGCCCCGGTGCTGGCCGGGGCCGAGGGCGTGTTCGTGGCCGGGGCCAGGCTCACGCTGGCGTAGATTTCAGTCCACGCGAAACGAGAAGGAGGGGCTCATGCCCGGACTCTACATCGGCTCCACGTCAGGCTATTCGGGCAAGAACACCATCACCGCGGGCCTGGGCCTGGGCTTCCAGCAGGCGGGCCTCAAGGTGGGCTACATGAAGCCCGTGGGCGCCATGCCCATCGAGACCGAGGCGGGCCTGGGCGACGAGGACGCGCTCTTCGTGCGCGCCGCCCTGGGGCTTGCGGAGGATCCCGCGCACACGCCCGCAGCCATGACCCCGGTGGTGGTGACCCACGACTTCAAGATGGACGCCTTCGAGGGACGGCTGCCCGGCGTGGCCGACGGCGGGCTGGTGCAGAGCATCGCCAGCGCCTACAAGGGCTTGGCGCAGGGGCGCGACCTGATGCTCGTGGCGGGCAGCGGGAGCATGTATTCCGGCAAGTACTCCGGCGTGGACGCCATCAGCGTGGTCAAGGCCTTGGGCATCCAGAGCGTGGTCATCGACCGCTTCGAAAAGGAGCTGAACTACGACCTGCTGCTCATGCTCAAGGAGCAGCTGGGCGACAACCTATCCGGCGTCATCTTGAACGACGTGCCCCCGGCCTTCCTGGAGGAGGTCTCCGGGCATCTGGCCCCGTTTCTGGAGGCGCGCGGCATCCCGGTGCTCGGCATCCTCCCGCGCGATCCGCTCATGGGCTCCATCACCGTGGGCGACCTGGCCCAGCGCCTGGGCGGCAAGATCATCAGCGCCCACCACAAGACCGACCGCGTGGTCTCGCAATTCCTCATCGGCACCATGCAGGTGGAGAACTTCATGCTGCACTTCCGCAAGAAGAAGAACGCGGCGGTCATCGTCGGCGGCGACCGGGCCGACGTGCAGCTGGTGGCCCTGGAGGGCGACTGCCCCTGCCTGGTGCTCACCGGCAACCTGTACCCGAACGATGTCATCCTCACGCGCTCGGAAGTGCTGGAGACGAGCATCATCATCGTGCGCGAGGACACCTTCACCGTGGCCAAGAAGATGGAGAACCTGCTCACCCGCCACAAGATGCGCGACGCCGTGAAGGTGCGCCAGGGCGCGGAGCTGGTGGCCAGGCACCTGCGCCTGGACGTGTTGCGGAACAGCCTGGGCCTGTAGGCCAGGGGGAGAACGAGATGCGGAAATCCACAGCCACATGGCTTGTGATGGCGTTCCTGGCGGGCCTGCTGTGCGCGGGCCCGGCCCTGGCCGCGCGTCCGGGGGCGGCCGCCCCGGCGCACAAGGCCGAGCAGGCGCGGGTGACCGGGGCCAAGGTGCTGGCCTTTGGGGTGTTTACCTCTGAGGTGGAGAGCCGCGACTACTCGCCCGGCATCGTTGACGGCATCCGTGCGCGCGCGCGCGATTTCACCCTCGTGCAGCGAGGCGCCACGGTCGAGGCCACCCTGGAGACGGGCATCGGCCTGCGCTACCAGCTCACCGGCAGCCCCAAGGGCGCGGTGGCGGTGGTGGATGTCGTGGTGCGGCACCCGGCCATCGTGAACCCGGACACCCAGTTGCCCATGACGCACTCGACGACCCAATATGAGCGGGTCATCGGAGCCGTGGAGCACAGCGTGTGGAGCTTCGACACCCCAGGCGACCTTGTGCCCGGGGAATATGTCATCGAGGTTTTGCACCGGGGCAAGGTGCTGGCCCGGCAGGCCTTTCAGGTGACGGTGAAGGAGTAGCGGAGGGGCGTCCGCGCACGCTTGAGCCGGGTCCCGCTTGTTCTCGGCCTTTTGGTCAGCCCCTGTCTTTCACATCCTCGCGCCAGGCGTTCCGCCGGGCGCAGCAGCCCTGGCCCACGAACAGCGGGGTCAGGTCCACGCCCGCGACCGGGCGCACCACCAGATCACAAATGTAGCGCGTCCCGGTCCACGTGAGGGCCGGGCAGCGCGCCGTGTAGCCGAAGGCCTGGTGCGACACCTCGCAGGGGTTGTCCAGACAGCACCAGCCGCAACCCACGCAGGCAAGCGGCGGCAGACCGGGGTCCTGGGGCGAGAAGAAGCCGTCGTCCAACGGAACGGACAACGCGCCGGACTGGGGCTCGTCCTGCGCGGCCTCCGGCGGAACGGGCAGGGCATCGTTAAGGAGTTCATCGGGCGATTGGTCGGTCATGTTCGGCAAAGATAAGGCAGGCCGGGCGGGAAGGCAACCAGGGGCGCGGGCGCCTTCAGCTGGCCGCGTTGGTGCGCTCCGGGGCCTTGCCGGGCAGGAACGTGGATTTGAGGAACGCCGGGTCGAGGAAGCGCAGGGGGTTGTCCACGGTGCCGTCCGGCAGCAGGTGGTACCAGCGGTAGCCAAGGGCGCGGAAGTGCGCGCGGGCGCGGGCCAGGTGCCCCAGCTCCCGGGCGGCGGCCAGGGCCGCGTCGCGCTGGCAGCGCGAGGTGCTCACCGGACCCAGCAGGCGCGGGTGGAAGCCCCGCCGCGCAAGCGCTTCCTTGAGCCTCTGGTACTCCCGGTAGCGGCAAAAGCCGTCGGCCAGGCACAAGAGCGCAAGGCACAGCCAGCCCGAGGCGGGCAAAGCCAGCCCGATTCCGGCCAGCAGCGCGCCCTCGGCCAGCAGCTCCAGGCTGCGCTGGGCCATGCCCGCTCCCACCAGGGCCGAGACCGAGCCTGTGGCGTGGGGCAGCGGCGCGATGCGGAAGAGGTACTTGTGCGCGGCCCGGGCCAGGGTGCGCAGGGGGCGGGTGCCTGTGGCCGATGCGTTCATGCCCCGGCTGTACCCCAGGCTGGCGCTCCGCGCAAGGGAACGCCCGCGTGCCCAGGGCTGCCCCGGCGTTCGGCGCAGCGGACGGTTCCCCCCGCCCCCCGTCCGAGACCGAAGTTGGAGCAGAATCAACAATGATTCTGGCGGAAACTCCGCAATCCTCTAAGCCCCCTCCGGCTCCGCCGTTGACGCCCCGGGCCAATGCGGGATAGGTGATGTATGCGGCTGCCGTTGGGAGGCATCGTGTTCAGGATTCCAATCTCCCGTTGAATTTTGCGGAGGATGGGGTAGGTTGACGGGTACGAGGTGGAAATGGGCGCGTTGACGGATCACAAGGCCATGAACGGGCTGGAGCCGGTGCAGGAAACCCTGGCCCGGCTGGGCATCGCCGATGACGCGGACTGGATGGCCGTGGTGCTTTTTGCGCGCAACCTGGTCTCAGCCATGGACATCTTCACCGACGAGCAGAAGGCCCAGCTTCAGGCCAGGATCTTTGAACAGATGGCCAAACGGCCCCTGGACCGCCACCGCTTCGAGCACATTGTCCAGACCATCCAGCTTTTCCTGCTGGAGAACCAGAAGATGGAGGCCATGCGCAGCCAGCTTGCGGCCGAGCGCCAGGGCTTCAATGCGTTATATGAGGAAATGTCGAAGGTGTTCGCGGAGATACAACAGACGACCGCCGCGCGGGAGACAAGCATCCAGCGCCTGGGCGCGGACACCGAGAAGGACATCGCCAAGGCGGATTCGCCCGCGGCGGTGTTGAAACGCCTGCGCGGCATGATCACCGACATGGTGAGCCAGGCCCGGGAGGAGGCGCGCACCTGGCAGGAGCGCGCCCACCAGCTTGAGCACACCGCGAATTTCGACCCCCTGCTCTCTGAGCTTTACAGCCGCCGCGCCCTGGACTCCCAGCTGGGTGTCGCGCTGGAGCGCTGCCGACGGGGCAACATACCGTTGTCGCTGATGTTTCTTGACGTGGACAAGTTCAAGGAGATCAACGACACCCACGGGCACCAGGTGGGCGACGGGGTGTTGCGGGTGCTTGCGGCCATCGTTTCGGCCCATGCCACGCAGTTTTCCGGGTATGCCGCCCGTTTCGGCGGCGAGGAACTGGTGATCATCTGCGAAGGGGCCGATGAGGCCCGCGCCGTGAGCCAGGCCGAGGACATCCGCCAGGACGTGGCGCGCTGCCCCTTTGTGCCCCACCTCACCAGCCCGGAGGTTCTGCCGCCGCTGCATGTGACGGTGAGCATCGGCGTGGCCCAGATCGGCCCGGGGCAGACGGCCTCGGACCTTGTGCTCGCCGCGGACCAGGCCATGTATGCGGCCAAGACCCAGGGACGCAACCGCGTGGTGGGGCACAGTTCCCTGGCGGCCTTCCGGCCGACCTGAGAGACGCCCCGACCCACGAAGATCGCAACCCCGCCGTTTCGGCGGGTATTTTCAAGGACTGACGATGCCGAGAGTGCAATCCATTCAGATGCGTGTGTTGATGTGGGGCTGGGGCGTGCTCATCGCCGGGCTGGCCCTGGCCTTCTGGCGGTACAGCTCCACCCTGGACGAGGAGACCGCGCGCGACTTTGAGCGCGACACCCTGGCCAAGCTTCAGACCGTGCAGTGGCTGCTCGACCGCAGCGGGCCGTTCAAAGAGCCCAAGGACCGCCAGGACTTCCTGCACTCCCTGGGAAGCAGCATGGGCATGCGCATTTCGCTCATCGAGGCGGGCCATGTGGTGGCCGACACGAACGTGCCCTTTGCCGAGATCGGCAAGCTGGAGGACCACTCCTCCCGGCCGGAGGTTCTCGCCTCCCTGTCCGGAGAGGTGGGCCAGGCCACCCGACACAGCGTCACGCTCGACCGCGACATGATCTATATGGCCAAGAAGATCGGCGGCGGCGAGGGAGCACCTGAGACCGTGCTGCGTCTGGCCGCGCCGGTGAACCTGGTGCGCCTGCACCTCCAGCGCATGCACTGGGCCTTGCTCGCCGCCGTGGTGCCGCTCCTGCTCGGCTCCGGCGTGCTGTTGTGGCTTCTCTCGCGCACCATAACCGCCGGCATCGCCCAGTTCACCGAGGCCGCCCAGGCCATCGGCGACGGCGACTACCGCCGCAAGATCCTCTTCTACCCCGCGGCCGAGTTCCAGCCCCTGGCCGAGGCCATCAACCGCATGGCCAAGAAGATCAAGAAGAACGTCAAGATCATCGAGAACCAGCGCGGCGAGCTCTGGGCGATGTTCGAGGGCATGAGCGAGGGCGTCATGGTGCTTGATTCCGGCGGGCGCATCCTGCACGTGAACCCGGCGCTTTCGGCGATCTTCCCACGCGCGCACGAGTTCATTGGCCGCGCCCCGCTGGAGGCCACCATGAGCCTGGACATCCAGAACATCGTGGACAGCGTCATGGCCGGCGACACCAGCGAGCGCGTGAACCGGCAGATCGAGCTCAAGGACCGCCACTGCGCGGAGATGACCGTGGTGCCCTTCCGCGATCACAAGTTCCGGCCGCGCGTCATCCTGGTCTTCCACGACACCAGCGAGCAGAAGCGCGTGGAGCGCGTGCTGCGCGATTTCGTGGCCAATGCCTCGCACCAGTTGCGCACCCCGCTCACCAGCATCCGCGGCTACGCCGAGACCCTGCTCGACGCGCCCCCGGTCGAGGACGAAAAGCGCCGCGAGTTCCTGGAGATCATCCACGCCAACGCCGTGCACATGGCCAAGGTCATTGGCGGCATGTTCGCCCTGGCCAAGAGCGAGCGCGACGGCAAGCGCCCGAACGAGCTGGTGGCCAGCGTGCCCCAGGCCCTGGACCACGCCCTCAAGAACGCCGCCTTCGCCGCCCAGGAAAAGAACATCGAGATCGTGGTGCAGCCTCTGCCGGAGAAGCTGCCCGCGGCGGCGGCCGACCCCGACGGCCTGCTGCAGATCGTCGAGAGCATCGTGGACAACGCCATCAAGTATTCGCCGGAGGGCACCACGCTCACCATCGACGCGGAGAGCGACGGCCAGAGCCTGACCCTGCGCTTTGCCGACCAGGGGCCGGGCATTTCGGCGGAGAACCAGAAGCGCATTTTCGAGCGCTTCTTCCGGGCCGATGGAAACGGCGTGGACGGGGCCGGAAGCGCGGGCCTGGGCCTGGCCATTTGCCGGCACATCGCCCGCAACTATGATGGCGAGGTCTTTGTGGACTCGCCCACCGATCCGGAGACCAACACCGGCAGCGTGTTCACCGTGCGCCTGCCCGTGGCGTAGCGGCGGGGGCCTCAATCCGACACGCCGGGGGTGCGGCGGAGAAATGAAGGAAGCCGACGGGGAGACCCGTCGGCTTCCTTTTTTTGCGCGTGCGCCGGGGCTGGCTCAGCCCATGAACTGGCGCAGGACCAGCACCGAGGCCACGCCCGCGCACATGGCCAGGGGCAGGTTGCCGAAGCGCCAGGCGGTCAGGGCCGTGACCGCCGTGGACACGGCCTCGGCGGGGCCGCTCGCCAGCGCGCTGGGCGCCACGATGGACGCCAGGATGGCGCCCGGGATGGCATGCATGAAGCGCGTGAGGCGCGGGCCTGGACTGACGCGGCTCATGAGCAGGAGCCCGGCGGCGCGGCTGGCGTAGGTGGCCGCGGCCATGCCGCAGATGGTCAACAGCGAGAGCGCCAGGGGAGAGGGGGCGGACGCGGACATCATCTGCGCTCCTTGGCCGTTGCGGGGCCGGTCAGGGCGGCGGCCAAGCCCCCGGCCAGGGCCCCGGCCAGGATGTACCATTTGCCCGGGCAGAACCGGGCGACGAGCAGGGCCGCGCCGGTCGCCGCGATCAGCGGCAGGATGTCGGCCCTGCGCGGCTTGAGTCCCACCAGGAGCGCGGTGAACACCGCGGTGAAGGCGAAGTCCAGGCCGTAGCGCGCCGGGTCGTCCAGGCCACGCACCAGCACGTGGCCCAGCGCCGTGGAGGCGTTCCAGAAGGAGTAGACGGCCAGGCCCGCGCCCAGCAGAAACGCGCCGTCCGAGCCCGCCGCGTTGCGCCGGTCCTCGGCCCAGCGGGTCAGGGCGAGCGCCCAGGATTCGTCGGTCATGAAGAACAGCGAGCCGAAGGCCTGGCCGCCGGTGAGCCCTAGCAGCTGCGGGGACAGGGCCGCGCCCATGAGCACGTGGCGCAGGTTGACGATGAACGTGGTGGCTATGAGCGAGAACACGGGCAGCTCCGGCCCCCACAGGTCCAGGGCGATGAGCTGGCTGGCCCCGGCGAAGACCAGCAAGCTCATGGACTGGGCCTCGACCCAGCCAAGCCCCTTTTGCCGCGCCAGCAGACCGAAGAGCACCCCGTACACGGCCACGCCGATGGATACCGGGATGCAGGCGCGAAAGCCCGCGCACAGTCCGGCGATGGTGAAGGGAAGCCGCCCGGCGGACGGCGATGCGTTGGTGTTCATGCGCGGGAGATAGCGCAGGCGCGGGCGTGCGGCTTGTACGTTCT
Source organism: Desulfovibrio sp. (assembly GCA_050251495.1). GTDB lineage: Bacteria > Desulfobacterota > Desulfovibrionia > Desulfovibrionales > Desulfovibrionaceae > Humidesulfovibrio. The sequence goes on along the minus strand of JBFWMQ010000012.1, from coordinate 10,228 downwards.
TGCGCTGTCAGCCGCGCCAGCGGCCGGGGGCCACGCCGAAGACCCGGCGGAAATGCCGCGTGAAGTGGCTCTGGTCCGTGAAGCCGCAGGCGCTGGCGGTCTCGGCCACGCTGGCCCCGGCGCGCAGCAGGGGCAGCGAACGGTTCACGCGCAGGGCGTTGCGCCAGGCGTGCGGCGGCATTCCGGTCTCGCGGGCGAAGAGGCGCGCCGCGTGGAAGGCCGAAAGCCCCACCGCGCGGCCCAGTTCGTCCAGGCTCAGCTGTTCGCTCACCTCAGCCGCAAGGCGCTCACGCATGGCCGAGACATAAACGTTTGCCCCGCGGTCGGTCCGGGGCGCGGCCTCCGCCCGTTGCGGCGGGTCGCCGTGGCGGGTGAGCAGTGCGGCCAGGGCGTCGAGCGCCGCTGTCTGGGCCTCAAGGAGGTCCGTCCCGTCCTCCAGCAGCAGGTGCGCGCGGGCCAGGGCGCGGGCCAGGGGCGCGTCGCGGATGACCTGATGCGGCAGGCGCGGCAGGCCGCCGCCCAAGGCCGGGGAGATTTGTCTGGCAAGACCGGCCATGACCTCGGCCGAGGGGTAGAACACCCGGTAGGCCCAGCCCTGGTCCGCTGCGCGTTCGCCGGTGTGGATCTCGTCCGGGTTGATGCAGGCGAGGGTCCAGGGTTCGGCCACGTGCCGCGCGCCACGGTAGCGGTAGCCTTCGGCCCCGGCGGTGATGACGGCCACCACGTAGCCCTCGTGCCAGTGGGGCGCGAAGCTGTGTCGGAAAAAACGCGCCGTGAGCAGCTCGACGCCGGGAAGCGCCGTGGAGCGGAAGAACCGCGCCTGGTCGGTGAAATGCGGGAGTTGGGAGGTCGGCATGGCCGCGCCCGAGGCTGCGCCTACTGGCGGTATTGCAGGACCAGGCCGTCCGTGGCGACGCTGCCGGCGGCATCGTGGCCAAGGGCCTGAAGCATGGCGGAAAGGCTTGCGCCCAAAAGACGCGGCAAAAGCGGCAGCTTCTTTTCCGGACCTTCCAGCACCGGGATGCTCGCCTCGGCCTTGACCATCTCGCGCAGGGTGTCCATGGCCAGCTCCTGCCCGCCCAGCTTGTCCACCAACTTGAGCTCCAGCGCCTGCCGCCCGGTCATGGCCCGGCCATCGGCCAGCTTGGCCACGGCGGCCTCGTCCAGGCCGCGCGCGTGGGCCACGTCGCTCACGAACTGCTGGTGCAGGTCGAGAATCAGCGCCATGAGATAGGCGCGCTGCTCCGGGGAGAGGGGCTGGGTGGGCGACCCGGCGGCCTTGAGCTTGCCGCTGACGAGCATGTCCGTCTTGAGGCCGAGCTTGTCCATGAGCCCTTGCAGGTTCACGTACTCCGCGCGCACGCCGATGGAACCGGTGATGCTTCCCGGGTTGGCCACGATGAGCGTGGCCGGGGCCGCGGCGTAGTAGCCGCCGCTGGCGGCCGCCGTGCCCATGCTGGCAACCACGGGCTTGACCTTGGCCAGTTCCTGCACGGCCTGGTACAGCTCCTGCGAGGGGGCCACCGCCCCGCCCGGGGAGTCGATGCGCAGGAGCACGCCCTTCACCGACTCGTCGGTCTTGAGCTCACGCAGGAAGTCGACCACCTCGCGGGCGTCGGTGATGACGCCCTCGATCTTGCACAGGCCGAGCTTGTCGCCGGTGAGGCTGGAGCTTTTGTTCCCCAGGCCACGGAAAAAAGCCATGGCCCCCGTGAAGAGGGCCACGGCCAAGATGATCAGCAAGACTCCGAACAGCAGCGGGTGCTGTTCGGAGAACTTGGGAGTGCTAGTTTCCGGATTCCTCGCCACTGGCGGCGTCCTCGATCTTGGCGCGGAGGAGATCACCCAGGTTGCTGCCGGTCTCAGGTCCGGCGGTGCGGAACTCCTTGGGCTTCTTGCGCTCCTCTTCTTCCTTGATCTGCTTGATGGACAGGCCCAGGCGGCGCTCGTCGGCGCTGACGTGGATGACCTTGGCCTCGATGTTCACGCCTTCCTTGAACAGCTCGCTGGGGCTCTTGATCTTCTTGCGGCTGATCTCGGACACGTGGACCAGGCCCTCGATGCCTTCCTCAACCTCGACGAACAGGCCGAAGTCGGTGATGTTGGTCACCAGGCCGGTGATGAGGGTGCCCACCGGGTACTTGCCCGGCACCTTCAGCCAGGGGTCCTCGGAGAGCTGCTTGATGCCCAGGGTGAACTTCTCGTTCTCCTTGTCCACGGTCAGCACCTTGGCCTGCACGATGTCGCCGATCTTGAAGACCTCGCTCGGGTGGCGGATCTTCTTGGTCCAGCTGATGTCGGACACGTGGATCAGGCCGTCGATGCCTTCCTCGATGCCGATGAACACGCCGAACTCGGTGATGTTCTTGATGGCGCCCTCAAGGATGGTGCCTTCCGGGTACTTCTCGGCCACCACGTCCCAGGGATTCGGCTTGATCTGCTTCATGCCCAGGCTGATGCGCTTCTTGTCGGGATCGACGCCGAGCACGATGACCTCGACCTCGTCTCCGGCGCGCACCATCTGCGACGGGTGGCGCAGCTTGCGGGTCCAGCTCATCTCGGAGATGTGCACCAGGCCCTCGACGCCGGCCTCAAGCTCCACAAAGGCGCCGTAGTCGGCCAGGTTGGTGACCTTGCCCTGGAAGCGGGAACCCTGCGGGTACTTGCCCGCGATGTTCTCCCAGGGATCGGCGACCAGCTGCTTGAGACCGAGGGAGACCTTCTGGCCCTCGCGGTCGAAGTGCAGCACCTTCAGGTCCAGCTCGTCGCCAAGCTGCACCATTTCCTTCGGGTGGCGGATGCGCTTCCAGCTCATGTCGGTGATATGGAGCAGGCCGTCGAGGCCGCCGAGGTCGATGAACACGCCGTATTCGGTGATGTTCTTGACCTTGCCCTTGACCACCTGTCCCTCGGACAGGGTCTCGAGCAGGGCGCCGCGCTGTTCGCTGCGCTGCTCTTCAAGCAGCACGCGGCGCGACACGATGACGTTGCTGCGACGGCGATTGATCTTGAGGATTTTGAATTCGAAGTCCTGGCCGACCAGGGCGTCCATGTCGGGCACGGGGCGCAGGTCCACGTGGGAGCCGGGCAGGAAGGCCTCGACGCCGCCGAGGTCGACGGTGTAGCCGCCCTTGATGCGGCGGACGATGCGGCCGGTGACGGTGCCGTTGTTCTCCTGGGAGTCCTCCAGGCGATCGAACAGCTGCATCCGCTTGGCCTTGTCGCGGGACAGGTGGATGGTGCCCTCGTTCTCGTCCTTGTTGGACACGAAGACATCGACCTTGTCGCCCACGGCAACGGTCATGTTTCCCTCGGCATCGAGGAATTCCGAGACCGGAATCTGACCTTCGGACTTGAAGTTCACGTCGACCAGGACATGGTCCTTGCCGATCTTGACCACGGTTCCGGGGACAATGGTGCCTTCGTCGAGATCACCAAAGTCTTCCTTGAGATAGTTCTCAAGGGCTGCCTCGAAATTGAGGTCCATTTCCATTTCAGCGACTTTCTTGTTTTTTTCCATCGTTGCCTCCAACGACACTCCCTCGGACAAATGTATTTGCGCTTTTTGTGGCCTGTGGCCGCTGCCCGCCGCGTCCCGGATCCGAGGCTTCCAGGGTAACGCTGCGACGCGGTCGGTCCAAAATGGACCGGGTCCAAAGGCCGTGACGCCGTTCAAGGGCCGGGTGCTCCGCCTGCTGGCCGCACCCTGAAGAGCATGGTCCTTACCCGAATCATCGGCTGCTGTAAATACAATTTCCTCGCCGTCCGGTCTGGGGCGGCCGGCCAGGCACGGCGCGGGCGGCTTGTGGAGAAAAAGCGCTTCGGCTTCCGGCCGCGCGCCATGCATCCGCGTTCTCGCAAAGGCTATCTCTTGTGCGGCACGAGCAGGGACGTGACGGACCTGACCCCCGAGACCGACTTGGCGTGCGCGGCGGCCTTGGCCGCGTCCTTTTGGCTGCGCACCATGCCAAGCAGGAAGACGTGGCCGCTGAATACCTCGGTCTCCACTTGCGTGGCGCTGATGTCCTTGTCCGCCACCAGTTCGGCGCGGATCTTGGCCGCGATCTCCAGGTCCGAAACCGTGCCGCCCCGCCTGCTTGGCGGCACCCAATGCGTGGTGACGCCCTTGACGCCCGGGGCCTTCCTGGCGGTGGCCACGGCAAAGGACTTGAAGCCCTCATCGTCCAGCTGGCCAAGCAGGATCACCTTGCCGTGGTAGCAGTAGGTCTTGACGGCCAGGCCCAGCTTGCCGTTCTTTTCCAGCAGCGCGGCCTTGATTTCCGTGGTGATGGCCTTGTCGGTCGAGATGTCGGCCAGGCTGCGCTCGTCGCGGACGATCTCGTACACCGCCCCCCAGGGGGTGACCGTCCTGGCCTGCCCCGGCGGTGCAAGCAGCAGCAGAAGCGCTATGGTGGCCAAGGTCTTGCGTGGCATGGAGCCTCTCCCCTGTTCCGAGCCCGAATGCCCCACTCCATGCCCGCAGGGCACAGCCGTGTCAACGCCATGCGCGTGGTCTGTGTTGACCGGCCTGGATTTAGCCCGTACTGTGCGCGCCCAAACCAAACCATTCCGCCGAGAGGTGCACCATGTCCAATTGCCATTGCGGTCGCGACGTTCCCTTTGAGAACTGCTGCCAGCCGATCATCAAAGGCGCCCCCGCCCCCACCGCCGAGGCCCTCATGCGCGCGCGCTACAGCGCCTACGTGGTGGGCGACATCGATTTCTTGAACTCGTCCCTGGCCCCGGACGAGCGCCACGACTTCGACCCCGAGCAGGCCAAGTCCTGGAGCGAGAACTCCACCTGGCTCGGGCTCGCCATCCACGCCGTGAAGGACGGCGGCGAGAACGACCAGGCCGGGCAGGTGGATTTCACCGCCAGCTACGAATACCAGGGCGCGCGCCAGGACCATCGCGAACTGGCCAGCTTCAAGCGCCTGAACGGCGTGTGGCACTACACCGATGGCCGCATGCGCAGCCACGACCCCGTGGTGCGCGGCCCCAAGACCGGCCGCAACGATCCCTGCCCCTGCGGCAGCGGCAAGAAATTCAAGAAGTGCTGCGGCAAGGGCGAGTAGGGAAATAACCAGGGGCCCTGCCCCTGGACCCCGGCCGGGAGAAGAAATGTAACACCCGAATAGGGCGGAATGGTCTCAAGGGCCTCAGCCGACTTGCTGCTTACCAAGCAACCTCGTAGGAGAAGCTTCGACCACCTCCAGGCCTGGGCCGCAACAAGCCCTTGGCCACAAGGTCGGCAAGGTCGCGTTGGGCCGTGGCCGGGGCTGTTCTGGTCATGCCCACATACTTGCGATTGGTGAGCCCGCCGTCGAAGCCGTCCGGTCCGGCGTCGAGAAGCTTGTTGAGCACCTTCCGTTGCCGCTGCGTGAGCGGAACGGAGGCGTGCCGCCGCCAGAAGGCCGCCTTTCCGAGCACGCGCCCGAGCAGTCCCTCGGAACGCGCCATGGCCCTGTCCATGCTGCCCACGAACCAAACCAGCCAGTCCGTCACGTCTCCATCGCCCTTTTGGGTGCGCTCAAGGACGGCGTAGTAGTCCTGGAGCTCCTGCATGATCTGCGCGGAGAGGCTGTAGAAGCGGGCGCGCACGGCCTCGTCCTGGGCCAGCGCCATGTCCGTGAGGGTCCGGGCGAGCCGGCCGTTGCCGTCCTCGAAAGGGTGGATGGTCACGAACCGCACGTGCGCCAACCCGGCCCGCAGGATGCCGTCCATGTGCCCGAGGCTCGCCTTCCACCAGGCGAGGAACGCCGCCATTTCCCCGTTCAGGGACTGCGCGGGAGGCCCTTCGTAGTGCAGCGTCTCCTTGCTGGCCGGGCCGGAAAGCACGCGCACCGGTCCAGTGCGCCACTTGCCCGGAGTGATGCGGTAGAGCCCGGAGTAGCCCGTGGGGAACAGGGCGGCGTGCCAGCCCTTGAGGCGTTTGGCGGTCAGCGCGGCGTCATGGCGCAGGGTCGCGTCAAGCAAGACCTGCACAAGGCCGTCGGACGGACGGTCTGCCGGTCGGAGCCCCGCAATGGGCAGGCCCAGACGCGCCGCCACGGAGGAGCGCACGCGCTCGCGATCCAGAGCCTCGCCCTCAATGGCCGAGGTCTGCACGACTTCCTCGATGAGCACCTCGGCCTGGGCGCCCACGGCGTCAGGCGTCTCGAAGCCAAGGGCAGCCACACCGGCCAGAAAAGCCCCTTGCCGCTTGCGGCACGAGGCCAGGGGCGTCAAGAGCCGCTCCGCGTCCCAGCGCAACTCCGGCCAGCTTGCGAGTTCCCAGATGTAGCGAGGCATTTCGCCCTCCGTTTCGCCTCAATACATGAGGTGAATAGGGATGGCAATCACCTCGTTTCCACAAGGCTTGCGGTGGCCAACCTCGGACAGGCTCTTGAAACGGGACCAAGCTCAGCTCGGCAGCGCCCCTTGCCTCTCCCTATTTCGTCCTGCTCCACAGGGCCAGCACCACCAGCCGCCAGAGCATGTTCTTGTGGTTCACGCCGCGCGCGTGCTCCTCGGCCAGGGCCAGGGCCACGTCCATGCGCAGGTGTTCGTTCAGGGCGGGCGCGGCCTGGGAGAGCGCCTCGCGCACGAAGCCGCGCATGGGCCCGGCCATCCATTCGCGGATGGGCAGGTCGAAGCCCTGCTTGCGCCGGTAGAGCACCTCCGGCGGCACGCGCGTCTCGGCCATCTTTTTCAGCAGATACTTGGTCTCGCGGCCACGCACCTTGAGGTGGACCGGGAAGCTGGCGAAGAGCTCCACGAGCTTCTGGTCCAGCAGGGGCGAGCGGACTTCCAGCGCGTGGGCCATGCTGGCGATGTCCATCTTGACCAGCAAATCGTCGGGCAGGCAGGTGCTGTTGTCGATGAACAGCATGCGTTCAATGGGGTTCTGGGCGCGCTGGTAGGAGCGGCGCAGCCAGGGCAGGAACCAGTCGGCGTGGGCGCGGGCCACGGCCTGGGCGGTTTGCCGGGTGTACAGCCGCGCCTTCAGGGGCAGGGCGCGGCCCTCGGCGCGCAGAAAGGGCTTGGTCTCGGGCCAGAGGCTGCCTGCGGCGGCCTCGCGCAGGGCGCGGGCCAGGGCGTTTGGCGCGGCGCAGAGGGCGCGCAGGGCCGCGTCGCCCGGCAGGGGCGGGGTGAACAGGCTGTTCACGGCGCTGGCCAGGCGCGCGTGGCGGTAGGTGGGGTAGCCGCAGCAGAGCTCGTCGCCGCCGTCGCCGCCGAGCGCCACCGTGATGTGTTGCCGGGCCATGCGCGAAAGGGCCAGCGCGGGCAGGGCGGAGTCGTCGGCATAGGGCTCGCCGTAGCGTTCCACCACTTCCGGGAGGGTGGCGAGGCTGGCCGGGGGCATGACCTCGTGGTGCAGGGTGATGCCCAGGTGGCTGGCCACGGCCTGGGCGTGGGGCAGCTCGTCGTACTTCTTTTCGTCAAACCCGATGCAGAAGGCCTCCACCTTGCCGGGGCAGAGCTCGGCCAGCACGGCGGCCACCAGGCTCGAGTCCACGCCGCCGGAGAGCAGCAGCCCGAGGGGCACGTCGGACTCCAGGCGCAGGCGCACGCTTTCGCGCAGTTCGGCCCAGGCCAGGTCCAGGGCCTCGGCCTCGGTGACCTCGCGCTTGGCGCGGAAGTCCATCTCCCAGTAGCGGCGCACGCTGAGGCCCGCGGACGTCTTGCGGCAGGAGAAGGTGGCGCAGCAGCCCGGCGGCAGCTTGCGCACGCCCGCCAGGATGGTCTTGGGCGCGGGCACGTAGCCCAGGCTCAGATAGAGGTCCAGGGCCTCGGGGTCGAGCTGCGCGGGGCAGAGCGGGTGGGCGCGCAGGGCGCGGATCTCCGAGGCGAAGACCAGGCCGCCCCCGTCCGGGCCTTGGGGCGTTTCAAAGTACACCAGCGGCTTTTTGCCAAGCGGGTCGCGCGCCAGGAAGAGCTCCCTGAGCTGCGCATCCCAGATGGCGAAGGCGAACATGCCGCGCAGGTGGCGCAGGCAGTCCTGGCCGTGGACGCGGTACATGGCCAGCAATACTTCGGTGTCGCCGGTGGTGGCGAAGCGCTCGCCCTGCGCCTCCAGCTCGGCGCGAAGCGCCCGGAAATTGTAGATCTCGCCATTGAAGACGATGACGTTGCCGGTTTTCGGGTCGCGCATGGGCTGGCCCGCGCGCTGGTCCAGGTCCAGGATGGACAGCCGCGTGTGGCCCAGGGCCAGGTGTTCGCACTGCCAGCGTCCGGTCTGGTTCGGGCCGCGGTGGGCGATGCGCGCCAGCACCCCTTCCAGGCGCGCGGAGTCGTCGGCCCCAAGCCAGCCCGCGCGGACGTGTCCGCAGATGCCGCACATGGTCTTGCTACAGCCCCAGCACCTTGCGGAAGTAGTCCACGGTGGGCTTCAGGCCTTCCTCCAGGCGGATTTGCGGCTCCCAGCCCAGGGCGCTCTTGGCCAGGCTGATGTCCGGCTTGCGCTGCATGGGGTCGTCCTGGGGCAGGGGCTTGTGGATGATCTTCGAGCGTGAGCCGAGCATGGCGATGATGGCCTGGGCCAGCTCCAGGATGGTGAACTCGCGCGGGTTGCCCAGGTTGACCGGGCCGGTGAAGTCGTCCGGGGTGGCCTCCATCAGGCGCACAAGCCCGTCCACCAGATCGTCCACATAGCAGAAGGAGCGGGTCTGGTTCCCCTCGCCGTACACGGTGATGTCCTCGCCGCGCAGGGCCTGGACGATGAAGTTCGAGACCACGCGGCCATCGTTGACGGCCATGCGCGGGCCATAGGTGTTGAAGATGCGCGCCACCTTGATGCGCAGGCGGTGCTGGCGGTGGTAGTCGAAGAAGAGCGTCTCGGCGCAGCGCTTGCCCTCGTCGTAGCAGGCGCGCGGCCCGATGCTGTTGACGTTGCCCCAGTAGTCCTCGCGCTGGGGATGCATGGCCGGGTCGCCGTAGACCTCGCTGGTGCTGGCCTGCAGGATCTTGGCCTTGATGCGCTTGGCCAGGCCCAGCATGTTGATGGCTCCGTGGACGCTGGTCTTGGTGGTCTGCACGGGGTCGTGCTGATAGTGGATGGGCGAGGCCGGGCAGGCCATGTTGTAGATTTCGTCCACTTCGACATAGAGCGGGAAGGTCACGTCATGGCGCAGCACCTCAAAGTGCTGGTGGCCCAGCAGGTGGCGGATGTTCTCCTTGCGGCCCGTGAAGTAGTTGTCCACGCAGAGCACGTCGTGCCCGGCGTCCAGCAGCCGTTCGCACAAATGCGAGCCGAGGAAGCCCGACCCGCCGGTGATGAGGATGCGTTTGCTCTCGGCCATGTGCCCTCCCAGGCGCGAATGTATGGGACGTTAGGCTTTTATATGCCGAAACCGCGCCCGGCACAAGGGCGGGGGGAGGCGGCGCCCTTGTGCCGCGTTCGTGTCACGAGTATTTGCGATGTGTTACCGTCGCGTTTGAATTGGGGCCGGATCAGGGCGCGTCAGGGCCGGGGCCGGGCCTTGATATGACTTTAGCTCGCGGTAGGAGATTATCTGCTGGGAATGACACGGGAATGGCACTATTTCATATGTTTCAGGGTGAATTGTCCACAAGGGGTTGATGGCTTGTGAAAAATTGAACTTGTTAAGATAAATATCAATAAAATCAAGTAGCTGTGAGCGTTCCCGTGGTGTCAGAATTTGCAAAGGAAGGCCGATTTCCCCAAACAGGGGTTGACGTCCTTCGCAAGTCGGGGCAAAGTGAGGAGAATAGTCCAAAGGGTTTGGCAAGGCTCAATTTTTCGAGCTGGTTTCTTCCGGCAAGGGGGAGGTTTATGGTTTTCAGCTGGCTCCATTTGGCCATTATCCTGTTCCTGATGGGCGGGTTGCTGTTTGCTGGCGGTCCGCTCGTTCTGTCTTATCTGGTCGCCCCGCGTGCGCGCGGCGGGGACATGGGGATGCCGTATGAGTGCGGCATGCGCCCGCATGGCGGCGCCTGGACGAGCTTCGGGATAAACTATTACGTTTACGCCCTGCTGTTCCTGGCCTTCGACGTGGACGTGCTCTACCTGTTCCCGGTGGCCGCGGTGTATCGCGCCACGGAAGGCTGGCTGCCCTTCCTCGAAATGGTCATCTTCCTGACTGTTCTCGCTCTTGCCATCATCTACTTCTGGGCGAAAGGGGGGTTTACATGGCCGCGCAAAATCTCGTAGCGCAGAAACCGGATGTCATCGTCGCCGACCCGATCCTGAACAGCGGGCCGGCGACGCAATTCGTGGAGCGTTGCC
>JBFWMQ010000011.1:0-92334 GCA_050251495.1 Desulfovibrio sp. | reverse complement strand
GTGAACCTGCTGGAGCAGCACACGGTGGGCGGGCACTTCCTGCGCTTTACCCCGGCGGTCCTGGAGGCGGGCTCCACCCTCAAGGTCATTGCGGACCTGATGCGCCACAGCGAGGGCCGCAGCTTTCCCGTGCGCGGACCTGACGGGCGCTTGTGCGGGATGCTCGACATCCAGCGGGTGCGCGGGCTGGTGTTCGAGGAGGAGCTGTTCGACCTGGTGGTGGCCCAGGACGTCATGGGGCCGCTGTTCTCCGTCACTCCGCAGGAGAACCTGTACGCGGCGCTGCTCAAGTTCGTGGAGTCCGGCTACGAGCAGCTGCCGGTGCTGGCCGCCGCGCCGGACCAGGACGGGGGCGGTGAACTGCTCGGCATGTTGAACCGCCGGGCCGTGTTCGGAGCGTACGCCGGGGGCATTCGGCATGTGCGCGAGCAGCAGGAGCAGGGCCTGGGCGAGTAGGTCCTCTGTGGCCTGGGCCGACACGCAAAGCGCCGCCGCCCCGGCAAGGGCGGCGGCGCTTTGCATTGTTCCGTCTTGCGTCAGTCTTCGATGATGCGCTGCTCCACGCTGGCCCCGTGGCGCAAGGCCCAGACGTCGCCGCGCTTCAGCCAGACGATGGCCAGGAACAGGGCCACGTAGCCCGCGCTGAAGAGCTGGTGCAGGCCGTCGGTGCCGTTGCCCCAGGGCAGTTCGGGCAGGTTCAGGCCCTGAACCACATACGGGCTGACGAGCTGGCCCGCGAACATGCTGAAGAGCAGGATCGCGGTGCCCGGCCCCATGGTCAGCGAGGCGAGCAGCGCCACGGCCATGAGCGACTGCGCCGCGGTGAGGAAGATCTCGTGCAGCTGGAACGGGCCAAGCGGCAGCGGAAGCTCGAAGCCGCCGCTGGACAGGCCGTACACGCCGGGAATCATACCCACCAGCAGGGTCCACTGGTTGAGCTTGCTTGAGATGAGGCTGCCCATGGCCACGGCGGCCTGGCCGCGCAGCACGAACATGATGGCCACGATGAACTCCGGGGCCTCGCTGGCGATGGGCGCGAGCCACTGCACCAGCAGGAACTCGTTGATGCCGTAAACCTTGCCCGTGGCCACCAGATTCTCGCTGAACAGCTCGGCGCTGGCCAGAATGACCCCGGCCGCGAACAGGAACAAGGCCACGGTGGCGGCTCTGCGGCGGCGTTTCGGCAGCGCGCCGATGAGCTCCGCCGGACCTTCCAGCTCGCAATCCGAGCAGGGCCGCTGGCTGGCGAGCCGGATGTACCAGGCGTACAGGGCCAGGAACACCACGCCGTCGTACCAGGCCAGGCTGCCTTTGATGGGAATGAGGAAGGCGTAGGCCGTGGCCAGGCCCAGGAACAGCACCTCGGTGCGCTGTTCCACGTCCAATACCACGCGGCGGCGGGTCTTGAACCAGTGCAGGCCCGCGATGGCCGACCAGGCCACGCCGATGAGCAGCCGGTTCGCGCCGGTCATGTTGGCGATGGCGTAGTGGGCGTAGTCCGATTCCGGGTGCTGGCCCGCCTGCCAGGTGAAGTACATGTCCACGGCGTATTCCGGCAGCACGGCGATGAGCGCCACCACCGCCAGGGCCAGGGTCTGCGGGATGTCCATCTGAGCCACGTCGCAGGCCCACAGGAGCAGGAACGAGGCGCCCAGGATGGCCAGGCCGGAGAGCAGCGCCGCCGGGGGAGGGGCCAGGTGCGCGCCGGAGAACTTGAGCCAGAGTCCCGGCAGGGTGAGGAGCAGGGCCAGGAGGAGCGGCAGCATTTTTCTCATGATCGCAGGCGGCTACTCGTCGGCCAGAAGGCGCTCGGCCACTGCGAGGTCGTAGAGGGCGGTGGGGTCGCTCTCCTTGCCGCTGGCCTTGAACATGGCCGCGGCCTGCTCAATGACCGCGTACGGCAGCCAGTTGTGCTTTTCCCAGACGCCCGCGTCGTCGCGGTGCCACATGCGGAACTCGATGCGCCCGGCATAGCGGCGCACGTACATGCGCGCCTCGGTGTGCTGCGGAGCGGGGTAGTAATACACGCCAAGTTCGTCTTTCATTCGCTTCTCCGGTATGTTGGACTCAAATTGTGCTGGGGCGGACTCGCCAGAGGGGATCGGGCTGGATGCGGAAGCCCAGGCGGGCGTCCTCGCGCAGGGCCAGTCCGGCGGCGGCGAACAGGGCCGCTGCCCCGCGTCCGAAAAAGAACTCATGATATTCCTCGGCGATATGAGCACGCTCCGCAAGGCCTTTGCGGAAGGCCTGGTCGGCCCGGGCCATGCGCACAAGCTCAGCCTCGGCGTCAAGGGCCTCCTGCCCGCCGGTGCGGAACATCTCCGCCAGGGGCGCTATGCGCGCCACGGGAACGAGCGCCTCGTGCTCGGCCAGCACCGCCAGGATGGGGTGGCCACCGGGCAGCAGGTCGCAGCGGCGCAAGCGGTCCTTCTCGTACATGGCGGCCAGGGGCGCGGTGTCCTTGCAGGAAAGCGCCCGGCATTCCTCGGGGCGGCGCTGGTACAGGCCGCAGGCCCTTGCGGGCTGGTCGTAGAACACGCAGGCCTGGGACCCCGCCTTGCCGCGCAGCTTGAGCATCTCGTGCTCAAGTGTCACAACCCGCCCACGAACCTGATCTCGCACCGGTTCGCCCGCGCGGAGGGTGACGATCACGGAGAGGTCCAAGGCGTCCTGGCCGGAGAACAGGGCGGCATCCGCGCTGTGCAGGGCGGGGCCGCCCTTGAGACAGCAGGTGCCGCAACGTTGGCAAGTCGTGTCGGTTTCGCGTGCGATGTCCAAGATAGTGATTGCCTGGCAAGCCTGGTTTGAGGTAGTGGTTACAAGCAGTCTGGCGACAGCCTCGATGCCCGTTCCTCCGGGCAAGCCTGCTTACCTCGGCGTGAGCGGGAAATCAACCACACGCAACCGCCGCGCACTTCGTGCCAAATGTTGCGAGAGAAAGCCCTTGATCCGGATTTGTGTTGACAGGGACGGTGGATTTTCCGTAACAGATGAGGAATCATGCGCTGGAATTGGACGGATGGGCTGTGCCCGTGTGAGCCAATTCACAAGCGCCTCGCCAGATGGAGGAAAGACATCCGGCGACGGCCCGCGCGCCAGCGGGCGCATGCCGGATAGTTTAAGGGTGTGGCAACATCTTACTTCAAACAACGGAGGTTAAGGGAATGGCGAAACACAAAACCCCCTTGTTGGACCAGCTGGAAAGCGGCCCGTGGCCCAGCTTTGTGTCCGACATCAAGCAGGAAGTAGAGAACAGATACGCGAATCCGAAGGGGATCGACTTCCAGATTCCCGCGGAGTGCCCGGACGACCTGTTGGGTATTCTTGAGCTGTCCTATGTCGAAGGTGAGACCCACTGGAAGCACGGCGGCATCGTGGGCGTGTTCGGTTACGGCGGCGGCGTCATCGGTCGTTACTGCGACCAGCCCGAGAAGTTCCCCGGTGTGGCCCACTTCCACACCGTGCGCCTGAACCAGCCCTCCGGCATGTTCTACAAGACCGACTTCCTGCGTCAGCTCTGCGATCTGTGGGAACTGCGCGGCTCCGGTCTGACCAACATGCACGGCGCCACCGGCGACATCGTGCTCCTGGGCACCAGCACTCCCCAGCTGGAAGAAATCTTCTGGGAAGTGACCCACAACATGAACAACGACCTGGGCGGCTCGGGCTCCAACCTGCGCACCCCGGCCTGCTGCCTCGGCGAGAGCCGCTGCGAGTACGCCTGCTACGACTCCCAGGAGCTGTGCTATCAGCTGACCAACGAGTACCAGGACGAACTGCACCGCCCCGCCTTCCCCTACAAGTTCAAGTTCAAGTTCGACGGCTGCTCCCTGTGCTGCGTGGCCTCCATCGCCCGTTCCGACATGAGCTTCATCGGCACCTGGCGCGACGAGATCCGCGTTGACCAGAAGGCCGTTGCCGCTTACGTGGGCGGCGAGCTGGCCCCCAACGCCGGCGCTTACGCTGGCCGCGACTGGGGCAAGTTCGACATCCAGAAGGAAGTCGTCGAGCGCTGCCCCAGCCAGTGCATCCGCTACGAGGGCGGCAAGCTGGAAATCAACAACAAAGAATGCGTCCGCTGCATGCACTGCATCTGCGTCATGCCCCGCGCGCTGAAGATCGGCAACGACCGCGGCCTGTCCATCCTGGTCGGCGCCAAGGCCCCGATCCTCGACGGCCCGCAGATGGGCTCCCTGGCCATTCCCTTCATCAAGGCCGAGGGCGACTACTCCGAGATCAAGGAATTCATCGAAGCGACCTGGGATTGGTGGATGGAAGAGGGCAAGAACCGTGAGCGCATCGGTGAGACCCTGAAGCGCCTCGGCTTCGCCAAGCTTCTTGAAGTCACCGGCGTCAAGGCCGATCCTCGTCACGTGAAGGAACCCCGCCACAACCCGTACATCTTCTGGAAGGAAGAGGAAGTTGAAGGCGGCTGGCAGCGTGAGATCTCCGATTACCGGTCCAGACACCAGAAATAAGTAGGAGAGGAGGAAACATCATGGCTTTCATTTCTTCCGGATACAATCCCGCGAAACCGATGGAGGGACGCATCACCGACATCGGTCCGCGTCACTTCACCGACTTCCTTCCCCCGGTCCTCGCCAAGAACAAAGGCGCCTGGGACTATCACGAAATCATCGAGCCCGGCCTGCTGCTGCACGTCGCGCTCTCCGGCGACAAGGTCTACACCGTGCGTTGCGGCGGCGCCCGCCTCATGAGCGTCACCCACATCCGCGAGATCTGCGACATCGCCGACAAGTACTGCGGCGGTCACCTGCGCTTCACCACCCGCAACAACATCGAGTTCATGGTCCCCACCCTTGAGGAAGCCAAGGCCCTCAAGGCTGACCTGAACAGCCGCAAGTTCTCCGGCGGCTCGATGAAGTTCCCCGTTGGCGGCACCGGCGCCGGCGTCACCAACATCGTGCACACCCAGGGCTGGGTCCACTGCCACACGCCCGCCACGGACGCCTCCGGCACCGTGAAGGCGACCATGGACGTGGTGTTCGAAGAGTTCCAGAACATGCGTCTGCCCGCCCCCGTGCGCATCTCCATGGCTTGCTGCCTGAACATGTGCGGCGCGGTGCACTGCTCCGACATCGCCATCCTGGGCATTCACCGCAAGCCCCCGATCCTCGACCACGAGAATCTGGACAACATCTGCGAAGTGCCCCTGGCCGTTTCCGCGTGCCCGACCGGCGCCATCCGCCCCACCAAGATCGAGTTCCAGGGCAAGCAGGTCAACACCGTCGCCGTCAAGAACGAGCGCTGCATGTTCTGCGGCAACTGCTACACCATGTGCCCGGCCATGCCCCTTGCCGACAAGACCGGTGACGGCATCGCCATCATGGTCGGCGGCAAGATCTCCAACCGCATGACCACTCCCAAGTTCTCCAAGGTCGTGGTGCCCTTCATCCCGAACGAGCCGCCCCGCTGGCCGAAGATGACCAAGGTCATCAAGAAGATCCTGGACACCTACGCCGCCGACGCCCGCAAGTACGAGCGTCTGGGCGACTGGGCCAACCGCATCGGCTGGGAGCGCTTCTTCGAGAAGTGCGGCCTGGAGTTCTCGGCCCACCTGATCGACGACTTCCGTGATCCGGCGTACTACACCTGGCGCCAGACCACCCAGTTCAAGTTCTAGGCATAAGCTCTAACGGGGCGCGGGGATCATCCCCGCGCCCCTTTACCTCAAAAAGGGGCATCATCATGGCGCTCGTTTACGAAGAAGCCAAGGCCAAGATCATCGAGTTCTGCAACTCGAAGGCCAAGAGCAAGAGCAAATTCTACTTCAACGACTTCACCGCCCTGTTCCCCGACGAGAAGGGCCGCGACGTCAAGAAGATCCTGACCCAGATGATCAACGAGGAAGTCCTCGTGTTCTGGTCCAGCGGCAGCACCTCCATGTACGGTCTGGCCGGCGCTGGCAAGCACGCTGACGGCGAGGACTAGACTCCGTTCTCCATTGTTTCGAGGGGGCCTTGCCCATTGCTGGGCAAGGCTTTTCTCGTTTCAAGCGCGCGAGCCCACGCCATGCAGAGCTTCCCCCGCATCATCCTGGCTGGCCTGTCCGGCGGCTCGGGAAAGACCTTTGTCTCCATCGGCTTGTGTCGGGCCTTGTCGCGGCGCGGCTTGGGCGTGCGGCCTTTCAAGAAAGGACCGGACTACATCGACGCGTCCTGGCTGACCCACGCCGCGCGGCAGACCGCCTGCAACCTCGATCCCTTCCTGCTCCCGCGCGACACGATCGCCGCCCTGTTCCAGGAGCGGGCCGCCGAGGCCGACCTTTCCCTCATCGAAGGCAACCGGGGCCTGTTCGACGGCAAGGACCGCGAGGGCACCTGCTCCACCGCCGAATTGGCGCGCCAGTTGGATGCCCCGGTGGTGCTTGTGCTCGACGCCACCAAGATGACGCGCACCGCCGCCGCCATCGTGGCCGGATGCAGCTCGTTTGAGCCGGACCTGAAGCTGGCCGGGGTCATCTTGAACCGCACCGCTGGCGAACGGCACCGGGCCATCCTCAAACAGTGCATCGAGGAACTGGCCGGGGTGCCGGTCCTGGGCAGCCTGCCGAGGATTTTGGACAACCCCATCCCCGAACGCCACATGGGCCTGGTGTCCGATCAGGAGCACCAGAGCCGCGACGCCGCGCTGAACGCCATCGCCGACGTGGTGGAGCGCTGGGTGGACGTGGACCGCGTGCTCGACGTGGCCAGAAACGTTGACCCTCCCGCCCCGGTTGCGCCCGTGCCCTGGCCGGCGTCCGTGCTCGGCGACGCGCGCAGCACGCGCCCCAGCATCGGCTATGTGCACGATGCCGCCCTGTGGTTCTACTACCCGGAGAATCTTGAGGCCCTTGAGCGCGCCGGGGCGACGCTGCACAAGGTCAGCCTGCTTTCAGGCGAGCCCTGGCCGGAGCTGCACGGCCTGTACCTGGGCGGCGGCTTCCCGGAAACCCAGGCCGCCGGGCTCTCGGCCAATGCGGAGGCGCGCGAGCGGGTGCGCTCCCTGGCCAAGGAGGGCTTGCCCATCTACGCGGAGTGCGGCGGGTTCATGTATCTGTGCGAGGCTCTGCATCTGCCGGACGGCAGACACGAACTGGCTGGAGTCTTTCCCATCTCCACGCGGCTGTGCCCCCGGCCCCAGGGCTTGGGCTACGTGGAGGCCCTGGTGGAGGCCGAGAATCCTTTTCACCCCTTGGGCGCGCACGTCACCGGGCACGAGTTCCACTATTCCGCCTGCACCGAGCCCAGCCGTCCGCAGGACATGCCGCCCCTGGCCCTCAAGATGCTGCGCGGCCACGGCATGTTGAACGGGCGCGATGGCTTGCTGTCCGTTCGCACCTTCGCCTCCTACACGCACATCCACGCCCTGGGCGCGCCGCATTGGGCGCCGAACTTCGTGCGCGCGGCCCTTGCCTTCCAGCAAGGGCTCTAGCCTGCACCGCCCGTAGTCTCCGGGAGGTCCACGGTCTTGGCCTCCTCCTCCTTGTCGAAGCCCTTGAGCGTGAGCGCGCCCGCGTCCGTGAGACGGAACTGGTCCCGCACCAGGGCCGCAGTGCGTGCGCTCACCAGCACGCCGCCGCGCGGGGCCGCGCCCTCCAGCCGCTGCGCCAGATTCACGTTGCGCCCCAGCAGGGTGAACTCGCGCCGGCTGGCGCTGCCCATGTCGCCCACAATGGCGTGGCCCGTGTTCAGCCCGATGCGGATCTCTATCTGGCGGCGTCCCTGCTCCAGCCAGCGCCGGTTCAGCCGGGCCACCGCAGCCTGCATCTCCACCCCGGCGCGCACTCCGTTCAGGGCCGAGAGCCGGGCATTTTCAACGGAGTCCACGCCTGGTGTCTCGGGGTAGCCGAAAAAGGCCATGACCCCATCGCCCATGAACTTGTCCACCGCCCCGGCGTTGCGGAAAATGCAGGCGGTCATCTCCTCGAAATACTCGCCCAGGAACCGCTGCACCTCGGCGGGCTCCATGTGGTCGCTCATGGCGGTGAAGCCCGCGATGTCCGCAAAGAGCACGGTGACGTCCACGCTGCGCCCGGCCATGATGTCTTCGCCGGACTCAAGGATCTGTTTGGCGATGCTTGGCGAAAAGTAGGCTTCAAGCACGCGGCGCTGCCGGGCGGAGTCGCGCGCGGTGCGGGCCAGGCTGTCGGAAAGCAGCGCCAGCACGGCCAGGCCCACGGCGAGGGTGCTGGCCGTGAGGTTCAGGCGGTGCCCGGTGCCGAGAAAGAGCGCGATGTTCGCGGCCGGGCACAGGGCGGTGAGGCCCAGGCCCACTGGCAGGAATGCGCGGATGGGCAGGCGCAGGAAGAGCGCCGCGCAAAGGGCCAGGAGCAGGGCCGCGAAGACCGCGCTGGCCCAGGCCGGGGTTTGGGGCAGGTTCGCGCCGGTGAGCAGCTGGCTCAACAGATTGGCGTGCAGGGTCACCAGCGGCTCGGCCGGGGAAAGGGCCGTGGCCTTGATGTCCGTTGTGCCCGAGGCCGCAAGCCCCACGATGACGGCCTTGCCCTTGAGGCCCTGGCGCAGGAAGGCCAACCGGGCCGGGTCCCCGGCGGCGTCCAGAACCTCGGCGTAGGACAGGTGCCAGAAGCCGTTCGCCCAGGGCGCGGCAAGGTTCACGGTCAGCAGACCTTGCGCGTCCATGGGAATCGAGAAGCCGCCGCCCGCCCAGGCGACGTCCACCGCGCCCGGCCTGGCCACGGCCTGTGCGCCCCGGTGCCGCAGCGCCAGCTCAAGGGCCAGGGCGGGCAGGAGTTCGCCGTGGAAGCCCACGAGCAGCGGCATCCGGCGGTATGCGCCGTCCGCGTCGGGGGTCGCGGCGATGTGGCCCAGGCCCAGCGCGTGGCCGGAGAAGCGCGCTGCGGGCAGCACGGTGCGCTCGGTCTGGAAAAGCTGGGGCACGTGCACGCGGCCGGGCGGTACAAGCGAGGGCAAGAGCGGCAGGTCGTCGGCCTCAGGTGAAAGCCGCACCACGTCGGCCTCGCGCACCAGTCCCACGCCCACGGGCAGCACCACGCGGCCGCTCTGCCGGATGGCCCGCTCCAGGGCCGCGTCCTCCGCGTCAGCCTTGCCGCCGCCAGCTGGCCCGCCAGCTTGACCGTCCGTCGAGCTGAGAGACGCGCCTTGGAACACGATGTCGTAGCCCACCACAGAGACCCCGCAGCCGGTCAGCACGTCCAGCACACGCGCATGCACGGAGCGCGGCAGGGGCCAGGAGCCGAAACGGCGCAGCGAGGCGTCGTCGATGTCCACAAGGACCACCTCCGGGCTGGGCTGCGGGCGCGGGGCAAGGCGCAGCCGCAGGTCGGAGGCGGCCAGTTCGAAGCGCTCAAATGGCCCAGGGGCGAGCAGCAGCGCAAGGGCGAAGCAGGCCAGGGCCAGGGCGGCCACCAGCAGGCTGCGCGTTCCGGACGCGAGGCCGCGTGTTGGGTCGGACATGCGGGCACCCTCTCCCCGAGTTTAGGGCGCATCCTTGGGAGGCGCAGGCAGGCCGGACTCGCGCCCGGCCGCGCCGGTCATGTTCACCGGGGACTCTGAGCCCTTGAGGCGCATGGAGCGCGTCCCCCCAGGGGGCAGGCTGAGGCGCAGCTCGACGCAGTCGGACACCAGGCCTTCCACTTGCGAGGGGCGTGGCTTGCCGGGCCGGGCCTTGGTAAAGGCCTCGTCCAGGCTGGACGGGTCCGCCGGGACGAGCAGGCCGCCGGTGCAGGCCAGCACGTCCAGGCTTTTGAGCCCGGCGGGCAGCGGGTGAGTCAGAGGCCTGCCCGGAGTGAGGCGGAAGGTCTGCGCCCCGCCGGGCAGCAGCTCCGGCTCCGCGCCAGGGGCCGGAAGATAGGCGGCCACGGCCTCGCAGGGGCGGTCGGCCTCCAGGGTCAGCGTGCCCGGCACGGCGGTGGCGGTCAGCAGGAGCAGCGGCTGGTCCTGCGGCGGGGCCGTGGGCTGGGCCTGAACATGGCCGCGCAGGCGCAGCTCCACCAGCACCACGGCGCGCGGCTCGCCGAAGCCCAGGGCCGGGAAGTGCCGCATGGTCACGATGCGCTGGCCTTCGTCGCCCGGAAACAGCGCCTGGACGCCGCCGAGGCGTGCGAGATGCTTGGCGGCCAGGGCGCGGGCGTTCTCAACGGCTTGCCGTTCGGCTTCCCGCGGGGTTGAGCCCTGGCCCAGGGCCTTGACCAGAAGGTGCCGCGCCGGGGCCGGTGCTGTGGCCCGTGTCGGCTCGCGCTGCGGGGGAGGCGGCGCGGTTTCGGGGCCGAAGGCCGTGGTCAGAACGGGCTCATCCGCCGCAAGTCCAGGCCCGGGCAGGGCAAGCAGGGCCAGCAGGCTCAGGGGCGCAAGCGGCGTGAAGCAGCGCGAAAAAATGTAACGGGCGGGGGACTGATGCGGCGTCGTCGGCATGGCGTGGCCTCCGAAGGATGCGGGCTGGTGTGATGCTAGCCCATCCTCGGGGTGCTGACAACAGGCCGCACGCAAAACGGGCGCTTGGTGAAGATTGCTCTGCACATGCGGGTCTGCTAAAGACTCTGCCAGCGGGCTTGTCCCGCGCCCAATCCGAGAACCAAGGAGACCCCACGATGCTGCGTTTTTCCCGTCTTATCATGGCGCTGGCCCTTGTGCTGGCCCTGGCAATCCCCTGCCTGGCCCAGAGCGCGTCTTCCGGCGCGCCCCAAACCGGCAAGATTCTGGTGAAGCTGGAGACCAGCAAAGGCGACATCGTCCTTGAACTCTACAAGGACAAGGCACCGCAGTCGGTCGCCAACTTCTTGTCCTACGTAAAAAAAGGCCACTATGACGGCACGATTTTTCACCGCGTCATAAACGGGTTCATGATCCAGGGCGGCGGCTTTGACGTGAACATGAAGGAAAAGCCCACGGGACGGCCCATCAAGAACGAGGCCGACAACGGGCTCAAGAATTCGCTGTACTCCGTGGCCATGGCCCGCACCTCGGACCCGCACTCGGCCACGGCCCAGTTCTTCATCAACGTCAAGAGCAACCGGGCCTTGGACCACAGCGGCAAGACCGACTCGGGCTGGGGCTATGCGGTGTTCGGCGACGTTGTGGACGGCAAGCGCGTGGTGGACGAGATCAAGGGCGTGCGCACCGGTTCGGTCGGCATGTTCGACGACGTGCCCGTGCAGCCCGTGGTGATCAAGAAGGCCAGCATCATTTCGCAGTAGCGGCCGGAGTGTTCCAGCCCGGGCGAGGCGGCTTCCGCGTTGGCGGGGGCCGCCTTTTTTGCGGCCAAGCGCCCCCGGGCCGGAGTCAGACGGCCCGGAAGCAGCTCTTCAGGGCTTCGCGCAGGCAGCGGGTGGCGGCCTCGTGCGAAAGCCCCTGCCTGTGCCGCAGCGTGTGGTAGAGGATTTTGGCCGGGGGGTGGGGTTCGGGTTTGCCGGGGGAGCTGGCGGCGTTCGCCGTGGGGGCATGGTCGCCGGAGAGCGTTCTGGGCATGGGGCTTCTCCTTGATGCTGAAACGGGTCTGCCGGCGGCGTTCCGCCCGGCCAGGGCAGACTCGCACCGCTGTGTGACGCGAACAGGGCGCGGGTGTGACAGTTCGCGTACACGAAAAAGCCCCGTCCGGGGACGGGGCTTTTGGCGCATCGCAGCGGAGGGCCGCGCTAGGAGTCGGCGCTGGTGGTGTCCACAACGTGCGGCACGCCGCAGGCCTTGGCGCGTTCGGCCTCCTCGGCGCGCAGGGCGCGGCGCAGCACCTTGCCCACCATGGTCTTGGGCAGGCTCTCGCGGAACTCCACGTGGCGCGGCACCTTGTACCCGGCCAGCTTCTGGCGGCAGAAGGCGATGATCTCGGCCTTGGTGGGCTTTTCGCCCGCCTTGGGCACGATGTAGACCTTGACCACCTCGCCGCGCGCATCGCAGGGAATGCCCACCGCCACGGCCTCCTGCACCTTGGGGTGCTGGTGCAGAATCTCGTCGATCTCGCGCGGGTAGATGTTGTAGCCCGCGCTGATGATGAGGTCCTTCTTGCGGTCCACGATGAAGAAGTAGCCGTCCTCGTCCATGTAGGCGATGTCGCCGGTGTAGAGCCAGCCGTTTCGGAGCACGTCGGCGGTTTCGTCCGGCTTGTTGTAGTACCCGGCCATGACCTGCGGGCCGCGCACGGCGAGCTCGCCCAGCTTGCCTGGCGCCAGGGGCGGGCCGCCCAGGTCCATGTCCACGATCTTGGCGTCGGTGCCGGGCACGGGCAGGCCGATGGACCCGTGCTTGGCCACTCCGTGCAGGGGGTTGATGTGCGTCACCGGGCTGGCCTCGGACAGGCCGTAGCCCTCGCAGATGCGCGCGCCCGTGGCGTCCCTGAACTGCTCGAACCACTCCACCGGCATGGGGGCCGAGCCGGATACGCAGTAGCGGATGGAGGAGAGGTCGTAGGAGGC
Organism: Desulfovibrio sp.; assembly: GCA_050251495.1. GTDB lineage: Bacteria > Desulfobacterota > Desulfovibrionia > Desulfovibrionales > Desulfovibrionaceae > Humidesulfovibrio. Next base: position 79,943 of record JBFWMQ010000011.1, on the reverse strand, counting down.
GACGTTTTTTTGCTGCATGAGCGAGATGTACACCGAGGGCGCGCCGGGGAAGACCGTGGGACGCTCCTTGTGGATGGTCTTGAGCACGTCTGCGGGCACATAGCGCGCAAAGGGGATCTGCGTTGCGCCAAGGGCGGTGCAGAGGTTCAGGCACACGGTGAGGCCATAGATGTGGAAGTAGGGCAGCACGCCCAGGAACAGCTCGCGGTTCTCGCCCATGCCCGGCAGCATGGCCGTGCATTGCAGCACGTTGGCGCAGAGGTTGGCGTGGGTGATCATGCAGCCTTTGGCCAGGCCCGTGGTGCCGCCGGTATATTGCAGGAGCGCCAGGTCCTTCTCCGGAATGAGCCCCTTGGCCGTGTAGGTGGACAGCCCGCCCAAAAGCGAGCCCCAGGTGTGCACGGCGTCGGTGTCGAAGGGCACCTTGCGATTCTGGCCCTCGCGCCAGGCACGCAGCTTGTAGAGCATGCTCAAGGGAAAGCGCAGCCCGTCGGCGATGGAGGTGACGAAATATTTCTCTATGCCGAGCTGCGGGCGCAGGGGCTCGATCTTGCTCCACAGGAGGTCGAGGGTGATGAGGAAGCGCGCGCCCGAATCGTTGAACTGGTGGACGATCTCGGTCTCCATGTAGAGCGGGTTGGTGAAGACCACCGTGCCGCCTGCCCGCAGCACGCCCCAGTAGGCGATGACCGTCTGCGGGGTGTTGGGCAGCATGATGGCCACGCGGTCGCCGCGCTTGAGGCCGTGCTTGCGCAGGTTCGCCGCCACCAGGCCGGAGTATTTGCGCAGCTTGGCGTAGCTGATGCTGGTGTTCTGGAACACGACTGCCGGACGTTCGGGCCAGCGCTGGGCGGCCTCGTCCAGGAGCTCATGGACGGGGCGCACGGCAAGATGCGGGGAATTCGGAACATTTTGGTCGTAATGCGTAAGCCAGGGGCGGTCAATCTCTGACATTGGGGAACCTCATGGAGCGACGTGGAGCACAAAAGCGCCGAAAGACTATAGTTGGCCGCCAACAAGGTGGCAAGGGGAAATGAGGCCGAGCCGCGCACCGGGCTGGGCAGGGCGTCGAGGCGGTTTTTTGACGCGGACGGTTCATTGCGTCCATGAACGATTCCGGGGTTCTTGGCGTACGCGTCCTACCCTTTGCAGGGAGGGCGCATTCGGGCCTGACCTTGACAGCTCATGGGCTGTTCGGCTATTCGTTCAATACTGTTCATTTAAATTTTTCAAAAAAATTATTGACCAAGTGAATGATTTGCCCTTGTCTTGCCCGGATTTTGCATGATCTGTCGCGAGGCCAGGAGGAGGCAGACCCTTCCGCCCCCAAAAGGCCGTGTCGGCAGACGGAATATCCGCACGCATCAACCATCGAGTGAATGAACATGCTGCTTTCAGACGGAAAATACATCAAGCCCAGCAAGGAGACGCGGGTGCTGGCCATCCTCGACTCCCTGTCGCAGGACTCGGCCCTGTCCCAGTACGAGCTGGGCCGACGGCTGAAGCTCAGCGGGGCCATGGTCAACCAGTACCTGAAGCTCCTGCAGGAGCAGAAACTCATCGAGTACCGCCCTGTGAACGGCAAAAGCTACCGCTACGTGCTTACCAGCGGCGGCGAGAAGAGCCGTCGCCAGATGTTCAGCGACTACTCAAGCGAGACCATCCGGCTCTACACCAACATCAAGGACTTCATCGTCTCCAAGCTGCGCAGCCTGGAGTCGCGGGGCCGCAAGAAGATCGCCCTGTTCGGCGCCTCGGAGACCTGCGAGGTGGTCCTTTCCGCCCTGCGCGACACCGGCTTCCAGGTGGTCGCCGTGGTGGACAACGACGTGGAGAAGCATGGCGCGCTGTTCCACGGCTACGTCATCTCTTCGCCCCTTGTGCTCGATCATGTGGACTGCCAGGCGGTGGTCATCACCTCTTTTGGCCGCCAGGACGAAATTCATCAGCAACTGCAGCCCGTCTCCACCCGGAGAGGGCTCGAGACCGTGAGGTTGTGAGCATGGCGCACGTCACCACCATTACGCTCCCATCCGGCCGCATGATCGGCCAGGGGCAGCCCTGCTTCATCGTGGCCGAGGTTGGCAACAACCATCAGGGCGATATGGCCCAGGCCCGCCGCATGGTCGAAGAGGCCGCCAAGGCCGGCGTTCAGGCCGTGAAGTTCCAGAAGCGGCACATGGAGTCGCTTTTGACCCGCGCGGGGCGCGAGGCGCCCTACACCGGCGCCAACAGCTTCGGCCCCACCTACGGCGCGCACCGCATGGCCCTGGAGCTCTCCGCCGAGGAGATGGCCGAGCTCAAGGTGCTCAGCGAGTCGCTGGGGCTTGTGTTTTTCGTCTCCGCCTGGGATGAGGTGAGCCTGGAGGAGATGCTGGCCCTGGACATGGAGCTCATCAAGATCTGCTCCGCGGACGTGGTCAACGTGCCCCTGGTGCGCAAGATCGCCGACTGCGGCCTGCCGGTCATCATGAGCACGGGCATGAGCAGCCTGGAGGAAGTGGACCGGGCGGTGGACATCATCCGCGCCCGCCACGACAATGTGGTGCTGCTGCACTGCAACAGCTCGTACCCCTGCAACGAGGAGCAGATCGGCCTGCCGGTCATGGACTCCTTGCGCGAGCGCTACGGCCTGCCCGTGGGCTATTCCGGGCACGAACGCGGCCTGGCCCCCAGCGTGGCCGCCGTGGCCCTGGGCGCCTGCGTGGTGGAACGGCACTTCACCCTGGACAAGAATCAGGTGGGCACGGACCACAAGGCGTCCCTTGAGCCATCCGAGCTGGCCGAGATGGTGCGCATGATCCGCGAGGTGGAGTCCTGCATGATCCAGAAGGGCAAGAAGGTCTTTCCGGAGGAGCAGGCAGCGGCAAAGAAGCTGCGCAAGTGCATGGTGTTCTCGCGCGATTTGCCCTCAGGCCATGTTCTGACCCCTGCGGACCTGACCACCAGGAGCCCGCTGGACGGCATCTCCCCGGTGCATTGGGACGAGGTGCTGGGCGCGGCCTTGTTGCGCAGCGTGAAGCACGAGGAGCCCCTGCAGTGGGAATATCTGGCCCTGCCCGGGCAGCGGGCCAGCGCGGCGTCCCTTTCGACGTAGGGCGCGACCGAGGGCTCGCCCCGGGGTTCGCCCCGTGGCCCAGGCCGCTGACGGCCCGGCCATGAACGGCCAGACCAGGGAAGGTCAGGGATGAATCAGACCAACATTCTTCTGGAGAGCGGCACCAACGAGCTTGAGATCATCGAGCTCTACATCACCGAGAAGGGCGAGGGCGGCCAGGCCGCCAGCGCCTTTTTCGGCGTCAACGTGGCCAAGGTGCTGGAGATCATCGAGTCTCCGCCGCACCTGGAGCCCGCCTCCTCCTCCGAGCACCCCAGCTACCTGGGCGTCATTCCCCTGCGCGACATGGTGCTGCCCGTGGTGGACCTGGCCGTCTGGCTGAACGTGGAGCGCGTGCCCAGCCGCCACGAGCCCATTCTTGTGACGGAGTTCAACGGCGTGCGCACGGGCTTCCTCGTGTCCGGCGTGACCATGATCCACCGCGTGAGCTGGAGCGACGTGGAGCCGCCCAGCCGCTATCTTTCCGACCTGCCGGGCAACTGCATCACCGGCACGGTGCGCCTGGGCGAGCATTTCGCCCTGCTGCTCGACCTGGAACGCGCCCTGGTGGAGCTGAACGCCCTGGACACCACAGAGCCCGAACATCAGCCCGCGCCCGAGACCGGCACGCCCCTGCACGTGCTCCTGGTGGATGACTCCACCTCGGTGCGTTTCCTCTTGCGCCGCAATTTTGAGAGCGCAGGCTTTGTGGTGGATGTGAAGAACAACGGCGAGGACGCCTGGAACCACTTGCTGGAGCTCAAGGCCCAGGCCGAGCGCCTGGGCGCGCCCATGACGGCCCTGCTCGACGCCGTGGTGTCCGACGTGGAAATGCCGCGCATGGACGGCTACACGCTCACCAAGCAGATCAAGACCGATGGCAAGCTCAAGGAGCTGCCCGTGATCCTCTTCTCCTCGCTCATCTCCAAGGGGCTCTTGCACAAGGGCCAGAGCGTGGGGGCCGACGCCCAGATCACCAAGCCGGAGTTCGGCGGCCTGACCAATCAGGTGCGCGAGATGATTTTGGAGCGCCGGGCCGGGCAGGGGGCTTGACCTCCGCGCGATTTTGGGCGTAAGCAAACAGTCAGACAACAAACCCGCAACCTTCGAGCCGAAACGACATGAACCGCACTGCCGCCGCCACCGCCCTGGCCCTAGCCGCCCTGGCCTCTCGCGCCGACATTCGCGTCGTCGTCGTAGTAGGCATCGTAGGCGACAGAGCGTCGTAGCGGGCAGGCTTTTCCCTTAGGAAACCCAAACCCCCGCCGGCGCGAGTCGGCGGGGGTTTTCCGTTCTCCCGGTCCAGCAAGGGGCCGCCCGGGGGAAGCCAGAAGCCAGCCGACCGCGCCAGAGGGGCACCCCCCAAGGAGGTGTCTCATGCAGAGCAGAGCAGCGGCAAAACCCGCCACGGCGCAGACCGTGATGAACGGCGCGGAGCTCACCATCCGCCTGCTGGAACGGCAAGGCGTCAGCATCATTCCCGGCATCCCCGGCGGGGCCAACCTGCCGCTGTACGACGCGCTCTCCAAGAGCACTGTCATCCGCCACGTGCTGGCCCGCCACGAGCAGGGGGCCGGGTTCATGGCCCAGGGAATGGCCCGCACCACCGGCTATCCTGCGGTGTTCTTCGCCACCTCCGGCCCTGGAGCCACCAACACCCTCACCGCCATCGCCGACGCCAAGCTCGACTCCGTGCCCATCATCTGCATCACCGGCCAGGTGCCGAGCGCCATGATCGGCACCGACGCCTTTCAGGAGGTGGACATCTACGGCATGAGCATCCCGGTGACCAAGCACAACTTCCTGGTGCGCAGCGCGGAGGACCTCTTGCGCGTCATCCCGGAGGCCTTCCGCATCGCGGCCTCGGGGCGGCCCGGCCCGGTGCTCATCGACATCCCCAAGGACGTGCAGACCGCGCGCGTCAACATCCAGTGCTTCCCCGAACCCGGCGGGGCGGACCCGGTGGAGGCCCCGGACCAGGAGGCGCTGGCCCAGGCCGCGCGGATGCTGGCCCAGGCGCGGCGGCCCATCCTGCTCTTGGGCGGCGGCGTGGCCGCCTCCGGCGCTGCGGCCACCGCCCGCGCCTTTGCCGAGGCCGCCAGCCTGCCGGTCACCATGTCGCTGCTGGGCCTGGGCATCCTGCCCGACGCCCACCCGCTGAACCTCGGGATGCTCGGCATGCACGGCACGCGCGCGGCCAACATGCTGATGCACGAGTGCGACCTGCTCATGGTGGCGGGCGCGCGCCTGGACGACCGGGCCACGGGCCGCCTGGAGGAGTTCTGCCCGGGCGCGAAGCTGCTGCACCTGGACATCGACCAGAGCGAGTTGGACAAGCTCAAGGCCACGCATCTGGCCATCCGGGCCGATGTGGGGGCTGCGCTTGCGGCGTTGACGCCCCTGGTGGCCAGAACGAACGACGGCACAGCGGACAGGGGCGCGTGGCTTGGCCGCGTGGCCGCATGCAAGGCCGAAAATCCGCCGGTGCTGCCAGGTGCGGGCAACCCGCTGACGCCCTACGGCATGGTGCGCTGCACCGGCCGGATCCTGGGCGCGGGCGGCGGCATTGTGGCCACGGACGTGGGCCAGCACCAGATGCGCGCGGCCCAGGCCTACCCGGACCTGCAGCCCCGCGCCTGGCTGACCTCCGGCGGGCTGGGCACCATGGGCTTCGGCCTGCCCACGGCAATTGGCGCGGCCCTGGCCAATCCGGGCAAGCGAGTGGTCTGCTTCACGGGCGACGGCTCGCTGCAGATGAACATCCAGGAGCTGGCCACCGCCGCCGAGACCGGGGTCGACGTGACCATCGTGCTGGCGGACAACGGCGGCCTGGGCCTGGTGCAGCAGCAGCAGGACCTGTTCTACGGGCGGCGCATCTTCGCCTCCAGCTACCGCACCCACGTGGACTTCATCAAGATTGCCGAGGGGTTCGGCGTGCGCGCCGTGGACCTGGCCTTGAGCCGCGACCCAATGGCCGAGCTTGAGCGCGCGCTTTTGCGCGAAGGCCCCTGCCTGGTGCGCGTGCCTGTGGAGGCCCAGGAGAACGTGTACCCCATGGTGCCCCCGGGCGCGGCCAACACCGAAATGATTTGCGCGGACGCCCCATCGACCTGCAAAGCCAGCACAGGAGGCAAGTAGCATGGCGAAGAACAACGCGAACCTCATGGCCCTGCGCCTCACCGTGAACAACCACCCCGGCGTGATGACCCATGTGTGCGGGCTGTTCGCCCGGCGCGCCTTCAACGTCGAGGGAATCGTGTGCACCCCGCAGGAGGACGGCACCTCGAGCCGCATCTGGCTGGTCGTCCAGCGCGACGAGCGCCTGGAGCAGATGATCCGGCAGGTGCGCAAGCTCTATGACGTGCTTGAGGTGCTGGCCTTCGAGGCCGACGAGAGCGCGCTGTCGCGCATGGACGCCTGCATGGCGGGTTGGGAGGCCGCTGGGCCCTGCGCGGAGAGCGCGGCCTGACGGCAGGCCCCTGACGGGCCGAAGGGGAAAGCCCCGGGGAGGATGCGCGTCCTTTCCGGGGCTTTTGACGTGCTGGCGAATATCGTTGCTTCGGCTGTCGTTTCGCAGTAGTTGGCATTGCATGAGGTTACGCCGAAACGGCGGAGCACTTCTGCATCAAGCCTTCATGGTGGGCTTGCCAAAGAAGGAACAGGCAAAGAAGGCCGGAGGCAAGGCAGCGTAACCAGCACCTCGCCAGGGGCGGCAGTGCACTAGCTCTGTAAAGGTTGTTGCTGAAATGTAGAGGGCAATTCTGTCGTCATATGGTTTGCAAATGACGCGACAAGAGGCACTAATGCCCATCGAGGCCATTACGGCAAAATTGGGTTACAATTTGTGAAGGCAACGAGGACGTGTCCGTAATGATTATACCACAAAGTTATAACTCAAAAAATCTCGTTGTACTCTTCAGTGAGAAGCAAATTTTCGTTTTGGCGTCATTCCTATTCCCGCCAGCCGCTGTTTTGCTCGTCAGTATCAATGCCTGGAGGTTGCAGAGGGAAAAACAAGCTATCCTTGGTTTTGTAGCATTTTCCTGTGTTTCGTTTGTTTTGGCAAAAACGTTAGGTGTCGGTAGCTCCAATTCGTCACTCGAACATGTCAAATGTTATTTAATATTTTTCATTATAAATTATACTGTCGCAGCAGCGGGGCATTATGCATTCGTTAAGAAGTTTTTTTCATTCGATGAAGGCAGCAGTCATTCATTAGAAAAAAATCGAACGGCTATGGCATTTGTTCTCTTGGCAGGTCTGTTGTTTGCCATTCAGTTTATTGCATATGTAAAAGTTACGAGATTGTATGTGTCTTCATTGTATCTTAAAGCTGACATTCTTGCGCAAAGAGAAGGCTGTAATGCGTCGATCTCTGCGTTCAGAAAAAGCTATGATAGAGCCTCGTTATTTGATGAAAGTGAGATCGCAGCTTTTTCGCTTGCCAGAATCGGAGCCTGTCAACTGAAAGATGGAAATGCTGACGAAGCACTGTCTACATTGTCACAAGCATTAAGTATTGCAAATCAGAAGAAGTCAATTCCAGCTAAGATGCTGATATACGGTAGCATCGGAGACTACTACCTATTGCGCAATGAGTATGATATTGCGCTCAGCAATAAACTTATGTCTCTCGACTTGCGACGTGGCAGTGTTTTTCAAAGTGGTTTTGCTCCAGCATTGGTCGAAATTGCTGTCATATACATGAAGTTGTCAAAGTATAAAGACGCAATAGGATGTTATGAGCAAGCACTCCATCGCTATAAGGAATTAGGAGACAAGTATCAACAGGCAAATGTGTCCGTTCAGATTGGCGATGTTTACCGAAAAGTTGGAGATGATGGATTAGCTCAAGAATTCTTTCTTGGTTCGAAGAACACTTTTTTAGATCTTGGAAAAACGAAACAGGCGGAATATGTTCAGGGCGTGATAGACCGTAGAATTGTACTTTCTCATTAGTGAAAGATTCGCCTGGGTGTTCAGAGAGAGTATTCACCTGACACTGCCGCCCTGGCGGGGTGCTGATTACGCTGCCTTGCCTCCGGCCTTCTTTGCCTGTTCCTTCTTCGGCAATCCGTCCATGAACGCTTGATGCGGAGTTTTGCCGTCCTTGTCCCGGCCTGGGGTGGAATGCCCCAGCTATTGCTTGGCCCGGCCCAGGACAAGCCCGAGCTGCAAGTGCACGGGCATGGTGAAGTCCTTGGCCCCGATGTTGGTGGCGGTCTTGCGGCGTGAGACCACGGTGACGCTGGAGCCATCGCCCGAGGGCTGGATGTACACGCCCACGTTCTCGCCGTTGCTCATGGCGTTGATGCCGCGCTCGGCCAGCAGGTAGCGTCCGGCCGGGTCGATTTCCACCACGTGCAGGCCGATGTGCGGCAGGCTGCGGATGGCCGCCTCAAGCACGGCCTCGGGCTTCTGGGGATAGAGCATCGTCATGCCGCCGGGCGGCGGGCCTTCCGGGCCGGGGCGCAGACCCAGCGGGCTGGCGCAGGCCGCCAGCAGAAAAACAAGTCCCAGGATGCCGAAGCGTGCCAGGAATCGTGTCGCGAACCGCGTTATGCGCTGCGCCATGAAAGCCTCCTAGAAACCGTGCTCCTTGAGGAAATCCATGCTGAGTTTCGAGGCCGGTTGCGCGTTCGCGCCGTCGGCCATCCACGCGCCGAGCATGTTGCGCACGTATTTGCCGATCAGGTCGGTCTCCATGTTCACGCGCGTCCCGGGCGTCCAGCCGGAGATGGTCGTCTCGCGCTGGGTGGCCGGGATGATGTTGACCGAGAGGAAGTCCGCGCCGCAGTCGTTCACGGTCAGGCTGATGCCGTCGAGCGTCACCGAGCCCTTGCGGATGACGAACGCGCCGTGCTCCGCCGGGAAGCCGAGGCGGTACACGCGGCTTTCGCCCGCGGGCGCGATGTCCAAAACCAACGCCAGACAGTCCACGTGCCCGCTCACCAGATGCCCGCCCAGGCGCTCGCCCAGGGCGAGCGCGCGCTCCAGGTTCACCGCGCCGCCCTGCTTGAGATCGCCCAGGTTGGTGTGGCGCAGGGTCTCGGCGCTGGCGTAGGCCGTGAACCAGTTTTCGCCAGCCGTCTCAACCGTCAGGCAGGCGCCGTTGACGGCGATGGACTCGCCCAGCACGATGCGTTTCAAGTCGAACAGGGCGCGGATGCGCAGCCGCGTCTCCGCGCCTCGGGCCTCAACGGCCTCCACGCGGCCCATGCCCTGCACCAGTCCGGTGAACATCAGTCTCTCCTGGGCTTGTAGGTGAGTTTCAGGTCATCCCCGCAGGAGGCCGCGTGCGCCAGGCGGAAGGGCAGGGCCTGCTCCATGCTCTGCACGGCCTCGCCCGCGAACAGGCTCTTGCCCTCGGCGTCGCCCAGCACGCGCGGGGCCAGGTAGAGCACGAACTCGTCCACAAGATCCTGGCGCGCCAGACTCATGGCCAGCTGGCCGCCGCCCTCGCACAGGGTGCGGTGGCAGCCGAACTCCGCGCGCAGGCGGGCAAAGGCCTCGGCGAAGCCCAGGCGGTCGCCGCCCGGCCCGGAGAGTTCCGGCAGGCCCCAGATCAGGGTGCCGCGTTCGCGCAGCTCGTCGGCCAGCGGGGTCTTGGCCGTGTATTCGGTGGTCCAGAAGACCACCTGCCCGGGCCGCTGGCGCAGCAGGTTGAAGGTCGAGTACGCCTTGGGCAGGGTGCTGGTGACCACCACCGCCAGCGGCTGGCAGATGTTCCCCTTCGAGTCGTAAGGCAGGCCATCCGGCCCGAGTCGGCAGGTGAGCTGCGGGTTGTCGCCGTAGAAGGTGTTGCCGCCCACGATGACCGCCTGCACCTGCGAGCGCAGCAGATGCACGTCGGCCAGGGACTCCGGCCCGCTGACCGGCTGCGGACGGCCCCCGCGCGCGGCGATCTTGCCGTCGATGGTGCTGGCCATCTTGAGGATGTTGTACGTGCGATTGGTGGATTTCCAGGTCACGAACTCGTCGATGAGGTCGCGGCACAGGGGCTCCTCCACACCGACGCTCACCTCCACCCCGGCATCGCGCAGGGCTTGCACCCCCCCGCCGGACACGTCCGGGTTGGGGTCGGCGCAGCCCACCACAACGCGCTTTATGCCCGCCTTGAGGATGGCGCTCGTGCAGGGCGGGGTCTTGCCGTGGTGGTTGCAGGGCTCAAGGGTGACAAAGAGCGTGCAGGCGGCGGCATCGACGCCCTTGGCAGCGGCATCGGCCAGGCACTCCACCTCGGCATGGGGGCCGCCAAAGGCCTTGTGCCAGCCCTCGGCCCTGATGGCGCAATCCTGCACCAGCACTGCGCCCACGCAGGGGTTCGGGGCCGTGGACCCGCGTCCGCGCAAGGCAAGCTCGGCCGCGCGGCGCATGAACGCATCAAACGGACCGGTAGTCTCCAGGCATGTGGGCATGTTCCACCCCCGCTTCCTTGAGCATGGCGTTGGCCAGGTCGTCAGGGTACGACTCGGCGAAATAGATGGCCTTGACCTGGCAGTTGATGAGCATCTTGGTGCAGATGAGGCAGGGCTCGGTGGTGCAGTAGATTTCCGCCCCGGCCAGCGAGAGCCCGTGCAGGGCGCACTGGATGATGACGTTCTGCTCCGCGTGCAGGCCGCGGCAGAGTTCGTGCCGCTGGCCCGAGGGGATGCCCAGGCGTTCGCGGATGCAGCCCACCTCTTGGCAGTGGGGCACGTTCGTGGGCGTGCCGTTGTACCCGGTGGCGATCATGCGCTTGTCGCGCACGGCGAGCGCGCCCACCCTGCGGCGCAGGCAGGTGGAGCGCTCGGCCACCAGGTGGGCGATGCGCATGAAGTAGATGGGCCAGGGGATGCGTTCGCTCATGTGCAGGGCCTCCCGAAGCCTTGTTGGGGTTGCCGCCCGGACCGGGCTTCTCGCGTGCGGTCCGGGCGGCCTTCAGAACTCTGTTACCAGGCGTAGAGCGGGAACTCGCGGGCGAAGTCCTCCACCTCGAGGCGGATCTCGGCCAGCACGGACTCGTCGTCCATGTTCTCCAGCGCGGCGGTGATGGCCTCGGCCACGGCCAGCATGTCCTCTTCGATCATGCCGCGCGTGGTCAGCGCCGGGGTGCCGATGCGGATGCCCGAGGTGACGGTGGGCGGCGTGGTGTCGAACGGAATGCCGTTCTTGTTGACCGTGATGCCGGCCTTCTCAAGGGCGGCCTGGGCGTCCTTGCCGGTGATCTTCTTGCTGCGCAGGTCAACCAGCATCAGGTGGTTGTCCGTGCCGCCGGAGACCAGGTCGAACCCGGCGTCCTTGAGGAAGCCCGCCAGCGCGCCGGCGTTTTTCACCACCTGCTCCTGGTATTGCTTGAATCCGGGCTGCAGCGCCTCGCCGAAGGCCACCGCCTTGGCCGCGATGATGTGCATTAGCGGTCCGCCCTGGATGCCGGGGAAGATGTTCGAGTTGAGCGCCTTGCCCATCTCCTCGCCCGCCAGGATCATGCCGCCGCGGGGGCCGCGCAGGGTCTTGTGCGTGGTGGTGGTGGTGTAGTGGGCGTGCTCGATGCAGGAGGGGTGCAGCTCGGCGGCGATGAGGCCCGCGATGTGGGCCATGTCGACCATGAGCACCGCGCCGACCTCGTCGGCGATCTTGCGGAAGCGCGCGAAGTCGATGATGCGCGGATAGGCGCTGGCGCCCGCCACGATCATCTTGGGCCTGCACTCCTTGGCGGTCTTTTCCAGCGCCTCGTAGTCGATGGTCTGGGTTTCCTCGGACACGCCGTAGGAGACGATGTTGTACAGCTTGCCGGAGAAGTTCACCGGGCTGCCGTGGGTCAGGTGCCCGCCGTGGGCCAGGTTCATGCCCAGCACCGTGTCGCCGGGCTTGCACGCGGCGAAGTACACGGCCATGTTGGCCTGCGAGCCGGAGTGCGGCTGCACGTTGGCGTAGCCCGCGCCGAAGAGCTGCTTGGCGCGCTCGATGGCGAGCTCCTCAGCCTGGTCCACGAACTCGCAGCCGCCGTAATACCGCTTGCCGGGGTAGCCCTCGGCGTACTTGTGGGTCATCACGCTGCCCGCGGCCTGGCGCACGGCGGTGGAGACGAAGTTCTCCGAGGCGATGAGTTCGAGCCCGCCCACCTGGCGGTCGATTTCTCCGGCGATGGCGGCGGCGATTTCCGGGTCTTGGATGAAGAGTTCTTCCATGGTGCGTCCTCGTGTGGCTGAAGTATGCCCTGGGGTTGCGCTGGCGCTGCGGTCAGCTATTCCGTGAAACGCTTGAAAAGCATGCAGCCGTTGGTGCCGCCGAAGCCGAAGGAGTTGGACAGGGCGTACTCGGCCTGCTTCTTCCTCGGGCCGTCGGCGCAGTAGTCCAGGTCGCATTCGGGGTCGGGCGTGAGCTGGTTGGCCGTGCCGGGGATGACGCCGGTGGCGAGCGTCATGACGCTGAACACGGCCTCCACGCCGCCGGCCGCGCCGAGCAGGTGCCCGATCTGGCCCTTGTTGCCGCAGATGACGATGTTCTTGGCGTGGCTTCCGAACACGGTCTTGATGGCCCGCGTCTCGCACAGGTCGTTCAGATAGGTGGAGGTGCCGTGGGCGTTGATGTGGTCCACTTCGGAAGGGGCGATGCCCGCCTCCTCGATGGCCTTCTGCATGGCGATGGCCGCGCCGGAGCCGTCCTCGGGCGGGGCGGTCATGTGGTAGGCGTCGCCGGAGGCGCCGCAGCCGACCACTTCGGCCAGGATCTTGGCGCCGCGCGCCCTCGCGTGGTCCAGGCTCTCCAGCAGCAACAGCCCGCAGCCCTCGCCCATGACGAAGCCGTCGCGCTCCTTGTCGAAGGGGCGGGAGGCGTGCTCCGGGTCGTCGTTGCGGGTGGAGAGCGCCTTCATGGCGTTGAACCCGGCAAAGGCCAGCGGGGTGATGGTGGATTCCGCGCCGCCGCAGATCATGACGTCGTTGCGGCCGAGCTTGATCTCGGAAAAGGCGCTGCCGATGGCGTGGGTGCCCGAGGCGCAGGCCGTGGTGGTGCAGATGTTCGCGCCGCGCGCGCCGTGCTCGATGGACACCATGCCGGCCGCCATGTTGGCGATGATGGTGGGGATGAAGAACGGGCTGATGCGGCCCGGCCCGGAGTCCATGAGCTTCTGGTGCTGGTGCTCGATGCCGTCGAGCCCGCCCAGGCCGACGCCGATGATCACGCCGGCGCGGTGGGCTTCCTCGGCCGGGATGGACCAGCCGGACTGCTCCATGAGCATCTTGGAGGCGCTCACCGCGTACTGGGCGAACTTCTCCATGCGCCGCGCGGCCTTGGCGTTGATGTACTTGGTCGGATCAAACCCCTTGACCTCGCCCGCGATGTGCGTGTCATGGCCGGTCGTATCGAAGCTGGTGACCGTGGCGATGCCGGATTTCCCGGCCAGCAGGTTCTCCCAGCTCGACTCGATGTCGTTGCCAATGGGGGTGATAGCGGCCACAGCCGTGACGACAACCCTGTTCATGCAGACATATCCGTATTGCGGGGGCAGCCCGTGCGGGGGAAAAGATCGGAGCGCCCCGCAGCCCAACGCAGGCAGGGCGCTCCGGAAAAAACTGAGGCGGAGAAGGTCGTTTGGGACGACCTACTTGTGCTTCTCGATGTAGTCGATGGCGTCCTTGACCTTGAGGATCTTCTGGGCCTCTTCGTCATCGATCTCGATGTCGAAGGCTTCCTCCATGGCCATGATCAGCTCGGTGAGGTCGAGCGAGTCGGCGCCCAGGTCCTCGACAAAGGAGGCTTCGGGCTTCACTTCATCGGCGGACACGCCCAACTGCTCAACAACAATGCCTTTAACTTTCTCGGCTACGGACATATTCCCTCCAAAAGGTGTTTTAATCGTGACAATCCGGTTACATGTACATTCCGCCGTTGACGGCCAGAACCTGCCCGGTGACATAGCCCGCGCCCGGACCCGCAAGGTACGAGACGGCGCTGGCGATGTCCTCGGGCGCGCCCAGGCGGCCAAGAGGAATGCTCTCAAGCATTTTGGCGACAATGGCCTCGGGCAATTCCGAGGTCATGTCGGTCTGGATGAAGCCGGGGGTGACGGCGTTGACGGTGATGCCGCGACCGGAAAGCTCCCGCGCCGCGCTCTTGGTCAGCCCGATCAAGCCCGCCTTGGCGGCCACGTAGTTGGCCTGGCCCGCGTTGCCCATCTGTCCCACCACGGAGGCGATGTTGATGATGCGGCCCGAGCGCTGCTTGACCATGATCTTTGCGGCCTCGCGCAGGCAGGCGAAGGCGCCGGTCAGGTTCACCTGGATGACCTTGTCCCAGTCCTCGTCCTTCATGCGGATAAGCAAGCCGTCCTTGGTGATGCCGGCGTTGTTGACCAGCACCTGCAAGCTCACCTTGTCCTTGATCTCCTCGGCGAAGAAGGCGCTCACGGCCTCGCGGCTGGAGGCGTCCAGGCGGAAGGCCTTGGCCTCTCCCCCGGCCTCGACGATGGCGGCAACGGCCTTCTCGGCTTCCTCGGGCCTGCTCACGTAGGTGAGGTAGACCTCGAAGCCGTCCTTGGCGAGGCGCTCGGCGCAGGCGCGGCCAATGCCGCGCGAACCGCCGGTCACCAGTGCAACCCTGGGCATGTCGCTCATGTGGTTCCCCTCTTTCGACCGCTTTTGCGGTCCATGTGCTGCGCGCTTCGTACCCGAAATTCCGCCGGACTGCAAACCCGCTCTTGCGGGTCTAGAACCTGACGAGGGCCGAACCCCAGGTGAAGCCGCCGCCAAAGGTGCCCAGCAGCACAAGGTGTCCGGGTTTGATGAAGCCGTCGGCCACGGCCTCGGACAGGGCCAGCGGAACCGAGGCGGCGGAGGTGTTGCCGTACTTCTGCAGGTTGGTGAACACCTTGCTCTCGGGAATGTCCAGGCGCTTGCCCACGGCCTCCACGATGCGCAGATTGGCCTGGTGCGGGATGAACACGTCCACGTCGCCCTTGGCCAGGCCGTGCTTCTGGAGCACGTCCTCGCAGATGGAGCTCATGGCGCGCACGGCGTGCTTGTACACCTCGCGCCCGTTCATCTCCACGAAGAAATCCTTGCGCACGGTCTCGCCCAGCTTGTAAGGCGTGCCGGAGCCGCCGCCCTTGATGGTCAGCAGGTCGCCCACGGCCCCGTCGGAGGATACGAGCACGTCGAGCACCCGGGGGGCCTTGTCGCCGGGCGCGTCCGCCGCGAGCACCACCGCGCCCGCGCCGTCGCCGAAGAGCACGCAGGTGCTGCGGTCGGTGTAGTCCACGCGGGAGGAGACGATGTCGCAGGCGGCAACCAGTATCTTGGCCTGCGGGTGCAGGGCCAGAAGCGCCCGCGCGGTCTCCACGGCATAGAGGAAGCCCGAGCAGGCGGCGGAAATGTCCATGGCCATGCGTCCGCTGATGCCCAGGTGGTGCGACAACATGCAGGCGGCGGAGGGGATGACGGAATCGGCGGAGAAGGTGGCCACCAGGACGTGGGTGAGTTCCTCGGCCTTCATGCCGGCCTGGGCGAGCGCATTTTGCGCCGCGCCGAGGCAGAGGTCCACGCAGCTTTCGCCCTTGAGCGCCACGTGCCGCTCGCGGATGCCCGTGCGGCTGACGATCCACTCGTCGTTGGTCTCGACCATGCGCTCGAAGTCGGCGTTGGTCAGCACGCTCTCCGGCACACAGTGTCCCATTCCGCGGATGAAGCAGGGTGTTTTCATGGCTTGCTCTGTATGGGGCTCGCGCCGAATGGTCTCGGCATGGTTTGCGTATGCGTCCGGCCTGGAAGGCGCGGGCGGGGCTCGTCTCA
The DNA here is from genome assembly GCA_050251495.1 of Desulfovibrio sp. Classification (GTDB taxonomy): domain Bacteria; phylum Desulfobacterota; class Desulfovibrionia; order Desulfovibrionales; family Desulfovibrionaceae; genus Humidesulfovibrio. The sequence goes on along the minus strand of JBFWMQ010000011.1, from coordinate 64,076 downwards.
GGCCTTGTGCCGGTTGAACTGGCCGAGCTCGCTGTGGGCCGCCAGCTGGGCGGCCAGGTGCTCGTGGGCCTTTCTTTCCACAAAGGTGGCGGCCATGCGCGTGGCGTTGGTCACGGCCTTCACGTTGCTGGAGCCGTGGCAGACGATGAGGATGCTTTTCAGGCCAAGCAGCGGCGCTCCGCCGTATTCGGCGTAGTCCATCATCTTGGCGAAGTTTTTGAGGGAGCGCATGGACAGCGCCGCGCCCATGCGGGAGAGCATGTGGCGCTTGAGCTCCCGCTTGAGCACCCGGCCAAAGCTGCGGGCCAGGCCCTCGGAGAGCTTGAGGCAGATGTTGCCCACGAACCCGTCGCACACGGCCACGTCGAGGTCGCCGGTGAACACGTCGCGGCCTTCCACGTTGCCCACGAAGTTCAGCGAGGTCTGCTTCAGGAGGTCGTATGCCTCCTTGACCATGACGTTGCCCTTGCCTTCCTCCTCGCCGATGGACAGGAGCCCCACGCGGGGTTTGTCCACGCCCAGCACGTCGCGGGCGAGCACGTCTCCCATGATGCCGAACTGGGCCAGGTGGAAGGCCTTGGAATCCACGTTGGCGCCCACGTCCAGCAGCACCACGGGTTCTTTCTCCGTGGGCATGATGCTCGCCAGCGCCGGGCGCTCCACGCCCTTGATGCGACCGAGCACGAACATGCCGCAGGCGACGGACGCCCCGGAATTGCCCGCGCTCACCACGCCGTCGGCCTTGCCCTCCTTCACAAGCTGGCAGGCCACCTGGATGGAGGAGTCCTTCTTGCGCCGGAGGGCATCGCCGGGCTTCTCCTTCATCTCCACCACCTGGGAGGCGTGGTGGATGGTCAGGGGGAGCGCGTCGGCGTCTTCGATGCGCGCAAGCTCGCCGCGAAGAACTTCCGCATCGCCCACCAGGGTGATGTGGATGCCTTCGCGGGCGGCTTGGGCAGCGGCAGGGACGTTGACCCTGGGGCCTATGTCGCCCCCCATCGCGTCAACGGCTATGCGGGGCGCTTTCTCAAGCATTCGCGGGCGTCAGGGCCTGGCGGTCTTTGTAGTTGCCGCACGCATTGCATGCGCAGTGGGAGAGGACGGGCTCGCCGCACTTGCACAGCACGACGTTGGGGGTGGCCACGTGGTCGTGGGAGCGGCGCATGTTCTTGCGGGACTTGGAGGTCTTCTTCTTCGGTAAGGCCATGATGGCTCTCCTTGTTCGTATGGATCGCGCCGGAGAGAACTCCGGGTGCGCTCAGTTATGATAACTTCAAGTTGCGCAGGACCGCAAGCCTTGGATCGCCCTCGTCGCGGGCGCAGGTGCAGGCGCCGTGATTCCTGTTGATGCCGCACGTGGGGCAGAGCCCCTTGCAGCCCTCGGAGCACACGGGCTTCTCAGGCAGGGCCAGCAGAAACTGCTCCCAGAGGAAGCCCGCCGCGTCGAACTCGGGCTGGCCCGCGTTCATGCGCAGGCGGCTCTCGTCTTCCAGGCTTTCCCCGATGGTCGCGGGCTGCTCAAAGCTGTCGAACCCGCCCTCCACGGGCAGCTCGAACTCTTCAACACAGCGGCCGCAGGGCAGCAGGACGGAACCGGAGAAGTCGCCGCTGACCAGAAAGCCGTCGTCCTGGGGAACGATGAGCATCCTGGCCTCGAAGGCGCGCGCCACCTTGGCGTCCACGCCATACTGCTCCATCGGCCCGGTCCACAGGGACTGGTCCGTGAAATGAAATTCCCGGCCCTCGGCCGGGATGTCCTGGAGAGAAATCCATAGTTCGCTCATGCTGCCTCGCAGGCCGCATCTCTATACGGGCGGCTTTTTGTTTGTCAAGAAAAAAGCACTTGCCTTTTTCCCGGTCCGGGGCTAAAAGTCCTCTTCCTTGAGGCCGGGAGCCCGGTTTCGACAGATGCGGATTTTTGCCGCGTCCCAGCACAGAGAATGTTTCAGGAGGATTCCAATATGTCCAAGACGTGCGATATCTGCGGCAAGCACCCCAGCTCCGGCAACAACGTGAGCCACGCCAACAACCGCACCCGGCGCCGTTTCCTGCCCAACCTGCAGCGCGTCAAGACCGTTCTTCCTTCCGGTGAAGTGCGTTACGTCCGCGCCTGCACCCGCTGCATCCGCAGCGGTTCGGTGGTGAAGCCCGCCGTGCGCAACGTGACCGCCGCGGCCTAAAAACCCCGGCCACAAGCCATTTTGATGCGAAGGAGCCCCGGCGTGCCGGGGCTTTTTTCGTTTCCTTTTTCTTTCCCCCTTTGCGGTGCGGAGTCAAGCGCCACGCATCCGTCCGGCCCGGTCATCAGCTTTGCTGAACACCCGCTTCAGGCATTCCCATTGGACAGCTGGCCCGCGCCTCTGGCAGTTTGGCTTTCGGCAGGCCGGAAGCTCTTTGGCCGCCATGGACTGCAGGAGGTGCGTTCATGTCAAGCCAGGAATATTTCGCCACAGTCGCCGCTGACTGGGACCGCCTGCGCGCGGGCTTCTTCCCCGAGGCCGTGCGCGCCAAGGCCTTGGCCCTGGCCGGGGTGCGGGCGGGCCAAACCGCCGCCGACCTCGGCGCGGGCACGGGCTTCGTCACCCAGGCCCTGCTGGAGGCCGGTCTCACGGTCTTTGCCGTGGACAGCTCGCCGGAAATGCTGGCCGGACTGCGCGCCCGGTTTCCCGCCGCCGCCCAGACGGGCCGCCTGACCGCCCTCGAAGGCGAGGCGCACCGGCTGCCCCTGCCGGACGCTTCTGTGGACCATGTCTTCGCCAATATGCTGCTGCACCACGTGGACGACCCGGCCCGGGCCATCGCCGAGATGGCGCGCATCCTCAGGCCCGGGGGCAGGCTGGTCATCACCGACCTGGACACCCACGCCGAGCGGTTCCTCTTGGACGAGCACCATGATCGCTGGCCGGGCTTCCGGCGCGCAGACGTGGCCGCCTGGCTCGCGGCGGCGGGGCTCGATGCGCCGTGCGTGGCCTCCAGCGGGGAATCATGCTGCTGCGAGTCGGGCTGCTGCGCGCCTGCCGGTTGTGTGCCGGCGCCGGAGGCGGGGCAGGGCGGCGTGAGCATTTTCGCGGCCAGCGGACACAAGCCCGTGCCCGGCCTCCGCCCGGCGGACGCGGACGCCCTGGCCGTGGGCCGCCGCGCCCGCGCATTGTTCGACACGGCCCCGATCCTGCTCTGCGCCGAGTCCGTGTTCCAGGCCGTGGCCGAGGGCCTGGGCGTAAGCTCGCCCTTGGTCCCGCGCGTGGCCACGGGCTTCTGCAGCGGGCTTGCGCGCACCGACGGCCTGTGCGGCGCATTCAGCGGCGGCGTGCTGGGCCTCGGGCTGGCCCTGGGCCGCGATTCCGGCCGGGACGACCTGGACGCGCCCTACGAGGCCGTGCAGGCGTACCGCGAGTTTTTTCTCTCCCGCTTCGGCCATGTCGCCTGCACGGCCATTTGCGGCTGCCGCCTGGACACGGACGAGGGGCGCAAGGCCTTTGGCCCCAGCGGGGCCAAGGCGCGCTGCCTGGACGTGGTGGAGCAGGCGGCGGCGCAGGTCGTGCGTCTGCTTCAAGATGGGTAGTCCCGGACGGACAGGGAGCGCCGGGGCTTGCCCTGGGCCGCGTATGGCGGTAGTGCGGGCGCATGAGAGCAATGGGTCCGCCAGGCGCGAGCGCCGTATTCTGGGACGCCTCCCCGGACGGCGAAGGCTGGGGCCGCAGGCTCTGCTTCGGCGCGCCCCTGGACCAGCGCCGGGCCTGGGATGTCGAGGCCGTGGCCGGGGTCGTGGCCTGGGCCGAGGGCCAGGCCCGCGCAGGCCGCTGGACCGCGCTCGCCCTGGCCTACGAGGCCGCTCCCGCCTTCGATTCCGCGCTTTGCGTTCATCCGCCGCAACCCGGCCTGCCCCTTGCCTGGGCCGCAAGCCATGCCGCCCCGCTGCCGGCTTCGGAGCTCCGCGCTCCGTCCGGCTTTCGCCACGGCCCCTGGCGGGCGCTCGTGCCTCCGCGCCGGTATGGCGAGGCCTTTTCCCGGCTCCAGGACTGGATCAGCGAGGGCGAGACCTATCAGGCCAACTATACGATTCCTTTCGAGTGCGCCGCTTCCGGCCCGGGCCTGGGCTGGTTCGCGGAGCTTGTCCAGGTCCAGCCCGCCGGGTTTTGCGCCTGGCTGGACCTGGGGCGGCGCGAGGCGCTGTCCCTGTCGCCGGAGCTGTTCTTCCGCCTGGAGGCCGGGGGCGAGGTGCTGGCCCGGCCCATGAAGGGCACCGCTCCCCGCGTTGCAGACTCCCGCGAGGACGAGAGCCTGCGCCGGGGTCTGGCCGCCTGCCCCAAGAACCGGGCCGAGAACGTCATGATCGTTGACCTCTTGCGCAGCGACCTGGGGCGCGTGGCCGTGCCCGGCAGCGTATGCGTGCCCCGGCTCTTCCATGTGGAGGCCTACCCCACGGTGTTCCAGATGACCTCTGACGTGCGCGCGCGCCTGCGCCCCGGCGTGGGGCTTTTCGAGACGCTCGCCGCGCTGTTCCCCTGCGGGTCCGTCACCGGCGCGCCCAAGGTGCGCGCCATGCAGCTGCTGCGCGAACTGGAGCCGCAGCCGCGCGGACTGTACTGCGGGGCCATCGGCCTGCTGGAGCCGTCCCTGGGCCGGGAGTTGCGCGGGTGCTTCAGCGTGCCCATCCGCACCATTGTGCTGGACCGCGAGGCCCGGCTGGCGCGCTTCAGCGTGGGCGGAGGCATTACCTACGACTCCACGGTGCGGGCCGAGTATGCCGAGGCGCAGGACAAGATGCGTTTTCTGCTCGCGCCGCAGGATGATTTCGAGCTGCTGGAGTCCCTGCTGCTGCAGAACGGGCGCTACCCTCTGCTGGATGGGCACCTGGAGCGGCTGGGGCGCTCGGCGGAGCATTTCGGCTTTCCGGTGGACGGGGTGGAGCTGCTGCTGGCCCTGGAGGGGCTGGCGCGCAGGCATCCGCAGGGGCGGCACAAGGTCCGGCTTTTGCTGGCGCGCAGCGGCGCGCTCAGGGCCGAGGCCGCGCCCATTGCCGGGGGGCGGGTGCGGGTGCGGGCGGGCTTCGCGTCCACTCCGGTCGTCTCCGCGGACGAGCTGCTGGGGCACAAGACCACGCGCCGGGCCGTGTTCGAGCGCGCCCTGGCCGAGCGCCCGGACTGCGATGACGTGCTTCTGCTGAACGAGCGCGGCGAGGTGACGGAGTCCTCGCGGGCGAGCCTGGTGCTTGCGCTGGACGGGGAGCTGGCGACGCCGCCGCTCTCCTGCGGGCTCTTGCCCGGGGTGTTCCGGGAGCGGCTGCTTGCGCAGGGCATTGTGCGCGAGCGGGTCATTCTGCCTGCGGACGTGCGCCGGGCCGCGCGCGCGTGGCTGGTGAACTCCGTGCGCTGGTGGATGGCCTGCGAGCTTGTGGAATGACGCGGCGCAAACGGCGCTACGCCGTCATGACGCGGTTCCGGCCCGCCTGCTTGGCGGCGTAGAGCGCGGCGTCGGCCCGGGCCACGAGATTCTCCACCGTCTCGCCGGCGGCATATTGCGCCACCCCGAAGCTGGCCGTGCAGCAGTCCGGCGTCAGGGCCTTCAGCTCGGGGTCGTTCTCCAGCGTCTGGCGCAGCTTCTCGGCCAGGGCCGTGGCCGCCGTGGCGTCGCAGTCCTTCAGGATCATCAGGAATTCCTCGCCGCCCCAGCGGCACACCGTGTCCGAGGCGCGCAGCTGCTCGCGCATGCACGCCGCGATGCGCCGGAGCGCCTGGTCGCCGGTGAGGTGGCCCAGGTCATCGTTTATGTTTTTGAAATGGTCGATGTCCGTGAGAATGACGGACAGCGGCTCGCCGGAGCGCTTGACCAGGCTGATGGCCTGCTGGAACAGCACGTCCAGGGTCTGGCGGTTCAGCAGACCGGTGAGCTTGTCCGTGCTGGCCATCTCCTCCATGCGCCGCTGGTAGCGCGTCAGGGTCACGTTGGTGATGAACACCACCAGCAGGGTGACGGCAAGGCACACTGCGAGGTTCACGTAGAGCGTGCGGCGAATGCCCGCGAGCGCCCCGTCCTCGGTCTTCTCCACGAACAGGAACCACTTGAGTTCCGGAATGTAGCGCACGTTCAGCAGGTGCGTCTGGCCGCCCTGCTCGTACTCGTAGGAGCCCGCCTTCGCGTCAAGGATGGCGGGAGCCAGCTCCCGCAGGCCGTCCACAAAGTGGATGTTCGTGTCCTTGTAGCTGGTCTTGTCGCCGGAGAGCAGGATGCGCCCCTGGGCGTCCACAAAGGAGATGTTCCGGTCGAAGCGCGCCTGGTACAGGCTGATGGCCGAGCGCACGGCCTCCACGGTGAGGCCCACGCCAGCCGCGCCGATGAACTGGTTGTCGTAGTCCATCACCTTGTAGTTGATGAAGATGGTCAACAGGTCGCGGTTGGCCATGTCCGGATCGACGTTGATCTCATAGGGCTCCTTCATGGCGCGCACGCGGTAGTACCACGCGTCGCGCTGCTCGACCTCGCTGACCCGCTTGAGCACGCCCGAAGGGTGGTAGTAGCGGCGGGTCTTGTCGGAAATGAAGAAGCTGGTGAAGGCCCCGTACCGGCCCATGACCTCGCGCAGGTAGCGCGTCAGCTGGGTCTCGTCGCGTTCGCCGCCCAGGGTCCAGTCGCGCAGGAAGGTGTCGCTGGCCATCATGGAGGCCACGAACACCGGGCGCACCAGGTCTTTCAGTATCTCGGAGTACACGTTGTCCGAGGTCAGCGGCAGCTCCTGGGTGAGGATGGACTCGCGGATGGCCTGGCGCGACACCTGATAGCTCACCAACGTGGTGCCCAGGAAGCCCAGGGCGAGGAACAGCGTCACCAGCAGGAGCACCGGGCGTTTGCGCGGCAGGGGCATTTTGGACATGGCGGCCTTGCTTTTGTGTCTGCCCCGGGGGGGCCGCTCTTTGCGCGGCCCGTTCCGGCGGCGGCGTTATTCCACTGTGACGCTCTTGGCCAGGTTGCGCGGCTGGTCCACGTCCTTGCCAAGGTAGTCGGCCATTTCATAGGCAAAGAGCTGCAACGCGGGCAGCACCACGAAGGCGGCCAGCGGACCGTTCGCCCTGGGCAGCAGCCAGGGATGCTCCACGGCCAGGTCCAGGCCCTCGTTGGTGAGGGCGATGATCTCGCCCGCGCGGGCCTGCACCTCCACCAGGTTGGACTTCACCTTGGGGAAGAACTCGTCATCCAGCGCCATGGCAAAGGTGGGGAAGTGCGGGTCGATGAGCGCGATGGGGCCGTGCTTCATCTCGCCGGCGGCGTAGCCTTCGGCGTGGATGTAACTGATCTCCTTGAGCTTGAGCGCGCCCTCCAGGGCAAGCGGGAAGCTTGGCCCGCGCCCCAGGTAGAGGAAGCTCGTGGCCTCGGCGTAGTGGCGCGACAGGCGTTGGGCCGTGGTGCGCAAGGACGGCAGGGCGTCCTCCAGCACTTGCGGCATGGCCTGCAAGCCGCGCAGCATCTCCGCGCAGGCGTCCTCGCTCATGGTTCCGTTGCGGCGGCCCCAGTACAGGGTGAGCAGAAGCAGGGCGCAGAGCTGGCTGCACATGGCCTTGGTGGAGGCCACGCTGATCTCCGGCCCGGCCTGGCTGTACACCACATAATCAGCCTCGCGCGAGATGCTGGAGCCCACCACGTTGCACAGGCCGATGACCGGCAGCCCACGCTGCTTGGCCAGCTTGACCCCGGCCATGGTGTCCATGGTCTCGCCGCTCTGGCTGATGGCCAGCACCACGCCGTTTTTGGGCAGGATGGGCTCGCGGTAGCGGAACTCGGAGGCGATCTCCACCTGCACCGGGATGCCCGCCAGCTTCTCCAGCAGGTACATGCCCCACAGGCCCGCGTGGTAGCTGGTGCCGCAGGCCACGATGTGCAGGCGCTCGGGAACGGGCAGCGCGTCCAGTTCCGGCAGGCGCACCTGGCTGGCCTGCTGGCCGTTCTGCTGGCCGACGCGGCCCAGCAGGCAGTCGCGGATGACCTTGGGCTGCTCGAAGATCTCTTTCAGCATGAAGTGCTTGAATCCGCCCTTTTCCGCCGCCTGCACGTCCCAGTTGATGTGGTTGACCTGCTTCTGGATCGGCGCGAGGGTGGCGGTCTCCATGACCTCCCAGGAGCTGGCGGTGAGCTTGACCAGTTCGCCGTCCTCCAGGAACACCACGTCGCGGGTGTAGGGCAGAAAGGCCGGGATGTCGGAGCCGAAGAAGTTCTCGCCGGTGCCGATGCCCATGACCAGCGGGCTGGCCACGCGGGTGGCCCAGAGGGTGCCGGGGTGGTCCGCGCTCATGACCACGATGGCGTAGGCCCCGTCCACGCGGGAAAGCGCGGCCGAGATGGCGCGGGTCACGTCGCCGCCAGCGGCGGGCAGGCAGTCGGCGATGAGGTTCACCAGCACTTCGGAGTCCGTGTCCGAGTGGAACACGACGCCCTTGGCGGCCAACTCGGCCTTGATCTCCTGGTAGTTCTCGATGATGCCGTTGTGGATGATGGCGAGCTTGCCCGAGTGGTCCAGGTGCGGGTGGGCGTTCTTTTCCACCGGGGGGCCGTGGGTGGCCCAGCGGGTGTGGCCCATGCCCGAGGTGGCGGAGAACACGTGCCGGCTCTCCAGCTTCTTCTCCAGGCCGGAGAGCTTGCCCTCGGCCCGGATGACCGAGAGCGCGCCGCCGGAGACGAAGCTCACGCCCGCCGAGTCGTAGCCGCGATATTCAAGACGGCGCAGGCCTTCCACCACGAGGGGGACGGCGGGCCGGTGTCCGCAGTAGCCGATGATTCCGCACATGGGGATACTCCGTTGGCAGCAAGGGGGTTCGTGTCAGCGCGAGGCGCGGACCCAGAAATCAGGCCAGTCCGCGAGCAGGGCGCGCAGGGCGCGTCCCCGGTGCGAGCGCGCGTTCTTCTCCGCCGGGGCAAGCTCGGCAGCGCTCTTGCCCAGCTCAAGGTCCAGGAAAAGGGGGTCGTAGCCGAAGCCGCCCGCGCCGCGCGGGCTTGAGAGCACGCGACCCTCCCAGCGGCCTTCGGCCAGCAGCTGCGCGCCGTTTGGCGCACAGGCCGCCACCACGCTCATGAAGCGGCAGCCCCGGTCGGCCTCGGGCACATCCTTGAGGGCGTCGAGGAGCTTCAGGTTGTTCTTTTCGTCGGTCGCGCCCTGGCCGGAGTAGCGGGCGGAATAGACGCCCGGCGCGCCGGAGAGCGCGTCCACCGCGAGGCCGGAGTCGTCGGCCAGGGCCACAAGCCCCGTTGCCTGGGCCACGGCGCGGGCCTTGAGCAGCGCGTTTTCGGCAAAGGTGGTTCCCGTTTCCTCGATCTCCCCGATGTCCGGAAAGGCGGCGAGGCCGAGCACGGCAAAGCCGAAGCCGGAGAGCAGGGCCTCCAGCTCCTTGATTTTGCCCGAATTGCGGGTTGCCAGGACGAGGGTCTTTTTCAGGGGTTCTGCGGCTGGGCTCATTGGGCGACTCTACCCGTCCGCCTGCGGTTTCGCAACCGCCAGTTGCGGGGGCAGGTGGAGCATCACGCGGGTGCCCGCGCCGGGCACGCTGGACAGCTCCACCGTGCCGCCCAGCTCGTCCAGAATCTTCTTGGTCATGGCCAGCCCGAGGCCGGTGCCGCGCCCCTTGGTGCTGAAGAAGGGGCTGAAGACCTTGTCGCGGATATCCGGGGCGATGCCCTGGCCCGTGTCCTCCACCTCAAGCACCACCCGGGTGGCGGCCATGCCCGTGCGCACGGCCAGCAGGCCGCCCTGGGGCATGGCCTCCACGGCGTTCTTGACGAGGTTTATCAGGCACTGCTTGATGTGCTCCGGGTCGGCCTCCACCAGGGGCAGGTCCTCGGCCAGGCTGAGCACCAGCTGGATGTTCTTGCTTTCGCAGGCCATGCCCATGAGCTCCATGGTGTCGCGCACGATGCGGTTCAGGTCCGCCAGCCCGCTGCCGGGCTCCACGGGCCGGGCAAAGGTGAGGATGCTCTTGAGGATGCCGTCCAGGCGCTTGGACTCCTCGATGATGATCTCGATCTTTTCGCGGGCCGCGGGATCGCTGACGTTGCGCAGGAGCTGGTGGGCGAAGCCGCCGATGGCGAAGAGCGGGTTTCTGATCTCGTGCGCGATGTAGGTGCTCATCTCGCCGATGGAGGCCAGGCGCTCGGACTGCTGGAGGCGTTGTTCCATCTGGGTGCGGCTGGTGATGTCGCGGCGGATGCACAGGAAGCTCAGGGGCTGCCCGGCCTCGTCCTGGATGGGGTAGACGTATTCGCGGGTGTAGTGCATCAGCCCCTGGCCGTCCACGTGGGGCAGGGTGGCCTCGGCGGCCTGCCGGGTGGCCAGGGCCTGCTCCAGCGGCGGCGTGTCCGTCGTGGAGGGCGCGCCGCCCGATGTGCCCGCTGCGTTCGGCCCGTTCGGTCCGGCGCGCCCATCGTGGACAGGGAAGAAATCGCGCAGCGGGTGGCCCAGAATTTCCGCCTTGGGCCGTCCCGTGGCCTCCTGCACGGCCTTGTTGCAGTCCAGCACCCGCCCGTTGGCGTCCACAAGCAGGATCTCTTCCTTGAGCTGGTTGATGATGCCCTTGAGCAGGGTCTGCGTGTGCAGCAGGTCGATCTTGCAGGCCACCCACATCTGGTCGGTGGACAAAAGCCGCACGAAGAAACTGGCCGCGTTGCGCTCCACCAGGGAGATGTTCAAGGGCAGTTCGCGGCGCAGCCCGGAAAGGACGGCGGCACTGCCCGTGGTCTCGATGACGAGGTTCAGGTCCGGGTGGGCGGAGAGCATCTCGCGCCAGTTGGGATACACCGGCAGGTCGAGCGTGTTGCCGAAGTTGCAGCCCTCCGGGGCTTCCTCATGCAGGGCCAGGGCCTGGAAGCCCAGCTGAGCCACCACGCGTTCGTTGCCGAGTGAGGCGAAAAGTTCCCAGAAAGGCACCAGGGACGACTTGTCGCCGATGAGGCCTATGCGGTATTGCTTGTCCGCCCGCAGGGATTCCTCCATGCGCGGGCCTCCTTTCGCGCCGGTCGGGGGGGCGCGCGTTCAAGGGTACTCTGACCCGGCATTTTACACGAGTCCGGGCAAAGCGCAACACCTCCCCCCAATTCTTCACCCTCAATCCGGAGCCTTCAATGCCGCAGATCCGCGTCCATACCATCAGCCTGGGCTGCCCGAAAAACCGCGTGGATACGGAGCGCATGCTCGGCGTGCTGGGCGAGGGCCTCGTCCCGGCGGACAGCGTGGCCGAGGCCGACCTCGTGCTGGTGAACACCTGCGGCTTCATCCGTCCGGCGGTGGAGGAGAGCATCGACACCATCCTGGCCGTCATCCGCGAGGCCGAGGCCGCGCCAAGGCGCCCGCGTGTCGCCGTCACCGGCTGCCTGGTGAGCCGCTACGGCCAGGCCGAGCTGGCCGCCGACCTGCCCGAGGTGGACCTCTGGCTCTCCACCCGCGAGCTGGACCAGTGGCCCGCGCGTCTGGCCCCTGTTCTGGGCCGCGCCCTGGGGGCGAAAGGGCTCGACGCCATCGGCCCGCGCCGCTTGAGCACCGCGCCGGGCTATGCCTACCTCAAGGTCAGCGAGGGCTGCTCGCACAAGTGCGCCTTCTGCACCATCCCGTCCATCCGCGGCAAGCATGTGAGCCGCACGCTCGACGACCTGGAGCGCGAGGCGCGCCTGCTGGTGGAGCAGGGCGGCGTGCCGGAACTGGTGCTGGTGGGCCAGGACGTGACCTCCTATGGCCGTGATCTGGATCTGAAGGACGGCCTCAAGCGCCTGCTGGACCGGCTCATGCCCATCAAGGGGCTCAAGTGGCTGCGCCTCATGTACCTCTACCCCGCCGGGCTCACCGATGGCCTGCTGAAGCATCTGGCCGGGCTGGGCAGGCCGCTCTTGCCATATTTCGACATTCCGCTCCAGCACGCGCACCCGGAGATCCTCTCGGCCATGGGGCGGCCCTTCGCCCAGGACCCCACGCTGGTCATGGACCGCGTGCGCCAGCATTTCCCGGACGCGGCCCTGCGCACCAGCCTCATCGTGGGCTTTCCCGGCGAAACCGACGCGCACTACAAGGCCCTGAAAAAGTTCGTCGAACGCTCGCGCTTCACCAACCTGGGCGTGTTCCCCTACCATCAGGAGGAGGGCACCCGCGCCGCCGAACTGCCCGGCCAGGTGCCCCAGGCCACCAAGACCCGCCGCCGCAACGCCCTCATGAAGCTGCAGGAGGCCATCAGCCGCGAGACCCTGGCGGAGCTCGTCGGCACCCGGCAGGAGGTGCTGGTGGAGGAGCCGAGCCCGGAATGGCCCGGCCTGCATACTGGCCGCGTGTGGTTCCAGGCCCCGGAGGTGGACGGCGTGACCTACGTGAGCGGCCCCAAGGTCGCGCCAGGCCGCATGGTCATGGCCGACATCGAGCAGGCGCAGAGCTACGATCTGGTGGGGTTGGCGTAGCCCTGGGCCGCGAGGCTTGCGCCGCTACCGGGCACCCTGCGGGAAGCGCTCCAGGAAGCGCTTTTCCGAGGCGCTTGTGCCCACGAGCAGCAGGTCGGTGCCCTTCTGCAGGGGCAGGGCAGGGTCGGGGTTGATTTGCAGCCCCTGGCCGGAGTCCAGGGCCACGACGCTGCATCCCGTCTCCCCGCGGATGTTGCTTTCAAGCAGGGTCTTGTCGGCGAGTTCGTCGGATACGGGCATGCGAAAGATGTTGAGTCCCTCGCTGAGCATGAGAACCTTGCCTGGGCTCAGCAGGTTGACGATGGTGTTGGCCACCAGCGAGGCGTGGGAGATGACGAGGTCGGCCCCGGCGCTGTGCAGCCCGCCGATGTTGCGGTCCAGGGTGGCGCGGCTGATGATCTGTATGTCCGGCCGCAGGCGTCGGCAGTAGATCGTCAGGTACATGTTCATGTCATTGTCGTGGGTGGTGATGAGCACGGTCGGAGCCTGGCGGATCCCGGCCTTCTCAAGCACCTCCAGGTCGGCGGCGTTGCCCACCACCAGGCGCTCCTGCGGGCTCGTGTGCTTGGGGCTTTTCTCCACGATGCGGTAGTCCAGGTTCTGCTGGCGCAGCTGCTCCGCAGCGGCCTTGCCCACCCTGCCGCCGCCCAGGATGATCACCGGCGCGTTGTTCCTCGCCGTTGAACCGGCAAAGGCGTCAAAGGCGCTTATCTGCCCCTCGTCGCCAGCAAGCACAAGGACCATGTCGGGCTCAAGCGGCAGGTCGGGTTCGGGCAGGGTGAAGCGGCCGCGCTGCCACAGGCCCACCACGTTGACGCCAACCGCCTTGCGCAGCCCGCACTGGCGCAGGGTCTTGCCCGCCAGGCTGGAGCCCATGACCGGCGCCTCGGCCACCACCAGGTCGGCGAAGCGGCCAATGATGCCGGAGCGCATGTCGCCTCCCAGGGTGCGCCGGGCGATGGCCTGGCCGAGCATCGACGTGAACTGGAACACGTGGGTGCTGCCCGCGAGCGTCAGGATGTCCAGGGACTCGTCCTGGTCGACCTTGCTGACGATGGGGGCGTGCTGGCAGACCTCACGCACGGTGAAGGCGATGCTTGTGTTGCGGACGTCGCTGTCCAGCGCCACCACCAGGGCCGCCTGCTCCACACGGAGCTTCTTGTAGGTCTCGGCGTTGTCGTGCTCGCCTACAACCACCGTGTAGTCCTGGTCGTGCAGCGCAAGCGCGCTTTGCACGTCCGGGCAGAGCAGGGCGTACGCGTGTCCGTACTGGCGCATCTTCCGGGCCAGGTTCAGGGCCGTGGGGTCGGAGCCGATGATCAGCACGTGGTCCTTCGTGTCAGGCGGGAGCTCGCGCGGGGCCAGCGAGCGGGAATGCGCCTCAAGCCAGGGGGCGTAGAAGAACTGGATGAAGGTGAACGGCAGCATAACCAGCAGGAAAATGATGCCGGAAAGCAGCACCACAATGGAGAACAGCCGCCCAAGGTCGCTTAGGAACGTGATGTCGCCAAAGCCGAGGGTGGACATGACGGTGAGGGTCCAATAAAATCCCGTGATCCAGGAAAAGCTGCGGCCCTCCCACTCCATTATGAAATGGAACACCACGCTGTAGAAGACGATGACCGCCACCAGCATGCCGAGAAACTTGAGAAGGAAGCGGATGTTGCGATGGGTGGCCTTGTTCTGGAACAGGGTGGCGAGTTGGGCGGGGATGAACTTCATGAACCATCCTGTGGCGGCGGAGAAGCTGCTTTTTCGGCTTGCTCCGGCGCGTGCTGCATTCTGGACGTGAGGCCAGGCCGCTGCGGCGGATGCCCGCATCGGGCGGGCTTCGACGGCTCGTCGCGGCGGGTGGCGTTGCGCTGGACACGAGTATACACACAGCGTCGGCGTTGTCCATATTGCCCGGCCTGGGGTCTGGGCGAAGCTGCGTCTGGAAGGCTTGGGCGCAGGGCGGGGCCTGCGCGCGGAGGGGGGTGGCGCGGGGGCGGCAGGGGGGCCGCCTGTCACGTTTTTCGGTCTCGCGGCCTACGCCCCGCCGCCCAGCAGGCGCGCCAGCCCGATGCCCGTGAGCACGGCGAGCACCATCCAGAGCCCGGCCTTGGCCGCGCCAGCGGCTGCGCCGCTGTATTGCACGGCGGTCACTTCGGTTTCGGGCGTCAGCAGGTAGCGCAGGAAGCGGGCGATTTCCGAAAGAAGCGGAACCATGGCGTTCTCCTTGTGCTTTGTGTTCTGGACGCTGCGGGCGGCTTTTGGCATGATGCCGCCAGTCCGTGCATTCTGCCTAGCAGCGCGCCGGGTCTGCGGTCCAATCGCAATGGCTGAACCAATGCTTCAGGAATCGTGATGCCCCACGCGGGCGCTGTTCAGATACACCGGTGGCCGGAGGAAGGCATGGAACTCTATCAGTTGCGCACATTCGTGGCGGTGGCCGAGGAGGCGCACCTCACCCGCGCGGCGGAGCGTCTGTTCATCAGCCAGCCGGCCGTGTCCGCGCATATCAAGGCCCTGGAGGAAGAGCTGGGCGTGGCGCTGTTCACGCGCTCGGCCAGGGGCATGCAGCTCACGCGGGAGGGTCAGGCCCTGCGTCCCCGGGCCGAGGCCGCGCTCAAGAGCGTGGGCGAACTGCTGAACCAGGCGCGCTCCTTGCGCGAGGACCTCTCGGGCGACCTCAAGATCGCGCTGAACACCGATCCCGACCTGCTGCGCGTGCACAGGCTCATGGACGCCCTGCGCGCCGCGCACCCCAGGTTGCAGGTGCACCTGCCGCAGAGCTCGTCCAACATCATCATCGAGGACGTGCGCGCCGGGCGCATCGACGGCGGCTTCGCCTATGTGGCCGAGGACGGCCCAAGCCTGCCGCCGGAGCTGGCCGGTCTGCATCTGGCCACCACGAGCCTGCACGTGGTTGCGCCGCCCGCCTGGGCCGAGCGTCTGAACGCCTGCGCCTGGGCCGACCTGGCCAGGGAGCCCTGGGTCTGGTTCACGGACGCCTGCCCCTGCTGCGCGCTTTTGGAGCGGCAGCTTTTGCCTTTTGTGAGCGAGATTCGCAAGGTGGCCGTCACGGACTATGAGGGCACGCTCAAGGCTCTGGTGTCCAGCGGGGCCGGGCTGGGGCTGATGCAGGGCGACGAGGCCCGGAACTGGGCGCGCGCGGGCGAGGTCTGCATCTGGCCGCACGCCGAGCTGTCCATCGGCATCTACTTCCTCATGCGCGCGGACCGGGCGGGCGACCCGGCCTTGCGGGCCATGCTCAAGACCCTGCGCCAGGTCTGGGAACTGGACCCTGGGGACGCGGTCCTGGGCGAGCCGGCGCGGGAGGTCTGCTAGCCGTGGAGCTCTACCAGCTGCGCACCTTCGCCGCCGTGGCCCGGGCCGGGCACCTCACCCGCGCGGCCGAGGGCCTGCATGTCAGCCAGCCGGCCGTGTCCGCGCACATCAAGGCCCTGGAGGAGGTCCTCGGCGTGGTGCTGTTCACGCGCTCGGCCAAGGGTATGCGGCTCACGCGGGAGGGCCAGGCACTTTTGCCCCAGGCCGAGCGGATGCTCGCCCTGGCCGCGGAGATGGAGCGGAACGCGCGCGGACTGCGCCAGGAACTCTCGGGCGAGCTGCGCGTGGGCCTGCACACGGATGCGGAGTTTCTGCGCGGGCTGCCTTTGCTGGACGTGCTGCGCCAGCGCCACCCCAAGCTTGAGGTGCACCTGCGCCAGAGCATGTCCGGGGCCATCCTCGACGACGTGCGCGAGGGGCGGCTTGACTGCGGCTTCGTGTACGGCAACGTTCCGCCCGAGGGCGATCTGGCGGGCTTTCGCATCTGCGCCACGGAGCTGTGCGTGGTCGGCCCCCCGGCCTGGAAGGAGCGTCTGGCCGGGCTCGGCTGGGAGGCGCTCAAGGCAGAGCCCTGGATCTGGTTCACCGAGTCCTGCCCGTACCGGCCCATTCTGGCGCGCCGCCTTGGCGGAGCGCCGGAGCGCGTGGTGGCGGTGACGGACTACGAGGGCACCTTGAAGGCCCTGGTGAGCAGCGGCGCGGGCCTGAGCCTGATGCGCCGCGACGAGGCCCGGCGGCACGAGGCCAGCGGCGAGGTCTGCCTGTGGGGCGGGTCGGGCGAGCCCTTGGAGGTCTTTCTGCTGTACCGCCGCGACCGCGACGCCGACCCGGCCATCCGGGCCGTGCTCGCGGCCCTGCGCCAGGTCTGGGGGCTTGGCCAGGACAGTTCCGGGTCAGCGGCCTGCTAGTCTCGCGGCCTCGAAAATGGTGTCTGTTCAAGCCGCGATCCGAAGCGCATTATAAGTCCTCAACTTCTATGGTTCCTTGGATGCGCAGGCGGACCTTGTCTGCACTCGTCTCGGGGACATGACGCGAGCCTGAGAGGAAAGAGCCTGGCGCTGCGGCCAAGCCCTTGCCCCCCCTATCCAATCATTGCTGACCGTGCCACCTGGGCGAGGCGGCGCTTGTGCTGTCCTTTGGGCTTTGCTCCTACGCCTTGGGCTTGGTGGCTCTGCCCAGGAACAGGTCGCTCGCCGTGGCGGGCAACTCGCTGGCCAGGGTCGGCAGCTCGATGGTGAAGCGCGCGCCCTGGCCCGGGGCAGAGCTGACCGTGAGTCTGCCCTTGTGGCCCTTGGTGATGATGAAGTAGGACACCGAGAGTCCGAGTCCGGTTCCCACTCCGGGCGGCTTGGTGGTAAAGAAGGGCTCGAAGATGCGCCGCTGCATCTCCGGGGTCATGCCCGGGCCGTTGTCCACGACCTCGATGCGCACGAAGTCCGCGTCGGCGGTGGCGTGGATCTCTATGCGCGGGTCCTCGGGCGGGGGAGCCATGGCGGCCATGGCCTGGGCGGCGTTGCGCAGCAGGTTCAGCAGCACCTGCTCGATCTCCGTCTCGGTGCAGCTGATGTTCGGCAGATCGGGGGCGATGTCGCGGGTGATCTGGATGCGCTTGAAGTCGTAGCTTTTCTTGAGGTCGTAGTCGCTGCCTGCCAGCGCAACGGCCTTGTCGATGATGGCGGGCAGGTCGCAGAGGCAGCGCTGGGACTCGGTCCTGCGGCTGAAGTCGAGCATGTGCCGGATGATTCCCGCGGCGCGCGTCGCCGCGATCTGGATATCCTCCAGGAAGAGGTCCAGCTTGCGTGCCTTGATGTAGCGGCCCATGACCTCCATGTCGAGACCCACGGCCTTGGCCGTTTCCGCGTTCTTGGGGAAATTCGGCTTGAGCCGCTGGGTCAGGTTCTGCGCGGCCTGGAGCACGATGCCCAGGGGGTTGTTGATCTCGTGCGCGATGCCCGCGGCGATGCCGCCGACCGAGATCATCTTCTCGGTCTGCACCATCACCTCCTGCATCCGCTTCAACTCCGTGACGTCGCGGGCCATGGCCAGGATGGCCGGTTTGCCGCTCAGGCTCAGCACCGTGCAGGCCAGGGAGCAGAGCGCGCTGCGCCCGTCCTTGCGCCGGATCGTCAGCTCGAAGTTCTCCGCATGGCCACGGTTCAGCAGCTGGTCGAAGAGCATCCTGCGCCGGTCGACATCGGGCAGGAAGTTCAGCTTGGCGATCTCTTTGCCGAGCACCTCGGAGCGTTCAAGGCCGGTGAGGGCGCTGAAGGCCTGGTTGGCGTCCAGCACGGTGCGCGTCTCCATGTTGATGAGCACGATGGCTTCCGGGGACAGGTGGAAGAGCTGCGAGAACTTTTCCTCGCTCTGGCGCAGCCGCTCCTCCGCGTCCTTGCGCTCGGTTATGTCCTCGAACACGCCCAGCACTCCATAGACCGAGCCGTGCTCATCCTCCAGCGCCGCCTTGGAGGTGTCGAGCCAGATGCGCTCGCCGCTGGCCTTTTGCAGCGGCTCGATGATGTGCATCATGGGCTGGCCGGTGGCCAGCACCTTGCGGTCATCCGTCCGGTACGCCTCGACCTCGTCCGGGGGCATCCCCAGGTCCTGGTCCGTTTTTCCGATGAGTTCGTCCGGACCGTGCGCGCCCAGCACCTTGGCGAAGAATTCGTTGCAGCCGAGGAAGGCGCCGTTCTTGTCCTTCCAGAACACGCCCACGGGCAGGGTGTTGATGATGCGCTCCAGCAGGCGGCGCTGGCGGCGCAGTTCGTCCTCGGCGTTCTTCCTGTCCGTTATGTCGCGCACCGCGGCGAGCACCCGCAGATCCTGGCCGATCATGGCCGCCTGAAGCGATACTTCGGTCCAGAACATGTGGCCGTGCTTGTCCTTGGCGAGCCACTCGAAGCGGTGGCGCTCGCCGGCGGCGGCCCGGTGGATGTGCTCCAGCGCCGCTTCGGTGGAGTACTCCGTGCCCTCCAGGCTGAGGTCGCTGGGCCTGATTTGAAGGGCCTCCTCTTCCGAGTAGCCGAACAGCTCCCGCATCCGTTGGTTGGTCTGGAGGATCTCCCCGGTTTCCGGGTCTTGCAGGAAGATCGCTTCACTCATGCCGTCGAAGATGTCCCGCAGATGCTCCTCACTCTCGCGCAGGCGGGTCATCTGGGCTTCGATGGTGGCGCCCATGTCCTGAAGCAATTGCACCAGGGGGGTGAGTTCCAGGGGGGGCTTGTCCGGAGGCTGGGCGGAGAAATCGCCAGCCCGGAAGGCCGCAACCATGTGGTTCAGCCCGGTAAAGGTCCGCTCCAGCAGGGGCTTGAGCAACATGCTCATGGTCAGCGCCTGGGCCAGGATGCCCAGGAGTACCAGGGCCACGGCCGGGGGCAGCAGGCTCAAGAGCATTTCCCGGCGGTGGGAATCGGCCATTCCCAGGCGCACGGAGCCTATCCGCTGTCCTTCGTGCAGTATCGCCCGCGTCTGGTCGAACACCGGCGCCAGGCCGGTGTCGTGGCGGAACAGGACCTCGCCGTCCGCCCCGGCCACCACCAGCACCGCAACGGACTTGTCCTGCACGACAGCCTCTAGAATTGCGTTCGTGGTTTCGGTGTCCAGGGACCACAGGGGGGGCTCCAGGGATTGCGCCAGGAAGGCCAGGCGCTGCGCCCCATGCTCGTAAATTCTGTCGTTGCCCGCCTTGAAGAGCAACCCGAAAACAAGGCCCAGCGCGGCCAGGGTGAGCGCCACAGTGGACAGGCCCGTGGAGATGGACAGGCGTTTGGCGAGGGAAGTGGGCGCATGCGGCATCGGGAACGCTCCATGCCCCGGGGGTCAGGGGCCAGACTGGAAGTCTCCTTTGCACGCTATCAGACTCCTGGCCTGCAAGGCAACAGAGGACCGTCCCGGGGCGGGCTTTTCGGCATTGTTTTGTCAGGATGCGTTCCGTGGGGCGTATGAGGGGCCTGGCCTGTGCCGGGCGTCGAGCTGGACGTCTGAAGGCTTCTGGCCGCCTGCCAGCCTTCGCGCTAGCGCAGGCCGTGCCGGGCGTGCAGCCTCATCAGCGTGCCGTCGCGCCTCAATTCCTCCAGGCCGTGGTTGAAGGCCTCCAGCAGCTCGCCGGAGGCGGGCAGGTGCGCCGGAAAGCAGACGAACAGGTCCTTGTCCTCCAGCGGGGGCAGCAGGAACTCGATGCCCGCCGCCGCCTCCCGCGAGATCTTGCGCGCCAGGGCGTAGCCCACGTGCTCGTCCGCCAGCATCAGGTCGATGCGCCCGGCCAGGAGCATGCGCAGGTTCGTTTCGTCGTTGTTCACGTATTGCTTGCGCAGGTCCGTGCGGGCGTCGAACTCCGGCGTGTTCACGTAGCCGCGCACCACGCCGATGCAATAGGGCTTCAGGCTGTCCAGGTCGCGCCAGCGGATCGCGTGGTCGCGGCGCTTGAAGAATCCCACCGGCCCGCCCGGAAAGGGCGCGGAAAACAGGAAGGTCCGGCGCAGGTCCCGTGAATCGTATTCCGGCAGATAACCGTCCACCTGGCAGTGCCGGGCCATGTGCACGGCGCGCGCCCAGGGCAGAAAGACCAGCCGCAGGCTGTGCCCGGAACGGGCCAGCGCCTCCCGCGCCACCTCGGCCACGTAGCCCTGCCCGGGCAGATCAGGCCCGATGTAGGGCTCCCAGGCCGTGGTGGCCAGCACGACCTGCCGGGCCTGCAACGGGGCGCACAGGGCCAGCAGAACGGCTCCAAGCACCATGATGGGCGCGGCCAGGCGAAACGCTGAACTGCTGCGGAACGGGCGGATGAACTCCATAACCACTCTTTGCGCACCTTCTGAAGCCAAGTCAAGAAGACGGACTGTCGCGCTGAACGGGCGCGTTGGCGCGGCGTTGCTGTCGTGCGCCGTGCCGCATGGCGGCCAACGGCGTCGGGCAGCAGTCGCGCTGAACCGGCCTCCGCCTTTCGGGGGCCAGCCCACCTTTGGCGCGGCGGCTCACAAGGATGGGCAGCGCGGAGCGGCCTTGCGTCGCGGTTGGCGCAACGCGCCCTTGCCGCCCCCCTGCTTTTGGGATATGCCCGGAACCCATGCACGAACTCTCCCTTATCGAAAGCATGCTCTCCATCATCCGTGAAGAGCGTGAGAAGCACGGCATGAAGCGCATCGTGCGCGTGCGCGTGGTCAACGGCGCGCTTTCCGGCGCGGTTTCCGACGCCCTGGCCTTTGGCTGGGAGTGCCTGACCCAGGAAGGCGACCTCAAGGGCGTGGCCCTGGATGTGGTCGACGCGCCGCTCAAGGTCGTCTGCGGCGCCTGCGGCAAGCCCTTCGATCCCGAGGACAGGCACTACATGCCCTGTCCCGCCTGCGGAGAGATTCTGGGCCACACCGTGACCAGCGGCAAGGAACTCTATATCGATGAAATCGAGGCCGATATTCCCGAAGACGGGGAGCCCGCGGCCCATACAGGAGCATGACATGGGAAAGACCGTCACCATCGTCCGCAACGTCATGGAGGCCAATGAGCGCCGGGCCGGCAAGCTTGCGGAATATTTCGCGGACAAGAAGATCCTCTGCCTGAACCTCATGAGCAGCCCCGGCGCGGGCAAGACCAGCCTGCTTGAGCGCACCCTGACCGACCTCAAGGGCGAGTTCAAGATGGCCGTCATCGAGGGCGACCTGCAGACCGACAACGACGCCCGCCGCGTGGCCGCCACCGGGGCCCAGGCCGTGCAGGTGAACACCGAGGGCGGCTGCCACCTGGACAGCTCCATGATCGAGGACGCCATCGCCGAGCTGGACATGGACGGCCTGGACATCCTGTTCATCGAGAACGTGGGCAACCTGGTCTGCCCGGCGGAGTTCCAACTGGGCGAGGACCACAAGGTGAGCATCCTCTCGGTCACCGAGGGCGACGACAAGCCGGAGAAATACCCCCTCATGTTCCACCTCTCCAGCGTGATGCTTTTGAACAAGACCGACCTGCTGCCCTATGTGGACTTCAACCTGGACGCGGCGAGCGCCCACGCGCGCAAGCTCAACAAGGACATCGAGATCTTCCCCGTTGCGGCCCGCAAGGGTGACGGGCTGGATGCCTGGTACGCCTGGCTGCGCACGGCGCGCGCCGCCAAAAGGTAGGGCGCGCCGATGTCCGCCGCCGCCGACCCCAAGTTCGCCGTGCTTGTCACCGGCGCGAGCGAGGCCGCCCTGCGCCGCTTCCTGGCGCGCTACGTCAAGCCCGCCTTCGGCATGCGCAAGAACCAGTGGCGCATGAGCTACCGCGAGCATTATGCCCTGGCCGTGCTCTCGCGGCCCCTGCGCGCGGGTGAGGACGCCCAGGCCGTGTATGGCCCCCACGCGGGCAGCGGCGCGCTGGTGCTGGCCGCCCTGGCGCCGGGGCACGCCGCCTCCGGGCGGGAGGCCACGCGGACCTGGCTGGCCGCGAACGGCTTCGCCCCGGTCGCGGAACTGGAGCTGGAGCTGCCCTGCGGCGAGGGCGAGATGATCGACCAGGGCGCGCAGGTGGTGAACTTCATCAACCGCCATTGTCCCTGGCGCATCAACGCCATAGAGGACCTGGACGCCTACATGGCGAAGAACGCCAAGCCGTTCTGGGCCTGAGCGCATTTGACAAGCCGCGGGTGCGGACCTAACGTGCCCGCGTTTTCCCAACACCATTCGGCCGGGCCGTCCCGGCTTCAAGGAGTCGACAATGAGCAAGGCGTGCAAGAGCTGCGCTTCGGCCAGCGCGGGCGGGGGCTGCTCCTCCGGGCATGATCCCAAGACCTGCGGCGAGAAGCCCGTTGACGAGAAGATCGCCAAGACCCTGGGGCGCATCAGGCACAAGATCGTGGTGCTTTCCGGCAAGGGCGGCGTGGGCAAGAGCACCGTCTCGGTCAACATCGCCCTGGCGCTCGCCCAGGCGGGCAAGAAGGTCGGCCTGCTCGACGTGGACATCCACGGCCCGAGCATCCCGCGTCTCTTGTCCCTGCAGGACGCCAAGCCGCACATCGAGCCGGACCACATGGAGCCCGTGCCTTACAGCCACAACCTTTGGGTCATGTCCCTGGGCTTTCTGATTCCGGACAAGGAGACGGCGGTGATCTGGCGCGGACCCATGAAGCTCGGGCTCATCAAGCAGTTCGTGCGCGACGTGGACTGGGGCGATCTGGACTACCTCATCACCGACTGCCCCCCCGGCACCGGCGACGAGCCCCTGGCCGCGCTCCAGACCCTGGGCCAGGAGGCCAAGGCGGTCATCGTCACCACCCCGCAGGGCGTGGCCGTGGACGATGTGCGCCGCAGCGTGACGTTCTGCAATCAGATGGGCAACCCCATCCTGGGCATCGTAGAGAACATGAGCGGGTTCGTGTGCCCCAGCTGCAAGGCCGTGCACGACATCTTCAACTCCGGCGGGGGCGAGGCCCTGGCCAAGGAGATGGGCGTGAACTTCCTGGGCCGCATCCCCATGGACCCGGAGGTCGTGCGCAGCGGGGACGAGGGCTTCGCGCTTCTGAAGGTGCAGAGCGAATCCCTGACGGCCAAGGCCTTCCAGAAGATCGTGGAGCCGATTCTGGCCCTGGGCTAGGAGGCGCGAAAGCGATTTACTCGGCGCGGCGCGGGGCTTTTGGCCTTGCGCCGCTTTTTATTCGCCTGGGCAGCCCTGGCTTTCGGCCATGTACCTCGGGTGCAGGCTCGCGGCCTGGGCCGGTTCCATCTCCCCGCAGGATACGACCCTGGCCCCGCCCCGGGCCGCTTCATACGCCGCGCCCCAGTCGCGCATGGTCTCCAGGATGGGGAACAGGCCCAGGCCCTGCCGGGTCAGGCTGTACTCCACGCGCGGCGGCACTTGGCGGAACACCTCGCGGTGGATGAGCCCGTCGGCCTCCAACTCCCGCAACTGCCGGGTCAGCATCCGGTCCGTCACCTCCGGCAGGTGGCGTTTCAGCTCACTGTAGCGCTGCACCCCGTGCTGGCCCAGGTGGTACAGCACAATAGGCTTCCACTTGCCGCCCATCACCGAGAGCGCCAGCTCGAAATAGCAGCGGTAGGTGCGGCCTTGCAGCTCCTTTGTGGCGCAGGGTGTGGTCATGCTCGTCTCCTTTGGCGGGTCATGTGCTATACAAAGTGATAGTACCTGACAAAAAATACCGTACTTGCACAAAACGCAGGCGCTGGGTATCTGCTAGTCTCCCCGGCTGGGGGAGTCAACAAAAACCATGGAGGAAACGCATGAAGGCCATCGCCATCAACGGAAGCCCGCGCAAGGGCGGCAACACGGAAGTACTGCTCAAGGCGGCGCTGGAGCCCCTGGCCCAGGCCGGGTGGGACACGGAGCTGGTGCGGATCGGCGGCAAGGACATCCATGGCTGCCGGGCCTGCGGAAAGTGCTTTGAAGTGCTCAACAAGCGCTGCGTGTTCGACAAGGACATTCTGAACGGCGTGCTGGAGGAGATGCTGGCGGCGGATGCCATTCTACTCGGCTCGCCCACGTACTTCGCAGACGTTTCGGCGGAGATGAAGGCGTTCATCGACCGCGCGGGAGTGGTCAGCCTGGCCAACGGCGGCCTGCTGGCGGGCAAGATCGGCGCGGCGGTGGTGGCGGTGCGCCGGGGCGGGGCCACCCACGTGTTCGACACCATGAACCATTTGTTCCAGATCTCGCAGATGGTGCTGCCGGGCTCCACCTATTGGAACATGGGCTACGGCATGGAGCCGGGCAAGGTGGCCGGGGACGCCGAGGCCCTGCGCAACATGAACCAGCTGGGCCAGGCCATCGACTGGCTGGGCCGGGCCATCAAGAACGCGCCGCCGTATCCGGTGCGCAAAAGCGGCGAGGCCTAGGACGGAAACCGGGCGGGGCGGCGTGCTCGAGAGCCGGGCGCGCCGCCCCCGCATGGAGTTTCGGCGCTTCGCGGCGCCGGGCCGCGCCGGTCAGAATTCGTCACGGCCTTGAGCCGTGGCAAAGGCGATGATCCTGGCGTCTTCCTCGTCCACATGCCGGGCCAGCCAATCCCAGAGAAATCCAGCCAGTTCGTCGATGTTCAGCCCGCCTTCCAGGCAGGCGTCGGTCAGGTCGTGGGTCCTCGCCAGGAAGTCCTTGTGCAGACCCGCGTGGCGTTCGCGCTCGGGATAGCCCAGCTGCTCCATGAGAGCCTCCTCGTCGAAGAAGTGGCTCTTGGCGTACAGGTACATGTCCGTCAGCGCGCGCATGATCTCAATGTCCCTGTCCTGCGACCGGCTGCTGAGGTGGACTTTTTCGATGAGTTCGGCCAGGGCCTGGTGCTCGCGATCGATCATCGCGTTGCCTGTGGCCGCGATCTGCCTCTGCCTGCAATCGCCCATGCACTCTCCAGATGGCCGCAACGCCCGCCGGAGCGTTCAGGCCCGCGGGCGGCTCGCCGCGATGCTTACAGGGGAGCCTCGTCCAGGCGTTTGATGACCACGCGGCGGTTCTTGGCGCGGCCCGCCTCGGTGTCGTTGTCCGCCACGGGCTGGGCCTCGCCGTAGCCCTTGGCGATGATGTTCCCGGCCTTGAGCCCGTACCCGGCCAAAAGCAGGTCGCGGATGGCGTTGGCGCGCTGCTCGGAAAGGGCCTGGTTCATGGCGTCGGAGCCGAGGGCGTCCGTATGCCCGCCGATCTCGAACCGGGCGCCCGGCAGGGCGGCGAGCGCCTTGCCCACTGCGGCCAGCTGCCTGCGCGAAAAGTCGTCGGCCAGCTCCGCCGAGCCGGACTTGAAGTACAGGTACACCGTCACCGAGGGCGCCTCCGCGGAGGCTTTTGCGGAATCGCGCGGGGACGGGCTTGCCTGGCCTGGCTGGCTGGCTTGGGGGGCGGGCTGCTGCTGGGACGTGTCCGGGGTGGTGCTGATGCGCACGCCCCGGAAGCTGCGGCTGGCCCCGCCGGGAGCTGCCGGTTTCTTGTCCAGCTGCTTCAGGATGTCGTCGCTGGAGACGATGTCCTCCGCCCGCGCCTGGGGCGCGAGCAGGACAAGGGCTGCGAGGGCAAGGGCGGCGATGGCGCGCTGCTGCATGGCGGTCCTCCTGCGGGCAGGCGCGGGCGCCTGCGGGCTTTATCGATATAACATCGATGGAAGCCGCCTGCCAAGGGCGGGAGAGCGTTTTTGACCGATTTGCGGAAAAAAGCCTGGGCGGCTCAGAGGCGCGGCGGTCCCATGAGCAGCATCTCGGCGATGGTCAGGTCCACGCGCGGCAGCTTGCCCATGCGCTCGCGCCCGAGCAGGTCCATTTCCAGGCGCGCCAGCTCCGAGAGCAGGGGCGTGCGGTCCAGCAGGGCGGGCTCGCAGGTCTTGGCCAGGTTCTGGGCGCGGTCGCAGCCGGGGAAGGCGGCGGGCTGGCCGCCGGGCCGCATGAGCACGTTGGGCACGCCGTGCAGGCGGCAGACCATGGGCCGGTGCTCGTAGATGCCGCACGCCAGGCCGCCGTCCGCCTCCACGCTGGCCGGGCAGGGCACGCGGGGCCGCATGCCGGGCAGCGCGTTCTTGTGAATGCGCAGGTAGGTCTCGGCCTGGATGCGCACCTCGTCCTGGCGGGCCGGAGGCAGGGCCGCGAAGCCCTGGGTCAGGACGAGCCACTCGATGTAGGTGTGGTGCCGGAACAGCGACTCGCAGCAGCTGTCCGCGCAGCCCTGGCAGCTGAGCCCGATGGCCGCGGCCGAGGCCGCGTAGGCCTGGTCCATGCGCGCGTAGAGGGTGCGCAGGCGCTTCAGGACGGGATTCTTCGCGTTGATTTTCATTCCTGGTCTTCTTTGGTTGCTGGCGCAAGGTCAGCCGTGAGCCAGGCGTGGAGCCGCTCCAGGCTGGCGTGCTGGTCGCTTGAGTCGGTGCTTACGGTGAAGTCCGCCGCTGCCTGATAGAGGGGCTGGCGCTCCATGAAAAGGTCCTCGCGGCTGCGGCCGGGAGCGATTGCCAGGCCCCGGCTTCCGCCGTCGCCCACGCGTTTGAGGAAGCTTGGCAGGCTGATGTCCAGGTGCACCACCGGCCCCAGCAGGTGCAGGCGCTCCATGGCCTCGCGGCCGTAGACGACGCTGCCGCCGGTGGAGATGACCGCGCGGCGCACGTTCAGCATGGCCACCAGCCTGTTCTCCGCCTTGAGGAACTCGTCCAGGCCCAGGCCGTCCAGCACGTCCTGCAGGGGCAGGCCGTAGAACGACTCGATGAGCCGGTCAGTGTCCAGGTGCGCCCAGCCGAGCTTCTCGGCCAGCAGCCGGCCCAGGGTGCTCTTGCCCGCCCCGGCCATGCCGATGAGGCTGATGGAGCCCTGGTGCCAGAGGCGGGGCAGGGCGGCGGGCGCGTCAGGGCGCGGGGAAGGCTCTTGGGCTGGGGGCATGGCGGCTGCTCTTGGGGCTGGCTTACGCTTCGGGTTTGGGGCGCAGGAGCACCCTGTCCTGCTCGTCGCGCTCGGCCACCAGCACGTCCACCTGCTCCGCGCCCGAGGTGTTGACGCGCTTGCCCACATAGTCGGCCTGGATGGGCAGCTCGCGGTGGCCCCGGTCGATGAGCACGAGCAGCTCCACCCGGCGCGGGCGGCCGAAGTCCAGGATGGCCTCCAGGGCGGCGCGGATGGTGCGGCCGGAAAAGAGCACGTCGTCCACCAGGATGACGCTGGCCCCTTCCACCTCGGCGGGAATCTCCGTGTGGCTGATGGCCGGGGTTCTGCCCAGGCTGCTCCAGTCGTCGCGGTACAGGTTGATGTCCAGCTGGCCCAGGATCACGGGGGCGGGCAGACGCGCGTCCAGCAGCCTTTTGAGCCTGCGGGCCAGGTCCACCCCGCGGCGCTGGATGCCCACCAGGACCAGCGGGCCGCCCTCGCCCCGGCGCTCGATGACCTCGGAGGCCAGGCGCTCCAGGGTCCGGGCCATTTCCTTGGCCGTCAGGATGGTGCGCGCCTCGCTCATGGGGTTTCCTTCTGTTCGACAACCAGACTGCGGCGGCAAAACTCCACGGCCTCGCGCGAGAAGTCCGCGATCTCAGGCCAGTAGAGCTTGATGCGCATGAGGCCGAAGAACATGTTGGCGATGATCATGCCCGTGTGGTCCAGGGGCACGTCGCGGATGGTGCCGTTTTTCATCCCGCGCGAGAGGAAGTCCTCGAACAGGGCGCGCATCCGCTCGATGAAGCGGCCCATGGAGAGCTTGGTGAGCTCAAGGATGCTGTAGGTGCCGAGCACGATCTTGATATCGGCGGCGTTGGCCTCCAGAAAGGCGAAGTGGCTGCCCAGCAGGTCGTCCAGGCTCAGGGTGTCCTTCTCCATGCGCGCGCGGCATTCTTCGGCCAGGGTCTGGTACTTCTGGTCAAAGGTGTCCAGGATGTGCTGGAGGATGTCCTCCTTGCTTTCGAAATGCCGGTAGATGGTGCCTTCGGAGATGTCGGCGCGCCGGGCCAGATTGGCCGTGGTCATCTTGTGGAAGCCAACCTCGGAGATCATGTCTTTCGCGGTGGCCAGGATCAGGTCCTTGGTGCTCATGCGCTGCCTCGATGAAACTGGGGAAAGTGATGAAAAAAGGAACGGACAACATATCCGCCTGCATTCCGGGGTTTAGCCCAGAGTCCCCCCGTGGTCAACGCCGGAAGCGGGCCATCACTCATTTGACAAACTTCCGGCCCATCATTATCTATCCACTTCCCACCAACGCTCCAAGGAGGCAGAGATGGTTGAACTGACAGAATCCGCGAAGGCCCAGCTGGATGGGTACTTCTCGGACAAGGAAAAATCCCCGATCCGGATTTTCATGGCATCCGGGGGTTGAAGCGGCCCTAGGCTGTCGCTGGCTCTGGATGAGCCGCGTGAGAACGACGAGACTTATGACGTGCAGGGGTACAGCTTCGTTGTGGAGCGTGCCCTGGGCGAGCAGACCGGAGCAATCCGCATCGACATGACCCAGTACGGGTTCACGGTCGACTCCGAAAACCCCATGGGCGGCGGAGGCGGTTGCAGTTCAGGCGGCTGCGGCTCTGGCGGTTGCGGCACCGGGGATTCCGGCGGCTGTTCCTGCTAGGGCTTGCCACGATACGGTACATAAGGGGCGGCGTTCCACAAGGACGCTGCCCCTTTTTCATGGGGGGAGGACGTCCGGTGATGAGGCCAAGGACCGTGTCGATCATGTCCGCCAACACACCAGACCCTGCGCCGCTGGCGCACAAAGGAGTTTTCCCCATGATCAGTTTGAGCGATTCCGCAAAAGCCCAGTTGGACAGCTATTTCGCGGACAAGGAGAAATCCCCGGTCCGCGTGTTCGTGGCGGGCGGGTGCTGCGGCCCCAAGCTTTCCCTGGCGCTCGACGAGGCCCGCGAGGGCGACGAGTCCGTGGAGACCGGCGGCTACACCCTGGTCGTCGAGAAGACCTTGCTGGAGGCTTCCGGCAAGATCTCCATCGACATGACCGAGTACGGCTTCAGTGTGGATTCCGAGAACGCCGTCAGCGGCGGTGGCGGCTGCGGGTCCGGCGGCTGCGGTTCGGGCGGCTGCGGCTCGGGCGATTCCAGCGGCTGCGGCTGTTCATAAGGCCCTGCCCTCAAAAAGAACAAGGCGGCTTCCCTGCGTGGGGGAGCCGCCTTTTCTTTGGGGCTTGGCCAGGGCGTCAGCTGGCCAGGGCCGCGATGCAGCGGACCTCGACCTGGGCCTCGCGCGGGAGGGCGGCCACGCCGATGGCGGCGCGCGCGGGCTTGTGCCGCGGGAAAAACTCGGCGTAGATGGCGTTGAACGCGCCAAAGGTGGTCATGTCGATCAAAAAGACGTCCACGGAGATTACGCGCTCCAGGGAGGAGCCAGCGGCCTCGACCACGGCCTTGAGGTTGGTCAGGGCCTGGCGCGCCTGCTGGGCGAAATCCTCGGGGATGACGCCGTTTGCGGGGTCGATGCCCAGCTGGCCGCTCAGGTAGGCGATGCCTCCGCAGGAAATGGCCTGGCTGTATGGGCCGATGGCGGCGGGGGCGGCATTGGTGTGGACGGCTTTCAGTTCAAGGGGCATGTGCGCTCCTCTGTTCAGGTGAGCCCGGTCGCATGTGGCGAAGCGGCCCGTGGCCGCGCCGGAACCGGGGTGCGCGGGATGCGCCCCGCTACCGCTATCCGGTTTGCGGACAAAAGAAAAGGCCAGGAACCATTGGAACAGGCCTGGCCTTTCTCTCGACCTCGGGAGGGGCAGTGCGCCCGCTCAGGCCAGCAGGCGCAGGGCCTGGAAGAGCAGCACCGCGACCACGTAGGCCAGGGCGGTGTTGAAGGTCATGGAGAACAGCGCCCACTTCCAGCCCGCCTCCTTGGCCATGGCCACGATGGTGACCGAGCACGGGGCGTAGAGGATGACGAAGGCGATGAGGGCCAGGGCCGCCGCCCGGGAGAAGCTTTCGTCCTGTGCCAGCATTTCGGACAGGGGCGTGGCCTCCTCGGCGTCGATCTCGCCCAGGGAGTAGGCCGTGCCCAGGGTGGACACGATGACCTCCTTGGCCGCGAAGCCGCCCAGAAGCGCGATGTTCACCCGCCAGTTGAAGCCTGCGGGCGCGGTGAGCGACTCCAGCGCCACGCCCGCGCGCCCGGCGAAGGAGTTGCGCAGGGCCGCCTCGGCGCGCTCGGCCTCCACCCGCGTCAGCTCGGCCTCAAGGTCGGCCGGGGGATCCTCGCCGGTCTCCTGCTGATTGGCGAGTTGGGCGCTCACGGCCTCGGCGCGGGCATCGAAGCTCCTGGCCGCGTCGCCGGACAGGGCCGGGAAGGTCATGGCCGCCCAGATGAGCACGGAGATGGCCAGGATGATGGTGCCCGCCTTGCGCATATACTCCCAGGAGCGCTCCCAGGTGTGGATGCACAGGCCGCGCAGGGTCGGCATGCGGTAGGGCGGCAACTCCATGACGAACGGCGTGCTCTCGCCCCGGACCACGGTGGAGCGCAGCAGCTTGGCCACCAGCAGGGCGGCCACCCAGGCGCTCAGGGTCACGGCGGACATGACCACGGCCTCGTGGCCGGGAAAGAAGGCGGCGGCGAGCATGAGGAACACCGGCACCTTGGCCCCGCAGGTCATGAAGGGCGCGGTGAGCAGGGTGGCCAGCTTCTCCTTGGGGCTCCTGAGCGCGCGCGTGGCCATGACGCCGGGCACGGCGCAGCCGCCCGCGATGCCGCCGGACACGATGAACGGCAGCACGCTTGTGCCGTGCAGGCCGAAGATGCGGAACACGCGGTCGAGCATGTAGGCCATGCGCGCCACGTAGCCCGTGTCCTCCAGCGCGGAGAGCAGAAAGAACATGATCATGATCAGCGGCACGAAGCCCATCACACCGCCCACGCCCGCGATGGCCCCGTCCACGATGAGCGAGCGCAGCAGGCCCTCGCCCATGGCGGCCTTGAGGCTCTCGCCCAGCCAGGCGAAGGCGTCCTGCACCCAGCCCATGGGCACCTCGCCCACGGCGAAGGTGAGGGTGTACAAAAGATAGATGACCAGCGCCATGACCAGCGGCCCGGCGAACTGGTGCGTCAGCACCTGGTCCATGCGGTCGGACAGGCGGATGCGTTCCTGGTCGATGGCCGGATAGCGCACCACCTGCCGGGTGATGCCCGCGATGTAGCCGTAGCGGTAGTCGGCCAGGATGGCGTCGGGGCTGGTATTGAGCGTCTTGCGCAGGTGCGCGGCCACCTTGGCGGTCAGGGCCTCCAGCCTCGCCGCCGCCTCGGGCGCCGCTTCGCGCCCGCGCCGCAGAATGCTCGGGTCGCCCTCCAGGTACTTGATGCCCACCCAGCGCGCCGGGGCCTTGCCCGCCATGATGCCCGCGCCCTCGGCGATGGCCTCCATCTCGTCCAGCACGGGGTCCAGGTCCGGCCCGTAGGAGATGCGCAACGGCGTCCACTCCCCGGCGCGGATCTGGGCCAGGGTGAAGGCCGCGGCCAAAAGCTTGCGCCTTCCCGTGCCCTTGCGAGCCACGGTCTCAATCGCGGGGCAGCCGGTGAGCTTCGTGAGCAGGCCCGTATCGATGTCCTTGCCGCTCTTGCGCACCTCGTCCATCATGTTCAGGGCCAGCACCAGCGGCACGCCCAGCTCCATGATCTGCACGGCGAGGTAGAGGTTGCGCTCCAGGCAGTCGGCGTTCAGCACGTCGATGACCGCGGCCGGGCGGTCCTCGATGAGGAAATTGCGCGCGGCCTTCTCCTCCTCGGAGTAGGCGGTGAGGGAATAGGTGCCCGGCAGGTCCACCACGTCCAGTTCGACGTCGCCCACCAGGGCGTGGCCCATCTTCTTTTCCACCGTGACGCCGGGCCAGTTGCCCACGTGCTGGTGCGAGCCGGTGAGGGCGTTGAACAGGGTGGTCTTGCCGCAGTTGGGGTTTCCGGCAAGGCCGATGGTCATTTTTTGTGCAGCCACGCGCTACTCCGCCGCCTCCACCAGGATGTGATCGGCCTCGCTGTTGCGCAAGGTCAGGGTGAAGTCGCGCAGGCGCAGGGCCACCGGGTCCTTGAGCGGAGCCTTGCCCACAACGGTCACTTCCGCGCCGGGGATGATGCCCATGTCGCGTATTCTGCGGCCCAGTTCGCCCTGGGCTCCTATGGAGCAGATTCGCAGCTTCTGATTGACCTGCGCGCGGCGCAGGGTCATGCACGTGTCCATGTTGGGGGCTCCTTGTTCGTCGATGCTGTAGTGTCGGCCCTTGTTCAGGACAAAGTTATTTCGGGGCGCGGCAGGCGTTTCCGGAAAGCGGCTCAAGCTTGAGCCCGTCTTCGGCCCTGCCGCAAGCGGACCTGTTCCCCCCGGAGGGGCACGAGCTGGAACAGCTGCATTCCGAGCCGCAGCACGGGGACTTTCCCGTCAGCTTCCGGTAGAACCTCCAGAAACAGACCGCCCCCGCCAGGGCCAGAATGGCGTATGCCAGAAAGTCTTGCCACATGGTCTTTCGCTCCTCGGCTTGGCCCACCCGTGCGGCCAGTCTCAGACGCCCTGAAGATAGTGATATTGAATGTCGTAGTCAAGTTCCAAGGCGAGGGCGCTGCCGCAAAATGGCTCGCGCTCACGGCCCCTGCCTCTGGCAAGTCTTGAGCGAAAGCGGAAAGTGTGCTTGTATCCGCGCAACGCGAAAGCAAGGAGGTTGCATGGGCAAGCAGGCCAAACGCGAACGCAAGCAAGAGGCGGCGCAGAAACCGGGCGGCGAGGACATGAGTTTGACGCCGGAGGACAAGCGCTTCGCCGGAACGCTCAACTATCTGGCGCGCGGCATCATCATCGGCGGCTCGCTGGCCGTCATGATCGGCTGGCTGTTTCCAGAGGCGAACATGGGGCGGATGCTGGGCCTGGGGCTCTTGACCGGCTGCCTGGCGGGCATCACCATGAAGAACATCAACGACCGGAAGGCCGGCAGGTAGGGCGGGCATGGGCCAGAGTGGCCAGGCGGGGGCCGAGTGGCCACGCTTCGTCTTTCGTCCCCTGGGAGCTGGCGACCTGCCGCTCATGCGCAGCTGGCTTCACGCGCCGCACGTGCGGCCCTGGTTTGGAGAGCCTCGGGTCTGGCTGGAGGAGATCCAGGAGACCCTGTCCGAGGGTTGGATAACGCACTTCATCGCCGTGTTGCCGGATGGACCGGCGGGCTTTGCCCAGCACTACGACTGCGCCAGCGCCCCGGCCGGACCCTGGAGCGGCGAACCGCCCGGAACGCTGGGCATCGACTACCTGCTCGGCCGGGCGGAGCTGCTGGGCAGGGGGCAGGGAGCGCGTCTTCTCGCGGATTTTCTTGGGCATATCCGTGCGGTTCTTGGCCCCAGGCGGGTCATAGCGGACCCGACGGCGGAGAACCGGCGTTCGCTCCGGGCCTTGGCGGCCAACGGCTTTCTTCTCGATCCCGCCACCGGGCTCCACGTGCGCGAGGCCCAGGGGCGCGTGAATAGGGGCGGGGCTCCGGGCTCAGCACCTCCGCCCTAGGAGGCGCAGGAGACGCACACGATCGCCTCCGGCATCACCAGCAGCCGCGCAACGGGAATTTCCTCGCCGCACTCCTCGCAAATGCCATAGTCCTCGCCATCGACCCGACGGAGGGCGTATTCGAGCTTGTGCAGCCGGGCCTTGGACTCGCTCAACATGCGGTCGTTGATGGCGAGATTGGCCATGGAATCCATGCGCGACAGCCTCCCGATGGACGTCAGTTCAAGGGACACGTTTTTCGTGTTGCTCTCAAGCCGACCAATGGTTGTCGCCAACTCCCCGATCATCGCCTCGATGCGTTGACGGATGTGCGCGCGTTGGTCAGGGGTCATGGCGTCTCCTTTCAGTCTGGGGTCCAAAACAAAGCGGCGGCCCACCCCCCTGGCGGGGCCGTGTCCGATTTGCCGCGCGCGGGCATTCGGGAAGGCCGCGCGCAAAGGGCGTGGCGCGACGCTAGCTTGCGGCCAGCGCTTCTTTGATCCCCGGCGAAAGCAGCGGGGCCAGGCGCGGGTGGAACAGGGGCACGCGCAGGGTCTGCGCGCCCTGGGCGTAGCTGGCCACCTGATAGGGCGGGAAGGTGAACACGATGTCCGCCCCGTCCAGAACGAACACGCTGAAATTGCTGGCCGTGGCGGTGAAGCCCTCGGGGAACAGCAGCCCGTCCAGGGCCAGGGTCAGGCGCGTCTCGGCCAGTCCGGAGAGAATCGACAGGGCGGCCTGGGTGTCGGTGAACAGGTCGGCCAGGCTGAGCCGGGACTGGCTGCGCAGGTCGAAAACAAAGCTCGCGTAGGTGGTGTTCGGGTGCGCGCCGCCGGTGTCGCGCATCTCCTCAAAGCGGATGGAGAGCAGGGCGGGCGAGGCGGTGTAGGCGTTGAAGGCGATGCGGGACACGTTGGCCCGGGCGCGGCCCCGGCCGATGCCGGTGCTCTTGAGCAGGGCCTGGACCTCGGCCCGGCGCTCGTCGAGGTGGGCGAGCAGGGCGGCGTCCACCTTGGGCAGGCCGGTGACCGGCAGGGCATAGCGGTAGTACTGCTCGCGGCTGAAGCTCTTGGCCAGCCGCTTGACCGAGCGGATCAGCGACGTGGGCGTGGGACGCGGTCCCTGGGGCAGCAGCCTGGGGCCGATTACGGCGTTGACGTCGCGGGTCATGGCGTCCAAGCGGGCCAGGTCGGCGACCACACCGCGCTCCAGCTCCATGTTCCGCGACTCCAGCCTGCGCAGCTCGGCCAGGGCCGGGGCGCGGCGCTCCTCAAGCTCCTTGGCCTCCTGCCGGGTGATTTCGGCAAAGGTGCGCGGCTGGGCCTCCAGTTCGTCCACCAGATCGCCCTTGGACGCGTCCGGGGCGGGACGCTGGCGCTCCAGCACGTACAGTCCCTTGATGCGGGCGTTTTTCTTGAATTTGCGTGATGAAGCCAGGAACACGGTATCGCCGCCGGGCAGGCGCACCAGGTGCAGCGCCGGGCCAAGGCGGCGCAGCACGCGCGCGCCCTCCAAAGCCTTGGTGTTGATTGGCGGATTGGCGGCGTAGAGACGGGCGGCGTCGGCCTGGGCCTTCTGGTTTTCCTCCCAACGCTGGCGCAGGCGCGGCGGGTCGAAGGCCAGGGTTTGGGCCAGCACGCGGCGCAGGTCGTCCGTCAGCGCGGGTGAATCCAGCGCCGGGGCCAGGGCGGCGCGCTTGGCCTCGTAGGCGTCGGTGGCTGGCGGCGTGTCGTTGATGAGCTCGTTCAGGCCGCTGAGCACCGCCTCCTGGGTGATGCTCGGGGCGGCGGCGGGTTGGACTGCGGCTGCGGGCGCGGGCGCGGGCGGCGCGGGGCGCTCCACTGCGCAGGCTGCGAGCAGCAGAGGGAACATGAGGCCCAGGACGAGGGGCGCGGCGGTGCGGACGGGAATGCGCATGGATGCCTCCGGAGTGTGTCGGAAAATCCTTACTCCGGGCTTGGCTTTGGCGCAAGGGCAGGAAAAAGGCCGCCCCCGGAAGGAGGCGGCCTGTGGAAGGCAAGGGGAGTGCGGGGGCTAGAGGATCTGGCTCAGGAAGAGCTTGGTGCGCTCGTGCTCCGGGTTCTGGAAGAAGTGCTCTGGCGTGCCTTCCTCGATGATCGCCCCGTGGTCCATGAACACCACGCGGTCGGCCACCTCGCGGGCAAAGCCCATCTCGTGCGTCACCACGGCCATGGTCATGCCCTCCTTGGCGAGCGTCACCATGACGTCCAGCACCTCGCCGATCATCTCGGGGTCGAGCGCGCTGGTGGGTTCGTCAAAAAGCATGATCTTGGGCGACATGGCCAGGGCCCGGGCGATGGCCACGCGCTGCTGCTGGCCGCCGGACAGGCGCGAGGGATAGACGTGGGCCTTGTCCTTGATGCCGACCTTGTCCAGCAGCCTGAGGCCCATGTCGTCGGCCTCGTCGCGGCTCATGCCCTTGAGCTTGATGGGCGCCAGGGTGAGGTTCTCCAGCACCGTCTTGTGCGGGAAGAGGTTGAAGCTCTGGAACACCATGCCGAGCTCCATGCGCAAGCGGTTGATGTCCGTGGCCGGGGAGTTGATGTCCTGGCCGTCCACGATGATGGAGCCGGAGTCCACGGTCTCCAGCTTGTTGATGGAGCGCAGGAGCGTGCTTTTGCCCGAGCCCGAGGGGCCGATGATGACGACCTTTTCGCCCAGGCTCATGGACAGGGACACGTTGTTCAGCGCTCTGAGCGCGCCGAAATTCTTGCTCACGTGGCGGATGTCGACGATGGTCTGACTAGCGGCGGACATAATGGCTGAGCCTCGCTTCCATGATGCTGACACCCTTGGACAGGATGAGCGTGATGACGAGATAGACCAGGGCCACAAGGGTGTAGGTCTCGAAGTAGAGGAAGGTCTCGCTCGAGAACTCGCGCCCGCGGCGCAGCAGGTCGGACACCGCCAGGATGGACACCAGCGAGGTGTCCTTCAACAGCGCGATGAACTCGTTGCCCACCGGAGGCAGGATGGTGCGCCAGGCCTGCGGCAGAATGACCAGGAACATGGTCTGCCTGCCGTTGAAGCCCAGCGAGCGCGAGGCCTCGGTCTGGCCCTTGTCGATGGCGGTGATGCCCGCGCGGAAGACCTCGCCCATGTAGGCGCCGTAGCACACGCTCATGGCGATGATGGCCGCGGTCAGGTCGTGCACGTTCAAGAACCGGCCCAGGGCGTAGTAGATGTAGAAAAGCTGAACCAGGAGCGGAATGCCCCGGATGATTTCGACGTAGGTGGAGGCCACGAGGTTGATGGCCTTGTTCTTGGAAACGCGCCCCAGGCCGGTGATGAGGCCGATGACGCAGGCGCAGAGGATGGAGGTGATGGTGACCTGGAAGGTGATGACGATGCCGTCGCTCAAGTAGACGAGCAGGCGCTGGTAGGGGTCCGGGTGGGCGATCAGCAGATAGAGGATGGCGGAGACTGCGCCGACGATGCTGATGACCCAGGCGTTGAAGAGTCCCCAGTCGCTTCTGCTGGGGATGGCTGCGCCCTCGCCCACGTCGATTTTTTGCGTTTCGGTCATGTGTGCTTGGCCTTTCGGGGTTGGAATGCCGGGGGGCCACCAATCGGCGGCCCCCCGGGGAATGCTCGAATCGAACCGGTTCCGTGCGGAGCCGGGCTACTGCATCTGGTGCTGCGCCTTGATCTTGTCGAAGGTGCCGTCGGCCTTGATGGCGGCCAGGCCCTTGTTCACCAGGTCGAGGACCTCCTGGTTGCCCTTCACCACGGCGATGCCGATGTTCTCGACCTTGTCGCTCTTCAGGGTGGTGGCGATCTTGATCTTGTCGGCGTGCTTCTTGGTGGTGTAGTCGACGGCCACCGGGCTGTCGGCCACGACGGCCTGGATGCTGCCCTTCACGAGGTCTTCCATGGCCAGGCCCACTTCGTCGTAGGTCTTGATGGCCTTGAAGCCCTTCTCGTCCTTGATGACCAGGTAGCTGGTGGTGCCGATCTGGGCGCCGATGCTCTTGCCCTTCAGGTCGGCCAGGCTGGTGGCCTTGCTGTCCTTGGCGACCACGAGCATCTGCTCGATGCTCATGATGGGATCGGAGAAGTCCATGCTGGCCTTGCGCTCTTCGGTGATGGACACGCTGGAGGAGATGGCGTCGTATTTCTTGGAGGCCAGGCCGGCGAAGATGCCGTCCCAGGCCACGTTCTTGAACACGGCGACGAAGCCGGCCTTCTCGGCGGCGGCCTTGATCACGTCGACCTCGAAGCCGACGATTTCCTTCTGCTCGTTCATGTACTGCATCGGGGGATAGGCGGCGTCGGAAGCGAAGACGATGGTCTTGGGCGCGGGCGCGGCGGCGGTTGCATTGGCGGCCTCGGGCTTGGCTTCTTCCTTCTTCTCGCCACAGCCGACCACGCCAAGGGCGAGGACGCTCACGGTGGCGGCAACCAGCAGGGATTTGAACAGGCGTTTCATGCGAACTCCTCCAGTTGGAACGTTTTGGTGATGACACAAAAACCACGAATCCCGGACTGTGCGCTTTCGCGCCGCCCTGCCGGGGAAAATCGCAGCGCCCAGGCGGTCCAAACCAAAAACCGCGTGGCGCTGACCTCCCCTTTAGACACATCGTCCGGAAAAAACAAGAACCAGAATCAGCCTTGAGAGGGCGGCCCCGGCATGGGTTTCGTACAGGCCCGCCCTGCGTCCCGGCCCGGCGCTCTTGACCACGCGGACGCCGGGGCTTACAAGGCCGAAGTGAGATGCTCCGCTCTCCCCAGAGCACAACCAATGACCGCCAGGGGGCGGACGCACCATGATGAACAGCGCGCCAGAGACGCCGGGCGCTCCGGCCTCTCCGCACCATACCAACAAGATATTCGCCTACTTCATGCTCTTCTTCCTGGTGGTGGCGTTCCTCTTCGGCTTTGTGCTGGTGGAGCCGTTCATGCACACCATCATTTTGTCGGCGGTGCTGGCCATCATGTTTTCCCCGGTCAACGCGCGGCTGTACACCCAGCTGGGCGAGCGCGGGAATCTCGCCGCCGGGCTCACCTCGACCCTTGTGGTGGTGCTCATCCTTTTGCCCACGGCCTTCCTGGTCTGGGGACTCATCACCGAGGGCATGCACTCCATGCTGGCCATCCGCGCCTGGGCGGACCGCAACGACTTCGGCGAGCTCATGCGCAGCGACCGCTTTGTCCCTATCTTCACCTGGGCGCGCGAGACCCTGCCCTTCATCACCATCGACGAGGCGACCATTCAGGCCAAGCTTTTGGGGTTCACCCAGCGCTTCACCCAGTCGGTCCTGGACGCCAGCACCACGGTGGTCGGCAACATGGCCAAGCTCTTGCTGCGCTTCTTCCTCATGGTCTTCATGATCTTCTACTTCCTGCGCGAGGGCCGGGGCATTGTGCACAAGATCAAGTACCTGGCCCCGCTGCGCACGCACCAGGAGGACTTCATCATCGAGAGCCTGCAGCGGGTGTCGCGGGCGGTGCTCCTGGGCAGCCTGCTCATCGCCGTGCTGCAGGGCCTGGTCGGCTCGCTGGGGCTTTGGATCGTAGGCATTCCGCCCCTGTTCTGGGGGGTCATGATGGGCCTTGCCGCGCTCATCCCGGTCATCGGCACCGGGCTCATCTGGATTCCGGCCACCGCCTACCTGTATCTCTTCGGCGATTGGCAGATGACCCTGTTCTTCCTGCTCTACAACGTGGTCATCGTCACCAACATCGACACGATCCTGCGGCCCATGCTCATGCGCAAGGCTGCGCAGGTCTCGCCGTTCTATATCTTTCTGGCCATTCTGGGCGGCATCCACGCCTTCGGCGCGCTGGGCATCATCTACGGGCCGCTCATCCTCACCTTCCTTATGGTGATGATCAAGATCTACAGCGAGGAGTATAAGGAAGTGCTTTCCTCGCGTTCCGCCTACGAGCACGGGAACGAACCATGAGCAAACGTTCCGCCGCGCCGAGGCACCGGGCGGCGCTTTCTCTCCGTTGTCTGGCCGGGTTGCTCCTCTGTGCGCTTGCGCTGGCGTTCGGCTGCGCCAAGCCAGCGCCTCCGCCGTCTCCTCCGCCTCCGCCACCGCCCGTGGTCGAGAAGCCCCGCTACGAGCCCTTGACCGTTGAGCAGGCCCTGGAGCGCGCCCGGCAGATGGACCCCTCCAGCCAGGGGCTCAAGTCCTGGCGCGACCTGGAGCCCGGCCTCAGGGCCAGCCTGTCGTATGTTTCCGGCAAGCCAGCCGGTGGCGTCGCCGTGGAGCGGCCCGGCCTCACGCTCACCTGGGAGGCCTTGCGCCTGACCATCGAGGACCTGCTGGCCGCCCTGCCGTTTCTGGACGAGGACCCGGCCCTGCTCGCCCAGGTCTTCGCCTGGCATCCGCTGGAGCCCGATACCCTGGTCACCGGCTACTACGAGCCCTTCCTTGAGGCCAGCCTGACCCCGGACCCGGCGTACCCGTACCCGATCTACGGCCATCCCCCCGATCTCCTCACCGTGGACCTGGGGGAGTTCCATTCCCGCTGGCGGGGCCAGAAGCTGCACTACCGTTTGGGCAAGAACGGCATCAAGCCCTACCACGCGCGTGAGGACATCGACTTCAAGGGCGTGCTGGAGGGCAGGGGCGTCGAGCTGGCCTGGGTGAAGGACCGCGTGGAGCTGTACTTTCTGCAGATCCAGGGCTCGGGGCGGCTCATCCTGCCGGATGGCAGCATCAAGCACGTGCTCTACGCGGAGAAGAACGGGCGCGAGCTGGCCATGCTGGGACGCACCATCATCAATCGCGGGCACCTGACCCGCGACGAGGCCAGCGCGCCGCGCATCAAGCATTTCGTGCAGCAGAACCCGCACCTGTCCCAGGAGCTTCTTTCCGCCGACAAGAGCTACGTGTTCTTCCGCCTGGCGGACAAGGGGCCCTACGGCAGCATGGGCAAGCTGCTCACGCCCATGAGCTCCATCGCCGTGGATCGCAGGCTGGTTCCCCTTGGCGCGGCCCTGGCCATGACTGTGCCCCTGCCAACACCGAAAAGCGGCGGGCCTGCGCGCCTTTCCGGCCTGATGCTGGCCCAGGACACGGGCGGGGCCATCCGGGGCAACCATATCGACCTGTTCTGCGGCTCCGGGCCGTATGCGGAGTTCGTGTCCGGCAGGATGAAGAACCCCGGCCAACTGCACATCCTGGTGAGCCGCAGGGCCGTGGCCTCTCTGCCCCCGGCCGGCGTCGCGCCCGAGGAACTGCCCGCGGTGCGCGGCGACCAGGCGAATGGCCAGGCGAACGGCGCGAAGAACGGGCAGCCAAACGGCAAAGCCAACGGGAATCGCGGCCAGTAGCGCCGGATTGCGTCCATAGCGGAACCAGGAAGGGCCGCCGGAGGAGATGATCCCCGGCGGCCTTTTTTCGGTGCGGCATGAGCCTCGTCTGGCTTACGCGCGCGTCTCCTGGCGGTAGCGCACCAGATCGGCCACGGCCAGGACCGGCAGGTCGTGCACCTCGGCGAAGACCGTTATCTCCGGCAGGCGGGCCATGCTGCCGTCGCGGTTGGTGAGTTCGCAGAGCACGCCAGCGGGCGTGAGCCCGGCCAGGCGCATCAGGTCCACTGTGGCCTCGGTGTGGCCCGGGCGCTCCAGCACGCCGCCGGGCTTGGCGCGCAGGGGAAACACGTGCCCGGGCCGGTGCAGGTCCTCGGGCCTGGCGTCCTGTGCCACGGCGGCGCGCACCGTGGTCACGCGGTCGGCTGCGGACACGCCCGTGCTCACGCCCCGGGCCGCCTCGATGGTCACGGTGAAGGCGGTTTTGTTGCGGCTGGTGTTGTGCTGCACCATGGGCGGCAGCCCAAGCGCGTCGGCGCGCTCGTCGGTGAGGCAGAGGCAGACGATGCCGCTGCATTCGCGGATGAGCAGGGCCATCTGCTCCCTGTCCACGCTCTGGGCCGGGTAGATAAGGTCGCCCTCGTTCTCCCGGTCGGCGTCGTCCACCACCAGCACGCCGCCTCCGGCGCGCAGGCTCTTCAAGGCTTTTTCAACGCGGGTTCTGGGATTTCCGAAACGGTCAAGCAGGGACTGATTCATGGCGTGCCTCCTCGGGAAGGGCAAGGGGACCAGAATCAGGGCGTCAAAGACAGACACCTCCCGCGCGGCGTGCACCCCAAAAGGGCGGACGCGCCGGACGAGAGGCTCGCCGGGGGTGTCCCGGCGGGCAGGCTGCCTCATTCTCTTCCATCCGGACTGTCACCGTCGGCTCCGGCATCGCACCGGATCTGCTGACCCCGCTCCACGCTGGAGCAGGCGCTCGCGGGCTCCCTGAACGGGGTTCAGGATACCGCCGGTGGGGAATTGCGCCCCGCCCTGAGAATAAGTGCGCGGACCTTACTCCGGGCGGGCAGGGGGAGTCAATGCGCCGAGGGCCTGGGGACAGCTTCGGAACAGGATGTGCTGGCTGGCTGCGCTGCGCCGCTACCGTTTGCCGGGTCGCGCCGCCGCGGACTCTGCGCCGATCTTTTGCAACTCGCCCATGATCAGGCCCAGGTCGGGCCGGGTGTTGATGTCGAAGCTCTTGGCGAAGCGCACCACGCCCTTTGTGTCGATGATGATGATGGCGCGGTCGGTTGTGCCGTCGCCGCGAAGCACGCCGTAGGTCTTCGCCACGCCGCCGTGCGGCCAGAAGTCCGAGAGCGCCGGGAACCACAGCCCGCGCATTTCAAGCGTCCAGGCATGGAGCGACGGAAGGTTGTCCACGCTGATGCCCAGCACCTGCGTGTTGTATTCGTCGAAAAGCTCCCTGGCGAGGTTGTAGCCGGGCCACTGGTCCGAACAGACCGGCGTGAAGGCGGCGGGCACGAAGGAAAGCATGACGTTCTTTTTGCCCCGGTAGTCGGACAGACGGACCTGAATTTTGCCGTCCTGGCCGTGCAACACCCCCGGCAGGCTGAAGTCCGGGGCCTTCTGACCAGGGCGGACCTTCAAGGCGCTGTCCACGGGCTTGAGCGGACCGGGGTTGTAGATATGGGAGGCCTGTTGCGGGCGGCTCGGCTGATCCGCTCGGGTGGGCTGGGCCACGGCGGTGGCGCAAAGCGCCTGCCACAGCAGAAGCGAGAAGCCCAGGGCACAGGCGGACAACTGGAAAGGCGTGCGTGTTTTCATGGCTATGCTCCCGCCCGGGTTGGCCAGGGCGATCACTTCTGCGCGGCGGCGCGCAGCACTTGGTTGAAAAAGTCGTTCTCGTCGTCGAAGCCGCCCTCCAGGAAGAACAGGACCTTGAGCCCCTTGCCGCCGGGAAGCGGGCGGAGCACGAAGTAGGACGGCGCGCCAACGGACATGAGGGCCTTGTGCAGCACGTAGTCCGCGTCCGGGACCATGGGCATGGGGGACTTGTGCTTCTTGCGGAAGGCCTCCACCTCCAGGGGGCTGTCGCCGACGCCAATGGCCACGAACACGAGGCCACGGGCCTGGGGTGAGGCTGCGAGCCGTTCGTAGACGCGGTTCACCTTTTGGGCGTCTTCGTGGCAGCGCGGGCAATACAAGTTGTAAATCTTCACCACAAGGGTTTTCGCCTTGATTTGCGAGAGGCGAAAAGACACCTCGCCCGCCTTCAGTCCCAGGGCCGCCGCGTCGTTGGGCATCAGCAGGGTGCGCACCTCCACGTTGGCCAGCACGTCGCCTGCCTTGGGCTTGGCTGCAAGGGCGGGCGCTGCGAGGGCCGAGGCGAGAAGGGCCAGGAGAAGGGCTGCGGCCAGTCGGTTCATGAAGGCTCCTCAAGGGTGGAGGTGTCGAGGGGAGAACAATAGCCCTTCTGGCGGATTTGGCAACATGGCGAGCTCGTGTTCTCCCTTTGGCACAAGCGGGAGGAGCGGAACGGCTTGTCCGCCGCAACGCAGGGGAGGCCGCCAGCCCGGACCATCCGAGCCAGCGGCCTCCTATCTAGAGGTGCGTTCCGTCGTTCAACTTATCCCAGGACGCGCTTCACCGGCTTCATCAGCCCGGCAAAGAGCTCCTGGCGGGTGTAGCCGTGCATGGCGGGCGCGGTCGAGGCGTCGGCCATGAGGGTCGGGGAGTACAGGGTCGGGGCATCCGCCGTGAGGAAGATGACGCGAACGCTGTCGGCGTCCACCAGCTGGGCCTTGGGGTGCTTCTTCTTGACCTCGGCCAGGCGCTTTTCCGCGAGCTTCAGCATCTCGTCGCGATCGCCGAAGTTCATGGTGCCCGTGGGGCAGGAAGTGACACAGGCCGGGAGCTTGCCCGCCTTCACGCGGTCATTGCACATGTCGCACTTGCTGATGACCTTGGTCTTCTTGTCCTGGCGCGGCACGTTGTAGGGGCAGATGCCCTGGATCGAGTCGATGCTCTCCTTGGCGGTCTTGTCGGTGTAGATGACCGCGCCGGTGGCCTCGTCGATGATGATGGAGTCCGGCTGCTCCGCCGCGGATTTGCACGGCGCGTCCAGGCAGTGGCGGCACTGGTCCGGCGTGAAGAACCAGTTCAGCTTGCCGTCCACTTCCTTTTCGCTGAAGCGCACCACGCGCAGGGTATTGAAGCTGAAGTCCGGCGGATTCTGGTGCGTGCCGGTGTTCTTGGTCTTTTCGCCGGGCAGCTTCTTCCACTGCTTGCAGGCGATCTGGCAGCCGCGACAGGCTGTGCACTTGGTCAGGTCCACGAGGAAGCTTTTACCATTACTCATGACATGCCTCCTTTAAGCCTTCCGGACGTTGACCATGAAGGCCTTCGACTCGGGGATGCCGGTGTTCGGGTCGCCCACGGAGGGGACCAGCAGGTTGGCCGCGTCGCCCCCGCTGCCGTCCTTTGGCCAGCGCCAGCCGAAGTGCCACGGGATGCCGACCTCGTGGACGGTCTGGCCCTGCACGGTGAAGGGCTTGAAGCGCTTGGTGACGATGGCGATGGCCCAGAGCTTGCCTCGGCTGTTCTCAAGCCAGACCTTGTCGCCGTTCTTGATGCCGCGCATGGTGGCGAGTTCCTCGCTCATTTCGCAGAACATCTGCGGCTCGGCCTCAAGCAGCCAGGCCTGCGGGCGGGTCTGCAGACCCGTCTGCCAGTGTTCGGTCACGCGGTAGGTGGTGCAGACGAAGGGGAAGCGCGGGTCGCAGACGTTGTGCTTCTCGCCGGCGAACTTGAGCGCGGTTGGGTTGTGCAGAACCTTGGAGAAGGGGTGGTCGGCCACCGGGCACTCCAGGGGTTCGTAGTACTCGGGGAAGGGGCCGTCGTTCAGGCCGGGGCCATAGAGCGCGCCCATGCCGTGCGGCTGCATGATGAACGGATGCACGGAACCCGGGGCTCCGCCGCCGTCCACCACGTCGATGTCCCACTTCTTGCCCTGGGCGTCCCAGGCCAGCACGGCCTTCTGCGGGGCATAGGGCTTGCCGGTCTGGTCCACGCTGG
The DNA here is from genome assembly GCA_050251495.1 of Desulfovibrio sp. GTDB lineage: Bacteria > Desulfobacterota > Desulfovibrionia > Desulfovibrionales > Desulfovibrionaceae > Humidesulfovibrio. The sequence continues at coordinate 19,105 of JBFWMQ010000011.1, read as the reverse complement.
CGCGGTTGTAGATGACGCGGCGGTTGACCGGCCAGGACCACGACCAGTTGGGGAACAGGCCGACGTTGGCCTGCGCCGGGGTCTGCTCCTTGGAGCGCTTGGCGGCGCGGTTGCCCTTGGCCGGATCCTGGTCCACGTAAGAACCGCAGTAGATCCAGTTGCCGGAGCAGGTGCTGCCGTCGTCCTTGAGGGCCGGGAAGGCCGCGACCTGGGTGCCCTTCTTGAACACCTTCACGGTGCCGTCGGGCTGCTTCTCTTCAACGTCCTTCAGATAGTAGCCGTTGATGAGCCGCGCGGTCTTGTGGGCGTCGAACTCATGCCCGTTGCCCATGTCGTCCCAGTTCAGGTTCAGCACGGGCTCGGGGAGTTTGCCGCCTTCCTTCTTGTACAGCTCGCGCACCTTTTGGGCCAGTTCGTAGATGATCTCGCCGTCGGCGCGGGAGTCGCCCAGGGGCTTTGGTCCCTGGTAGCGCCACTGCATCCAGCGGCCGGAGTTGGAGATGGACCCTTCCTTCTCCACCGAGACGCAGCAGGGCAGCATGAAGACCTCGGTCTTGATCTTCTTGGGATCCATGCCCGGGCCTTGCCAGAAGCTGCCGGTCTCGTTGTCGTAGATGTTGACGTTGACCAGCCAGTCGAGCTTGGTCATGGCCTCGCGGGTCTTGTTGGAGTTGGCTCCGGACACGGCCGGGTTCATGCCCCAGGCGAAGAAGCCCTTGAACTTGCCCTTGAGCATCTCGTCGAAGAGCACCAGCCAGGAGGCGTTCTGCCCGACGTCGAGCTTGGGCATCCAGTTGTAGGCCGTGGCGGGCTCGGCGTCCTTGTAGAAGCTCTTGAGCAGGCTCACGGCATACTTGCCGTAGTTCTTCTTCCAGTTCATGCTCTTGGGGTCGTTGGACACCGGCTTGATGAGCTTCAGGTAGTCGTCCAGCGTGGGCTGGGCGGTGCTGGGCGTGGGCATGTAGCCGGGGATGATGTGGAACAGCAGGGCCTGGTCCGTGGAGCCCTGGACGTTTGATTCGCCGCGCAGCGCGTTGACGCCGCCGCCGGCCATGCCCATGTTGCCCAGGAGCAGCTGGATGATGCTCATGGTGCGGATGTTCTGCACGCCCACGGTGTGCTGGGTCCAGCCCATGGCGTACATGATCGTGCCGGACTTGTCCGGCTTGCCGGTGGCCGCGTAGGCCTTGAAGACCTCAAGCACCTTGTCTTTCGGGGTGCCGCACATCTCGACCACGCGGTCCAGGGTATAGCGGCTGTAGTGCTTCTTCAGGAGCTGGTACACGCAGCGGGGGTCGGCCAGGGTGTTGTCGCGCTTGGGCACGCCCTTGTCGTCCATCTCAAACTTCCACTTGCTCTTGTCGTACTTGCGGCCGACTTCGTCGTACCCGCTGAAGAGTCCGTCCTTGAAGTCGAAGTCCTTGCCCACGATGAAGGAGGCGTTGGTATGGTTGACCACGTACTCCTTGAAGATGAGGTTGTTCTCAAGGATGTAGTTGATGAGCGCGCCCAAAAACGCGATGTCCGAGCCGGAGCGCAGGGGGGCGTAGATGTCGGCCTTGGAGCTGGTGCGCGTGAAGCGCGGGTCCACGTGGATGAGCGTGCCCCCGGCCTCCTGGGCCTTGGTGACCCACTTGAAGGAGATGGGGTGGTTTTCGGCAGCGTTGCTGCCCATGATAAGAATGCAATCACTGTTCTTCAGGTCGATCCAGTGATTGGTCATCGCGCCGCGTCCGAACGACTCTGCCAGAGCCGCAACAGTAGCGCTGTGTCAGATACGGGCCTGATGTTCTATGTATGTCAGTCCCAGTGAGCGCAGCCAAGCCTGGTAGGCCCAGCACTCTTCGTTGTCCATGGCGGCGGAGCCGACGCTCGCGATGCCGTCGCAGCGGTTGACCACCTGGCCCTTGGCGTTCTTCTCGGCGAAGGTGGCGTCGCGCGTGGCCTTGATGTTCTTGGCCATGCGCTCAAGCGCCCAGTCCCAGGACTTCTCCTCCCACTTGGTGCCGTAGGGCTTGCGGTACATGACCTTGGTCAGGCGGGGGTTCTTTTCACCGGGGTTGCCCTCGGCCAGCTGGTAGATGGCTGCGCCCTTGGCGCAGAGGGCGCCCTCGTTGATCGGATGGTCCGGGTCGCCCTCAATGTTGATGGCGCGCTTGGAGCCTTGCAGGGCGGTGTTGACGATGAGGCCGCAGCCCACGGCGCAGTAGCAGCATACCGTTGTCGTCTGCTTGCTCCATTCGGGCTTGAGCTGGGCAATGCGATCGACGGCCGCTTTGGCCGCCTTTGGCTTGGCTGCCAGACCGACGCCTGAAAAGGCGGTGGTGAGAGCCGCTGCGGCAGAGAGTTGCAGAAACCCTCTTCGGGTAAGCGACATGGTGCCTCCTGGGTTAGGGGTGAGGGTCAGCTTCCGAGCGTTTCGCGGCAAAGCCTCACGAGCAGGCCGTAGCCGGAGAGCGCAGGGGGCGCAGCGACGTAGGACTCCTGTTCACGCGCTTCCTGGGTGCGGAAGGGCGTAAGCAAGAGACCCGACACCTTGCGCCGGACTTCTGCCAGGTCCAGGCCAAGGCCCCCGAAGGGGAGCAGCGTCAGACCGGGACCGTCTATGTGTTTGGGAGGATGCGAAATCATAAAAACCTCCACAGTATGAGGTCTAGTGTATTCGCAAAAAAAAGGAAAGAGTCAAAACAGGGCAGGGTTACGCAAGTTTTGGCACAAGGGTGCACAGGGCTGCCAGCAGGGGCTGTGTCAGGTCCTCGTCACGCATGTTGTAGCGCAAAGCCAATTCCTTGAGATACAAGGGGAAGCGCCTCCATGAGAGGCCCTTGAACTGCCGCAGCCGGGGCCGGCAGAAGTCCCAGAAGCTATAGCCGCCGCTTTCGGCGAATATTTGCCCCGGATGGCGCAGGAGGTAGTGGTAGGGCAGGCTCTCGTCGCCGCACAGGACAAGGGCGTCGTAAGCCTTGTAGCGGTCGGTGATGAGGATGCTGCCGTGGCGGACCACGCGCAGATGGAAGTTGTGGTTGAAGTGCAGCACGCTTTCCGCCGTAAGTTCCGGCAGTAGATCGACGAAGATGTGCTGGCTGCGGCTTAAGAGCCCGTAGACCGGCAGCGAAGTGCCCGGCGGGTGCTCGTGCTCCGGGCCGCGCCCGGCCTGCAGGAGCGGATGCAGCGGCGCGCCCGGCCCCATGAACTGGCGGGAGTCGGCCCCCTGGGCCAGAATGGCCAGCCGCAGGACCGTAAGGGCCTTGAAGGCCGTGTTGTAGGAAATCTCCACCTCCGCGGCGGCTTCGCGGGTGCTGCGCTCCGCAGCGAAGGCCTGGGCCAGCCTGGTCCACTTGAGGGCCGAGAGGCCGGTCTCGTTGAGCCAGCGTCCCGTGTAGTCGTGGAAGGTGTAGCGGCAGTTGCCGCACCGCAGCCGTCCGCCCGCCAGCTGATATGGGGTTCTCGCGCCGCAGCGCGGGCAGTGCTTGCGTCCGTCGGGCCAGCACAGGGAGAGCAAGGCCGCGCGCGCCTCCTCCTCCGTCTGGGGGAGCGGCGCTGCCATGGGGGCGGCCAGAGGCTGGGCCGTCTGGTCGGCTGGGGGGGTGTCTTGCAGCATCCGGGTGCCATCTCTCTTTTTTCTGCCGTATAGCACGCCTCTTTCTTGGTGCCAAGACTTGAGTCGGATTTATCGCCATGGGTGATGAAGGGTTGCGTATCCGCCCTGGGCCGCTGCACAACGGCCTTCGCCGCATTTTATGTTGATGCCATTGCCTAACTGGCGTAGGGTCCGCAATATTTCACGCATGTGCAAACGGGCCGGGCGGGTCCGCGTTTCGGGAGGGATATGGGCGGACTTTCGCTTTCCGGTTCACGGTTTTGGGTCGGACTCGCCGTGTTCCTGGTCCTGTTGGGCTTTTTGGGCTTTTCGCTGTACACGGGCCTCGACCGCCAGGACGAGAGCATTGCCGTGGAGCGGGACTCCTCCGGCGTGACCGACGACACCGTGACCCTGGGCTCCTCCCTGGCGCTGTCCGGCCACGCCAGCTACCTGGGCACCCAGACCCTGCGCGGCGCCTTGTGCTACCTGAACCACGTGAACGAGCAGGGCGGGGTGCACGGCCGGAAGATCAAGCTCGTGTATTATGACGACTCCTATGACCCGCCGCGCTGCCTGGCCAACACCCAGCGGCTGATCGTCGAGGACCAGGTGTTCAGCCTGTTCTGCTATGTGGGCACGCCCACCACGGTCAAGATCCTGCCCCTGCTGGAGGACGCGCGCATCCCGCTGCTGGGCATGCTCACCGGCGCAAACGCCCTGCGCGAGCCTTTCAACCGCTACATCATCAACATCCGCGCCAGCTACTACCAGGAAACCGCGGCGGCTGTGCGCCACCTGGTGAAGGATCTGGGGCTCACGCGCATCGCCGTGTTCTACCAGTACGACGCCTACGGGTTCGACGGCCTGACCGGCACCGAGCTGGCGCTCAAGGAATACGGCCTGGAGCCGGTGGCCCGCGGCTCGTATGTGCGCGGCACCCTGGACGTGGAGGAGGGGCTGACCAAGATCATGGATTCGCGCGCCGAGGCCGTGGTCATGATCGGCACCTATGACCCCTGCGCCCGGTTCATCCAGCTGGCGCAGCAGGGCGGCGGCTTTTCGCCCATCTTCTACACGGTCTCCTTCGTGGGCGCGGAGGAACTGGCCCGCAGGCTCGGCCCCGGCCCCGGCCCGCTGGTCATCATGTCCCAGGTGGTGCCGCCGACCGAGGGCGCGGGCGCGCGCAAGTTCTCCGGCGGGGCGCAGGAGTACGTCGAGCTTCTGGCCAGGTATTTTCCGGATGACAAGCCCAACTCCGTGGGACTGGAGGGCTACTACAACGCCCGCATCCTCGTGGAGGGCCTGCGGCGCGCCGGGCGCGACCTCACCCGCCAGGCCTTCATCAGGGCCATAGAGTCCATCCATGACTATGATCTCGGTCCGGGGCAGACCGTCAGCTTCGGGCCGCAGAGCCACCAGGGCATGGAGCGCGTCTACTTCACGCGCCTCACCGATGGCAGCTTCACCCTGATCGAGTCGTGGCCCGATGTTCTGGAGGCGTTCAGAAGAACACGGGCCGGAGGCACGCCATGAATCTCTGGCAAACGGCCTTTTCGCGTTACGGGAACTTGAGCCTCAAGAACAAGATCTTCGTCTCCATCCTGGGCGTGGTGCTTCTGATCAGCGTGGCCATCGCCTTCCTGGCGCGCTATATCCTGGTCTCCTCGCTCACCACCGAGCTTGAGATGCGCGGCAGCGCCATCGCCCACTCCATCGCCGAGCGCGGCAGCGGCTATGTGCTGGACAAGAATACGCCGCTGCTGCTTTCGCTTATCTTCGATGAGGCCCGCCTGCATGAACGCAAGCACCTCATCTCCTACATCTTCGTCACCGACCAGGCCGACGAGGTGCTGGCCCACACCATGACCCACGCCTTCCCGTCGGACCTGCGCCAGGCCAACGCCCTGCCCCCCACGGAAACCCGCAGCGTGCGCCTTGTCACCGTGGACCGGGAAGACATCCATGACATCGCCGTGCCCATCAAGGAAGGCCTGTACCGCATCGGCACCGTGCACGTGGGCCTGTCCAAGAGCCACATCGACAGCCTCATCGCCACACTGCGCCTGACCTTCCTGGGCTTCATCTCGGCCATCATCCTGATCATCTTCTTCCTCTCCAACCGCATCACCCAGTACATCACCCGGCCCTTGTCCAAGCTCACGCGCATCTCCGACGAGCTCTCGCGCGGCAACTTCGACATCACCATGGACCTGCAGGAAGAGGACGAGCAGTGGCGGCCCATGGACTGCCCGGCCTACGAGAACACGGAGATGCCCTGCTGGCACTTCGACCAGTCCGCCAAGGCCGCCGCGGTGCACCGCACCTGCGCCAACTGCGTGTTCTACCGCAAGCGTGAAGGCGACGAAGTGGCCCAGATGGGCGACAGCTTCCGCAACATGGTCTGGAGCATCAAGCTGTACCGCCGCCGCCTGCGCGAGAGCGAGGAGAAGTACCGCTCGCTCTTCGACTCCGGCCCGGACCCGGTGTTCGTCGTGGACTGCGAGGACTTCCGCATCGCCGACGCCAACCCGCGCGCCCTTGAGCTGTATGGCTACGAAAAGGACGAGCTGCTCGGCATGAGCTACCTGGCCCTTGGGCCGGACAACCGCAAGGACTGCCTCATCTCCTACGAGGGCACGGAATCCGAAGGGGAAAACGGCGGCACCGGCTGCCTGTATCACCCCAAGGTGCTGCACTACAAAAAGGGCGCGCGGCCGTTCTACGTCAACGTCCATGCCTGCCCGATCTCCTACAAGGGCCGCCACGCCATCATCATCTCGGTGACGGACATCACGGAGATGATCGAGAAGGACGCGCAGCTCATCCAGGCCGGAAAGATGAAGTCCCTCGGCGAGATGAGCGCGGGCATAGCCCACGAGCTGAACCAGCCGCTCAACGCCATCAAGATGGGCAGCGAGTTTCTGGCCATTCTGGACGAGCAGGGCCAAACCCCGCCGCCGGAAGCCTTCCGTCAGGTGGTGCGCGAGATAAGCGGCCAGGTGGACCGGGCGGCTGAGATCATCAACACCCTGCGCGCCTTCGGCCGCAAGGCCGAGATGCTGAAGGAGCCCGTGGACGTGAACAAGCCCGTGAAGAGCGTGCTCACCATCGTGCGCCGCCAGTTCGAGCTGGACAACATCCGCTTCAACCTGGACCTTGCCGAGAACCTGCCAAAGGTGCTGGCCCACGACAACCGTCTGCAACAGGTGTTCTTCAACCTGCTCACAAACGCCCGCGACGCCATCAACGAGGCCAGCCAGCCGTCGGACTCCGGGGCCAGGCGCAGCATCACCATCTCCAGCCGCGTCCAGGGCGACAGCGTGGTGGTCGAGGTGCGCGACACGGGCATCGGCATGACGGCGGACATGCGCGACAAGATCTTCGAGCCGTTCTTCACCACCAAGGAGACCGGCCAGGGCATGGGCCTCGGCCTGGCCATCACCTATGGCATCGTGCGGGACTATGGCGGCCAGATACGCATCGAGAGCGAGCCCGGCCAGGGCACGGCCATCAGCCTGCACTTTCCGCAGGTGGCTTAAGGCACAGGAGAGCACATGGAGAAGAAGGTCCTGGTCATCGACGACGAGCAGCCTACGCTGAACATGTTTCGGCTGCTGCTGGCGGCCTACGGGTACGAAACGTTGACCGCGGTCAACGGGGCCGAGGGCGTGGAGGCTTTCGGGCGCGAGCGTCCGGGCATCGTGCTCACGGACATCAAGATGCCCGTCATGGACGGCATCGAGGTGCTCCGGCGCATCAAGGACATCGACCCCTACGCGGAGGTCATCGTCATCACCGGCCACGGCGACATGGATCTGGCCATACGCGCGCTGAACCTCGACGCCACGGACTTCATCAACAAGCCCGTGCAGCGCCAGGCCTTGAGCGAGGCCCTTTCGCGCGCCGAGGAGCGCATCGCCATCGCCAAAAGCCAGGCTGCGGACCTGGTGGTGGAGGAGACCGCGAACGCCGCGGTGCTGCACATCCAGGGCAGCGTCACCGCGCGTTCGGAGCCGTTTCTCGACCGGGCCATGGCCCGCGCCCGCACCCTGGACAAGCCGCTCATCGTCCTGCGCTTCGCGGAGAACGCCTCCACCAACGGGGCAGGGCTTTCGCTTTTGACGCGCATCCTCATGGACTGCCGCGAGCGCGGCGAGCGCGTGTGCATCCAGGGGCTTTCCGACAACTTCCGGAAGGTGTTCGAGATGGTGGGAATCTCCAGGCTGGTGGAGCCCTGCCCGGAGCAGGCCGCCGAGTAGGCGCTATTCCGGCCCGGCGTGCGCCGCGTCTTCCGCCGTTGGCGGGGGCGCGGCCTTCTTTTTGCCCAGCAGGTGCGATAATCCCCACAGCGCGGCGATGTGCGGCGGCAAAAACACGGTGGCAGGGCCGGTCCAATCCCACAGATAGGGCATGGGCACACCCTCGAAACGCCAGTAGAGCCATGCCAAGGTCAGCATTCCCGGCCAGAGCAGGGCCGCGCCGCGTCCGGCGGCCAGGGCCATGGAATCGCCGTAGGCCTCCTGGGCCAGCGTGTTCTGCGCCATGTAGGCGGCCTTGTCGCCCGCCTGGGCCGCCTGGGCCGAAAGCTCCGTCCGCCTGGCCGTCTCGCCGTCGGCGCGCTCGCGCTTGGCGCGCTGGGAGCGGGCCACAAGGGCCTTGCAGCCAAGGCCCAGGGCGGCGCTGGCCACAGCCAGGAAAAGCGTTCCGAAATAGAAGGCCGCCTCAGGGTGTTCCACAAGGCGGTAGGGGGCGATGAGCAGGGCGTCGGCGATTTCGAATGGCGTCATGCGTCCGTATAGCACGAGGGGATTGAAAGGAAAAGGGCCGGGCTCCTTGCGGATGCCCGGCCCTGTGGCGGCTCTCCCGGGTGATTACACGCCGGGGATCTTGATGCCGGCGAACCCGGCCAGGGTATAGCCGAAGCCGATGTACAGCGACAGGACGATGAAGATGCGCTTCATCAGCGAGTCGGACAGGTACTTGGAGGTCATGGGGCCGACGAAGGAGCCAACGGCGATGCCGACCAGCTCGATGCCGATGAAGCCCCATTCAATTGGGGTGCCCTTGGTGATGAGGGTGATGATGCTGGTGACCATGCTGACCAGCACCGCCAGGGCGCTGGTGCCCGCGGCCAGGTACATGGGCAGCTGGGTCACGCTGGTCAGGAAGGGCACCAGCAGGAAGCCGCCGCCCACGCCCAGGAAGGCGGCGATTGCGGAAATGACCGCGCCGCCGAGGAAGGGGATCAGGGGATTGAACTTGAAGGGCACGCCGTAGAAGGTGAATTCGCAGGTGGCGGCGGAGAACTTCTGGATCTTCAGGCCGATGTCGCAGCCTTCCAGGCTTTCGCCGCACTTCTGTTTCTTCACCGCGTCCTCAAAGGCCCTGGCAGCGGCCTTGGCGGTCTTCTGCTTGTTTTTCGCGCCCTCGGTGGTCTGGTAGAACAGGTAGCAGCCCAGGAACAGCACGAAGAGGCCGAAGTAGCCCTGGTAGGACTTGAAGTCGAGCTTGCCGGCGGAAAGGGCGGCGGCAAGGTACGCGCCGATGAGCGAGCCCAGGCCCAGGCTGATGGCCAGGGGCAGGACCAGGCGGCCCATCTTGAGGTAGTTGAAGGAGCTGATGGCCGCCGAGGTTCCCACCAGGAACTGGTTCGAGGCCTTGATGGAGTCGGTGATGATCTTGCCCAGGTCCGGAGCGGTCTTCTTGAGGGCGCCGGCGTATGCGCCGAAGCCGAAGACGCTCATGTGACCCACGCCCGCCATGACGCCGCCGAAGGCGCCCACTGTGGAGAAAATCCAGCCAACCCACACGGCCCAGGCGAAGGCCAGGATGGGGTTGACGGTGGGTGCGCCGGGGATGCCGAGGAAGCCCGCGGGCTTGGTCTCGTCGATCATGCCCGGCTCGACGCCGCGCGGGGCCTTTTCCAGGGCCGCGGCGAGCTTGCTTTTCTTGGCCGCGCCCTCGGCCGGGGCCGGGGCGACGTCAGGCTTGGCGGCATCCACCGCTTTTGCCGCTTCCGCAACGGGGGCGGCGGCAGGGGCGGGGGCCGCCTGCTGGGCCACAGCCACTCCCAGCCACAGGCTCAAGGCCAGCGTGGCGAGGGTCAGGGCGATCATGGGGCGCTTTTTCATTGGAACCATGCTCCTCTTGGTAAAATGTTGGGCATATCTTTTCTCCCTGCGCCGCAAACGCAAGGCGTCTTCCCGCTATTTCGCAGGCCGGATGAACGTCAGGGCCTTGGCCGTGCACCCCGTGACGCAGGCGGGATCAAGCCCCTGGTCGACGCGGTCCTGGCAGAAGTCGCACTTCTTGGCCTTGGAGATGTCCTCCATGAACAGGGGCACCTCCCACGGGCAGGCCTTGACGCAGCGCTGGCAGCCGATGCAGGTCTCCTCGTCCAGGCAGACCAGGCCGTCGCTTTCCCGCCTGGTCAAGGAGCCCGAGGGGCAGACCTTGACGCAGAAGGGGTCCTCGCAGTGCAGGCAGTTCTGGTAGGTGAACTCCATGCGCGGCTGGCCTCCAGGTCCGGCAAAGGGGCCAAGGGCCTTGAGCCGGTTCAGGGAAATTCCCGCGGGCAACTTGTTTTTTACGGTGCAGTGCACAAGACAGGACTTGCAGCCAATGCAGCGGTTTGCGTCCAGCGTGATTCTGTACAGGCTCATGTTCACCCGCCTTTTTGCTATTTATTTCAGGTTGCTGCGCTACAGGGTTGGCGCAACGCCTTTTGGAGCACACCCCGGAGAGGTATCTTCATTCCACTATTGTTAAGCATAGTGGCTGTGGCGTTGTCAAGAGAGGTTTTGCTCGTTCAATTTTTCTCAAGGATAAATTGAAGCCATCCTGATTCGGTAGGATATCCTCTGTGACCATGAGCCCGCTCTGGGTCTGAAATCATGGCCAATGCCCCTAGCCAAAGAGGGCGTTTTGGAGTAAGGGGGGGGTATGTGTACAGTTTTAACAGTAAATTAGGAGGGCGTCATGGCTCGCGAAAAAGTATATAGCGTCTGTGGAATGTGCAGTGTCCGCTGTCCCATCGCCGTGGATGTCGAGGGCGGCCAGGTCGTCTCTGTTTTCGGCAGCCCCCATGCGGCGGGGCTGAAGGGGTCGCTCTGCGCGCGCGGCGCAGCCGGCCCGGCCCTGCTGTACGACGACGAGCGTCCCCAGACGCCGCTCATCCGTGCCGGTGAGCGCGGCGAAGGCAAGTGGCGCGCCGTCTCGTGGGACGAGGCTTTGGACTATGTTGCCGGGAAGCTTGAGAAGATCCGCGCCGAGCACGGCCCGGAGGCCCTGCTTCTCTCCGATCGCGGCGGGCCGTATATCGACCTGACGCGGGCCTTCGTGCGCGGCTTCGGCTCGCCCAACTACTGCAACCACGACTCCGCCTGCGCGCGCAATGTGCAGCACAGCGCCCTCTCGGTGTTCGGCTTCGGCCGCAAGGAGCTGGTCTACGACCTGAAGAACGCCAGCCATGTCGTGCTCCAGAGCCGCAATATCCTGGAGGCCATCAACGTCAAGGAGGTCAACGACCTCATGGACGCGCGCGACCAGGGCTGCAAGCTCACGGTCATCGACATCCGCGCCAACGTGCCCGCGGCCAAGGCCGACCATTTCTTCCTCATCCGCCCCGGCACGGACTACGCCTTCAACCTGGGCGTGCTGCACCTCATCATCACCAAGAAGCTGTACAACCGCAAGTTCGTCAAGGAGTGGGTGGAGGACTTCGAGACCCTGAAGGAATTCATCCAGCCCTATACCCCGGAGTTCGTGGCCCAGGAGACCGGTGTCAGCGCCCAGGCGCTGGAGGACTTCGTGCGCACCTTCGCCAAGGCCGCGCCGCACGTCATCTGGCATCCCGGCTGGATGACCGCCCGCTACGGCGATTCGTTTTACGTGAGCCGCACCGCCTACCTGATCAACGCCCTGATGGGCGCCATCGGGTCCAAGGGCGGCCTGCCCCTGAGCTGCAAGGCGGGCGACGTGGGCCGCAAGGGGCTCAAGCCGCTCATGGAGCTTTTTCCCAAGCCCGAGAAGCCCCGCGCCGACGGCGTGGGCTGGGCCGAGGGCCGCACCCACTTCGACGGCGGGCCGGGGCTGGTGCACCTGGCCTATGAGGCCATCGAGACGGGCAAGCCCTATCCCATCCGCGCGTATATCGCCCACCGGCACGACCCGCTCATGGCCTTCCCCGACCAGGAGGCCGTGAAGAAGCTCTGGAAGAAGCTGGAGCTGCTCGTGGCCGTCACCTTCACCTGGTCCGACACGGCCTGGAACGCCGACGTGGTGCTGCCCATGAGCACCTACCTCGAACGCGAGAGCATCATCGCGGGCAAGGGCGGGCTCAAGCCGCAGTTTTTCCTGCGCAAGCGGGCCGTCCAGCCGCGTTTCGACACCAAGGCCGACTGGGAGATCTATGCCGGATTGGCCAAGCGTCTTGGCATCCCGCATCTGGCTGTGACCAGGCCGGAGGAGCTTTGGGAGCGCCAGTTGGAGGGCACGGGCGTCAGCGTGGCCGATTTCGACGCCAAGGGCTTTGTCGAGCTTGCGCCGAAGCCCACCATCAAGCCCGTGGCCTTCAAGACCCCGTCCGGCAAGATTGAGGTCCTCTCGGCCAAGCTGGCCAAGGACGGCCTGGAATCCCTGCCGCCGTATGTCTCCCCGGCCAAGCCCCCCAAGGGCGCGTTCCGCATCGCCTTTGGCCGCTGCGGGCTGCACACCCAGGGGCACACGGTGAACAACCCGCTGCTCTTCGAGCTGATGCCGGAGAACGTCCTGTGGATCAACACGGCCCGGGCCAAGGCCCTGGGCATTGAGCACATGGATATGGTGGAGGTGGCCCCTGTGGCCAAGGGCGGCCAGGGCGGGCAGCTGCGCGCCTGCGTCACCGATTTCGTCCACCCGGAGTGCGTGTTCACCATCCACGGCTTCGGCCACACCCTCCCGGTCGAGAGCCGGGCCAAGGGCCGGGGCGTCTCGGACAACGAACTGATGCCCGGCGGCTGCGACCGTTGGGACAAGGCCGGCGGCGCGGTGTCCATGCAGGAAAACTTCGTCACCGTGCGCAAGGTGGAGGCCTAGGCCCCGCAGGGCGAGCCCCGCAGGCCGCTCCCGATAACACGCAAAAGGCCCGCCGGCCCAGGAAACGCCTGGGCCGACGGGCCTTTTTTCCTGGCCGTGCGCGGCTAGGCCGTGGCCATGCCCTCCACGACCTCGCGCAGCTGGTCCGCCAGGCGGCGCAGCTCCTCCACGTCGCGGGCGGCCTCGTCCATTCCGGCCGAGGTGCTGAGCGCGATGTCGCTGATCTCGGCCACGGCGGCGTCCACCTGGGCGCTGGCCCCGGCTTGCAGCTCCACCGCGGTGGCGATGCCGCGCACGCGCAGGGTCGTGTCGTTGACCAGGCCCACGATCTCGCGCAGGGCCTCGCCGGAGCGGCCAGCCAGCTCGTTGGTGCGCTCGATGGCATGGGCGGACTGCTCCACCTGGGCCACGTTGGTGCGCGTGCCCTGCTGGATGCTGCCGATGGCTTCGCCCACCTCATGGGTGGCGGTCATGGTCTTTTCCGCCAGCTTGCGCACCTCGTCGGCCACAACCGCGAAGCCCCGGCCCGCGTCGCCCGCGCGCGCGGCCTCGATGGCCGCGTTGAGCGCGAGCAGGTTGGTCTGGTCGGCGATGTCGCGGATGACGTTCATGATCTGGCCGATGGCCTCGGCCTGCTTGCCCAGGGCGCCCATGTTCTCCTTGAGGGTCTGCGACTGCGCGCGCACCTCCTCGACCGAGGACATGACCTGGCGCACCACCTCCGCGCCCTCCGTGGCCTTGCCGCCCGCGCCTTCCGCGCCCTTGGCCGCGCTTTCGGCGCTCTCGGCCGCGCCCCGGATGGACTCGCTCATGTCGGACATGGCCTGGGTGGTGGCTCCCGCGCGGTCGCGCTGCTGCGCCGCGCCGTCCTCCGCGCGGCCAATCTGCGCGGCAAGCCGCTTGGAGCAGTCGAGCAGGGCGCGGACCACGTCCTCGGCCCGCTTGGCGGCCTGGGTGACGACCTGGTTCTGGGACATGACGCGGGACTCCTGCTCGCGCAGCGCGGTCAGGTCCGTGTACAGGCACATGGCGCCCATGGGCGCGCCGGTGATGTCGTTGAACAGCGGCGAGGCGGAGATGAGGATGCGGCGGGTGGCGCCCTTGCGGCCCACCAGGTCCACTTCCCTGGTGATGCTCTTGTTCTCCTTGATGGCCTGCCCCAAAACCGTCTCGCGGCTGGCGTCGCCGTAGAAGAACTGGGCCACGTTCTGGCCCAGGTGGTCCTCGGGCTTGCCCTCGTGCTGCAGGATGTCCAGCAGGGTCTGGTTCGTCTGAACCAGGATGTTGTTCTCGTCCACCACCACAAAGGGCGTGGCGATGCCCTTGAGCACGCCTCGGTTGTAGCCCAGCGTCTCCTGCACCGCCTTGGCCATGTCCTCAAGAGCCGATGCGACCTCTTTCAGCTCGCCGCTGAAGTCGCCCATGAGGCACTGGTTGAAGCGGCCTTCGGCTTGGCACAGGGCAAAGTTGCGGATATTGCGCAGGGGCACGAGAATCATGCGTCCGGCATACGCAAGCAGCAGGGCCATGCCGACCAGCAGGGCGAGCCCGATCCCCATGACTGTGCGCAGCGACGTCGTGTCCTCAACCTTGTAGGCCTCATAGGCGGCTTTGGACTTCTTGCTCTGCGCCGCGATGGCTTTCTGGATCACGTCCTTGACCTCGCGCCATTTCTTGGTCTCGCGCGTGTTCAATATCTCGGCGGCGGCCTGGGCGTTTCCCGCTATGGCCTGGGCCATGACTTCGGCCTTGAGGGCGTGCGCCTCGTCCCACATGGCGGTAAGCGAGCCCAGGCTCTCGGCCATCGGCCCCTGGGAGAGCTTCTGCGCCGCCGCCAGGGCCGCCTTGAACTTCTCGTTGGCGGACGCGTAGTTCTTCTGCGCGGTCTTGTCCGTGGGGTTTAGCACCACGTTGCGGGTGGCCTGTTCGGTTTGCAGGCCCTGGGCGTACATTTCCTGGAGCTGGCCCAGCAGGGCCTCCTCCACGTTGATCATGTGCTCAAAGGTGCTTCCCACACGCTGGGATTGCATGAAAAACAAGAGCAGCATGGCGGCGAAGCCCGCCAGGGTCACGCCGCCGAGCACAAAGAGCAAAGCCTTGATGGTCAAGCGTTTCATGGGAACCCTCCCGGACAGGAAATTGGCAACGGATGCCGTGCGCAGGAACCAATCCTATTTAACGCTATCGTCAGGGGGGAGGGAAATCAACAGGGAAGGGGATCAAGAATACGTAATCAGAAAACTACGGCCTCAAACCAGTAAATCTCTGTGGACGGGTCGCGCCAGGCCAGGGCGGGCAGTCCGGCCTTGCGGCAGGTCTGGGCCAGGAACTGCGCGCGGTCCCAGCCCCATTCCAGCGGCACCTGGGGCAGGAGCAAACCTTGCCTGCCGCCCTGGCGCATGATGAGCCCATGCCTGCCCACCTCCACCAGTTCCGGGTCCGGGCAGGGGAGCACCGGCCCAAGGATGGAGATCTCGATCTCCAGGTCCGCGAGTTCGGTTTGGGTGAGCGGCGGGAAGCGCGGGTCCTCGAAGGCGGCCGCGCGGGCCATGTTCCACACGGTGCGGTACAGCGGCCCCTGGCCGATGATGTTGCCGATGCAGCCGCGCAGATGCCCGTGCCGTTTGAGGGTCACGAACGCGCCGAGCTCACGGCCCAGCAGCTCCGACTCCGGCTCAGGCGGGTTCTCCGGCCCCCGGCCCGTGAGCCGGGAGGTGATGGAGAGGAGCACGAGCTCCTTGAGCGAGCGCTTGTCCTCGTCGCTGGGGGAGAGGCGGAAGCTGTCCATCAGGACCTCCTTGGCTGTCAGGCAACGGGCAGGAAGCCCGGCTCCAGGGCCGGGCTGGCCAGGTAGGGCAGGTCCGCGTCGCCGCAGGCGGCGGGGGTGGCCCGTTCCACCAGCACGTGGCGCCCCTCGACCTTCAGCCGGCCAGCGGCCAGCCAGGCCACGGCCTGGGGATAGATGCAGTGCTCGAGCTTGAGGATGCGCGCGGCCAGGGCGTCTGCGCCTTCGCCCGGCTGGGCGGGCACGGCGGCCTGGATGACGACCGGACCGTTGTCCATGACCTCGTTCACGAAATGCACGCTGCACCCGGCCAGGCGCACGCCGTAGGCCGCCGCGTCGGCCGCGCCGTGCACGCCGGGAAAGCTGGGCAGGATGGCCGGGTGGATGTTCAGCACGGCCTGGGGAAAGGCGCGCAGAAACTCCGGGGTGAGCATGCGCATGAACCCGGCCAGGAGCACCGCGCCCATGCCCGCACGGATGCCGTGGTCGCCGATGACCCGGATCATCTCGGCGTCGAAGGCCTGACGCGAGGGAAATTCCGTGTGCGGGCGGCTCCAGGTGGCGATGCCGTGTTTTCGCGCGCGCTCAAGGCCAAAGGCGTCGGCCTTGTTGGAAACCACGACGCGCACTTCGGCGTCAATAAGGCCAGCGTCGATCTTGTCCAGAATGGACTGAAGATTGGAACCGCCGCCAGAGACGAGCACGGCAAGAGGCATGGGCATGGGGAACTCCGTGTTGCAGACTGGCCAAGGCTGCTTGAACCAGCTTGGCTTGGGCCTTTCTACCTTTTTTCGCGGCGGATTGGAACCGGCTTGGCTCTCTTGTCAACCGGGCCGTTCCTGCTTATTATATAAAGCTTGAGGCGGGAGGCGTCGTGCCGCCCCGTCCAACCCGCATGAGGTTCGCTGATGTCTTTTCGTTATTTCTCCCGCAGCCGCCTGGGCTTGTCTTGCGCCGCTGTACTCTTGGCCCTGCTGCTGCCCGCCCTCGCCCAGGCCGCCCTGCCCCAGCCTGTGGAGCAGGACCTTGGCGCGCTTCTCGATTTGTCCCAGAAACGGGGCAGCGCAATCAATCCGAATGATTACTCCGCGTTGGTGGATTACGTCATGCAGCTCAAGGGCGACGCCCGCGACCTGGTGCCCACCCGCCGCTACGACGGCAACGGAACCGTGCTGCGCGTGTCCATGAAGACCGGGCTCTCGCGGCTCATGAAATACTGCTACAATCCGGCCATTCCCAACTATCTGCTCTTTCCCAGCGTGCTGCGCCTGGGCGGCTGGCACGCCGGAAGCGACATCCTGTCCAAGGACACCAAGCCCTGGACGCACCTGGGCAAGCTGGACGCGCCCGTGGCCCTGTGGGGCCAGGAGTACGAGGTCAACGCGCCCGATTCCTTCGGCGGCGGCTACTATCGCTACGACCTGGACCGGCTGCTCATCCTCGCCAAGCACAACGGCAAGAACGTGCTCATCTCCATCAGCAAGCAGAAGAACAAGTCCAGCGTGGGCAAAAAGGCCGTCATCCTGGATGAGGGCGAGTGGAGCTACTTCTACTCCGGCATCAACGGCCTGAACAAGGGCCTCATCGGCTGGGCCGACACCTACATGTACGACTCCGCCTCGGTGCAGGTGTTTGTGGAGGACGGGCCGAACCAGACCACCTTCACGCTCTTCAAGTGGCTGCGCGCCGGATGGTCCGGGCTGAACATGGTGCAGAAGGACCACATCAACGACGGCGCGACCCGCTACGCCAACGCCTTCAAGAAGATCGTGGAGTCCGACCGCCTGCCCGCGCCTGAGGAGCTTGCGACCAATGTGCGCGAGCTGTCCGCCATGAGCGACGCCGAGCTGGACCGCAAGATCCATTCCTACGCCATCGCCATCGAGAACATCGCCAAGACCTCCCCGGCCATGGACAAGCGCGAGTTCCAGAAGGTCGTCGAGGACGGCAAGTACGCCAAGATCCTGAACCGCGAGGAGCGCGTCGGGGTCATTCTGGTGGAGTACCTCAAGAGCCGCCTGGGCAAGCGTCCGCTGGTGGAGTTCCCCGCAGCGCCCGTGGCCCGCAAGGCCGGCTAGAACCGGCCCAAACAGCACAGGAGGCCACCATGCGGCTCTGCGAGTCCGACGCCAAGTTCAAGTACTGCCCGCTGCTCAAAACGCGGGACGACAAGTTGAAGTTCTGCCAGGGCTCCATGTGCATGTTCTGGCGCTGGGCCGATCCCGCCACAACCGGCGCGGACGCGGAGGGCTTTTGCGGCGCCGCGGGTGTCGCCCTTGCCGCCGCCATGCATGGGGCCGATGACGCCTCCCGAAGCCCCATCGAGGACGAATAGGTTCATGACCGCCGCCATGCCGCATTGCAAGCCCGGCCCCGCAAGCCAGGCCGGTACCGCGCGTCTGCTCGCCACCTGCCCGGACCGCCCGGGCATCGTCGCCGCCGTGAGCGGCTTTCTGCACAAGCGCGGGGTGAATATCATCCACTCCGACCAGCATTCCACAGACCCCGAGGGTGGGCGCTTCTTCATGCGCCAGGAGTTCTACTACTCCGGCCTGGAAGGCTGCATCGACGAGCTCATGCGAGACTTTGGCCGCGAGGTGGCCGGGGAATACAGGATGGACTGGCGCGTGGTGCTGGCCGGGCGCAAGAAGCGCATGGCGATCCTCGTCTCGCGCCTGGACCACGGTCTCATGGACCTGCTGTGGCGCGTGGGCCGGGGCGAATTGCCCGCCGAGATACCGCTGGTCATCAGCAACCACCCGGACCTGCGCGCCGCCGTGGAATCCTTCGGCGTGGCCTTCCACCACGTGCACGTGCCCGAAGCCAAGGACGCCCCGCGCGGGCGCGGCCTTTCCCTGCCCGAAGAGCGCATGCTTGAGCTGCTTGCCGACGCGCCGGGAGCGTCCGGCGGCCCCGTGGACCTCGTGGTCCTGGCGCGCTACATGCGCATCCTCTCGCCCGCCTTCGTCAAACGCTTCCCGCAACGCATCATCAACATCCACCATTCCTTCCTGCCCGCCTTCGAGGGCGCGGACCCCTACCGCCGCGCCAGCGAACGCGGGGTCAAGCTCATCGGCGCGACGGCGCACTATGTCACAGGCCGTCTCGACAAAGGCCCGATCATCGAGCAGGACGTCATCCGCGTGTCGCACCGGCATCGGCTCGACGAACTCAAAATCCTGGGGCGCGACATCGAACGGCAGGTGCTCTCCCGCGCCGTGCGCTG
This sequence comes from Desulfovibrio sp., assembly GCA_050251495.1. Taxonomy (GTDB): domain Bacteria; phylum Desulfobacterota; class Desulfovibrionia; order Desulfovibrionales; family Desulfovibrionaceae; genus Humidesulfovibrio. Next base: position 436 of record JBFWMQ010000011.1, on the reverse strand, counting down.
GCATTTGGAAGATCGCGTGCTGGTGGACGGCAACAAGACCATCGTGTTCGCGTAAGGCGGAATGAAACAAGAGCCAGGGGCGCCGCCCCTGGACCCCGTTGGGGGAAATGATTTCCCCCAAACCCCCTCATCCAAGCGAAATGACCGGGTCGAGCAAAGCTCGACCCGGTCATTTCGCTTGAAAATGGGTATTGGCGGAAGGCGGACGTGTTGTTGACGTCCTCCTGCGCGAAGGCGCGTTCCCCGGCGGCCTTTGCGCCGGGGAACGCGCCTTCGCGCCACAGGGTGTCCAGAGGGCCGCGGCCCTCTGGCGGGGTCAAGGGGCAGCGCCCCTGATTCTCATTTCTTTGCCTAGCCTTGGCTGGCCGCTACAGCGCCGGGCACGGGCGGTGGCGCGGCCTGGATCGCGCCGAACTTCAGCAGCAGTTCCGAGAGC
>JBFWMQ010000010.1:0-94046 GCA_050251495.1 Desulfovibrio sp. | reverse complement strand
TCCGCCCATGTCGGCGAACACGTCGTCTATCGCCTTGGCCTGGTCCGGGGTCTCCTCAAAGCCGCAGGTGGCCACGAACTCGCGGTACATCTCGCCCGGCGGGCCGTAGGAGTAGCCCTTGGCCACGCGCCGGAAGGCATACATCTCAACACGGTCCTGGGCGATCTTCTCGATGGCCTTCTTGGCGCGCTCGGTGCTCTTGGCCCACTGGCTGCCGCCCAGCTTGTCCAGCCGGGGGTCCACGCCCTCCGGCCCCTTGAAGCGCTGCACGAGGTTCAGCCGATCCACGGGCAGGTACAGCTTGTCGTCGCCGTCAAAGTACAACAGCAAATAGTCGTTGGCCACATCGCCGATCTTGAGATGGTGCAGCCCGCCGAAGCGCGAAAGCCCGTAGTCGCGGTGCACGATGAGGTCGTCGGCGGCCAGGTCGTCGTGGCGCGAGAGTCCCTCAAAGGCCTGTTTACGATCCGCGCGCACCGTGGGTGCGGCAGCGGGCTGGAGGATGTCCTCCGGCAGAATGGACAGGCCGCAGCAGCTTATCTCCATGCCCGCCTTGAGCGGCGAGATGAGCGCGCAGATGCCCTTGCCCTCGGCCTGGAAGGCCTGGCCGACGCGTATCCCCTCCTGCTCGGCCAGGCTCAGGAACTTCTTGCGCGAGCGCTCGGTGTGGAAGCTCAGAACCGTCTGCGACCCGGCCGCGCTCCAGTCCTTGAGGGCGGTGGTCAGCGCGGTCCAAGGCCTGCGCGCCTGATCGGGCCGCCAGAACAGGTCGCCGAAGCTCTGGTAGGATTTTTCGGGCAGGTCGAGCCCCAGGCGCTCCTGGCCCATGACCAGGTCCTCGAACACCACCTGCCGCTTGCCCAGCCAGGTCTTGCGGGCGCGTTCCTCGGGCCAGCACAGGGAGGCCAGCGGCCAGCGCCAGCCGCTCTCGGCCTGCTCCCGCTCCAAAAACGAACGCCAGCCCGCGTGCTGGTCCTCCAGGCGGCTGCGCAGCTCCTGCGACGAGGCGAGGATATACACCGCGTCTTGAGGCAAAAAGGCGTCCAGGGTCGCGGCTTCGGGGTAGAAGAGGCCCGGCCAGATAAGCGTGTCCGCGCGCTCCAGGCGCTCGGAAAGCTCGCGCTCTTCGCCCACGGCCATCTCGCCGCGCACGCGGAGCGTGCGCCACAGCTCCAGCGCCTGCTCCATGGTCCGCTTGTTCAGCACGGCCGGAGCCACGGGCAAGAGCGTCATCTCCTTCAGGTCGGCCTGGGAACGCTGCGTGGCCGAATCAAAGAGGCGAATCTCGTCCAGTGTGTCGCCAAAGAACTCCAGCCGCAGCGGCAGGGGGTAGCCCGCGGCGAAGATGTCCACGATGTCTCCGCGCACGGCGATCTCGCCCACACATGTCACCACCGGGCGGCGCGCATAGCCCCACGCGACGGCCTGCTCCAGAACCAGCTCGGGCGACATGTCCTCGCCTTTGGCGAGCGTCAGGCTGCTCTGCTCCACCACATCCGGCGCGGGCCAGCGGGGCAGCAGGTTGTCCACGGTGAGCAGGACGATGCGCGGCTGACGGCCAAAAGCCAGGCCATGCAGGGCTGCCCAGCGCTGGCCCCAGTCCTCGGCGGTCGGCTTGCGCGGCAGGTGTTGCGGCAGGGTGATGACCGGCGCCCTGAAGGCGGGCGCCAGCATATCCCCGGCGCCGGAGAACAGTGTCAGGAGCGCCTGGAGTTCGCGGAACTCGCGCGCGCCAGCGGCGACAAGCACGACCTCCTGGCCCTTGGCGCGCAGGGTGTGGGCGAGCAGGGCCTGAGTGCCAGGTCCGCTCTTGAACACACGCAGGGCGCTCCCTTGACCTTTGAAGAAATCAGCAAGCCCGGAAGGAAAATGCAATGGAAATGCTCCACCGCGCATGGCCGCGTCACGCGGTCGCGCGTAATCTTAAAAAGACAAAAGGCCGCCTCCTCGCAAGATGCGCGAAGGGGCGGCCATGAGGGCTCAGAAAGTCGCGCAGTCGGTCAGACGCTGGTGAGGGCTGCGTGCTCCTCGTTGCTCAGGAGCTTGTTCAGGTCCAGCAGGATGAGCAGCCGGTCCTCAAGCTTGCCGACGCCGCTGATGTACTCGGAATCAAGCCCGGACACAACAGGGGGTGGCGGCTCAACCGTGTTGGAGGGGATTCGCAGCACCTCGGACACGGAATCGACCACGAAGCCTACGACCATGCTGCTGATTTCGATGACGATGATTCTGGTGTGCTTGTCGTGCGCCCGGTCAGGCAGCTTGAAACGGCGGCGCAAGTCGATGATCGGGATGACCTTGCCGCGCAAATTGATGACACCCTCGACAAATTCGGGCGCACGAGGAACGCGGGTTATCTCCATGGTGCGGATGATCTCCTGCACCTTGAGGATGTCCACGCCGAACTCTTCCTCGCCGATGCTGAACGTGACGAGCTGGATCAAGGCATCGTCCTGGCGTCTCACATTCTCTTCCATAATTCCGGCTCCTTGTTTGCACCGTGCTCAAAATCCGTCCTGCTGCAGCGGCACTCCACACGTATTATATCTTGCAGCATCTTGGCGCTTTGTCAACGAATATTTGTCGATCGCGCGGTCACTTGCCACAACCCGGCTGGAGATTTGACGGCCACAAAGGAAACAGGTAACTGCTTTCAAAGAGCATCGGCCTAAAGCGGCTGCAACTTTATGCGCAAGGAACTTGAGCCAATGGGACAATTCGCAATTTCCGAAGATTCCTTCACCCTGGAGGAGCAGATAAAGTCCCTTGGAGACAGCGAACTGCTGGACTTCTGGGAGGAGACGCAACACCTGACGCGCGTCATGGCCGCCGGTCAGGAAATTCCTGGCGACCTGCCCGGAGAGGAAACAATGCACCCGGAGTACGAGCGCCTCATCCTGCAGGAATTGCAGGTGCGCTCCAGCCGGGGCGAGCTGCGCTGACCAAGGCGCCCACGCAGGGCGAGAAAAAAGGCCGATCCTTCGGGACCGGCCTTTTTTTGTTGCGCGAGTGGAGCGGGAAACGAGATTTGAACTCGCGACTTCAACCTTGGCAAGGTTGCACTCTACCGCTGAGTTATTCCCGCTCATCTCATTGAGCGCCCTCTCGCACGCGAGGAGGGGAAGTCAAGGGGGACCGACCGTGGCCGGTCCCCCGTAGCAAGCCTGGAGCGGGAAACGAGATTTGAACTCGCGACTTCAACCTTGGCAAGGTTGCACTCTACCGCTGAGTTATTCCCGCTCGTCTGGAGGCGGCATCCGGATTTGAACCGGAGGATGGAGGTTTTGCAGACCTCTGCCTTACCACTTGGCTATGCCGCCTTACTTTTGGAGCGGGAAACGAGATTTGAACTCGCGACTTCAACCTTGGCAAGGTTGCACTCTACCGCTGAGTTATTCCCGCTCAAAAGGGAGCTCCTTCTATCTTTGCACCCGCAACCTGTCAAGCTTTGAGTTCAACTTTTCCAGATTTTTTCAATACGGCGACGCAGCTCCCCTCCCCGCGCGCCGACTTCCATTGCCACTTGACCGGCGGCTGCCGGAACCAGCCTCGCGAGGTCCAGCCCCCCATACGTTTTCAGGGGCTTTACAACACCTCCGGTTTTGGTTTATCAGGCGCATTCGTTTGTACTCGGAGGGGGCCAGCACGGCACATCCGCCAGGCCGACCCTCCCATCCAGGAGATCGCCCATGGAAGCAAAGGACATTCAGTTCTTCCGGGACATGCTCAACTCCATGCTGGAGGACATCCTCCAGAAGGGGCAAGCCACCATCGACGACATGACCGAAACCGTCGAGGTCTATGCCGACCCTGCCGACCGCGCCACCGCCGAGTCCGACAGGGCCTTCACGCTGCGCCTGCGCGATCGTGAGCGCAAGCTCATCAAGAAAATCCAGCAGGCCCTCACCCGCATCGAGGAAGGCGAGTTCGGCGTTTGCGTCGAGTGTGGCGAGGACATCGGCATTGCGAGGCTCAAGGCCCGGCCCATGACCACCTTGTGCATCAACTGCAAGAGCAAGCAGGAAGAAGACGAAATGGTTCGGGGCGACTAGCCCCGCGACAGAGTCGCGCGGTTCCCGGTACGGTTGCCCGCTTTTGCCTCAAGGACAGAGCGCAACCGCCCAGGAGGAGTACGGATGGAAGCCAACTTCTTCCGCTTCCTGGCAGAAGAGCTGTCGGCCCTCCTTGTCGGCAAGCGCATTGAAAAGGTCCACGGCCCTGCGGAAGGGGTGACGGTGCTCACCCTTCACGGCGATGGCCGAAAACTCCACCTGATCTTCAGGCCCGCCAAAGCGGCGGGCCTTCTCTTTGTCACGGACCAGCACCCGGCCAACCCCTTCACCGCGCCCGCGCGGGTCATGTGGCTGCGCAAGCGGCTTACTGGCCGCAGACTGCTGGAAGCTCGCGCCGATTGGCCGAACCTGCGCCTGGCCTTTGCCCTGTCCCCGCGCGACGTGCCCGAAGCGGGCCGCTGGCTCGTGTTCGACCTCCGGGAGGAACTCGCCCTGGCCGAGGACTTCCCGGCCCCGCAGAAGCCCGCCTGGCCGTCTCTGGAGCGCATCCAGGACGAGAACGAGATCTGGCGCGGGCATCCGCAGATCACCCCGCCCCTGCGCAAGCACCTCTCGGCCCTGGCCCAGGCGGATCCGAGGCACGCCGCGCGCCTGCTTGAGCGCCTCGCCTCCGGCGCCTGCGACGGCTTCTTCACGTCAGAGGAAGCGCCGCCGCTTGTCTGGCCTGGCGCCGGCCCGCAGACTGCCCGCCACGCCTCGGCCCTGGAAGCCGCCCGGGGCCACGGCGAACGCGTCCTTTTCTCGCAACTGGCCCGCGGCGAAGAGTCCGAAGCCCTGGATCACGCCGCGCTGGCGAAGAAGCGCCTGAGGCGCCAACTGGCGCTGCTGGACAAGGACGAGCAACGCCATGCCGCGCTCGCGGCCCTTTCCCTGCCTGCCGAGGCCCTGCAGATCGCCCTCTCCAGCCTGAAGACCACGCCTCGGCAACAAAGCATAACCCTGGAGCATCCGGCCCACGGAGCGGTTGTCGTGCCTCTGGACCCGCGCCTGAGCCCGGCGGAGAACATGGCCCGGCTGTTCCAGCGGGCGGCCAAGGGAAGGCGCGGTCTGGAGCATGTCGCGCGCAGGCGCGAACAACTGCTCTCCGGCGTCGGGCCGGAACTGCTCCCCGCGCGTTCGCAGGCCACGCCAAGGTCCAGCGCCCCTCCAGCCCCGCTGCTGCTGCCCAAGCGCTACCACGGGCTCGCCGTGTCCTGCTTCCGCACCACGGACGGCTTTCTCGTGCTGCGGGGCAAAAGCAGCCAGGCCAACCACGAGATGCTCTCCCGCGCCGCCGGGCCGCACGACTACTGGCTGCACGCGGCGGGCGGTCCGAGCGCCCATGTCATCCTGCGGCGCGACTACCCGGACCAGCCCGTGCCGGAGCAGAGCCTGCTGGAGGCTGCGGTCCTGTGCGCGCTCAAGAGCTGGCGCAAGGACGACGCCAAGGCCGAGGTGCTGCTGGCCCAGGTCAAGGACGTGCGCAAGGTCAAGGGCGCGGCCATCGGCAGCGTGGCCGTGGACCAGGTGGAGCGCACCCTGCTGGTGGCGCTGGAGCCTGGCCTTGAGGAGCGCCTGGCCCTGTCGCCCGGCGCGGCGGGCGGAAATGAAAAAGGCCCGCCGAAGCGGGCCTCTTGAAAGCCGGGCACTGCGGTCTCCCAAAAATCACACCACCCGGTTCGTTCCCTGTTTGTCGAGCATGGCGAGCACCATGTCCTTTTCCTGCCGCAGTCGTCCGCGCACGCTGGCGCGCACGGCTTCGGTCGAGCCGCCGAACTGGCTCTGGCGTCTGCTGTAGACTTCGCTCACCAGGGCCTGCTCGAAATTCTTCACGCCGGGGACCGTCGCCGAGGCCTGCGCCCCCTCCTTGCCCAGGAACTTGTCGATGGCCTGATTGAAAATCCGCGCCGCGCCGGAAGCCCCATGCTGCACGGCAGTGCTGAACAAGGCCTCGCGCAGGGCGGGCTTTGCGGTCTCGATGTCCACCCCGGTGCGCGCGATGATTTTCTCTCGCGCGGGCTGGTAGTGGTCCTTCTTGATGAATTCGGTTTGCAGACCCTCGAAGCGCTCCGGCATCTCCTGGGCGATCTTCACCCACTCGGCAGGCATCCCGCCCCGCGTCGAGCCGGTGTTCGCCGGGCCGGACCTGCGCAGACGCTCGGCCAGGGCCGGCTCGCGCTCGTTCAGGAAGCTCAGGAAGCGGTTCATGGTCCCGGCGCGCGAGGAAATCTGAAACTTGCCGTAGCTGGTGCCGCCGGTGCGGTCGTAGCCGATGGCCGCCACGCCCTTTTCACCTGACTCGAACAGCGCGGCAAGAGAGCCGAGGTCCCCGCCTCCATGAACCGCCGGATTGCGCGTCAGCGCCCTCTCCGGCGCCAGGGCCAGCATCGGCTTCTGTGCCGGAACGCCCTGGCCGGTGAGCCGGGCGATGGTGGACAGGGCATCCATCATCATGCTGTCAGAGGCCAGGGACATATCCAGGCCAAAGGCCTCCCCTGGCTGTTCATCGCCCGTGGCCTGGCTTTCGCCGATGGCCTGCTGGGCCATGCGCATCTGCGCCTGGAAGGCCAGGGTTTTGGCGTCGGGCTGCCCCAACTGGCCCAAGGTGCGGCCAGCCCCAGCGCCGGACTCGGCGCTTTTCAAAACACGGATCGCCTCTGCGAGATTTGTATTGCCGGACATCTGCTCCCTCCGGTGTCGGTTCCTGCACGGCCCGATGGGCCACGTCAGGAGGGTGACCACGACACGTCTCCGCCTACGCCATAGCATGATCCATGCCTGTGTGGAATAACGACACGATAATGGGCTGTTGGAGCAGCTAGCTGGCGGTGAGAAAGCCATGCAAACGCAGATCCGTCAGAGTCTTGGCGACCAGCCGGGCGTGGCCGGAGGGGAAGGCGTAGCGGGAAATTTCCTCAGGTGCGACAAAGCGCGCCTCGGTGGCTTCGTTCAGGCGGAAGGCGCTCTCCGCGTCCACCACCGCGTCCACTTGCGCGTCCATCTGGCAAAAGAAGCCGTGCAGGGTGATGCGGTACCGGGTGTAGCTGCTTCTCACCACGGCGATCTTGCCGCATGGACGGACGCTCAGGCCGGTCTCCTCGCGGACCTCGCGCACCAGGGCCTGTTCCGGGGTCTCGCCCTGCTCCAACACGCCGCCGGGGAACTCCCACAAACCGGGCCACACATCGTCGGGCCGCCGCTTCTGGATGTACAAGCGGCCCCGGCTGGCCAGCACGCCGCAGGCCATGCTGATGCGGATGATCTCCGGCCCGGGCTTGAGCACAGGGCGAGACTCCTGCGTGCCCCGTTTCCGCGCCAGGCAGAACCCCTCAAGCGGGCAGGCCGGGCAGCGGGGCGAACGCGGCGCGCAGACCAGCGCGCCAAGCTCCATCAGGGCCTGATTGAAGCCCCTCGCGTCCAGCGGGTCCAGCAGTTGGACGACCGCGGCCTCAATGCGCCGCCTGACGGCCGGGACGTCCACGGGTTCGGCCAGGTCCAGCAGGCGGGAGAACACGCGCAGGACATTGGCGTCCACGGCGGGCAAAGGCTCGTTGTAGGCCACGCTGGCGATGGCCCCGGCGGTATACGGCCCCACACCGGGCAGGGCGCGGATGCCCTCGGCGGTACGCGGAAAGGTCCCGCCGTGGCGCTCCATGACCTGGCGCGCGGCCTTGCGCAGATTGCGGGCGCGGGAGTAGTAGCCCAACCCTTCCCAGAGCTTGAGCACCTCGTCCTCGTCTGCCGCGTCCAGGCTGGAAATGTCCGGGAAACGCGCGAGAAAGCGCTCGAAATAGCCCACGGCGCGGTCCATCTGCGTCTGCTGGAGCATGATCTCCGAAAGCCAGACGTGATATGGGTCGAGCGTTCGACGCCAGGGCAGGTCGCGGGCATTGGCGGCGAACCAGTCCAGGAGCGCCCGGCGGAAGGCCGCAGGGTCGCTGGCCCCGGCACGGCTGCCGGGATTCGCCGAGGGGAGTGCCGACACGAAGACTACGCCTTGCCGGCCTTGGCCTGGTCGGCCACGGCGCGGGCAGCGCGCTCAACGGCCTCCGGGTCGCCCAGATACCTGCGCCCCAGGGACTTGAGGTCGTCGTCCAGGGTATACACCAGGGGGACGCCCGTGGGGATGTTCAGCCCGGCCACCTCGTCGTCGCTCATGCCGTCGAGGTATTTCACAAGCCCACGCAAAGAGTTGCCGTGAGCCGCAATGATGAGCCGCTGCCCGGCGCGTATCTGCGGGGCCAGGACATTGTGCCAGTAGGGCATGACGCGATCGATGGTGGCCTTGAGGCTCTCGCAGCGCGGCAGTTCGGCAGCGGAGAGACTTGCATAGCGCGGATCGTGCCCAGGGAAGCGCCCATCAGCAGGGTCGAGCGGGGGCGGAGGGACATCATAGCTGCGCCGCCACTGGAACACCTGCTCGTCGCTGTACTTGCGGGCGGTGTCGGCCTTGTTGAGCCCCTGGAGCGCGCCGTAATGCCGCTCGTTGAGCCGCCAGGAGGTCTCCACCGGCAGCCACATGAGGTCCATGTGCTCCAACACGATCCAGAGGGTGCGGATGGCCCGGCGCAGGTACGAGGTGTGGCAGCGGTCGAAAATGAAGCCGCCCTCCCTGAGCAGATGCGCGCCCTGCTCGGCCTCGGCCTGCCCCTGGGCCGAAAGGTCCACGTCCGTCCAGCCGGTGAAGCGGTTCTCCAGATTCCACACGCTCTGCCCATGCCGCATGAGCACCAGGGTCGTCGGCATCCCCTCTTCTCCTTACTTCGCCTGCTGGAGGCGGGCTTGTGGACGGCTGCCGAACTACTTTCTGCCAGAGGTCCTGCCGCCGACCTTGGGGCCGGATCTGGCCCCGGGCTTGGTTCCGGTCTTGCTCCCAGGCTTGCTTCCGGGCTTGCCGCCAGGCTTCTCCTCCGCGGCCTTGGGCTCTTCCGGCGTCGGCTTGGCGACGGCCTTGGCCTTGGGGGGCTTTTTCCGTTCGGCCCTGCGGTCGGCGTCGGCCTCAAAGAGCTGCCGCTTCTTCCGCTCAAAGCTCATGACGCTCAGAAGCGAGGCCAGACCCAGGGCGAACAGGGTGACCAGGAAGATGAGCCCCTTCTGGAAGGCCCACTTCTGCGCCAGGATTCCGTCGATGATCCAGTTTCCGGCAACCTTGCTCGAATAATAGAGCAGAACGGGAATGGTCAAGAGCGCCAGGGCCAGCCCCACCACCTCGATCCACACGAAGTTCTTGCCCATGATCATGGCGAACAGCGTGCTGTCGCGCACGATGCGCAGGGAGACGAGGCGCTTTGACAGGGAGACGAGGTGTTGCTCAATCTCCGGCACATGGCGACGGGCAATGCGGAAATTGTCCGCCGTGCGCAGGGACTGGGTCATCACCCAGTTGATGCGCTTGACGCAGAAGTTGAAGTCGCGGTTGAAGTCCCGCAAAAGCTTGGGGAACGGGAACCAGCCGGCCTCGTACTGCACCTCGCGCAGGCGTTGCGCATACAGGCTCACGCGCTCCTTGATGCGCTTGATTTCCTCGTCGATCTGCTTCTGCATCTCCAGGTCGAAGCCTTCCATGCCGCGGCCCACCTCGCGGTAGGCCACGAAATTCTCGGTGTTCGCCAGGGCCTCCATGCGCTCCAGGTGCGCCTGGGCGGGCTTGCGGAAGGAGTGGTCCTCCTCGAACCACTGCGGCAGCTCCTTGAGCTGCGCCACGACCTTGATCCCCACCATCTTGGCCCGCATCTGGGCGTCGCGCCAGGGAATCCACAAGCCTGAGAGCACATGCACGCGGCCCCGGTCGATCTCCGAGTCCACAAGGATGCGGTTGAAGAACAGGGGGTCGCGGTTCACCAGGTCGGCGAAGATGTCCAGCGACTGCCCGGTGAAGCCCATTTTGACCATGCACACGCCTTCGCGGTAGGTCGGCTCCAGCCACTTTGACGAGCCCATGAGCACCTGGCGATACAGCCCGAGAGCCTCGCGATATTCCCCGGCGATCTCGCGCAGGCGCGCCTGGAGAAATTGCACGTAGCACTGCTGGATGTTGGTCTCGCCGAGTCGCCCGGCCTCCTGCCAGTAGAACTGGGCCATGTGGTGGTCATCCGCCTCGAGCGACACGAAGCCTTCCAGGCAGGCGGCCTCGAAGGTGCGGCCCGACTTGGCGCTCACCGCGCGCAGGGTTTCCTTGGCCTTGTCCAGATCTCCGGCCACCAGGGAGGCGTAGGCCTCGGACAAGGGCCAGGGCTCTTCGGGATTCAGAAGCTCCGGTGCGGCGGGCCACTCCCGGCTCTTGACGCGCTGCACGATGGGCAGCACGCCGAGCTGATAGGGCGCGCCGATGGCGAACATGCCCCGGACAAGGCCGGCATCCACCCCGTTGGCGCCCAGAAGCGAGACGGTCTGCGTCAGGAACCTGCCGGGCTCGGTGGCGTCGTCCAGGGTCTTGAAGGCAAGCGCCATGTCCGTGAGATTGCGTTGCCCGAGCTCCTCCCAGACCGACGCGCGGAATGGCCCGAGAACCTTGCTGGGGCACTGGACCGCCGTGTGGTTCTTCAGCCCGCAGTAATAGCATTCCTTCCCGTTGCCGGCCAGCCAGCGCCGCGGCAAAGGCATCTCGATGGTGCCCTGGCCGCTCTGTCCCTCGGCCTGGCGCATGCTCACGTTGCACCAGGAGTCCAGAGACTCCTGGTCGCCGCCGTAGCTCAGCTCGTTGACCTTGAAGGCATCATACAGGGCATAGCCGTCCCGGTAGCGCATGTGCAGAAAATCCGGGGTCAGGCGGTTCCAGTCCAGGCCAATGCGATTGGGCAAATCCATGGAAAAGGACATGCCGCGCTGCTCGGTGATGGCGAAGACGCAGGGCCAATAGGCCCGCTGGGTCGCCTTCAGGTCCGCAAGCAGCGTGGACATCTCGACACAATACAGCCGCATTTGGCGGTAGTTTTCCAGAGGGAAAATGACGAAGCCCTGCGCATCGTCGGCCAGGTAGCGTATGCTCAGGCGCTGGAACACGCCCTGCACTTCCGAGTAGAACGCACGCCACCCGGCGATGGCCTCTCGCTCACCGAGTCGCCCAAGGGGACGAATGACGCCGTACCAGTTGGTAGGCGAGGAATAGTCCAGCCCCTGATCGGCCACCAGCGGCGCCCAGCCCAGATTGGCCAGCCCCTGCATGGAAACCGAGGTGCCCACGGCCAAGCCGTGAATGCCACGCACCACCTCGCCAACCTTGGGGTGCAGCAGGACTTCAAGATCCTCGGCCACACCGGCCTGCTGGCGGGAAATCTCGCGCGGGACGGAGACCGAGAGGTTCATGTCGTAGCCCACCAGGGCCGTGACCGGAAAGACCTGGCAGAACAGCGGCAGGGGATTCAGCTTGGCCCATATCTGGAGCTTGGCCAGCGCGCGGAAGACCTCCGGGTTGAAGGACACCCAGAAGCTCTGGCAGGGGTCCTCGACCAACTGGACAAGGCCGTGGTCGCGCAGGGTGTGGCCCACGGCGTTGTTGAACGAGCCTGACCACACCATCCACAGGCCATAGCCCGAGCTGATGAGGCGCGCCTGGGAGACGCTTTGCAGTCTTTCCAACAAGGTCGAAAGCGTGTACATTTCCTCTCCAGGTCAACCCCTACCGGAGGTTTTTATGGACATAAGCCAGGCGATCGCAGAACTCAAGAAGGAGCCGGGCTTTACGGAGAATGTCGGCATGATCCTCGTGCACAACGGCGTTGTGCGCGGCTGGTCGCGCAAGGATCATTCAAACATCACCGCCATTGAGATAACCCCCGACCTCGCCAAGATGAAGGCCATCTGCGAAGAATTCGAAAAACGTCCCGGCATCTTCCGGGTGGTGGCCCACGCCAACGGCGGCCTCATGCATCCCGGCGACGACGTGCTCTTTCTCATCGTGGCCGGAGACATCCGCGAGAACGTCAAGCCCGCCCTGGCCGAGTTGCTCGACCGCATCAAGAGCGAGGCGGTACGCAAGCGGGAAATCTTTGGCTAGCCCTCGCGTGCCCCGCTCTCTTCATCGGCACTCCGGCAATAAAGCATAAGGCTTGCGGGCATGGTTGTCATCCAGGTGGTCAATGTCCGCTGGTTCAACGCCACGGTGTGGTACGGGCTGTATCTGGCCAAGCTGATGCAGGACGCCGGGCACACGGTGGTCGTCATCACCCAGGGCGGCACGGAGAGCTACAGAAAGGCCCTGGAATGGGGCCTCGACGCGCGCCCGGCGGACCTGAACACCGCAAACCCCTTTCGGCTGGCCGTCACCCTGTGCAGGCTCATTGCCCTGCTGCGCGCCGTCAAGCCGCAGATCGTGAATTGCCACCGGGGCGAGGGCTTCTTCCTCTGGGGGCTCCTGAAGGCCCTCGGATTCGGATTCCGGCTGGTGCGCACGCGCGGCGACCAGCGCCTGCCCAGGGCGGACTTCCTGAACCGCTTCCTGCACGCCCGCGTGGCCGACGCGGTCGTGGTCACCAACTCGCGCATGGCCCGGCATTTCCTCTCGGCCATGAAAACCCCGGAGCACAAGGTCTGGCTCATCCACGGCGGCGTGGACCGGGAACGCTTCGGCTTTGACGCCGAAGGCCGCGAGCGCGTGCGCGCCGAGTTCGGCTTCGGTCCCCGCGAAACCGTCATCGCCCTTGTGGGGCGCTTCGACAAGGTGAAGGGCCAACGCGAGACCCTGGAGGCCGTGTCGCGTCTGGTCCACAAGCAGGGCTATCGCAGGGCGCGGCTTTTGCTGCTGGGCTTCGGCAGCGCCACGGGCGAGGACGAAGTGCGCGGCTGGATCAAGGAGTTCAAGCTGGAGCGCTTTGTCGCCATCACCGGCCGCCGCGACGACGTGGCCGCCTGCCTCTCCGCCGCCGACCTGGGCATCGTGGCCTCGCTGTGGTCGGAGACCATCGCCCGCGCCGCCCTGGAGATCATGGCCGCGGGCAGGCCGCTCATCTCCTCCGACGTGGGGGTGATGCCCGACCTCTTGCCCCCGGAAGCGCTCTTCCCCGCTGGGGATGTGGACGCCATGACGCGCCTGCTCACCCGCGCCATCGATGACCCGAGGTACCGCGAGGAGAACCTGAAGGCCTGCGGCCTGACCCTGTCGCAGCTCTCAGGTCGGGACTTCCTGCAACGCACCCTCACGCTCTACGAGGGGTTCTTCGACTAGCGCGCCAAAAAGACGCGCGCATCCGGCTCACCGGCCCTGCCGCAGCCCTTATGACGGTGCGTCCGAGTCGCGCAGGCGGTCGGCAACGGCCATGATCGTGCGCGTGTAGGAATGGGAGTGGTTGTAGCGGTAGAGCACGGCCATCTGCTTCTCCCGCGTGAGCCCCGCCCGCCAGCCGTTGGCGGCGAGGAACCGGGCCGTGCTGAGCAGCGCGTCGCCCGGGCTGAACAGATCCACGCGGCCATCGCCATCCAGGTCGGCCCCGAAGCGCACCGCGTTGGTGGGCATGAACTGGCACATGCCGATGGCTCCGTACACCGAACCGGGGATGCTTGCCGGATCGAACCCGGCCTCCTTGGCGTAGATGAGCAATGCCTTGAGCTCCTTGTAGGCCCAGGCGCCCTTTTGCGCCGTGCGCCAGCGCAGCCACAGGGCAAGTTCGGCCGGAACCTCGCGATGGTCCATGTGCGGGGCGATCAGGGAAAAGTCCCCAGCCAGGGCCATGCTGGCCAGGGTGGAGAGAGCGCTCTTGCCGCCAATGTTGCGTCCCAGCTTGGTCTCAACAAGCAGAAGCGCGGTGAGGATCTCCTCGGGCACGCCATAGCGCTTGTTCGCCTCGCGCAGCGCCGGACGGTTCGTCTCCTGAAAGCTGCGCGCCTGCATGAGCAAGAACGGGTTCAGATAACTGATGTAGATCTCAGGCGCCTCGGCCTTGGGCTTGCCTGCGGAGAGCTTCACCTCCAGCAGCGCGTTCATCTTGCGCACCATGACCAGAGGGTCGAAGCGCACCTCGGCCCTGGCGAACAGGGCGTTCAGCGTGACCGGGTCAAAGCCGTCCGCCGCGAGCTTCCGGGTCAGCGGCTCCCAGGTGCTTTGCGCCTGGGCCAGGCCCGGGAGGGAAAGCAGCACAAACACAAGCGCGGCCAGAAGAGGCCGCGCCGGGAGACTCTGCCTGCGGATCGTCGTGGCCGCGCGGTTGGCGAGTGCGTGGGTGCTGGCTCGCTCACAGGCGATCCATGGGCACAAAGCCCACCTCCTCCTCAAAGTCGTCGCCCATCTGGGAAGCAAAATCCTGGAGTCGATGAATAGCGCCGCACGCCGTGCAACGCAAGCTGACTCCGCTTCAGGCCCGGCTCAGATACAGCCCGCCGCCGCAGGCGGGACATTTGAGTCCTGGAAGGGCGCGGACCTCAGGCCGTTTGCGATAGGAACTCAAGAAGCCCACGCAGCCTCCTAGCGGATCTCAAGAGGCGGATTCTTCTCGCCCATTGCCACGTAAAGATTGGACAAAGCTGTCTGGTAGTCGGACAGCGCCTGGGACAGGGAGGCCTCGCTGCTGCTGACCTTGGCCTGGGCGTCCAGCACGTCCGTATTGGTGCCGACCTGGGCCTGGTAGCGCGCCAACGCCATGCGGTACGACTCGCGTGCGGCCTCCACGGACTTCCTGGCGACAGAGATGCGGTCAGCGGCCTCGCGCTGGTTCAGCAGGTACTGCTTGACCTCGAACCCTGCGCCAAGCTTGGTGTTCTCCAGGTCGGCGCGCATCTTGTTCACGGTCTCGCCGCCGCTCTTGAACTTGTTGTAGGTGCTCCCCCACTGGAAAAAGGTCCAGGAGGCGTTGGCGCCAACGGTCCAGTACTCGCGCGCCGAGTTGGAGAGGTTCTTGCTCTCGTTCAGCGAGGCGCTGTCGCCCTTCTTGTAATAGTTGTAGTCCGCGCTGACCTGCGGGTAGAAGCTGCTGCCGGCAATGGTCTTGTCCTTCTCCGCCATGCCCACGCTCTTGACGCCGATGAGGATGTCGGGCCGGGCCTTGTACGCGCGGTTCAGGCACTCGGTGAGTCCCAGGTTGAACGGCTGGTACGTGAGCTCACCCACGTAGGTCACCGGAGCCTCAAGGGGCAGGTTCAACAGCGAGTTGAGCTTGGCGCGGGTGGTGTCGAGGGAGTTCTGCGCCTTGAGCAAGGTCTGCTCGGCATCGGCAAGGTCCACCTCGGCCTGGAGCACGTCCAGCTTGGGCTTCAAGCCCACGTCGAAAAACGCCGTGGTGACCTTGAGCTGCGACTTGAGGCGCTCAACCGAGTCCTGGGCGCTCTTCACGTCCATCTTGGCCTTGAGGTGCGAAAGGTAGTACGTCTGGATGGAGCCGATGAGGGAAAGCTCCGTCTGGGTGAGCTTGGCCTGGTTCTGCTCCTTGGCGAGCTTGGCCTTCTGGTAGGTGGACAAGAGCTTGAAGCCCGTGAACACCGGCTGGTCGATATTCAGCTGGCCCGTCCAGGCGGTCTGGTCGCCGGACTGCGGCTGGCGGTCATAGCTCAGCACCCCGTAAGAGGCCGTGGCCGTGGGCAGAAAGTCCGCAAGGGCGGAGTTCTGGTCATATTCGCTGCCCAAAAGCTGCGCCCGGGCGGAAACCATGGTGGGATTGTTGGCCAGGCCGAACTCCACCGCCTGCTTCAAGTCGAATGAGCTGGGAGCGGCCTGCGCCGTGCCCTGCTCCGCTGTCGCTGCGGCGGGCTGCGCCTCTGGCTGAACGGCATCCTGCGCCAGCGCGGCGGCGGGAAGCGCGAGACAAAAGGCCAGCGCCAGGGCAGGAAGAGAACGGGACGATTTTTTGCAGGTCATGGCATTTCCTTGTGCTGCTCATTTGGAGGTGTCGTGGCTCGCCAAATGGCGTATCGACAGCTTTCAAACAGATGTTTATACTCAAGGTCCTGGCGAGAAGCAAGGACCAATACCATCACTTTCCGCATACCCGGCCCGCTCACCCGGCAGCGCAGTCCGAAGGATCGCCCTGCAGCTTCTCGATGGTGTGGGCGACAGCGGGCAAAACAGCCCCCAGGCACTCGCGCACGGCCTTGGGGCTGCCCGGCAGGTTCAGAAGCAGCGCGCCGCCCAAGGTCCCGCACACCGCGCGCGACACCGCCGCGCGCGAGGTCTTGGCCAGGCTCACCAGGGTCATGGCCCGCTCGAATCCGGGCAGGCGCTTCTCTATGACGCGCAAGGTGGCCTCCGGGGTTACATCTCGCGGGGCAACGCCCGTGCCGCCCGTGGTGCAGATGAAGTCAAAGCCGTCCACAAGGGCCAGGTGCGTCAACAGCGCCGCGAGCTGGCGCTCCTCGTCCGGCAGCACGAAGCCCCGCGCCAGGCAGAGCGGCATTTCGGCCCGCGCCATTTCCTCGATGAGCGGTCCGGAGGCGTCGGCGCGCAAGCCCACCGCGCCCTTGTCGCTCAGCGTTACCCAGGCCAGTGCGAAGCCTGTGCGCGAAAGCGTGAGGCTGCGCACGTCATCCAGGCCCGAGGGCGCGGGCACGAGGGTCTCCAAAAGCCAGCACGGCGCATCAGGCTGGGTGCCCAGCCCCGGCCACCAGAAGCGGCCCAGCACCCGGTGCTCCTCCTGCTCGCCGCGCAACAGGTGCCCGGCGCGCAGTTCGGGCAGCTCCCCGGCGTACGCACAGGGCGCGCAGGGCGAAAGCCCTGGCTGGGTCTTGGTCGCCAGCGGACCGGCGAACAGGAAAAAACGCTGCCCGGCGGTCTGGCCGGTGACCAGCCCAGGCTGCCTGTGAAAACGCAAGGAAATTTCGACAGCGTCTCCGCTCATAGCCCCCCCCCGTCGTTTACGCCAAAAGCACCGCGATGATGCCAGCGAGGAATATGCCGTCAAAGGTGCCCGCCCCACCGATGGACAGAAGCGGCGCGTCCAGCATGGCCAGGGTGCGCCGGTTCAGCAGATGCGCCAGATCGGCCCCCAGGAGCGTGCCCAGCGCGCCCGCCATGTAGGCCGCGCGGGGCGCAAGCGACTCGTGCCCGGGCAGGTCAGGGGCCAGCAGGATGGCCGTCATGGCCGCAACCGCCGGGGGCAGCAGCACCGGCACGCCGATGCCGATGCCGGGCATGGGCCGCGCCAGCAGGTAGCAGGCCAGGGCCGGAATCAGCACGCACAAAAGCAGCCACGCGCCAAGCACGCCCGCGGCCTGCATCTGCCACACGAACCAGGCCGAGAGCAGGCAGGGCACGATGCAGCCGCCCACGTTCACGGCAACGGTCTGCTCCGAGAGTTGCAGGCCGTCGTCGCGCATGGCCTGGAAGGGATCGCCGCCAAAGCGCATTCTGCCGAACTGCCCGGAAAAGCCGAACAGGCGGCTGGCCGGGGCGGGCTCGCCGCGCACAAGACGCGTGCTGCGGTAGATGGGCAGGTTCCAGCGGCTGCCCACAAGGGTTAGCAGGAACACGGCCAGGCCCTGCGCGCCCGTGAGCCCTAGCTTGCCGAAGGCCGTGGCCACAAGGCTCACCGGCAGGACGATGAACAGCCCCAGCAGCACAAGGACCACGAGGAGCAGAACGAAGAACGGCGGTCCGGCCTGAAAGTACATGGCTCTCCTTGAGGCTGAAGGCGCGCCCATGAGCCGCCCGGCAGTTGCCAGGGGCGGGGCAAACAGGGTATCCAGCCCCGGAGACTAGCAACCCCGGCCCGCGATGTAAACCGCGCGCGGCCCAATCTACCACAGCGGAGCGAACATGAAGGGCATCATCCTGGCAGGCGGCTCGGGCACGCGGCTGCATCCCCTCACCCGGGTCATCAGCAAGCAGCTCTTGCCGGTGTACGACAAGCCCATGATCTACTACCCGCTGTCCACGCTCATGCTCGCCAGCATCCGCGACATCCTGGTCATCTCCACCCCGGCGGATCTGCCCCGCTTCGCGGAGATGCTGGGCGATGGGTCCAGCCTGGGCCTCAACTTCAGCTACGTGGCGCAGCCCAGCCCGGACGGCCTGGCCCAGGCGTTCCTGCTGGGCGCGGAGTTCATCGGCCGCGACACCGTGAGCCTGGTGCTGGGCGACAACATCTTTTACGCCCAGGGCCTGTCGAAGTCCTTGCAGCGCGCCGCCGCGCTCACCAAGGGCGGCACCATCTTCGCCTACCCGGTGAAGGACCCGGAGCGTTTCGGCGTGGTCGAGTTCGACGCGGACCAGAAGGTGCTCAGCATCGAGGAAAAGCCGAAGCAGCCCAAGTCGCGCTACGCGGTCACGGGGCTCTATTTCTACGACAACGACGTGGTGGACATCGCGCGTTCGCTCAAGCCGTCTCCGCGCGGCGAGCTTGAGATCACCGACGTGAACAACGCCTACCTGAAGCGCGGCGACCTCTCCGTGGAACTGTGCGGGCGCGGCTGGGCCTGGCTGGACATGGGCACGCACGAGTCGCTGCTGCGCGCGGCCAACTTCGTGCGCATGGTGCAGGAGAACCAGAGCCTGCGCATCGCCTGCGTTGAAGAGATCGCCTACCGCATGGGCTACATCGACGCCCCGCAGCTGGAGCGGCTGGCCCGCGAGATGTTGAAGAATGATTATGGGCAGTATTTGATGGAAGTGTTGAGAGGGTAGTGGGGCTTATCGAGGTTGTAGCTATAATGATCGGCATTGAGGTCACCTTAATTAGTTAATTTATTGAAAAATCCAAACCAACATCTCTTCACTTTCAAATCAGTCTTGGAGCATTCGACAAGTTGACGAAGGCACTCCCGCACCTTGGCAAGTTCATTGTCAATGTGTTCAAAAAACGTCTCTGCGTGCTCTTTTCTTAGTAGTTTAGCTAGGGCGGCGTTAGCTTCTTCAGAAAACAGAAAAGCCCCACTGTCGGCATATTTGCGTATCTTCGGGTAAGCCTGCTCCCAATTTGCCTTAAGCTTTTCCTCAAATTCAATAGGAAGCTCTCGACTTTCGATCTCTGCATTATAATGCGTATCATAATAATAGACGAGTTCTGCGAGAGATTCTATTGCATTTTTATATGCTCTCACACGCAGCTCCCACCACTTACGTTGACGATGGTCATTATTTGACAGGAATGATGAGATCAAACCACCAGTAAGAGCAGCGCCAGCGAACTTTAACAATTCAATGAGCGTATCCATCAGTTCCCCCGATCAGCCTTAACTGCCAACAGGAAAGGCCGCCACTGAATTTGCTCGCTATCCCTGGCAAGCTTCTCTACTTCCAGCCGGTCCATGATAACCTTAACAACTTTGGTATTGGGCAAGACAATTTTCTTGTTGCAGGATTTGTTGCCAAGGTCGTTAATACAATGAATCAAATCCCGTGCAATAAATTTATAATATTAAAAATGTTTGATGATAAAACGACTCGATATACCCCATATGCCACAGCAATGACGGCAATTTCTGCTGCAATTGAAGTGTAAACGAGTGTTTCTTCAAAGTTCGGCGACATGGCATTTTTAACTTCTTTGGATTTACATTCTGATCTTATCGTTTCAACGAGAGAGCATTCAGGATTATCAAATTTATTTGAAAGCCACGTAAAATACACGGCTAGATCGAAATTCATTTTTTCAGAGACAGTCTGAAATATACTATCCTGGGCAACGCAATACGCGTTGAAGTAGAACAGCACTGATATTACAACTGCCTTTTCTGACACGCTAAAACTTGAAAGAAATATTAAAGCATAAATGATAGCCCTGATGACCATGAGTACCATATTTTACCTCCCCTGATTATGCACGAACAAGATTTATAGATACACTTTGAACTCTACCTCCTCCCCTCCCGGCACCTCTCCCACTCCGCCTCGCACTCGCGCTCGCAGTGCTTCAAATACAGCATGTCGCCGTTCTCGGCGTAGTCGTCCTTGCAGATGATGCGGCAGATGGCGAGGCGGTCGGCGCAGCAATTGGGGTCGGCGGGGTCGCGGCCTGGGCGGCAATCGCTGCGGTAATTCTTGAGCGAGGGCGACGAGGTGCGCGGGTGCAGCGTCCCCTCGGCCAAGGCCGGGTTGGGGCCGCACGCGGCGAGAAGACTAATAAGAAGAATCCACAGCAGCAGGCGCATACGCATCCTCCCTGCGACAGGTGAACGAACCAGATCAGCCGTATCAGCCAGGCAAATCAGCCAGGCAAAATGGCTACCAGCCAATCGGCCAGCGCGCCAGGCCGGGCGCGGCCCCTACTCTCCTACTCCCCAGCCCGGCAACGCTGGAACGCCTCGACGCAGGCGCGTTCGCACTGCTTGAGCCGCTCCGTGTCGGCGCTCTGCGCATAGCCGTCCGTGCAGTCGATGCGGCACACGGCCAGCCGCGCGGAGCAGCAATTCGGGTCAGCGGGATCGGTCCCCGGAACGCACTCGCTGCGGCATCTCTTGAAGGAGGACGCGCCCGGAGCCGCCTTGCCCCCCTCGTCGGCCATGCCCGGCAACGGAGCGGCGCAGGCCAGCAGCACCGCGAAAAAGAAGCACAGCACCAAACGCATACGCATTTCCTCCCACGCCTGATTCACACGAAACCGCCCGGCCCAGCCTGCCTACCCGACAAGCCTGTGCCGCCAGCCTATGCAGCCAGCCTATGCAGCCAGCCTATGCAGCCAGCCTATGCAGCCAGCCTACCCGACAAGCCGCCGCGCCAGATCCAGCGCCGCCACAAAGCTCGTGAGCTTCGCCTTGCCGGTTCCCACAAGGTCATACCCGGTGCCGTGGTCCGGGCTGGTGCGCACAATGGGCAGGCCGAGCGTCACGTTGACCGCCTCGCCGAAGTGCAGGAGCTTGAGCGGGGCCAGGCCCTGGTCGTGGTACATGGCCACCACGGCGGCGTAGCGCCCACGCGCGGCGAAATGAAACAGCGTGTCCGCCGGAATGGGGCCATCCACGTTCAGGCCCGCGGCCCTGGCCTCGGCGATTGCCGGACCGACGACCTCCATGTCCTCGCGCCCGATGCGCCCGCTCTCGCCCGCGTGGGGGTTCAGCCCGCACACGCCGATTGCTCCCGCAAGCCCCAGCCGCGCCACGAAATCCGCAGTATGCTTCAGGGTGCGCAAAATGGCCTCGCGCGTCACCAGGCGGGGCACGTCGGCGAGCGGCGGATGCGTGGTCACAAGGCTCACGCGCAACACCAGCGGCGGCGTTTCGCCTGGGGCAAGGGGCGGCGGCACAGGGCCGCACAAATGCATGGTGACGTTCTTCGCGCCAACGCCCAGGCCCTCGGCCAGAAATTCCGTGTGCCCCGGAAACAGGAACCCGGCCTCCTGCAGGCTGGCCTTGTTCAGCGGGCAGGTGACAAGCCCCTGGATGACACCGCTTTGCGCCAGGCGCACGGCCAGCTCCAGGCTGCGGCCAGCGGCCAGCCCCCCGGCGATCGCCGCCTCGCCCGGCGGGTAATCGAGCCCGGAAAGCCCCCTGGGCTCCACAAAATACGCGCCCGGCCCGCGCTGGGCCAACTGTTCGGCCAAGCCAAGGCCCGCGTCCAGCACCTCGAAAAAGCGCGGGCGGCCTTCCAGGGCGCGCACCAGCGGAGCCAGCGGGCCAATGAGCAGCAACTGTTCGCCGCGCAGCTCATAGCCCTGGGGCGCATCAGCCAGGGCGCGCACGGCCAGCTCCGGCCCAAGGCCGCAGGGGTCGCCCAGGGTCACGGCCAGGGTATGCGAGGTGGCAGGCGAAGTGGCGGACGAACTCACGCGCCCTCCTCCCCGCGCGTGAAGGCGATGGCGGCCAGCGGCGGCAGGGTCAGGGTGAGGAAGCTGCCGTCGCCGTGCTGCGCGGCCTCTTGCCCGCCCGCGTTGCCCACGTTGGACCCGCCGTAGATTTCCGCATCGGAGTTGAACACCTCGCGCCACCAGCCGGGGCCGGGGCAGCGCACGCCGTAGCCGTGCCGCACCACAGGCGTGAAGTTGAACACCCAGAGCACGGGCTCGCGGCCAGGGGCCTTGCGCACAAAGCTGACGACCGAGTTGCTCCAATCGCGGAAGTCCATCCATTCGAAGCCGTCCCAGGTAGTGTCGGCCTCAAACATGGCCGGACGGCTCTTGAGCAGATGGTTCAGGTCGCCCACAAGGCGCGATATGCCGGTATGCGAGGGGAAGCAGTGCAGTATCCAGTCCAGCTCCTGCTTGCAGTTCCACTCGTTCCACTGGCCGAACTCCGAGCCCATGAACAGGAGCTTCTTGCCCGGATGCGCCCACTGGTAGGACAGAAGCAGGCGCAGGTTGGCGAACTGCTGCCACGGGTCGCCGGGCATCTTGGACAGGAGCGCGCCCTTGCCGTGCACCACTTCATCGTGCGAGAGGGGCAGCACGAAGTTCTCCGTAAAGGCATAGAGCATGGAGAAGGTCAGGTTGTTGTGCTGCCAGCCCCGGTACACCGGGTCCTTGCAGAAATAGGCCAGGGTGTCGTTCATCCAGCCCATGTTCCACTTGAAGGTGAAGCCCAGCCCGCCGGTGTACGTTGGCCGCGAGACTCCCGGCCAGGCGGTGGATTCCTCGGCGTTCATCATGGCGCCAGGATAGTGGGAGTGCACCACCGTGTTGAGCTCCTTCAACAGCTCGATGGCCTCCAGGTTCTCGCGCCCGCCGAAGACGTTGGGAATCCACTCCCCGGCCTCGCGCGAGTAGTCCAGGTAGAGCATGGAGGCCACGGCGTCGATGCGGATGCCGTCGATGTGGAACTCCTTGAACCAATAGAGCGCGTTGGCCAGCAGGAAGTTCTTCACCTCGTGGCGGCTGTAGTTGAAAATGTACGTGCCCCAGTCCGGGTGCTCGCCCTTGCGCGGGTCCTCGTGCTCGAACAAGGCGGTGCCGTCAAAGCGGCCCAGGCACCAGTCATCCTTGGGGAAGTGCCCCGGCACCCAGTCCAGGATGACCCCGATGCCCTCCTGGTGGCAGCGGTCGATGAGGAAACGCAGGTCGTCGGGCTCGCCAAAGCGTGACGTGGGCGCGAAATAGTGGCTGGTCTGGTAGCCCCAGCTCTCGTCGAGCGGATGCTCGGCCAGGGGCATGAACTCGATGTGCGTGAAGCCAAGCTGCTTCACGTAGGCGATGAGCTCGTCGGCCATCTGCCGGTAGGTGAGGAAGCGGCCCTCGCGCATGCGCCAGGACCCGGCGTGGACCTCGTACACGGACTGCGCACGCGCCAGCGGCGGGTCGAAACGGGCGCGTTCTTCAAGCCAGGATGCGTCGTTCCAGGCGTAGCCGTCCAGGCGGCAGGTGCGCGCGGCGTTGCCGGGCCGCATCTCGGCAAAAAAGGCGAAGGGGTCGGTCTTGAACACCGTGTGCCCGTTTTGGGCCTTCACCGCGAACTTGTACAGCTCGCCGTCCGGCAGGCCAGGCACGAAGCCCGCCCAGATGCCAGAGGAGCCGACCGGATACAGCGGGTGCGCCTTGCCCATCCAGCCGTTGAACGGTCCGACAAGCTTGACCTTGCGCGCGTTGGGCGCCCAGACGGCGAAGCGGTAGCCGGTCTCGCCCCATTGCTCGTGCGGGTGCGCGCCCAGAATGCGATAGAGGTCCCAGTGCTCGCCCTTGCCGAAGAGGTGGAGGTCAAAGGGCTCGATAAACACCGGCTGCGTGACGTGCTGGCTCATGCTGCGGACTCCTGGTTGAGGCGGACCCTCTGCGGCGGCAAGCCGGATTCCGTCCTTCTAGAGCCTTCCTACCCTACTTGCCCGGCGCAGACAATCATTGCGAGACAGCCTCTTGGGCGTCACAGCCCCAGAAGCCTGGCCAGGGGATCCCAGCCGCGCAGCAAGGCGGCCATGCCGTCGTAGCCCGCGGCGTCCGGATGGATGCCGTCGGCCTCAAGCGAGGCCATGTACCCGGCCTGGGCCGAGAGCGGCTGATGGAGATCGAAGCTCGGCACGCCCAACTCCGCGCACAGGCCGCGGACCGCCTGGCCAAGCTGACGGATGTGCGCGGACCAGTCCGGGTCAAAGGCCGGTGGCGGCGCGATGTAGAGCGTGCGGCCTAGCGCCGCTGCCTCGGCCAGCACCTGCCGCGCGGTGCGCAGACTCTCCTCCAGGGGCACGCCGAGCTTGCCGTCCGCCGCGCCAAAGCTGAACACCAGGGCCATGTCCTCGCCGGGACGGCGGCGTCTGTCCGTCTCCTCGCGCCAGCGCGCGGCGATGCGCACCGAGCTGTCGCCGCGCAGGCCCAGGTTGCACACGGTGAGCGTGCGGGCGCGTTCCGGGGCTTTGGCGAAGCCCTGCCGCGCAAGGCGGCCCACCCAGCCCAGGGCCAGTTCGTCGCCGATGCCCTGGGTCAAGGAATCGCCAATGAAGCAGATGACCATGCGCGCGGCCTCCTATTCCTGCTTCAACCGGGCGGTGGCGCGCTCGACGTGGAGCGCCACCACGGCGGTGGCGGCGAGAATCTTGTCATCATAAGGAAAATCGTCGCTGCCCGCGTACTTTTTCATGATCACGCCCAGGGCCGCCCGCGCCTCCTTGGGGTCATCCACGATGCGGACCGTGCCGGAGCCGAGCACGCTGCGGAATGTGTAACCCCACTGGCAGGCCTTTTCCCCGGTCTTCATCTCCAGGTCGGTGGCGGCGCAAAAGGCCACGCGTGTTCCTGCCTCTGCGGCTTTGCGCAACGCCCCAATCTTGCGGCCCTTCTTGGCTGAGTGCAGATAGAGCACGCCATCGGCGAAAGCGAAATTCACGGGCACGCCGTAGAGTCCGTCGGCATCGGCCAAGGCCAGGCTGGCGTACGGCGCGCGATTCAAAACATCGGCAACGGCCTTGGGGTCGTCGGTCACATCTTTGCGCATGAAATGCTCCGTGTGTTAGGAGGTTGTCTGCCGGAAAAGCGTTTACGCCCTTTGGCCAAGCGCTTCAAGCCAAGGCGTCCGGGCTGGAAATTTTGACGCCAGCGGGGATTGCCAGGACGCGCGCCAGACCTTACTTAGCTCCGCGTCCGACAATTTCCGCCACACGACAGGAGATTCCCCATGAAAGCCGCCATCCTGCTCTTCCTCGATCAGCCCCTGCCCGTTCTGAGCCAACTTGCCCCAGGCGAAAGCCCGGACCCGCTGGCCTTGGCGCTGGTGCGCGACACCCTGCGCAATCTGGCCGATGTGGAGGCGGACGTTTTCGTGTTCCTGGCCCCGGACCAGGACAAGGACGCGGCCCGGGCCATCCTGAACGTCAGCGGCGTCAAGCTGTCCAACGCCCTGGGCCGCAACCTGCAGACCCAGCAGCGCAACGCCTTCCGGCTGGTCTTTGCGCGCGGCTACGAGCGGGCCATCCTCGTCGCCAACGCCATGCCCGACCTGCCGGGCTACGCGGTCAAGTCGGCCCTGGAGTCCCTGGGCTGGAAGTGCTGCTGCCTCGGACCGGTTCCGGGAGAGAACGGCGAGCCCGACCAGCTTTACGCCCTGGGCTTCGACTTCGAGGGCTACACCACCGACGCCCTGGACATGGTGGACCGCGACCGGCCCAATGTGTTTGGTCGGCTGGAGACCCTGCTGCTGTTCTACGAGCGCAAGGTCAAGGTTCTGGCCCCGTATAGCCCGGTCAGTTCCCTGAACGCCGCGCCGAGCCTGGCCGAGCGCTGCAAGGACACCCGGTTCGCGCTCCTGCCGTCGGTGCGCCTCGCCACGGAGCGCGCCAAGAACTAGCTCGTCTTCAGACGATGGCCCGGCCCGGACGGGGGGCCTCGCCCAGCAATTCCGCCAGAACCTTCAGGCCCTGCTCCAGTTCCTGGCGGCTGCGCGCCGCCGAGAGCGACACCCGCACCGCCGCCGGGGCCGGGGTCTGCCCCACCGCAAAGGCGTCGCCCGCAATGACCACCACCCCGCGCAGCGCGGCGGCGCGCTCGAAATCCGCTCCACGCCAGGGCTCCGGCAAAGCCAGCCAGACGAAATAACCACTTTTGAGCCCGGCGAACTCCCGCCCGGCAAGCAGCACGCGCGCCACCTCGTTCCGCCGCGCGGCCTCGGCGCGCTTGCGGCGCATGGCCGCGTCCGCCGTGCCGTCCAGAATCCATGCTGAGGCGATCTCCGCGCACAGGGGCGAGGCCATCCACGTGGTGCCGGTGATGCCCAACTCAAGGCGTTCCACCTGCTCCTGCGGGCTGGCGACAAAAGCCACGCGCAGACCCCCGGCCACCATCTTGGACACGCTGGCGATGAAGAAGGTCCGCTCCGGCGCAAGGCTGGCCAGCGTGGCCAGGGGCGGCTCCGCCGTCAGGGCGTAGGCGGCGTCCTCAAGCACAAGAAGATTGCGCGAACGCGCCAGCTCGGCCAGGCGCGCCTGACGCTCCGGCCCAGGCGTGGCCGTGGTGGGATTGTGCGAGCCAGGCATGAGATAGAGCCCGCGCACGCCCTCGCGCGCGCAGACCTCTTCCAACGCCTCGGGCACCACGCCTTCGGCGTCGAGCGCCACAGGCACCAGCTTTATGCCCAGCAGGGCCGCTGCGGACATGAGGCCGGGGTAGTTCAGATTCCCTGCAGCCACGCGGTCGCCGGGCCGAAAGAGCACCGAGAGCAGCACCAGCAGGGCGTGCTGCCCGCCAGCAGTCACCAAAATACGCTCCGGACCGGCCTCCACGCCGAAACGCGAGCACCAGAGCGCGCCCGCCTCGCGGTGCCGGGCCATGCCGCGCGAAGGCTGGTAGCGCAGATACTCCTGGGCGTCTGGCCTGTCCGCAAGTTCGCGCAGCGCCGCGCCCAGGTCCGGGTCCAGGCCGTACATGCCCGTCACCAGTCCCAGGTCGATCTTCGGCTGCGCTTCTGGCCCGCCTCCCCACCAGGGGTTGGCGCCTTCCAGCGCCGGGGCCACGATGGTGCCGCGCCCCACCTCGCCACGCACGGACCCGCGCCGGGCGGCCTCGGCATAGCCGCGCGTCACCGTGCCCACGGTGACGCCCAGGGCGTCGGCCAGGTCGCGATGGGTTGGCAACCGCTGGCCCGGGGCCAGATTTCCGCTGGCCAGGTCGGCGTCAATGGCATCTGCCAGGCCCAGATACTTGGGCCGGTCGGTGGGCAAACAAGGCGTCCAAATTGTCATGGGTACAATAAATACATTGACCACGACAATCTGTCAACATAGACAATGAAGCATCACACACAAGCTCATTACTCCAGGATAACAGCGCAAAACATGGAGAACAGAACAATGACAATCAAAAATTGTATCCATTCCCCTTGGCGAGCAGCAACCCCAGCAAGACTTTCCCGCACCCGGCGCAAGCGCAGGAGAAAACCATGACCGCAGATCTTTTGACCTCCCTCTGCCTGTTCGCCTTTGTCACCTCCATCACCCCCGGGCCGAACAACGCCATGCTCTTCGCCTCAGGCGTGAACCACGGCATCCGGCGCACTCTGCCGCATCTGCTGGGCGTCACCCTGGGCTTCACCTTCATGCAGCTGGCCGTGGGCCTGGGCGTTGGCGTGCTCTTCGAGTCCGTGCCAGGCCTTTACTCCATTTTGCGCGCCCTGGGGCTGGGCTACATGGTCTATCTCGCCTGGCGCATCGCCAACGCCGCTCCGCCCGCGCAGCTGGATGCGGATCACGCTCCCGCCCGGGCGTTCGCCGCCACGGGCCGCCCCATGACCTTCCTGGAGGCCTCGGCCTTCCAGTGGGTGAACCCCAAGGCGCTGATGATGTGCGTCACCGCGGCCAGCGCCTATGCCCCGCCGGACAGGCCGATCATGGGCGCGCTTCTCGTCACCGGGGTGTTCTTTATCGCGGGCATGCCCTGCGTGGCGCTCTGGGTGCTTCTTGGCAGGATGATGCGCGGCCTGCTTCAGGACCGCAAGCGGCTGCGGGCCTTCAACTGGGCCATGGCCGTGCTGCTCATCGCCAGCATGGCGCCGATGGCCGGCGAGGCCCTCCGCGACGGGCTGTTCTAGGCCGCACGGCAAGGGAGGACGACATGGCGCCCATGCTTTCGGAACTCTGGCGGCTGATGCAGTACCTGCTGCGTCCGGAAAAGGCGGGAGACCCTGGCTTCTCGCGTGGAGGACAGGACTCCGCCCTGGCCGGGCTGGCCAAGACGCTGCTCTGGGCCGGGTTGGCCATGCTGGCCGGATTCGGCCTGGCGCAGTTGAAGTGACGCCTACTTGCGGGAAAGCGCCGTGCGCAGGTCGGCCTCCAGGTCCGCGTACACGGCGGCCACGGCCTCCCGCTCGGCGCGGACGACCTCCTGGGGCGTGTTGGCGGCCAGAGGCGCGGTCTTGCGGTACTCGCGCGTCAACAGCACTTGCCGCTCATCGCCCGTGGCCTTGAGCAGCAGGAACTGCATCTCCACCAGGGCCTGCGGCGGTTTTGCGGCAAAGTCTCCGTGCAGGGACGTCACGTTGCCCTCAAGAATGAAATCCGCCGGGACCAGACTGCCGGGATCGACCACGTTGGCGCACAGGCCCGCGCCCGTGAGCCACTCCCGCAGGTCCTGGGTCAGCATGTCCGCCGGAGCGACGAAAAAGACGTTGTAATAATCCGCGGTCCAGGCCGTGGGCGCGGTGCGGTACACCAGCTCGCGGCCCGCCACGCGCGGCGACACATGCAGCCGACGCACAAGCAGCGTGGCGGATGTAAGCGGCGCGGTCTTGGTGACCGCCCCGGCAGCCAGCGTCGTCACAGGGCGCGCGGTCTCCAGGGCGTAGAAGCGCTTCTCGACGGGCTGGCGTTCCAGCTTCACGCAGGAGGCGGCAAGGGGCAGCGTCAGGCAAAGGGCCAGGCACGTTGAAAGCAGGGCGGCGTGTGCGCGCATAGGGCCTCCGTCTACTGCCCGCTCAAGGGCGATTTGTCCGGCGGCGGCCCGAAGAGCATCCCCGCGGGATAGCGCTTGGCCTCGCCGGTGAGTTCCCGCAAATTGTCCACAAGGCCGCGCGCGCTTTCCAGAATGCCTTCCACGTTGGCCTGCTGCGCGGCGGTGAGCTGCTCCACCCGGCCCATGACCGCGTTGAGGCGCTTGGCCGCGGAGCGCACCTCGGCCACGGTTTCGCGCGCCTGCTGGATGGCGCCGGGAATTTCGGCCAGCTGGCGGCTGGTTTCCGGGTCGCCCAGGAACTTCTCCAGGGCCTTGGCCGAGACCTTGAGGCTGGTCACAAGTTCCCTGGAATCGCGCACAAGCCGTACCGTGTCCGGCCCGGCCTCCTCCACGACCTTGCGCATCCCGGTGAGCGTCCTGGCGGCCTCGGGAATGACGGTCTCGGCGGCGGGGTCGGCCAGGATGGCGTTGAGGCGCGCCAGGAGCTTGTGCGTCTGCTCCAGGGTGGCGGAGAGCTTGAGCCCCATGCCCTTGGAATCCGTGCTCTCCAGGAAGTTGCTGGCGCTGTCCGCAAAGCGGCGAAAACTCTTCACCGCCTCGGGCAGTTCCGCCTTCTCCAGGTCGGTCAAGGTATTGCTGATGCCGAGCACGGCCTGCTCCACCTTGGAGAGGGTGCTGGGCGCGGCGGGAATGTAGATGCTGGCGGGCTCCCACTCGATGGGCAGCAGCGGGTTCTGTTCCGGCACGACGTAGTCCAGGCCGAGGAACAGCTGCCCGGTGAGGCCCTGGGAGATGGTGCGGGCGCGCAGCCCCCGGGCCACCTCGTCCGCAGCCTGTTCCCGGGCGGACCTCGGCCCCATGGTGCCGAAGAGATCCTTGTCCAGGGTGCAGAGCACATAGACGTAGCGATAGCCCGCTGCCTTCTCGCCGTATTTTCCGGCCACGAAGCCGATCTCGGACACGCTGCCCACGCGCACGCCCCGGAACTTCACCGCCGTGCCCACCTCAAGCCCGTTCACGGACTCGTTGATGTACGTCTCCATCTGGTAGGTGCGCTGAAACAGCTTGCCCGCGCCCAGGGCGAAGAGCACCACGAAGAGCAGCACCACACCGCCGATGACGAAGAGCCCGAGCTTGAAATAGTCGCCGCCGCGAATCATGGACGAGCCTCCGGCGCGTGTGGTTCAGCTGGTTGGAATACCTCGGCCTGATGCGTAGGGGAAACCGGCTCCGGCAGCCGGGCCTCGCGGTCGAAGAAGCGCCGCACGCGGGGGTCCTTGCTCGTTGCGTTCAGCTCGCGCGGATCGCCCTGGGCCACGATGCCCTTGGCCTGGGCGTCGAGCAGGATCACGCGGTCGGCCACGGACAGAATGCTCGGCAGTTCGTGGGACACGATGACGAAGGTGATGCCCAGGCTCTCGGCCAGGCTGCGCACCACGCGATCAAGCTCCGCGCTGGTCACGGGGTCGAGCCCGGCGGAAGGCTCGTCCAGAAACAGGATGGCCGGATCCAGGGCCATGGCCCGGGCGATGGCCGCGCGCTTGACCATGCCGCCGGAAAGCTCCGAAGGCATGACGTGGCCGAACTTCTCCAGCCCCACGAGCGAGAGCTTCACGCGGCTCACCACCTCGATGGCTTCCTCGGGCAGGTCCGTGTACTCCTCAAGGGGCAGGCCGACGTTCTGCAGCACGGTCATGGACCCGAAGAGCGCGCCCATCTGGTACATGACGCCGATGCCCTTGAGGATGTCCAGCCGCGCGTCGCCCTCTGCGGCCACGATGTCCGCCCCGCTCAAATGGACGCTTCCGGCGGACGGAGGGTACAGGCCGATCATGTGCCGGAGCAGCGTGGTCTTGCCGCAGCCCGACCCCCCGATGACCACGAAGACCTCGCCCCGGCGCACGTCGAAGGACACGTCCCTGAGCACGGTCCGTTTGCCGTAGCCGCAGGTGAGGCCGCGCACGCGGATGATGGGGTCGTCGCTGTCGTTGCCGCTCATGTCCATCTGTTGTTCCTGGCAGACCTTGTATCAAAACTTGAAATAATAGAACAGCACGGCGAACAGGCCGTCGGCCACGGTGATGAGGATGAGCCCGCTGACCACGGCCCCGGTGGTGGAGCGGCCCACGGCATCGGCCCCGCCGCCGGTGCGCAAGCCCTTGAGGCAGCTGACCCCGGCCACCAGCAGGCTGAACACGATGATCTTGATGAGGCTGCCGATCAAGTCCGTGGCCGTAACGTTGGCGAACACGCGCGAGGTGAATGTCACCAGCGGAAAGCCGATGGAGAGCATGACCAGCGCGCCGCCCACAAGGCTGGCGAAGTTGAAGAACAGCGTCATCACCGGCACCACGGCAAGGGACGAGAGGATGCGCGGGCCGACAAGAAAGCGCACCGGGCTGATGCCCATGGTGGTGAGCGCGTCCAACTCCTCGTTGACGCGCATGGTGCCGATCTCCGCCGCGAAGGCGCTGCCGGAACGCGCGGCCAGCAGGATGGCCGTGACCAGCGGCCCCATCTCGCGGAACATCACCAGCCCCAGCATGTTGGGCACGTATATCTCGCCGCCGAAGCGCTGCAGGCTGATGACCGACTGGAAGCTCATGATCAGGCCCATGAGAAAGCCGATCAGGAGCAGGATGGGCAGGCTCTGCACGCCGATTGCGAGCGCCTGCGCCACCACATCCTTCCAGCGCACCCCGCGCGGATGCCGCAGCGAGCGGTACAGCACCTGGGAGCTCTCGCCCACGAAACACACGAGGTCGCGCAGTTCGCGGGCCGATATGGTCAGCCGGTCTTTCAACCTGTCGCGCAGATCGCGCATGTCGGCCTTGGCTTCCCGCTCTTCCGCCTCGGCGCGCAGGGCCAGGTCCAGCAGGTGCTGGTAGCGCGGCGGCAGGCCCAACATCTCCACAGCGACCCCGGCTGCGTGCCCCTCCGCGCGCAGCTTCACCAGAAGCGCAAGCCCCGCGCCGTCAAGGTCATCGACTTCATCCAGCTTCAGGCGCAGCGAGGTCAGGTCGCCCGCGCGAACGCGGGCCAGGGCTGGCTCCCAGAGCCGGGCCACGGTCTCGGCCCGGAGGCTTCCGGAAAGATGCACGACGAGCGTCCCAGGGGCATCCTGGAGGACTGTGAGTCCGGGGATCTGCTTCGGCGGCGTGGAGGGACGCATGATGTCCACAGCGCTACCGCAAAGGGACAGGAAATGCAAAGGGGAGGCGTTCAAAGTTCACGGACGGGCGCCCCCTGGCCGCGCACCGGAAACCTTGCCTGCGTCCGCTTCAATCCGCGCCTCCAGAGGAACCGGAACAGGGCGAGGCGCTGACGTGACAGGCCTTGGTACATTCCGGCGGAGTCTTCGTTTTCATCGATTTTCGCCGCACACAACCATTGACATTCCGCCACAAACAGAATTTAATTCTCAAAACGGAAGGGTATCAGAATGATCGACAAAATTGACATGACAATACTGAGCATTCTCCAGGACCACGGGCGCACCTCTAACGCCGACATCGCCCGCGCGGTGGGCATGGCCCCCTCCGCCGTGCTGGAGCGCATGCGCAAGCTGGAGCGCAAGGGCGTCATCCGGGGCTTCGAGGCCGTGCTGCGGCCCAAGGACGTGGGCTTCACCCTGACCGCCTTCACCTTTGTGCGGGCCGACGAGGGCGTTGGCTCCACCGACATCGGCAAGGCCCTGGCCCAGGTGCCGGGCGTGCTCGAAACCCACTACACCGCAGGACAGGACTCCTACCTGCTCAAGGTGCGCGCGCGCGACACCGAACACCTCCAGCTCATCCTGCAACAGTTCGGGGCCATCCCCGGCGTGCGCGACACGCGCACCACCGTCGTGCTCACCACTCTCAAGGAAACCCGCTCCCTCCCGCTGGCCGAAGACGCGCACGCGTCCGCCAGGGCGGAAGGCCAGGCCACCACAAAAGATCAGATCAAGGAGTAGGCAATGACAGCTCTCGACACCGCCGCCCTGGAGCCGAAAATCGTCGCCAGGGGCAGGGAATTCTTCCACAGCATCGCCGGAGAGGCGCCCTCCATCTTCAACAAGGGCTGGTGGACCGGCAAGGTCATGGACTGGGCCATGAAGAACGAGGACTTCAAGGTCCAGATGTTCCGCTTCGTGGACGTCCTGCCCTATCTCAACACCAGCGAATCCCTTTCGCGGCACATCGAGGAATACTTCGGCGACAAGGACGCCAACATCCCGGACGTGCTCAAGTGGGGCGCGGGCAAGACCAGCTTCGGCGGCGGACTGGTGGCCATGGTGCTCAACAAGGCCATCCGCTCCAACATCGAGGGCATGGCCCGGCAGTTCATCATCGGCGAGAAGGCGTCGGAGGCCGTGAAGGGCATCCGCCAGCTGCGCAAGGACGGCTTCGCCTTCGTCATCGACCTGCTCGGCGAGGCTCCGCTGAACGAAAAGGAATGCGACGAGTACGCGGCGGGCTACATGGAGGTCCTCGGCGGGATCCAGGCCGAGTACAAGAAGTGGGACGGTCTCGATGTCGAGAAGGGCGGCGGCCTGGACTGGGGGCACGCGCCCAAGGTCAACGTGGCCGTGAAGCCTTCGGCCTTCTATTCCCAGGCCAAGGCTGTGGACGTGGCCGGCAGCGTTGAGGGCATGTACCGCCGCATCGAGCCCATCTACCGCAAGGTGAAGGAGATGGGCGGCTTTCTGTGCATCGACATGGAGCAGCTCAAGTACAAGGAAATCACCATTGAGCTGTACAAGCGCCTGCGCAGCGCCCCGGAGCACCGCGACTATCCCAACCTGGGCATCGTGTTCCAGTGCTACCTCAAGTGCACCGACGTGGACGTGGCCGAGATGATCGCCTGGGCCAGAAGGGAGAACCTGCCCATCTCCATCCGCCTGGTGAAGGGCGCGTACTGGGACTCCGAGACGGTTCTGGCCAAGCAGAACGGCTGGGACATCCCGGTCTACACCATCAAGGCCGAGACCGACATGGCCTACGAGCGCATCTCCCGAGTGATCCTCGAAAACCATGACATTTGCCACTTCGCCTGCGCCTCGCACAACATCCGCACCATCTCCACGGTCATCGAGACGGCCAAGGCCCTGAACGTGCCCGAGAGCCGCTATGAGTTCCAGGTGCTCTATGGCATGGCCGAGCCCGTGCGCAAGGGTCTGCGCAACGTGGCCCGCCGCGTGCGCCTCTACTGCCCCTACGGCGACCTCATCCCCGGCATGGCCTATCTGGTGCGCCGCCTGCTGGAGAACACCGCCAACGAGAGCTTCCTGCGCCAGAGCTTCGCCGAGGGCGCGGAGCTGGAGCGCCTGCTGGAAAACCCGGAGAAGAGCCGCGAGCGCGAAATCGCCGCCAAGAAGGCCGCCGCCCCCTCCTCCGAGAAGGTGAAGCCCGGCCCTGGCGGACTGCCGGCCTTCGCCAACCATGCGAACGTTGACTTCACAGTCCCGGCCGCGCGCGCGGGCATGGTGAACGCCCTGGCCAAGGTGCGGCGGGACTTCGGCACAACCTACCCGCTGGTCATCGGCGGCAAGGAAGTGAAAACCGCCGACACGCTCGACTCCTACAATCCGGCCAAGCCAAGCGAGATCATCGGAAGCGTGTGCCAGGCCGGCGTGAAGGAGACCCAGGAGGCGCTGGCGACCGCCAAGAAGGCGTACCTCTCCTGGCGCGACGTGGAGCCCCTTGAGCGCGCCAAGGTGCTCTTCAAGGCGGCGGACATCATGCGCCGCGAGATCAACGAGCTCTCCGCCCTGCAGGTGCTCGAGGTCGGCAAGCAGTGGGACCAGGCCCACGCCGACGTGGCCGAGGCCATCGACTTCCTGGAGTACTACGGCCGCGAGATGATCCGCCTGGGCGCGCCCAGGCGCATGGGCAACGCCCCGGGCGAGGTGAACCAGTACTTCTACCAGGGCAAGGGCGTCACCGCCGTCATCGGCCCCTGGAACTTCCCGCTGGCCATCAGCGCGGGCATGGCCGCCGCGGCCATCGTATGCGGCAACGCCGTGGTCTACAAGCCCTCCGGCCTGTCCTCTGTGGTGGGGTACGGCCTCGTTCGCATCTTCAAGGAAGCCGGACTGCCCGACGGCGTGTTCAATTACCTGCCGGGCAAGGGCTCGGTCATGGGCGATTGCCTGGTGGAGCATCCGGACGTCTCGGTCATCGCCTTCACCGGTTCCATGGAAGTGGGCCTGCGCATCCAGGAGAAGGCCGCCAAGGTCCAACCCGGCCAGGTGCAGTGCAAGAAGGTCATCGCCGAGATGGGCGGCAAGAACGCCATCATCATCGACGACGACGCCGACCTGGACGAGGCCGTGACCGGCGTGCTGTATTCGGCCTTCGGCTTCCAGGGCCAAAAGTGCTCGGCCTGCTCGCGCGTCATCGTGCTCGACCCCATTTACGAGCGCTTCACTTCCCGCCTGGCGGAGGCCGCCAAGTCCATCAAGATCGGCCCGTCCGAGGACCCGGCCAACGCCATGGGTCCGGTGGTGGACAAGGCCGCGCTGGCCAACGTGCTCAAGTACATCGACATCGCGGCCTCCGAAGGCAAGGTGCTGGTGAAGCGCACCGACATTCCTGCCGATGGCTGCTACGCGCCGCTGACCATCGTGGAAGGCATTACCAAGAGCCACCGCATCGCCCAGGAGGAGGTCTTTGGCCCCGTGCTGGCGGTCATGCGCGCCAAGAACATCGACGAGGCGCTCGACATCGCGAACTCCACCCGCTTCGCCCTCACCGGGGCCATTTACAGCCGCAGCCCCAAGCACCTGGAGAAGGCGCGCAAGGAGTTCCGCGTGGGCAACCTGTACCTGAACAAGGGCAGCACCGGAGCCATGGTGGAACGCCACGCCTTTGGCGGCTTCAACATGTCCGGCGTGGGGAGCAAATCCGGCGGCCCGGACTATCTGCTCCAGTTCATGGACCCGCGCCTGGTTTCCGAAAACACCATCCGGCGCGGATTCGCCCCGGTGGAGGAAGGCGACGACTGGGTGGCGTAGGCCCGCTTCACGCTTTCAAGCATGGACAGCATGGCCGGGGGCGCAAGCTCCCGGCCTTTTTCATCCTCAAAACTCGCTTTGGCGTGTTGTCACCTTGACTTTGCCCCTGCGTTGCTCAAAAATACATGCACAATGCGCATTCCAGGGTCCGGCTCTCGAACGGCCGAGCCCATGAGGCTCAATCGGCCTCAGGCTTTGAGCCGCCATCCAGTCTGCGGCAGGAACCTCCAACCACTGGCAGCGACATGACAGAACAAGCCTCCAGCACCTCGAAAATCACGGAGCACGGCAAGGCGATTCTGCGCAACCGCCCCCTGCGGTACATCCTGGCCACCCTGGCCGCGCTTTTTCTGCTTTTCGGCGTGGCCGGGTACTTCTGGCTGCCCGGCTTCGCCAAGCAAAAGGCCGAGGCGCTGCTTGCCGAGGAGTTCGGCAGGCCCGTGCGCATCGGCGCAATCGAGATCTCGCCCTACGCTCTGTCAGCCACTATCAGCGGTTTCAGCATTGGAGAAGATGGGCCGCAAGCCGGGCAGAACGCCACGGATGCCGAGCTGTTCGGCTTCGACAGCCTCTTCGTTGATATCTCCACCGCGAGCCTGCGGGGCATCCCTGTGGTCAGCGAAGTGCGCCTCACCGGCCCGCGCCTGCATCTGGTGCGTCAGGCCGATGGCCGCCTCAACGTCTCGGACCTGATCGACAAGTGGACATCCGGGCCGTCCTCGCCCACGCCGGAATTCTCGGTCGCCAACATCAGCATCGAAGGCGGCCGCCTGAGCTTTGACGACCAGAAGCAGGCGGGACGGCATGAGGTGACGGACCTCTCGCTGGGCATCCCCTTCATCGCCAACACGGCGGGCACGGTGGAAAGCCACGTGCAGCCCAGGTTCTCGGCCAAGGTGAACGGCGCGGCCATAAGTCTGGCCGGAGCGGTGCGGCCCTTCGCACCAGGCAAGGACGCGACCATCGAGCTGAACCTGAGCGACTTCGACCTGATGCGCGTGTTCCAGTATGCGCCGCCGGACCTGCCCATCCAACTGCAATCCGCGCGTTTGGACGCCAAGCTCACGGTGGGATTCTCACAGCCTCAGGGCAAGGACGCGACCGTGCGCCTCTCCGGCCAAAGCAGCTTGAGCGGGGTTTCCGCCAGCCTGAACAAGGCGCACGGCCAGCCCTTGCGCCTGCGCCTGGGCAAGGCCGACCTGCGCCTGGACGAGGCCACCCTGGCCGGAGCGGTGCGGTGCAGCCTTGGACTGCACGATGCCGCGCTCCTTACCAGCAACGCCAAGGAGCCGTTCCTGGGCTTCGCCGACCTTGAGCTCGCCGGGGTCGATATCTCCACCAGCGCGCGCACGGCCAAGGCGGGCGAAGTGCGCCTGAGCAAGCCCTTTGGCACAATCACCCGCCGGGACGGCGGCGAAGTGGACATCGTCACCGCCCTGGAGGGCCTGGGCGCCGCCAAGCCCGCAGCCAAGCCGACAGCCAAGACAAAGTCAAAGCCCTTCGCCAAGGCGACGGCTGTCGCGGATGCGAAAAAGACGCCCGCCGCAAAACCAGCAGTCGCCAAAGCCCCGGACGCCAAGACCCAGGCCGCCTGGACTTGGAGCGTGGGCAAGGTGGCCATGGCCGAGGGCAGCCTGCGCTACACCGACACGACCCTTGGGGCCAAGGTGCGCCCGCTTGAGGTCAAGGCGCTTTCCCTGAACCTTGACGGACTTTCCAGCGCCGCCGCCCCGGCCAAGCTCGCTTTCGCCGCTCAGGTCAACGAACGCGGCGCGGTCAGGCTCGGCGGCACGGTGCGGCACGCCCCGGCCATCAAGGCCGAGTTGGACCTGGACATGGCCCATGTGGACCTCGTGGCCTTGCAGGGTCTGGTTGAAACCGGCGTAAACGCCGTGCTCACGCGGGGCGAGGTCTCGGCACAGGGCAGAATCCTGGCGGACGGGCAAAACCCGGACGCGTTCGCGGCCTCGTTCAAGGGCGACGTAAGCCTCGTCGACTTCAGCGTGCTGGACAAGATCAACTCCGCCGACCTTCTGCGCTGGCGCAGCCTCAAGCTGAGCGGGCTCGACGCGGGCTCGGCCCCCCTGCGCGTGGGCATAAACGAGATCGCCATCTCCAACTTCTTCGTGCGTGCGCTGCTCACCTCCGAGGGCCGCCTGAACCTGAACGACGTGCTGAAATCGGAGCAGGACCACGAGGCCGCCGCCCAGGCCAAGGCCACGGAACCGAAGAGCGCCGCGCCAAAGCCCGAAGACGCGCCAAAGACGCAACAGGCTGCGGCCCCCAAGCCCCCCACGCCGCAGGCCGCGCCAGCCGCATCCGGACCAGCCGCGTCCGGGCCGACACCCGACATCCGCATCGGGCGCATCGTGCTCAAGGGCGGCAACATCAACTTCACCGACCGGTTCATCAAGCCCCACTACACGGCCAACCTGACCGACCTTTCCGGCCAGATCGGCGCGCTCAAGGCCGGAACCCTGACCGACGTGGCCATCCGGGGCAAGGTGGACCGCACCGGTCCGCTGGACATCTCCGGCAAGCTGGACCCGCTCGGCCCGGTGCTCAACCTGGACATCCGCGCCAAGGCCACCGGCATCGAAATGGCGGGCTTCAGCCCGTATTCGGGCCGCTACGTGGGCTACGCCATCGAGAAGGGCAAGCTCTCGGTTGACGTGCACTACACGGTGGAGGCAAACAAGCTCAAAGCCGAGAACAAGATCTTCCTCGACCAGCTCACCTTCGGCAAAAAGGTGGACCACCCCGATGCCATGAACGTGCCGGTGAACCTGCTGGTGGCGCTCCTGTCCAACTCGCGCGGAGAGATCGACATCAACCTGCCCATCGAGGGCTCTCTGGATGACCCGGAGTTCAGCGTGGGCGGCATCATCGTCAAGGTGCTGTGGAACATCATCACCAAGGCCGTCACCTCGCCCTTCTCCCTGCTCGCCTCGCTCTTCAGCGGCGGAGAGGACCTCTCCTACGTGGCCTTCGAGCCCGGTCGCACGACCCTGACGCCTGAGGCCGAGAAGCATCTGCAAGGCCTGTCCAAGGCGCTCCAGGATCGCCCCGGCCTCAAGCTCGAACTGGCGGGCTCGGCTGACCCGGCTGTAGAGGAGGAGGGCCTCAAGCGCGCGCGGCTCGAATACCGCGTCAAGGCGCAGAAGGCCACGGAGCTGGCCCGCCAGGGCAAGGCCAGCGGCAATGTGGCCGAGATCACCCTGACCGAGGAGGAATACGCGCGCTACCTGGAACGGGTGTACAAGGCATCCGACGTCAAGAAGCCGCGCAACCTCATCGGGATCGCCAAGACCCTGCCAGTGGAGCAGATGGAGACCTTGCTTCTGGACAACGCCACCCTGGGCGCTGGCGGCATGGAACGTCTGGCCCGCGATCGCGGCATCGCCGTGCAGGAGTGGCTTGTGGAAAAGGGCGGCATCGACCAGGCCCGGGTGTTCCTGCTGGCCCCGCGCGTTGGCGTGGAAGCGCCCAAGGGCGCGCCCGCCGGAGGCCGTGTGGACTTCTCCCTGCGCTAGAGGACGCTTACGCCGCGCGCAGGGCGTCCACGATCTTGATGCGCGCTGCCCGCACAGCGGGAATGAGTCCGCCGAGCAGGCCCATGAACGTGCCGAAGCCCAGGGACAGCGCGACGATGCCCGGCGTGAGGCTGAAGCCGAAGGCCAGTTCGGAGAAGGTCTGGAAGTTCATGGTGGAGATGGTGAAGAGTTGCAGGCCGGACGCGGCGACAAGGCCCAAGGCCCCGCCGAGCAGGCCAAGGAACAGCGCCTCCAGCACAAAGGCCAGCAGGATGGCCCGGCGCTGGAAGCCCAGGGCGCGCAGGGTGCCGATCTCGCCCGTGCGCCCGGCCACGGCGGAATGCATGGTGATCATGGCCCCGATCATGGCTCCGATGGAGAATATGGCCGTGAGCGACACGCCCATGATGCGCAGGAACGTGGCCATCATCTCCGACTGCTCGGCATAGAACACCGTCTCCTGCTTGGTCTCAAGCCTCAAGCGCGGATCGGACTCGATGCCCGCCCGGAAGGCGGCGAATCCCGCCTCGCCGCCTGTGAACCTTGCCACCACAAGGGTGTAGGCCTCGCGCCGGAAGGCGCTCATGAACTGATCCGCATCGCCCCAGATCTCGGAACTGAACCCCGTGGCCCCGGCGTCGAAGATGCCCACCACGGTCCACTCGCGCATCCCGAACTTGAGTTTTTCGCCCAGGCCCGCTCCGGCGAAACGCCGGGAAACGCTCTGCCCTGCCAGAATCTCCGTTGAGCCGAAACGCGGCATGCGCCCGCTGACCAGCCGCACCTGCGACCGCAACTCAAGGGATTTCCTGTCAATGCCGCGCAGGATGACGTTTGCGGCCTTGTCCGTGCCGCGCTTGGTCAGGCTCATGAGCACCACGACCTCGCGCGCGGCCAGCGGCGTGCCGTCCGCCGCCCGGGCGATCTGCGGCCGCGTCTCCACCAGCGGGGCTGTGCCGCGCTCGATGACGCTCTCGATCTCGCTCTTGGAGCCTTTGCGGATGACCATGGCGTTGTCCGGGGAACCGGTCTGCACCAGGGTGGCGCGCAGGCCCTCGGCCAGCATGAGCACCGCGGCGAAGACGAAGACCACCAGCGCCATGCCTCCGGCGGTGAGGGCAGTGGTGAGCCTCCGGGCCAGCAGGTTGCGCAGGCTGTAGGTGACGAGGGAGGCCATCAGCCGATCCTCCGCAGTGCCTCGGCAATGCCCACGCCGCGCGCGCGCAGGGCGGGCACGATGCCCGCGACCAGGCCCACGGCCAGGGCCGAAAGCCCTTGCAACACAACGGTGGTTCTCGAAACCTGAAACACCGGAAAATACTGGCTCACGGCATCGCCAAAGGCGGCAGCAACGGGAAAGGTGAGGCCGCAGCCAAGGGCGCAGCCGATGGCGGCGATGGCCAGCGACTCGCCCAGAATCAGCAGGGCCAGGTACCAGCCGCCAAAGCCCATGGCCTTGAGCGCCGCGAACTCGCCCATGCGCTCCCGCGCGCTCATGGCCATGGTGTTGGCGGCCACGGCCATGATGATGAGGATGACCAGGGACGAGACCATCTGGATGGCGGCCACGATGGCCTCGCTCATGGTGACGAAGCTCATCTGAAAGGCCTTCTCGGTCTCGGTGAGGGTCTCGGCCAGGGAATTGGCGAAGCGGACGTCCACGGCGCGGGAGATGCTGGCCGCGTTCTCCGCGTTGTTGATGCCGATGATGAAGAACCCGGCCTGGTCCGCCCGGCGGGGGCTGGTCTTCTTGAGGGTCTCGTTCAGGTAGTCCCAGTGGAACAGCAGCTGCGTCTCGTCCGCGCTCTTGTCCCGCCCCCGGTAGATGGCCCGGATGGTGAAGCCCCAGTCGCCGGGGAAGATGGTGCCCTTGAGCGTCACGGGATCGCCCAGCTTCCATCCGAAGCGCTCCGCCAGCTTGCGCCCGATGACGCAACCCTTGCGGTCGCGCAGGAAAGCCTCCTTCTGGTCGTCCGGCAGCACGAACTCCGGATAAAGCTCGAAATAGCTGCGCGGCTCAACGGCGAAGTTGGGGAAGAAGTTCTTCTCGTCGATGTACTCGCCGCCGAACCAGTTGCCCTGGCACACGCGCGTCACGCCCTCAACGCCCCGGATGCGCTCCTTGTACGAGATGGGCAGGGAGAAGATGAGCGAGATGGAGTTGCGCGTGATGAGCCGCGTGGACGAGGAGGCCTCGACCCCAGCGTACCAAGCGTCGACCGTTGTGCGCAGCAGTCCGAAGGAGAGCACGCTCATGGCGATGCCCACGATGGTCAGCGTGTTGCGCAGCTTGTGCCGCGACAGGTTCTTAAGGATGAAGACGAGGGTCAGCATCGGTGAGCACGCCTTTCTCCAGACTGCGCACCAGATGTGCGCGCTCCGCGGCCCTGGGGTCGTGGGTGACCATGATGATGGTCTTGCCGAGCCCGGTGTTCAGCCCGCACATGAGGTCCAGGATCTCCCCGGCCGAGGTGCGGTCCAGGTCGCCCGTGGGCTCGTCGGCCACCAGGATGTCCGGGTCGGTGACAATGGCCCGGGCGATGGCCGTGCGCTGCTGCTGCCCGCCGGAAAGCTCGCTGGGCCGGTGGTCCAGGCGGTCGGACAGGCCGACCAAGGCCAGCGCGGCCTTGGCGTGCTCGCGCCGCTCCCGCCGGGACAGGGGCGAGAGCAGAAGTGGCAACTCCACGTTCTCCAGCGCGTTCAGCACCGGAATCAGGTTGTAGAACTGGAAGATGAAGCCCACGCTCCTGCTGCGCCAGCGCGCCAGACCGGACTCGTCGAGGGTGGTGATGTCCGTGCCGCCAACCAGGATGGAGCCGGAATCCACGCGGTCGATGCCCGCCACGAGGTTCAAGAGCGTGCTTTTGCCGGAGCCCGACGGCCCCATGAGGGCCAGGAACTCCCCCGGCTCGATGCGGAAGCTGACGCCGAGGAGCACCGGCACGGTCTGCTGGCCGCGCGTGTACGACTTGGACACCTCGCGCACCTCGATGACCGGACTGCGCGAGACCTCCGCTCCAGCCGCGCCAAAGGCGGATTCGGCGGGGCAGCCGTTCATTTGCGCTCCGCCACCGTGCCGCCGCTCTTGAGCGTTGCGGGCGGATTCAGCACCACGCGCGTCCCCGGCTTGGGACCGGCGGTGAGTTCGATGAAATCGCCGATCCTGGCCCCGGTCCGCACCGCCACGGCCTTGGCCGCGCCCTGCTCGACCACGAAGACCACCGGGCCGCCCGCGTGCTCGGCCACGGCGACGGCGGGCACGGCCACGCGGGGTTCGCGCTCGGAGGGCTCCAACTCGCGCTCCAGAAAGGCCACCTTGGCGCTCATTTCCGGCAAAATGCGCGGGTCGAGCTCCCGAAACTTCACCTTGACCATCACCGAGGCCTTGGTGCGGTCCGCCGTGGGCACGATCATGTGCACGGAGCCAAGGAAGCGCTCGCCCGGCAGGGCGTCGAGGGTGATCTCGCAGGGGGCGCCCACCTTGACCTTGCCCAGGCTGGACTCGCTCACGTCGGTCTCCACCAGCAGCGAGCCCAGGTCGGCCACGGTGACCACGCTGGCCTTGGCGTTGGCCGCGGCCCCAAGCGGGGTCACGATGTCGCCCAGGTCGGCGTTCTTGGTCAGCACCACGGCGTCAAAGGGCGCGCGCAAAAGGGTGTACTCCAGCGCGGCCTGGCTCTCGCGCATGGCCGCGCGCGAGGCCCCGGCCGTCCAGGCGGAGCTGTCCACCTGGGCCTTGGCCTTCTTGTAGCGCGCCTCCACGGCGTCGAAGTCGGATTGCGAGATGATGCGCTGCTCCAACAGGCGTTTCATGCGCTCGTAGCTGAGCGTGGCGTCGGCCAACTCGGAGCGAGCGTGCTCAATACTGGCCTGGGAAGCCTTGTGGAGCGCATCGGCGCGATCATGGGCGGCAAGCACGTCGTCGCGCTCAAGGCGCGCGATGATCTCGCCCTCGCGCACGCGGCTGCCCTCCTCCACACCCAGCCAGATGAGCCGGGCCGTGGTCTTGGAGGCCACCGAAGCCTTGCGTTGGGCCGTGACATAACCGCTGGAGTTGAGCTGCGTCATCCCCTGCGAGGGATGCACCAGGCTCACGCTGCTGGTCTCCACCTCAAGCGAGGGAGGAAAAAAGTGCCGCCAGCCCAGGAACATCCCCACCAGCGCCAAGCCGATAAAGGCCCAACGCATCCAGGGCTTGAACGCAAGCCGCGAACGGAGGCCGCCAGAGCCTTTGCCCGGCGGGTTTTGGTCGCCCTGCCAGGCGGTCTTGTCTATTTTAAGCTTTGAGAGGTCGTTATCAGCCATTGCATCCTTCCGTTTGGCGCGTTTGAAGCAAGCGCCGTGCCGGGCTGAAACTAGCCATGTCGCCACGTTATGGCAATGACGGAAACAATCATTTTTCGCGCTTGCCAGTCCGGGCAAAACCGGGGAAACTCCCCCCAGCGCGTCTCCCGCGCAGCACCCTAGCACGAGGACCACATGCGCAAGCCCAAGCCCTACGACTATTCCGACCCAAGACCCCCAAGCCGCTCGCAAAAGAAACGCGACAGCTCCGCCCTGCAGGTGCTCGGCGGCAAGCTGGCGGAACTGCCCGACTCGGCGCTCAAGCGCCTGGCCCTGCCGCCACGGCTGGAAGAAGCCATCCGCGACTACAAGAAGCTCGCCAAGCACGAGGCCAAACGCCGCCAGCTCCAGTTCATCGGCGCGCTGATGCGCGAAACGGACACGGACCCGCTGGCCCGCGCCGTGGAGGACATGGAGTCCGGCAACCGCAGCCAGGCCCGCGAGTTCCATGCCGTGGAAACCTTGCGCGCCGCGCTTCTCTCCGGCGACGAGTCCGGCCTTGAGGAACTGGTGGTCCTCGCCCCGGAGTCCGAACGGGCCGAGGTCAGAAGCCGCATCCGTCTGCTGGCGCGCAACGCCAGGGCCGAGGCGGAAAAGAACAAGCCGCCGCGTTCCAGCCGCACCCTCTTCCGCCTGCTGCGCGACCTGCGCTCCGGCGCGGGCGCAGCCGCCTCGCTTGTTGAGACAGCCGAAGACGCCGACGCACTGGCGCACGACGAGGATGGCCAGGACGGCACCCCCTGGAGCGAGGACGCCCCGCGCAAGACGACCTTCTGAGCCGCCGGACCGCCCGCCGCCCTTGACGCCCGCCATCCGGGACTTATTTGTCGCGGAGAGCGCGAACCCAAACGCCTCATCACAAAAACTGAAAGGAGTCCTCCGTGATCCACGAATATGCCGGAATCATAACTGAGTTGGAAGACCGCGTCTGCCCGCACTGCAACAAGCCCATGGAGGCGTGGCTGGCCCCG
This sequence comes from Desulfovibrio sp., assembly GCA_050251495.1. Lineage (GTDB taxonomy): Bacteria > Desulfobacterota > Desulfovibrionia > Desulfovibrionales > Desulfovibrionaceae > Humidesulfovibrio. The sequence continues at coordinate 49,499 of JBFWMQ010000010.1, read as the reverse complement.
CCCGACAGCGGCTGGGGAGTCATCGTGGTCTGCTCCAACAACGATTGCAGCTACTACAAAGGGTCGAACCAGGACATCATCAACAAGCGCGATGATGGCCGCATGGGCTGCCGCTATGCGGAAAACCCGGACAACAACTACACGCCTTTCAACCTGGTGGCTGTCTGCTTCTGATTCCGCCCCAGGCCGGACTTTGAACACGACACCAACGCCCCGGACAACTCCGGGGCGTTTTTTTTCCAGCGAAACTCCACTTCCCTCTTGCTCCAGCCCACACGCGGACGTATCCTATGCATACAGTCACAGCACTTTCCCTTTGGAGTTCCACGTGAAGCCGGACTTCTACAAGAACATTCTGGACAACCTGTTCGACGGTGTCTACTTCGTGGACCTCGACAGGAAGATCACGTATTGGAACCGGGGTGCGGAGCGCATCTCCGGCTACTCCGCGGACGACGTCATCGGCCACTGCTGCGCCACCAACATCCTCAAGCACATAAACGCCGACGGTCTGGAACTCTGCACACAGGGCTGCCCCCTGAAGCAGACCCTGGACGACAGCAAGCAGCGCGAAGCCCACGTGTTCCTGCACCACAAGGACGGGCACCGCGTGCCGGTGGCCATGCGCATCTTCCCCCTGCACAACGATGACGGCGCGGTCATCGGCGCCGTGGAGGTCTTCACCGATGCCAGCAACCAGCTGCGCATCATGAATGAGCTCAAGGAGCTGAAGACCCAGACCCTCACGGATCAGCTCACGGGGCTGGGCAACCGCGCCGCCGTGGAGCAGGAGTTCAAGCGCAGGATCATCGAGCTGAGGCATTACGGCACCCGCTTCGCCCTGCTGTTCATAGACGTCGACCACTTCAAGGACGTGAACGACACCTACGGCCACGACACGGGAGACACCGTCCTGGCCCTGGTCGCCAAGACGCTCAAAAGCGCCTTGCGCAGCGTGGACACCCTCTGCCGCTGGGGTGGAGAGGAATTCGTGGCCCTGGTGCCCAAGGTGAACGAGGAAGTCTTCCGCAGCGTGGCGGAACGGATGCGCCGGTTCATCGAAGTCTCGCCGCTGCCCCTGAACGGCGGCAAGCTTTCCATCACGGTCTCCGTGGGCGGCGCCATGGCCAGGCCCGACGACAGCCTCGCGAGCCTCGCGGCGCGGGCCGACGCCATGATGTACCAGGCCAAGCGGACCGGCCGGAACTGCACATCGCTGGACTGCGGCTGCGTGGGCACCGGCTAGGCGGCCAGCAGTTCCAGCGCCTCGCGCCCGATGCCCGCCGCAAGTCCCCACATGGTCAGCCCCACCAGCACGTCGAGCACCCGCCAGGCCCCGGGCCTGCGCAGCACCGGGGCGAGCAGCCGCCCGCCCAGGCTCAAGGAAAAAAACCAGCAGGCCGAGGCCGTCACCGCGCCCAGGCCGAACGCGAGCCGTCCCTCCGCATCGAGCCTGCTGGACAGGCCGCCGATGAGCACCACCGTATCCAGCAACGCGTGGGGGTTGAGCAGGCTCACGCCGAGTGCGGCCAGCAGGATGGCCCGCGCCGAGGGCCGCGTCGCATCCTCGGACAGGCCCAGGCTGCCGCCCCTGGCCGCGCTTCTGAAGGCCCGCAGGCCGTAGACCGCCAGAAAGGCCGCGCCCGCCAGGGCAAGACCGCCGGATACGCAGGGACTGCCTGCGGCCAGCGCCCCCACGCCGCCGACGCCTGCCGCGATGAGCAACGCGTCGCAGGCCGTGCACACTCCGGCCACAAACCAGGGCCGGTGCCCGCGCGCGCCCTGCGTCAGCACGAACACGTTCTGCGCGCCGATGGCCATGATGAGCCCGGCGCTCAAGGCAAACCCCTGCATATACAAATAGAGATCAAATAGTTGCATGTCCGCTCCTGTGCGCTCCGCTGTTGTTGGCCCAACAGGTATCCGGCACCGGGCAGGAAGTACAATTCATTGTTTGCAACATGCATTATTTTTGCTAATAGTGCCCATGCTCGACTATAAATTGCTTGAAGCCCTTGCGGCGGTCATCGAGGAAGGCGGGTTCGAACGCGCGGCCAAGCGGCTCAACCTCACGCAGTCGGCGGTATCGCAACGCATCCGGCAGCTGGAGGAGCACCTGGGGCAGCCGGTGCTGGCGCGCACGCAGCCGCCCGCAGCCACGGGGCCTGGGCGCAGGCTCCTGCGCCATGCCCGGCGCGTTTGTCTGCTGGAGGCCGACCTGGCCCGGAGCCTGACGCCCGGTTCGCTGACGGGCAACGCGGACGCGCCTTGGCAGTCCCTGGCCGTGGCGGTGAACGCCGACACCCTGGCCACCTGGCTCACCGGCGCGGTGCTGCCGCTGCTCGCGCAGGCGCGCCTGACCCTGGATCTCAAGGTGGATGACCAGGAGCGCACCCACGAACTGCTGCGCGCGGGCGAGGTGGTGGGCTGCGTGAGCACGCGCCAGTCGGCCATGCAGGGCTGCCGCGTGCTGTTTCTGGGCGTCATGCGCTACCACTGCGCCTGCTCCCCGGAGTTTGCCGCGCGCTGGTTCCCGCAGGGCCTGACCCGGGAGGCGGCGCGGCTTGCCCCGGCTGTGGTGTTCAACCGCCTGGACACGGTGCACGACAGGTATCTGGCCGACACCTTGGGCGAAAGTCCCCAACAGGTCCCCCGGCACCATGTGCCAAACTCGGAACGCTTCGTGGATTTCGTCCTCGGCGGGGCCGGGTACGGGCTTATTCCGCACATGCAGGCGGCAAGCCCGCTCTCGCTCGGCGCACTCATGGACCTTGCCCCCGACGCGCCCATGCCGGTGCCGCTGTACTGGCACTGCTGGAACATCGCCTCGCCGCTTCTGGCCCGGCTCACCCGGGCGCTGCGTGAGGCCGGGCAGCGGGAGCTTCTGCCGGAACCTTCAGTCGGCTGACGCCTCCTCCTCATGTCCCACCGCACGCAGAAAGGGCTTGGGACGTGCGCTCTGCGCGTCCCAAGCCCTCTTGCGTGCCCTGAGGGGGGCTGGGGAGCATCAGCCTCCCCAGAAATGCCCCTCTATCCTCTTAGTATCTGTAGTGATCCGGCTTGAAGGGGCCGTCCTGGGGCACGCCCAGGTAGTCGGCCTGCTGCTTGCTGAGCTTGTCCAGCTCCACGCCCAGGCGCTCCAGGTGCAGGCGGGCCACTTCCTCGTCCAGCTTCTTGGGCAGGATCATGACCTTGGGCTCGTACTTGTTCGCGGCGAGGTCGAGCTGGGCCAGCACCTGGTTGGTGAAGGAATTGCTCATGACGAAGCTGGGGTGGCCGGTGGCGCAGCCCAGGTTCACCAGGCGGCCTTCGGCCAGGACGATGAGGGACTTGCCGCTGGGCAGGGTCCACTTGTCCACCTGGGGCTTGATCTCCAGGCGCTTGCACTTGGGATCGTTCTCCAGGAAGCTCATTTCGATCTCGGAATCGAAGTGCCCGATGTTGCAGAGGATGGCTTCGTCCTTCATCTTGACCATGTGCTTGGCGTTGACCACATGGTAGTTGCCCGTGGCGGTGATGAAGATGTCGCCCAGCTCGCAGGCCTTGTCCATGGGCAGCACTTCGTAGCCCTCCATGGCGGCCTGCAGCGCGCAGATGGGATCGATCTCGGTGACGATGACGCGTGCGCCGAAGCCGCGCATGGACTGGGCGCAGCCCTTGCCCACGTCGCCATAGCCGACGACGACGGCGATCTTGCCCGCGATCATGACGTCGGTGGCGCGCTTGATGCCGTCGGCGAGCGACTCGCGGCAGCCGTACAGGTTGTCGAACTTGCTCTTGGTGACGGAGTCGTTGACGTTGATGGCCGGGAAGAGCAGCTCGCCCTTCTTTTCCATCTCATACAGGCGGTGCACGCCGGTGGTGGTCTCCTCAGAGACGCCGCGCACCTTGGCGGCGATCCGGGTCCACTTCTGGGGATCGAGCTTATAGCCGGCGGCAAGGCGGTCCATGATGATCTGGAACTCCTTGTTGTCCACCTTCTTCTTCAGCAGGGCGGGGTCCTTCTCGCACTTCACGCCGTGGTGGATCATGAGCGTGGCGTCGCCGCCGTCGTCCACGATGAGGTCCGGGCCGGAGCCGTCGGGCCAGGTGAGGGCCTGCTCGGTGCACCACCAGTAGTCCTCCAGGGTCTCGCCCTTCCAGGCGAAGACCGCGGCGGTCTTGTTGGCGGCGATGGCGGCTGCGGCGTGGTCCTGAGTGCTGAAGATGTTGCAGGAGGCCCAGCGCAGATCCGCGCCCAGGGCGGAGAGCGTCTCGATGAGCATGGCGGTCTGGATGGTCATGTGCAGGGAGCCCATGATCTTCATGCCCTTGAGGGGCTTTTTCTTGCCGTACTTCTTGCGCAGGGCCATAAGGCCGGGCATTTCGTTCTCGGAGAGCTGCATCTCCTTCCTGCCCCATTCGGCCAGGGCCATGTCTGCCACGCGGAACGTGAGCTTGGGATCGACTGCGAGCATTGGATATACCTCCAAAAGGTTCTCGGGCCAGACTGTGGCTACAGCGCCGCCTCGGCGATGAGCACGGTAAGCCCCTGGTTTACGGGGAAGGCGTCCACCCGCCGGGGGGTGAACCCTGACGTTTGGAGCCATTCATACAACGTTTCCTTGTCCACGCCCAGCCGTGCGTCGCCATATTTGACGCGCATGGCCTCGTTATCGTGGCGGTCGAACTCCGCCACATAAAGCGTTCCACCCGGAGCGAGCACCCGCCGGGCCTCGCTGAGCACGGCCAGGGGATCGTTCACGTGATGCAGCACCATGGAGAGGGTGGCGGCCTGAGCCTCGCCCTCGCGCAGGGGCAAATGCTCCAGTTCGCCAAGGCGCAGGCTCACATTGGGCCGCACGGCCAGACGCGCCCCGGCAAGCTCCAGCATCCGCTGCGAACTGTCCACGCCGATGGCCTGCCGGGCGGAACCGGCCAGCCGCTCCAGCAACTCTCCCGGGCCGCAGCCAAGGTCGGCGGCGATCATGCCTGCGGGGATGCGGCCGGAAAGCTCACCGGCGAGGTCGAAGTCGCCCAGCACCTCTCGGGAGAGGTCGCGCCACTGGCCAGCCACGGCGTCGAAGAAACGGCGCGTGGCCTGGACGCGCTCGCGCATGGCGAAAAGGGCACGCTCGCGGTCCTGGGGGTATTGGGGGATGCGTTCAAGCAGGGCGGCGTGCCGCTCCAGAAACTCCCTGCCCGGGCCATCCTGCGCGGCGCGGTAAAAGGCCCAGAGCCCCTCGCGCCGGCATTCCAACAGCCCGGCCTCGGCCATGATCTTGAGGTGCCTGGAGATGCGCGGCTGGCCCATGGAAAACACCCCGACCAGTTCGCCGACGTTGAGCTCGAAGGCGATCAGCACGGCGGCAAGCCGGAGCCTGGTCTCGTCGGCAAGGGCTTTGTGAATTCTCAAAAGGTCCATCGCGCCTCGATGCGTTTCAATATCAAGATATGTTGATTCAGTAATGAAGTAGCCAAGACCCTGCCCGATGTCAAGGAATATGGAAATTGTCAAAGCCGGAGCAATCAAAAAAGGCTAAAGCTCTCCTTGCCAGGAACCGAAAAGTGGGCTACCAAACTATGGGCATCTATAACTCATTTTAAATTATTATAGCGAGGTAGCCATGAAGAATCTGCGCCTGGCAATGAAGCTGGCCCTCGGCTTCGGGGCAGTGCTCGCACTCACCGCCCTTCTGGCCGCCTTGAGCTGGACTGGTCTTTCCAATGTCCTGGACCGCGTGGACAAGTCCGACGCCATGAGCGAGATCATCCGGCTCGGACTCGAATCGCGCCGGCAGGAAAAGAACTTCCAGATTCGCCGCGACCAGCAGAGCCAGGACGCGGTGGCGAAGAACGTCGCGCAGATCATTGAGCTGGCCGAAAAGTACAAGGCCAAATTCGAGGTGGCCAAAAACCGCGAGCAGATGGACTTGGTGCTTGCGGCAACAAAGACCTACGATGCGGCCTTCAAGGGCTATGTCGAGCGCGAAAAGCTGCGCATGGCCACGCAGAAGGCCATGGGCGAGGCCGCTGTGCGCGCCACGAAGGCGGCCCAGGAGATGGACGCCAGCCAAAACGCCCAGTTGTCCGGGGCTGCGCGCGCCAAAACCGGGCAGGCGGCGATGGGGACGCTCATCGGGACGGCGAGCGACGCGGCCAAGATCGCCCAGATGATCACCGCCACCCGCCTGAGCGTCATGTATTACATCCAGACCACCCACGCCGATCATCTGCAGAAGTCCCGCGACCAGGGCAAGGCGCTCTCAACGACGCTCCTGAGCCTGAAGGGCCGCTTCACCAAGCCGTCGGACATCGCCCAGGCCGATGCGATCCTGACGGAATTCGACTTCTACATGAAGAGCCTGGAAAGCTACGCCCAGGCCGTGCAGCAGCAGAAGGACATGGAGGCGCAGCTCATCCAGAGCGCGCGCGACATGCAGAAGGTCTGCGAGTCCACCCGCGAGGCCGTGAAGACCATGATGCTCGGCGAAATCGCCCTTTCAAGGACAATGCTGCTGACCGGAGCTGTTCTGGCCCTGGTCCTGGGCACGCTGGCCGGCCTGTTCATCACCCGCGCCATTTCCGGCCCGGTGAACAAGGGCCTGGCGTTTGCCAAGAAGTTGGCCGATGGGCAGCTGGACGTGCGCATCGATGTTGACCAGAAGGACGAGGTCGGCGCCCTGGCCGCAGCCCTTACCGACATGGCTTCGCGGCTCCGCTCCGTGGTATTGCAGGTGAACGCCTCGGCCGAATCCGTGGCCTCCGGCTCGCAGGAGCTCTCGGCCTCCAGCGAAACGCTGTCGCAGGGCGCGACCGAGCAGGCCGCCAGCGTGGAGGAAATCTCCTCCAGCGTTGAGGAAATGGCCGCGAACATCCGCCAGAACGCCGACAACGCCATGCAGACCGAGGCGCTGGCGCGCAAAAGCGCCGACGACGCCCGCCTGGGCGGCCAGGCCGTGACCCAGACCGTGGACGCCATGCGCCAGATCGTTGAAAAGATCGGCTTCATTGAGGAAATCGCCCGGCAGACCAACCTGCTGGCCCTGAACGCCGCCATTGAGGCGGCCCGCGCGGGCGAGCACGGCAAGGGCTTCGCCGTGGTGGCGGCGGAAGTCCGCAAGCTGGCCGAACGCTCCGGCGCGGCGGCGGGCGAGATCGGGCAGCTCTCCGCCGCCAGTCTGGCCGTGGCCGAGAAGGCGGGCGGAATGCTCGCCACCATCGTGCCGGACATCGAACGCACCTCCGAACTGGTGCAGGAGATCAGCGCCGCCTGCCGCGAGCAAACCACCGGCGCGGACCAGGTGAACAAGGCCATCCAGCAGCTCGACCAGGTGATCCAGCAGAACGCCTCGGCCTCCGAGGAAACCGCCTCCACCAGCGAGGAGCTTGCCGGACAGGCCCAGCGCCTCACCCAGGTCATGCAGTACTTCAAGCTCGGCGCGGAGCGCCACGGACGGCCCCTGGCCCTGGAGGCCGCGCCCGCGCCCAAGGAGCACGAGGTGTCCGAGGACAGCGGCTTCGAGAAGTTCTAGGTCCGTTCGCCCCACCACCAACGCAAAGGGCGGAGGACACCACGTCCCCCGCCCTTTTTTGCGTCCTGCGCGTCAGCTGCGCGGGCTAACGGATCAGCGCCCAGGTAAGCTCGTGCTTGTTGTGCGCAAGGTGCATGACCCGTGCGCCGGGCATCTCGGCAAAGGCCTGGATGCTGGCGTGGTCGGTCTCGCCCTGGCATTTGAGGGTGCAGATGAAATTGCGGCAGGCGTCGGCCTCAAGCCAGCGCGTCACCAGCTCCAGCAGCCGCGCCGGGTAGCAGGCCATGTCCGAGCAGAGCCAATCCACGCGCGCCCCCGGCCCGCCCGCGATTCTCGGATCCAACCCGAAGCCCGAGCCCAGGCAGTGCTCCACCCCCGGCATTGCGGCAATGCGCGGCTCAAGCGGGGCCTTGTCCACGCTGAACACCCGCGCCCCCAGGCTCGCCAGCACCCAGGTCCAGCCGCCGGGGCTGGAGCCAAGGTCCAGGCACAGCTCGCCGGGCCTGGGCTGCGCGCCAAGCAGCGTCAGCGCCTCCCAGAGCTTCAGGTACGCCCGGCTGGGCGCGGACTCGCGGTCCTCCTCGAAACGCACCTGGCCGTCCGGGTAAGGGCTTGAGCACGCGGGCGCGGCGATCAGGCTCCCTTCATCCCACAGGGTGAAGGAGCCCAGCGGCGCAGTCGGCGCGGGCTGGCCAAAGACCTGGGCCTTGGCCGAGACCTTGGGCAGCTTCTCGGTGATGAGCGCGGCGCGCCGGGCCAGACGCACCGGGTGCGCCCACCAGTTGCGCTGGATCTCGCGCAGGGCCTTTGCCGCCTGGCCGATGCTCGGCGCGGGCACGAGGCGCGCGTCGAGCCAGATGTTCTGCGCCCAGGCCGCCGGCCGTGCCGTGCGTGTGAACACGAGGTCGCCAAAGACCAGATGCCCGGTCCCGGCGGACCCCTCCAGGTTCAGCTCGGCCAGCAGCTCGGCGAGAAAGCCCGGCGCGGCGAGGTAGCCCGTGAACACGCCCTCGCGCATCCAACCCGGCAAAGCAATGGGCAGGGAATACAGCCAGTCCTCGGTCATGCGGCGCCCCCACCGCCCAGGGCCGGGGCTGAACCCGCACAGGCCGCCGGGCCCTCCAGGTCGCCCACAGGCAGGCCGCACAGGGTGAGGGCAACGGCCTCGGCCACGCGCAGGCCGTCCACGGCGCTTGAGACGATGCCGCCCGCGTAGCCCGCGCCCTCGCCCGCCGGGAACAGGCCGGGCAGGCCCACGCTCTGCATGTCCGGCCCGCGCAGGATGCGCACCGGCGAGGATGAGCGCGTCTCCACGCCCGTGAGCAGGGCGTCCGGGTCGGCAAAGCCGCGCAGCTTGCGGTCAAACACCTGCACGCCCTCGGCCATGGCCGCGCACACGTAGTCCGGCAGGCAGCCGCGCAGGTCCTGGGGCACCACGCCGGGGGCGTAGGTCGGCGCAACGCCGCCCAGGCGCTTTGCCGCGCGCGCGGCCAGGAAGTTGCCCAGGCTCTGCGCCGGGGCGCGGTAGTCCCGCCCGCCCAGCTCAAAGGCCAGGCGCTCCCACTGGCGCTGAAAGTCCACGCCCGCCAGGGGGTGCGCGCCGCCCAGGTCCTGCGGGCCGACGCCCACGAGCAGCGCGCTGTTGGCGTTCGCGCCGTCGCGGGCGTGCAGGCTCATGCCGTTGGTCACCACGCCGCCCGGCTCGGAGGACGCCGCGATGACCTGCCCGCCCGGGCACATGCAGAAGGTGTAGACGCTGCGCCCGTTGGCCGCCTGATGCGCCAGCTTGTAGTCCGCCGGGCCGACAGCCGGGTGCCCGGCCAGGTCGCGCAGCTGCGCGCGGTCGATGAGCGCCTGCGGGTGCTCGATGCGGCAGCCGATGGCGAAGGGTTTCTGCTCCAGGCGCAGGCCGTGCGCGAGCAGCATGGAAAAGGTGTCGCGCGCGCTGTGGCCCACGGCCAGAATGACGCAGGAGGCGGCGATCTCCCCCCCGCCGGAGTTCGGGCCTTCCGCCAAGCGCACGCCCACGGCGCGGCCCTGGCGCTCAAGAATGCCCTCCACCCGCGCGCCGAAGCGCACCTGCCCACCCAGGCGCAGAATGCTGGCCCGAATGCCCGCCACCACGCCGCGCAGGCGGTCCGTGCCCACATGGGGCCGGTTGCGCCACAAAATGTCCTCGGGCGCGCCATGCGCCACCAGTTCGCTCAGCACCTTGCGGCAGCGGCCCCGGCGCTCCTTGATCTGCGTTGTGAGCTTGCCGTCGGAGAACGCGCCGGCCCCGCCCTCGCCGAACTGCACGTTGGAGTCAACCGCCAGCTCGCCTGCCTGCCAGAAGGCGTCCACGGTGCGCGCCCGGTCCTCGATGGCCTGGCCGCGCTCCAGCAAGAGCGGCGCGAACCCGGCCTGAGCCAGGGCCAGGGCCGCGAACAGCCCGCACGGCCCAGCGCCCACCACCACGGGGCGGGCGGACAGGCTTGGCGCGGACGGCACAGGGAAGCGATACGGCTGGTCCTCAACGAGGCTGACGCCAGCGCCCGCCTGGGCCAAGACGCGCGCCTCGCCCGCCTCGTCCGTGCAGGACACGTCCAGGCTGTACAAAAACACGGCGGCGTTCTTCTTGCGCGCATCAAGGGAGCGGCGCACCAGCCGCAAGGCGGCGATGTCGTCCGGGCGCAGGCCCAGACGCTCGGCGGCGGCGGCGCGCAGTTCGGCCTCGGCGTGGGCCGGGCCATCCGGCAGGGGCAAGCGGAGATCGGTAAGGCGAAGCATGGCGGTTTCCTATCTCTCCCAGCGCGCGAACAGCGAGCGCGGCAGGAACCGGGCCTCCGCGCCCGGCGCGGTGTGCGGCACGGCCAGCTCGCCCACGCTGATGGTCCCCGGCAGGCCGCGCAGCACGTCGTCCATGAGGTTGCCGAGCATGAGCGCCGAGGCCTCGATGTTATACATGGTGAGCAGAAGCAGCCGCGCCCGGTCGGACAACAGCTCGCGGCAGTCCACCAGCAGGTCGCGCACCATGCCCTCCACCTTCCAGACCTCGCGGTTCGGGCCGCGCCCAAAGGACGGGGGGTCGAGCAGAATGGCCTCGTAGCGATTGCCTCGGCGCTTCTCGCGCTGCACAAACTTCACCACGTCGTCCAGCAGGAAGCGCACCGGTGTTTCCGCGAGGCCGGACAGCTCCTGGTTGCGCTTGGCCCAGGCGATTGCCGGGCGCGAGGCGTCCACGTGCGTGGCGCTGAACCCGGCGGCCTGGGCGGCCAGGCTGGCGGCCCCGGTGTAGCCGAAGAGGTTCAGCAGGCGCGGGCGCGGCTCGCCCGGCTTGGCGTCCTTGAGCAGTTGCGCGCCGAGTGTGGCGATAAGCCGCCAGTGCGGGGCCTGCTCCGGGAACAGGCCGATGTGCCGCGAAGTCTCGCTGACGCGGGCCTCCAGGGTGATGGCCAGCGGCTTGCCGCCGGGGCCGTGCGGGGTAAGCTCCAGCTTGAGCGGCCACGCGGCGGGCAGCTTCCTGGTGATCGTGAGCCTGCCCTCCTCGTCCTGGCTGGCGTGGGCCTCTGCCCAGTCGCGCTCGGGCAGGGCGGGCCGCCACCAGGCCTTGGGCTCGTGCCGCACGATGGAGTATTTGCCGAAGCGCTCCAGCTTGCGACAATTTCCGGAATCGATCAGCTCGTATTCCGGCCATTCAGGTGTCAAGATGGAAATGTGCGTCACGCTTTGGCTCCAAAGTCCGTTTCAAAAAACCGCGTGCCCAGAACGTGGGCGCTGTAGCCTTCCAGGTATTCCGGCTCATAACCGCCGCCGTGGTGGTGCGCGCAGAAGAATTCGCCATCAGCCAGTTCGGCCCAGCCGGAATAGCCGAAGTCGCCGGGGGCGGCGTCGCGGTCGTTCTTGAGCTCCAGCACGCGGCTGTCGATGAAGGCGTCCGGGAACCCCTGGGCATGGTCCCAGCGCCAGGCGTATTCGCGCTCCTGGCCAGGCGCGCCCCCGGGCAGCGGCTCGCGGATGACGAGGCTGACGCGCCGCCATAGCGCCTCGCAGGCGTTGTCCTCCTTGCGCGACACCGCGCCGAAGAGGATGGGGCGCGAGTTGCCGTCCAGCGGGTCCACCGGATACTCGCCGCACGCCTCCCCGTCAACAAACAGGCGGCAGAGGCCGGGCTCGTGCACGATGCGCACGCTGTGCGGCCTGCCGGGCTCCCAGGCCACGGCCCCTGCCCCGTCGGCATCGGGCACGATGCAGTCCGGGAAGAGCCGCCACCACACGCCAAGGCGGATGCCGCAGCCCTGCTCGCCCGCGCTTGTCACCAGCACCTCGGCCTCGAAGTCGGCAAGGGCGCGTTCCGGGTCGCTGAGCGGGCGCAGCAGGTAGCGCACGGGCGAAAGCGGCCCGGCCTCGCTCTGGATGCGCAGGCCCTGCGGAGTGAGGGCGAGGCTGCCAGGGTCCGGGTGCAGGCCGTGCACGCGAAAGTCCGAGCACAGTTCGTCGAGCTCGCCCAGCCAGGCCTTGGTGCCGGGGTCCGGGCCGACGTCGCGATAGGTGACGAGCAGCCGCCCGGAGCGCGTCCAGCCCAGGGTGGGCCGATGCCCCACCAGCGGCGTGGGCGCGGGCGCGCTCCAGTGCGCGCCGCCGTCCTCGCTGACGGAAAAATACATGGGCTCGCCCACGAAGGAGTTTTCGCGCATCAGGGCCAGCAGGCGCGCGCCCCCGCCAGGACCGCTCCCCGGCAGGCGGATGACCGAGGCCTCGCAGAGCACGAGCGTGTCCAGCCGGGCGATGGTGGAGAGCTGCGCCCAGGAATCCCCGTGGTCGCGCGAAACATAGCAGACCTGCTCGGTGGGGGCCTGCCGGATCTTGGGCCAGGGCTCCGTGCCCAGGTGCACGTGTCCGGCGGAGAGCAGCGTCCCGCCGCCGAGGTCCAGCACCCGGTCGAGCAGCCCGTGGCCGAAGGCGGCTTCCTGGCGTCTGGTCCAGGTGCGCCCGCTGTCCGCGCTGCGCAGCAGGGTCTTGGCGGCGTCGTCGATGAGCATGACGGTTCCATCGCCAAGGCGCGACAGGCGCGGGCAGTGGGACTGCGCGTCCAGGGGCGAGACGGCCCGGCCCCAGGTGCGGCCCTGGTCGCGGCTCTGCCGCAGCAAAAGCCTGCGGCGCGTGCCCGCGTGGCGGTCGAATTCGTTGTAGGCGCAGAGGAGCGTCCCGGCGTCCGTCAGGCAGACGTCCGGGAAGCACAGGTACTGCCCGGCGCGGCGGTCGATGACCACATGCCGGTCCTGGGCGGCGTCGAGGCTCGGCATTGCGCCCCTCCGGGGTGTGCGGACAGCCTGCGCTCAGGCGCTCCAGCTAGTCCTTGTCGCGGGAATCGATGACGCGCTTGGTCTTGGCGAAGCTGCGCGGCAGGGCGCCGGGCTCCAGCACCTCCACGCGGCTGCGCACCAGTATCTGGTTGCGGATGTCCTCGGCCACGGCGCTGGCCAGAATACCGTCATGCGCCGCGTCCAGGCCAGATCCGGGCCGCTTCTCCACGCGCACCACCATGTGGTCCAGGCCGTCCACGCGGGACAGCTCGATCTGGTATTCGCTGTTGAGCTCGGCGTGCTTTTCCAGCACCGCCGCCACCTGGCCGGGGTAGATGTTCACGCCGCGGAAGATGATCATGTCGTCGCTGCGGCCCTGGATGCGTTCGTGCCGGGGCATGGAGCAGCCGCAGGGGCACGCGCCCGGGATGAGCCGGGTCATGTCGCGGGTGCGGTAGCGGATGAGCGGGCTGGCCTCCTTCTTGAGGCTGGTGATGACCATCTCGCCCAGTTCGCCCGGGGCCACGGGCAAAAGCGTCTCGGGATCGATGATCTCCAGGATGTACATGTCGGCCCAGTAGTGGATGCCCTGGTGCGCCTCGCACTCGATGCCCGCGCCGGGTCCGTAGATCTCGGTCATGCCGGAGATGTCGAAGCTGTGCTCCAGGCCGAGGGCCTCCTCAAAGCGCTGGCGCATCCGCCGGGTGTGGGCCTCGGCCCCGAAGATGGAGCGCTTGAGCTTGAGCTTGCCGCGCAAATTCTGCTTCTCCACTTCCTCGCCCAGCAAGAGCGCCATGCTGGCCGTGGAGCACAGGCAGGTGGTGCCCAGGTCGGTGAGCATCTGGAGCTGGATGTCGAGCATCCCCGGCCCCACGGGCAGGGCCATGGCCCCGAAGCGCTCGCAGCCGAGCTGGAAGCCCGCCCCGGCGGTCCACAGGCCGTAGCCCACGCAGATCTGCACGCGGTCGAGCACAGTGAGGCCAGCCAGCTCGTAGCAACGGGCGAACATGTTGGCCCAGTCGTCGATGTCCTTCTGCGTATACGTGAGGATCTTGCGCTTGCCCGTGGTGCCGCTGGAGCCATGGATGCGCACCACGCGCTCCTCGGGCACGGACAGAAGCGGCAGGGGATAACAGGCCTGCAGATCGTACGCCGTGGTGAAGGGCAGCTTGGCAAGGTCCGAGAGGTCCGTGATGTCGCCGGGAGCGATGCCCACATCGTCCAGGCGGGCGCGGTAGAACGGGCTGCCCGCATAGGCGTGGGCCACGGTCCACTTGAGTCCGGAAAGCTGGAGGGCGGAAATCTCGTCGGCGGAATGGCTGGGGATGAAGCGGGCGGAAGCGGTACCGGACATGAGCATCCTCTCAGTAATCGCAGAGTTGGTCAGTAAGCGCAGGATTGTCGGGCTTGTGGACCTGGCCGAAATACGCTAGCTGGCCTCATGGCGTACGGCTCACCCGGCCCGACGCATCATGCAGCAGATCGCGCCGTTCGGCAAGTCCGCCGGGCGACGCACAGGAGCCGCGACCCATGCCCGCACCCCTCGCCCAGCCAAACGTCCTGCTCCTGCCTCTGGCGGGCGTCCTCGGGCTGATTCTGGGCAGCTTCGCCACCTGCGCGGGGCACCGCCTGGCGCGCGGCGGCAGCGTGCTCTCCCCTGCGCGCTCCTTCTGCCCGGCCTGCGGCCACACGCTCTCCTGGCGCGAAAACATCCCCCTGCTCGGCTGGCTTGCGCAGGCGGGGCGCTGCCGCTTCTGCCACGAACGCATCCCGGCCCGCTACCCGCTGACCGAACTCGCCAGCGGAGCCTTGGCCGTCTGCGCCATGGCCGTGTTCGGCCCCACGCCGCACTTCCTGGCCGCAATCATCTTTGCCACGCTCCTCCTCGTGCTCTCGCTCATCGATCTGCAAACGTACCTGCTCCCCGACGCGCTTACCCTGCCAGGCGCGGCCATGGCCTTTGCCTGCTCTGCGCTGCTGCCGCCCCTGTGGACGCTGGGCATCGGCTGGCAGGCCGCGCTCTGGGGCGGCTGCCTCGGCGGCGGCGGACTCTGGCTCTTGTCCGTGGTCTACCGGCGCGTGCGGGGCGTGGACGGCCTGGGCCTGGGCGACGCCAAGCTCATGCTCTGCGTGGGCGCGCTGCTCGGCCCCGCCGCCGTGGCCGTGACGCTCTTCGCCGGGGCCTGCCTGGCCCTGCCCGCCGGACTGCTGGCCATGCGCCGGGCGGACCGGAACGACAGCACGGCTGAGGGCGGCGGCGAAGGACTCCAGACCCGCCTGCCCTTCGGCCCGTTCCTCTGCGCCGGGGCGGCAGGCTACCTGCTCTTCGGCCCCTGGCTGCTGCACTGGTGGCTGGGCCTGCCCTTGCCATAGCCCCGGGCATTGTTGACGCCCCCTGAAACCCGGCATAGTAATGATGCTTGGAGGAATTGCCATGTCGCACCATCCGCGCATCCGGTCCTGTCCGCTTCCGGTGCTTGCCGGCCCTACCCCGACCTTTCTGGCCCTGACCTTTCTGGCCCTGGCGTTTCTGGTCTTGCCGGTCCGTCCGGCCCTGGCGGCGGACGCCCCCCCGGCGGGAAGCGTGAAATCCGTCAGCGGCGAGGCCCAGGTGCTGCGCATCGGCGCGGCCCCGCTGGCGCTCAAACAGGGCGATCGCGTCTTCGAAAAGGACGTGCTGACCACGGGCAAGGGCGCCGCCCTGGGCCTGGTCATGCGCGACAACTCCACCCTGTCCCTTGGGCCGGGAAGCAGGCTCGTCGTGGAGCGCTTCCTCTTTGAGCCCGAGAAGGGGGCGCTGGCGCAGGTGCTCAGGCTCTCACGCGGTTCCATGGCCGCGGTCAGCGGCGAGATCGTGAAGCTGAATCCCGCCGTGGCCAGAGTGGATACGCCCGTATACAGCGTGGGCATCCGGGGCACGCATTTCCTGCTCAACGTTGAGCCGGGCTTCGAGACGCCGGAGGAGGCCGCCCAGGCGGTTGCTCCAGCCGTGACGGCCGCCGGAGACGCGAAATGAGCGCGCGCGCCCTCGTCCCGCCGCTCCTGCTGGCGCTTCTGCTTCTGCCCGGCTGCGCCAAGCCGCGCAACGTGGTGCAGCTCATGCCCGACCCGGACGGCCACGTGGGCCAAGTGGTGGTGACCACTCAGGCCGGGTCCGCCCAGCTGGTGCAGTCGGGCTCCGCCGTGCGCGTGGCGGACGCCAAGTCCGCGCCCAGCGCGCCGGAAACACTGAGCGCCGAGGAAAGCGAGACGCTCTTCGGAGCGGCCCGCCGCGCCCTGCCGGTAAAGCCCGTGCGCTTCATCCTGTACTTCGACAGCGAGACCACGCGCCTGACGCCGGAATCGCAGGCCCTGGTGCCCAAGGTGCTGGCCACCGCCAGGGAGCGCGATTCGCGCGACATCGCCGTGGTGGGGCACGCCAGCTCCGCCGGGGACGAGAACTACAACATCGACATCTCGCGCAGGCGGGCGGAGAGCGTGCGCAAGCTGCTCGTCAAGGCGGGCCTGCCGCCGGAAGGCATCGAGGTGGCGTCCCACGGCTCGTCCAACCCGCTGGTGGTCAGCGGCAACCCGCATGAGCCCAAAAACCGCCGGGTGGAGATCACGGTGCGCTGACTCCGGCCATTGGCAGCCCGGCCCTCGACAAGCGCCCCCCTTTGCCGTAAATACCGCCCGCCGGGCGCGAGACCCGGAGACAACACGCCCGGAGGTTGCAATGATCCTGCTTGACGGCAAAGCCACGGCCCAGTCCATCCGCACAGAGCTCAAGGCCGAGGTGGCCGAGCTGACCCGCAAATACGGCCGCGCCCCTGGCCTGGCCGTCATCCTGGTGGGCGAGGACCCGGCCTCCCAGGTTTATGTGCGGAACAAGGAGCGGGACTGCGCCGAGGTCGGGATCGTGTCCTTCCCGCACAAGCTCGGCGCGGACGCAACCCAGGCCCAGCTCGAAACCCTCATCGACAGCCTGAACGCCAACCCCTGCGTGGACGGCGTGCTGCTGCAGCTGCCCGTGCCCAAGGGCCTGGACAGCCGGACCCTGCTTGAGCGCATCGATCCGGAAAAGGACGTGGACGGCTTCCACCCGAAGAACGTCGGCAGACTCGCGCAGGGGCTGCCCTGTTTGCAGCCCTGCACTCCGGCCGGCGTCATCGAGCTGCTGCGCCGCTACGACCTGCCCACCCAGGGCAAGAGCGCCGTGGTCATCGGCCGCAGCAACATCGTGGGCCGCCCGCTGTCCATCATGCTCTCGCAGCCGGGCCGCTTCGGCGACGCCACAGTGACCCTGTGCCACTCGCGCACGCCGGACCTGGCCGAGCAGTGCCTGCGCGCGGACTTCGTGTTCTCGGCCATCGGCAAGCCCAAGTTCGTCACCTGCGACATGATCAAGCCCGGCGCGGTGGTGGTGGATGTCGGCATCAACCGCGTGGAGGAGGGCCTGGTGGGCGACTGCGACTTCGAGGTCATCTGCTCCACCGCCAGCGCCATGACGCCCGTTCCCGGCGGCATCGGCCCCATGACGCGCGCCATGCTGCTGCTGAACACCATGACGGCCTACAAGGCCCACGTAGGCGCGAAGTAGCCACACGGACCGTACGGGCCGCAAGGGCGCTGCAAGAACATCCAAGACCGCCGGGCAGGCTTTTTGGCACAAGGGGGCGTTGTTCCCGAACCCCCTATAGCCAAGGAGCCGCCCATGAACGCTGACCTTACGCACGATCTTTCGCACCTTGCCGGAGCCGTTCGCCTCGCCAGCCCCAGCCGCGACGCGGATCTGGCCGCCCTGCCCTGGAATCCGCACCCATCCTTTCCCGGAGTGGCGCTCAAGCACCTTGTCACCGGCGTGGACACGGACGGCGCCCTGAGCGCGCATCTGGTGCGCGTGGAGGCGGGGTGCAGCCTGCTGGAGCATGTGCACGCGGACAAGCTGGAGCTGCACGAGGTGGTGCGGGGCGCAGGCACCTGCGCCCTGGCCGACAAGACCGTCCACTATGAACCCGGCGCCTGCGGACTGATTCCGCCAGGCGTGCCGCACAGCGTGAGGGCCGATGCCGGAGAAACCCTGTACATCCTCGCCAAATTCGCGCCCGCGCTCCTCTAGCGGCGATGCGGCGAAGCCCTGCGGGCAGCCGTGGCGCGCGCGCCTCGTCTGCCCGGCGGACCTGCCCGGCGTGAGCCTGGCCATCGCCCAGAACAGCGCCGCCGCCCAGCCCCGCCACGTCCACTACTCTCTTGTGCTGGGCGTGGTGACGGCTGGGGCGCGGCGCATCGCCACCCCTGGCGCAAGCGCGACCGTGCGCGAGGGCGAGGTCTTCGCCCTGGCCCCCAGCCTGGCGCATGCCTGCACGCCGGAAGGCGGCCCCTGCTCGTATCTGGCCTTCAGCATCGACGATGCGAACCTGCCCGTGCGCCTGCCGGTGCGCATAGCCGATGCCGAACTGGCAAGCGCCCTTTCGCGTCTGGCCGAGGCGGCGCAGGAGCCAGCGGGAAGCCTGGAGCGGCAATCGCTGCTAGCGGTGGTGCTGGAGCATCTGTCGAAGCATGAATTGTGCGCGACCGAGCGGCGGCCAAACCCGAACAAGGCCCAGCAAAAGGACGAACTGGCCGAGGCGGTGCGGCTGGCCAGGGAGCTTTTGGAAGCGGAACGCGGCCCTGGCCTCAGCCTGTCCGGGCTGGCCGAGGCCTGCGGCGTGGACATGTACGCCCTGCACCGGGCCTTCACGCGGAGCGTCGGCCTGCCGCCCCACGCCTTCCAGACGCACCAGCGGCTGCGCCGCGCCAAGGAGCTCCTCCGGGCCGGGGCGAGCCCGGGCGAGGCGGCGCTTGAGGCCGGATTCTGCGACCAAAGCCACTTGAACCGGCACTTCGCCCGTCTGGTGGGCCTGACCCCGGCGCAATACGCCAACGCCCACGCGAAACAGGACTAACCCCGCCCCTTGAGGGCCGCCTTGCTACACCTTGCGGCAGATCAGCAGGCCGCTGCCGTTGGGCACGATGACCATGTCCACGCGCGGGTCCACCTCGACATCGAGCAGAAAGTCCGGGAATTCGTGGGCGTGGCTCGTCGCGCCATCGACCACGATGAGCCCGCCGACCGGCAGCGCGGGCAGGACCAGCTCATAGGCCTCGCGGACCATTTCGCGCCCCGCGTCGAGGAAGCAGAAGGCGAGGTTGGGAACCACCTTGAGCCCCTCCAGCCCGTCGGACTCACGCAGCTCCACGACATCAAGCACCTCCGCCGCGCCAAGGCAGTGGCGCGCCAGTTCGGCCTTGGACGGGTCCAGCTCAAAGGTGGTGAGCTTGCGGCCCGTGGCCCGGCAGGCCAAAGCCAGCCACAGGGCGGAATAGCCCGCGCCCGTGCCCAGCTCAAGCGCATCGCCCGCGGGGCAGTTGGCCAGCAGCAGGGCCAGCAGCCTGCCCGTTTCCGGCGTGATCTGCCGCAGACGCCGCTGCTCCATGCCCTGGGCCGAGCGCCAGGCTTCCAGCGCCTTCAGGTGCCCCTGGGTGACCTCAACAGACTGTGGGATATTTCTGAACATTGGCTGGACCTCCGGGATGTCGGCGCGGTGTACCCGGATTTCCGCCAAAGGTGAAGAGGGGAGCTCAACGGGTGGTGAACAAGGTCGCCAGGGCCTCCGCGAGGTCAGCCTCCTGCACGGGCTTGCTCACATAGCCGCTCATCCCCAGCGACAGGAAACGTTCTCGGTCGCCGGACATGGCATAGGCCGTCAAGGCGATGACCGGGGTCCAGGGCCGGGCGCCGGCCTCCTGCATGGCCCGGATGCGCTGCGTGGCCTCCACGCCGTCCAGTTCCGGCATCTGGATGTCCATGAAGATGCAGTCGAAATCATCCTGCGCAAAGGCCTGCACGGCTTGCAGCCCGTCCTCCACGGCGGTGACATCGTGCCCCATGCGGGTGAGCATGGTGCGCACCGCCAGGCGGCTTACGGCCTCGTCCTCCGCCAGCAGCAGGCGGAGCGGCTTCGCCGTTGCGGGCGTCTTTTCGAGCAGCGGCAGCGCGGCGTCCCCGGCCCCGGGCTCATCCAGCAGCAGCGTGAGGTGGATGCCCGTGCCACGGCCCGCCTCGCTGTCCACCGCGATGGCCCCCCCCATGAGATCCACCAGCCGCTTGACTATGGCCAGTCCGAGCCCGGCCCCCTCGTACTTGCGGGCGAAGCTGGCGTCGGATTGGGTGAAGCGCTTGAACACGTAGTCCACCTGCTCGTCCGGGATGCCGATGCCGGTATCGCAGACGCTCAGGTGCAGAATGACGCGGCTTGGGATCGTCGGATGCGGCATGCTCCACGCCTCAACGCTCACCGAGCCCTTGGACGTGAACTTGATGGCGTTTCCGACCAGATTGAACAAGATCTGCCGGATGCGGGCCTCGTCGCCCAGCAGCACTTGCGGAACGCCCGGCCAAATGCGGAAGGACAACGAAAGGGCCTTGGGGGAGCACGCCAGTTGGAAGATCTTCTCCACCACGTCGAACATCGCCTGAAGCCGCAGGGGCGACCGATGCAGGGCCAGGCGGCCAGCCTCCATGCTGGAAAAATCGAGGATGTCGTTCAACAGTCCGAGGAGCCTGCGCCCGGCGTCCAGGGCCATGTTCGCATATTCCTCCTGCTCCTGCGCGGGCACCCCGCCCTGCATGAGCTGGAGCATTCCGAGTATCCCGTTCAGCGGCGTGCGGATCTCATGGCTCATGTTCGCCAGGAACTCACCCTTTGCGCGGCTGGAGGCCTCGGCCACGTCCCTGGCCTCGGCGAGGGCGAACTCCATGCGCTTGCGGTCCGTGATGTCCGTGTTGCAGACCCGTCGTCCCAAGGGCGTGCCGTCTTCGCGGGCGATGCTCTCGCACTTGTGGTTCAGCCACAGGACCTCGCCCCAGCGCGTGATGATGCGGATGTCCAGGGAGCAACGTCCCCTGCCGGGACGGGCGGAGTCCTCAATATGCCGCTTGAAGGCCGCCACATCGTCGGGATGCACGATGCGGCTGGCCAGGCTGCCGTCGGCCATGAACTCCGCCGCGGTATAGCCGGATATGCGCTTGCAGGAGGGCGATACCCAGACCATCTCGCCATCGGTGCCGCGCCAATACTCCCAGTCATAGGTGAAGTCCGCCACGGTGCGAAACTTCAATTCGCTCTGGCGGAGCGCCTCCTCGGCCCGCAGCCGCTCGCTGATGTCGGTGAAGGTGATGACAAAGCCGTCGCGGGTGGCGATGCCGGAAAGGATGCACTGGCGCACCTCGCCATCCTTGCAGGTGATATGGTGCAGGCGGGGAGTGATCTCGGTGTTGTACATGGTGGCTTCGGCCACATCCTTGGTCCAAAGCCCCCGCAGCTCTTCCCGGTATTGCGGATCCGGGTAGGCCAGCCGCGCCCAGTCCTTCAAGGTCGGCACATCCGTCAGCGTGTAGCCGAAGGTGGCCATGAAGCGCTGGTTGACGTTCTGAAGACGGTCCTGCTTGTCCACGGAGCACAGGGGGATCGGCGTGCGGTTGAAGAGCTCGCGGAAGCGGCTCTCGCTGGCCAGAAGAGCCTCCTCGGACAAGCGGCGCTGGGTGATGTCCTGAAAAATGACGCCAAAGGTTTCGCCCTGGATGGGAAAGGCCGAAACATGAAAGTGCCGATCCAGCGTCTCCACATGGCTATCAAAGGTGATGGGCTGCTGCTGCTCCAGCATGGAGACGAAGCGGGCCAGGTCCGGCGGGGACCTCATGCCGAAAAGCTCGGTCACCAGCCGTCCCTGGGCCTGCTTCCTGGAGTATCCGAGGATCGTCTCATAGGCCGGGTTCACATCCAGGATCAGGTAGTCGACCGGCGTCCCCTCCTGGTCGCGCTCCAGTTCGAGCACGCAGAGCCCCTCCGTCATGGAGGTGAACAGGGCGCGGTAACGGGCATCGCTCTTGGTCAACACGCGGCCCATCCGCAAAAGCCGTTCGCTCATGACGCTCACAAGCGCGCCGGACAGGATGAGGAAAATCCACTGGATGAGGTCGTGCGACGCTTCAATGCCCAGGGACCCCTTGGGGGGAATGGCCGTGTAGTTGACGCCGAGGGCGCTGATGGCCGTGGCCAGCAGCCCGGGCCACAGGCCTCCGGTGAGGGAACTGATGATGATGGGAATCATGAACAGGATAAGCAGCGGCCGGTGCCCGAAATCCACGGTATAGTAATGCCGCAACGCCACTGTGGCCAGCGGTGCGGCCATGGCCAGGGCGTACACGGCCCAGCGAGGCAAGTTGCGAAGAAGACCCCTCATGCGCCCCCGGACAGCAGGTCGAAGCACAACGGAAGGACGGAGCGTGAACGCCAAGGCGAAAGACCAAGCCAGATCATCTGTCTGTTCATAAAGGCAAATACGATACACGAGGATTTCTGGCAAGGGCCAGAGGAAAAGCCTCGCCCCCTTTTCGCTGCAGCCCGGCTCAATTCGAGCGGCGCTCCAGTGCGAAGGTAGAGTCGGTGGCGTCCGTGCTGGCCAGGGGGACAGGGCTTGGCCAGGCCGAGAGCGCATAGCCCAGGCTTTTTGACGAACACTTCAGTGGCGCTCCCGCAAAGCGATGCGGCCGTAAAAATCAGGGGGCCATGCAAGGCAATTGTTTTGCTTTCAGACCAAGGCATGTATGCTGAGGCAACGATTGGCATGAACGTCTGGCAATTCCGCAAGCCGCAGCAGCCAGTAGACCAGAGGCCCCCCATGCCGATCGAAGACTGGCTCGGCGCTCTTGCGCAAACCGACCACAGCGCCACGGACGGCGATCTGGAGTCCCTGTCCGGGCGAGACTATCCCTTCCTGCCCGGCACGTGCGTCTGCAACCAGATAGAGCGCCTGAGCGGACACCTGGGCCACCGGCACAACAGCGTGCGCCGCGAGGTCATCGCCTACTCCCTGTATATCCGGCAGGTGGACGTCATGCTCCAGAGCGGCCCGCGCGGCTTTTGCGGCGGCCGATGCCCTTCCCCCCCCGTTGGATGCTGCAACTCCAACCACTTCGTCATCATGAACGTGACGGACATCATGAACTCCCAGAACTCGCCCGTGGCCCTGCACATGGCGCACATGATCGGCCTGCTGCAAAAACTGGAAAGCAGCCACCACGCCCTCGGCACGACCATGCGCCCAGGCTATTGCAGCCTGCTGGCCCAGGACGGCTGCACCTTGCGGCTGTTCAAATCGCCGCGTTGCGCCCACTTCATGTGCGAGGGACTCAGACAGGACATGCTGCGGGAGTCAGGCGACGCGGCGAGCCCTTTTCTTGCGGCCATGAAAGCCGTCGAGAGCACCACCATTTCCTCCCCGGGCAGCTTCTCAAGCCAGGCGGTCATTGACCAGGGCGCACGCCTGTTCGCGGCGCACTTGCCCAAGGCCTGAGGCACGCACGCAAAGGCGGCCCGGCAAGGAACGCAGGGCCGCCACAGCGCACTCCCTCATGAAGAGGGAAAAGAAGCGGGACTTTCGGGAGCGGGAACTCAGCGGGTGACAAGCACCGGGCAGTGCGCGCCGGAAAGCACGCGGTGGGCGTTGCTCCCCAGGATGACGCCCTCGATGTCCGAAAGCCCGCGCGAGCCCATGACGATGAGATCATAGTTGCCGCTCTTGGCCTCCTGCACAATGACCTCGCCCGGCTTGCCCTCCTTGATGATCAGGGCTGGCTCGATTCCGATCTCGCGCAGCTTCTTGGCGTGCGGCGCCAGCAGCTTCTCGGCCTCGCGCACCAGTTCCTGCACGAGCTCTTTCCTTGGCTCGCCGCCGATGAGCATGGGGATGCGACCGATGCTGTGCAGCAGGGCCAAATGGGATTTCTGGGCCTGGGCCACGCCCATGGCGTAGCGCAGGGCATTGCGGGAATGCTCGGAATCGTCGAGCGGAACCAGTATCTTTCTGAATGTCGCGATCATGGCGATGCCCCCTTTGCCATTTTTAGCAGTACAATATTTGCCCCAGCGAGTGGCTGGAGTCAACAAAAGTCCTGAGCCGTTTGAGGGCGCACGCGCGGGCAGGCGCGTCACACCACAAAAGAGATGAAAGAATACCCTGAAATTTCGAGATGTTTTACGTCTCGCGCATATTTCGAAAACAGCATGAGCCCCAGTTGGCCCAGCTCGTCCGGCGTGGCCTGAAAAAAGGACTCCGGCACGGCGAAGTTGTTGATGTCATCCATCTTGTGGCCGCACACCATCTCCGTAAAGAGCCCCTCCTCGGCCTTGGAGATGCGCAAGGTCAACGAGCGCTCCCTGTCCTGCCGGTCCTCGCCCGCCATGTGGCAGAAGACCTCCTCGCAGCAAAGGGACAGGACGTTGAAATCCGCGTCCGAAAGTCCAAGCCGCTGCCTGCCGCTGGCGAGCAGGCGCTGCATCGCCGGAAGCTCGGCAAGGTCGGCCCGGAACACGCCCTCAATGCTCCGCTTGGGCGCAAGGTAGGCCAGGGTGCTCAGAAAGAAGGCCGTGAACCCGCCGACGGCAACGCTGTTCTGCAGCAGCGGGCTCAAGGCGCCCGGCAGCACGTCCGGAAAGAAGGACTTGCCCCCGGCCACAAGCCCGACCACGAGCGACAGGCCGAGGATCAGACCGTGCTGGTTGCTCAACCTGATCATGGAGACCAGGCCGATGCCCGCATGGAAGAGCAGCGCGGCGATGACGATGAGAAAGCCGCCGATGACCGGACCGGGCATATCCAGGATGATGCCGCTGACCTTGGGCATGAACGCCAGGACCAGCAGGATGGCCGCGCCATAGGCGCCGATGCGCCTGGACGCCACGCCGGTCATCTCGATGAGCGGCAGGTTGTCGCAGTAAAGAGAAGGAACAGCGGTTCCGAGGAGCCCTGCGCTGACCTTGCTCAGACCGTCACAATACAGGCCGCTCTGCACCTGGTCGTACGACACCCGGCGGAAGTCCCGCGTGGAGATTTGCTGCACCAGCATGATGTTGCCTGTGCTTTCGATCATGCTGGCCACCATGGCCATGCAGAAGGCCAGGAACAACGGCAGGTGCAGCGCCTGAAGGTTCAGTTCAAACCCTGGCCAGCCCGAAACCGGCGGCAGCCCGAACCAGGCGGCGTGGGCGGAATGCTCGAAGGTGAGCTCTCCTGCAAAAAACGCCGCGCCATAACCCGCGGCCATGGCGATGAGCGGACTCCACAGACGCAGGGGCGTGCAGCCGAAGAGCATGAGCAGCGTAAGGACGAGGATCGTGACCGCTCCGATGCCGACCCGGACAAGGGTTACGGAGGAATCCGCCGATGGGGCGCCGGCCCAGAGCCCAAGCCCTATGGGAACCATGGACGCGGCGATGAGCAGGATGACGACCCCGCCGACGGCCGGGGTGATGATGTGCCGGAAAAAGCGGATAAAAAACGTATAGAGAAACACAACAGGAACCGTGAGCAGGGTCATGGACGCCAGCAGCGGCAAGCCGCCCATTTTGACCGCATCGACCGAGCAAAGCAGGAACGCGCTGTACGAGCCGGTGAACAGCACGAACCCGGCCCCGATGCCGAGCCTCGTCCGACTCTGGAGGTAGGTGAAGACAGCGGAGATGATGATCGTGCTGAAGGTCATGAAGGCCAGGGACTGCGCGGGGACGCCGGCTGTCTTTCCCAGCACGTTGGGGATGAAGATGATCGCATCGAACACCAGCAGCACGTGCATGAACGCAAGGGAGAGCGCCATGTGCGCTGGCGGCGCTTCGTCCACACCAAATTTAAGCGTGTCGCGTTTCATTCCTGCATCACCTGGGGTGTCGCGCCCCGTGCCACGGGCTTGTTTGTCCGTCCTGGGCCCGCACGCGCCTGAGCGTCCTGGCAAAGGCAAGTTGCCGCACTGCCGGACCGAGCGAAGCGGTCGGGCATCCTTGGACAGACGTTACAAATCCCAATGGATTACGCAAGCCAAAATCCTCCGCTCCCCAGGCACTCCGCACTGGCCCGAGGCACACTACCGCCTGTCGCGAGGAGAGCAAAAAAAGAGACCGCCCGCAGGGGCGGTCTCCAAAGGGCATTCCGGGCGCCCCGCTACGACAGCACAGTGGCGATGCGCGCATTGATGTTGATGTTCTTCGACTCCAGGCCCGGCTTCTGCCCATGCAGATCGAACGCCAGCTTCACCTGGGGCCGGAAGATCAGGCAATGCGTCGAGCCGCCGAAGTGGAACATGCCCAATTGCTCGCCCTTTGTGACGTGCTGCCCGACCTTGACGGTGATCTCGCAGGTGGAGACCTCGGCCATGCCCACGGCCATGAAGCACATCAGCCCGATGGCCGGGTTGTCCGCCTCGATGAAGATCATGCCCCGCGCCGCCACATCGGTGATGAAACCTTGCGACTCGTTCGGCCCGGCCGGGTCGAAGCCCATGGATAGCGCCTCGGCATAGTAGCTGCCGTCCTTCAGGTACGCCTTGACGATCCTGCCGCTCACCGGGCTGTGCCAGCGGTGGTAACTCAGCGCGCTCAGAAAGGCCTGGTAGATCGTCCCGCCCACGAACTGTTCCGCAAGCGCGTCTCCCGCAAGCATGTGCGTCAGCGAATACGGCTGGGACTTGATCCAGAACCTGTCCTGGCGCTTCACGTTGTGGGCGACCTTGTAGGGCGCGGACTCGCAGGCGTTGACGATGACGGCGTCATCCCTGGGCGAGGCGACAGGCCGCTGCCCCTCGCGGAAGCGGCGGGTGAAGAAATCGTCCCAGGAGCTGAAGCCGTGATAGGGCTTGCCCGGATCGCACTGGAACTCGGTCACGAAATTCGGCATGGCCTTCTTGGCGTCGCGACCGAACCAGCCCGTGCGCGGGTCCTCGCTCAAGACATAGCAGGAGTCCTTGGAGCTCAAAAACTCGCCCCACGCGTTCAGCACCTTCTTGAGCTGCGCGTTGACCTTGTCGTTGGTGAACGCGGCAAACCCGCTCCCGGTCCCCATGGGCCAGTCAAAGATCGCGTTGATGGGGAAGCCCACAAGGCCCGTGGTGTTGTACTCGGGAGCCGTGGTCAGAATGGCGTTGATCAACAGCAGCATGTGCTTGTAGTCGCGCACCTGCGGCGTTCCGGCCGGGGTTCTGCGGAAGCGCCTGCGCCGGGGAACCTCTTCGAACATCTGGTGGAACAGCATGTAGACCACGGGGTCGGTTTCGATGAGGGCCTGGAATTCCGCCATGACGGGATGCAGCTGGCCCGGTTCCGCGTCAACCTTGCGGATGTGCGCCGCCATCCAGTTCCTGAGGGCCGCCTCATCCGAGGGAAGCCATTGCCCAATGCGGTACGGGCAGTTCTGGGCCGCGGCGGCCGCCTGCCCCGCCCCGACGCCCCGCGCGGCCTGGTCGAGCGCGAGGCCGGGAAACAGCGAAACGCCAAGGCCCAACGCGGCAAACTTCAAAAACTGTCTTCTGGACGTTGTTTCGTCGATCATCCCCTTCTCCTTATGCCCGACAGTGCACGCCAAATGGTGGCAAAGCCCCCCAGCCACGCGCCTTCAGAGCGCCAAAGACACTCCCCAAGCTCAATACCGATAGAACTATATCAGAGGCGAATCAAGGGCGCGGGCCATAAAAACTGCCCGGTGCACAAGCGTGGGGAGACGCGGCGTCCGGGGGACGAACGCTCACCCGGGAAAAGGAATTCCCGGCCCCAACATCAGGGGGCCGGGAAGAAACTTGCGGACTGACCATGGCGAACACAGGCCTGAGCAAGCCTGGGAGAAAAAGCAGCCTGCCCTTGCGCCCTAGCGCACCTTGGGCGCGCCCTTTGGCAACTCGCGCTCGGTGAGGCTCTGGTATCCGCGAAGGGACATGCAGTCATGGAGGCGCTTCTGGAAGATGTCCTTGTTGCCCGCCTCGCCCATGTTGCGGCTGAAGGACGCCGCGTCCTCCTCGCACTGGAACAGATCCGTCTTGGCGGCTGTCTGGTCCTTCTGCGCGTTGTACCAGTACCTTGGCGCGCCGCCGCAGCCGGAAAGCATCAACGCGGCCAGAAGCACCAGCAGCACAAGAATCAGCGTTTTCCTGGTCATGCATCCTTCTCCTCAGGCTCGGGTTAATTGCATAGATTCGTTGCTGGCTTGCCGGGATGCAGCGCCAGGGGCGTCTTTCCCCAGTCCGCCGGTGACGACTCGCAATTCGGCTGGCCGGCGTCCAGGGTCAGCAGCTTGGTCGCCATGGAGAACTTGCCGGTGCAGGTGAGCGATTTGCCTCCATCGCACAGAATCCTCAGGCTCACGGCATCCTTGTCCTTCAGCTCGAAGGCATAGGGGTCCGGCCCGTTGAACGTCTTCTCCGTCCCCTCGTTGACCTTCAGGAAGGCCTTCACGTCGCCGCCTGCGTAAATGGTGAAGGCGGCCTTGCTGGCGTCCTTGGGCTTACACACGCCTGAAGCCGGAGCGCCCAAGGCCAGCAGCTCTTTTGAAGCCTTCCAGTTGATGCCGCTACAGACGTCGCCCGTGGGGGTGAAGCCCGCATCCTTGCTGTATGTCGCGCTGCAGGAGAGGTGGGTATCCGGGCCGCAGTCACGGTCGACGACCACCGTGTCGCCGTCCGCCACAGGGAGCTTCATGCTCGTGGGGCCGATAAAGGCGACAGGGTCAGCCGCCCCCGCCTTGATGGTTCCGGTGAGCTTATCTGCGGGCGAGAACTGCACCACGTTGACATTCCCCTTTGGATTGGCGGGGCGCGGCCCGAAGGTGACGGTAAAGGCCAGGTCATCGCCGAGGGCGCAGGTGGCGAGGCTTTCCTTGTCCTTGTACTGCCAGCTGTACGAGGAGGGCTGGGTTTGGTGCAGGTTCTGGACATAGACCTTGTAGTCCTGTGGCCAGGGGTGCTTGCAGCCATCGGAAAAATCAGCCTTCAAGGGATCGCAGACAACCTGGGCCTGGGCGCGGGGATCGCTGTATGTGGCGATGGGCGAGCAGCCGCTGGAGGCCAAGGTCACATTCTGCTTCGTGACCGGATGCTGGACTGGAAAGGTGTCCGGGCATTGAGGCAGGCCTTTCTCAAACGGCTTGTTTTTCTTCGGATCGGCAGGGACGTCGGGGCACTGGTTCCCGCAGCCGCAAACAGCGGGCTGCGCGCACATGGCCGCCAGCACGTAATAGTCAGGCTCAAAGGCATACCAGGGGTGCTCCACGGCATACTGCCTGTAGGGAGCCAGACACACGCCGTTGACGGTCTTCCAGGGGCAATCCGGCAGCTTGCCTGTGCCCACAGTCTGGCATTTCGCTGTGCTGGGGGTGAACGTCACCAGGAAGTTGTAGCCGTCCACGTAGCTGGTGTCATACCAGGCGAGCTTGGTCTCCGCCACGTCGAAGTTGATCTCCGCAAGCGACGCGGGGTCTGATGTGGTGGTGCAGATCATCTGCTCACAGGATGCCCCGCTGCAGCAATCCCCCTCAAGGCACTTGCCCGTGGCGACATTGCAGCGGGCCCTGGCCGTGAAGCGACCTTTGAAATCATTGGGGGCGCACCAGGTTTTGGAGGCATTGGGTGGCAGCTCCCAATTGGGCCAGTCCGAAGGCGGGACCACTCCCATGCTCTTGTTGCTGTCCCAAGCTCCCACCCAGATCGTCTCCGTCGTGTTGTTCTTGAAGACCATGGGACGCAGGCCCGCAGCGCAGGCGGCTTTCGTGGGCCGTGGCAATGCCTTGGCCTGCGCCGCAGCGCCCGCCCCAGAGACCTCCAGGCAAAGCTTCAGGTGCTCCTGGTACAGGGTCTTGTCGCCCGGCTTGCCGAGATTTTTAGTATATTCAGCAGCCTTGGCCTCGCAGTCATAAAGAACCTGCGGGTCTGGAGCATTGGCTTGTGCGGCGAGCACCTGCGATGGATTCCACGCCAGGAATCCGCAGAGGCAGAGACACAGCCACCCACCGGAAAGACTTCTTTGGAGCATGACTGAACCTCCCGTGATTTCTGCTGGCGATTCGTCAAGGATGTTGGAACAGAACCACGGGCACTCGTCTCCAGGGCCGACGGGATAGCACTGCCGGATTCACCAACTACGTAACATGACATCTTCCAGATACGCAACATCTCCGCACAGAGACAACCGCCTCCTGCGCGGTCTGGTGTGCCGCGACACTAAGTCTTGCACAAAGTGTGAACCGGGACAAACTGGCATTTGGTGGGATGAGGTGGGACGGGAAAGTGTTGTCCGCCAAGCTTTCCGGCCTCAATCAAGTGCTGGATGGGCGAGTTCGGAACTTTTGCGGCGCGTGACAGTTAGTTTTGGTCGCGCCCCGAGCCGCGACGATTAATTTTGATCAGGTGAGATGCCGAGCAGCGAGTTCAGTTCAAGGGTTTGGCTGATCGCCGCAACTTGAAATGCCGTTCCCTCGTTCATGTTCTCAAGGGCCTGCGCCATCGCCTTCTTGTACTCCGCACCCTTGCCCTGGCCCAACAGGTCGATAGCTTCCTCCGCCGCCTCGTACGCCCGCCACCGGCAGTAATAGAACCGAGAATGCTGGAACACCACACCAGCCAGGCGCGACTTCACGTCTTGCGGCAGGCTTGAGTTCTCGACCCGCTTCTGGATGTCGTAACAGCGGTTATCGGCGGCCAGGCTCTTCTCGGCAGCGTCATGCACCAGTGGCTTGACCTCTACGGCGAGGTGCTTGGCAAGCGCTTCATTTGAATCTGTGGGGAGCTGCGCCGTTGCGGCCTGATACTTCTCATGCGCCTCGGCCACAGGCGTCTCAAGCTTGAGCAATTCTGCCTCCACCCCTTCCACCTGGGCCTTGATTTTGGCCTGCTCCCCGCCGGAACACGCAATCAAGCCGATGAGAACAAGCACAACCAGGATGGCGCGAAACGCCCTCACCTCAGCTCTCTCCCGAGCCAAATGGCCTTGCCGATGATCCTGATGCCGTCCGCGAGATCGCCTCGCGTGTCTATCTCCAAGGGAGCATAGGCCGCATTGCGGGACTTGAGGATGATCTTGCCGGGCAGGGTGTCCACCATCTTGATGTACACGAGGTCTTCGACCCCGACCGCGTACATACCCCCGGCGCGCGGGGTGGTCTGGCTCTGGTCGATAAGCACCACGTCTCCGTGCGTGATGTCCGGCTCCATGCTGTCGCCGTCAACGCGCATGAGGACCATGCTCGACGGCTGCCCCTTCGCGGTGATCCAGTCGCTGCGGAACCCGTAGCGCTGGCCGTTCGGGCCTCCGGCCACGAAAGACCCAGAACCGGCCGAAAGGCGCGCCTCGACCATCGGCACGTAGACCATGTCCACATCGCACAGGGGCTGGCTTTCCTGCACAGGCGCCTGCACCTTGGCAGCCGTATGCATGGGGCCTTCGCCTCTTAGCACCCAATCAGGTGCAATCCCCAATTCAGAGACAACGCGCAGGACAAAATCCAGGTCCGGCGTCCTCTCTCCACTCTCCCAACGGGCAAGGGTGTTGCGGTGCACGCCAAACCTGGCGGCAAAGGCTTCCTGGGACTCATCCTTTCGGAGTGCTTTCAACCGGTCGCCTATTTCTGACATGGTGCAAAACTTCCAGGGTAGAGCTTTCGCGCGAACCTTTTCAGGGGCACTTGGGGAGATTGTCCGCGCAACTATTTGCAAACATTGAAAGCTTGCCCTGCATCGCTACGTGTGCAAAATTTTAAAGTTTTGCACCCGAACGAGTTGACTTTTGCACCCAATCGAGGGCAAAAGGTGGTTGCGGGCAGTAGACAAGAAAACTTTCCAAGTCGTCTCTACCAGCCCGCCTAGCCAGGGTCAACGTCCAGCGAGATTTTGCGTTTGGACGTCGCCCCCCAACCCGAGCGGACGGCAAAGCGATGCAAAAGCAGTTCTCCCTCTTCCAGAATGACCACGGAGCCCTGGCCGGGCTGGTGCCCTCCCTGCGGGCGGCCATGAACCGGGCCGCCGGGGCGGACATGGCCGGGCGCAAGCTCCTGGTGGACAGAATCAACGACATTTCCCGGCAGGCAGGCTTGCGGCTCACCACGGGCAACGCCCAGTCCATCAGCAAAGACACTTTGGACAAATGGCTGGCGCCATCGGACCGGGACCACACGCCCTCGCTCATCGCCGTGGTCGTGTTCTGCGCGGCCACTGGCGATTACGCGCCGCTCCAGATGATGCTCCGCGCCCTTGGCCTTGAAATCATGACGGCGGAAGACCGCACACACCGCGACTATGGCCGCGCCTGCCTGGCTGAGCGCGAAGCCCGCAGGCGCAAGAAGATGCTGGAGGTGTCCATATGACCTCGCGGCGTTTGGAGTGCGGACTGGCGCGCAATCGCGTGCGCCGCAGAATTCAGGAGCACCTGGACCGGGCGGGCAGGAGCATGGCCGATGTCGGGCGCGAGCTGGGCGTTACCCGCCAGCTTGTGGCCGCCACGGTGGCAGGCGCGAACCACAACGCCCGCGTGCTCTCCAAGCTTCGCGAGCTTGGCGTGCCGGAACGCTACCTTTTCGACCCCCGCTGCCCTGAAAGCGAACAGGTGAGGGCCGCCTGATGCGCGCATGCACAGCCGCACAACTGGCAGAGGCCCTCGGCTGCACCATTTCGACCCTGCACCGCAGGGCCAGCGCCGAGGCATGGCCTTTTACGCCAAAGCCCGGTCGCGGGGGCGGAAAGCTCTTCCCCCTTTCCACGCTCCCCGATGCCGTGCGCCTGGCCGTGGCTTCCGCCACCACAACGGCCAACCACGAGGCTGCCGCGCAGCAACTGCGCGAGGAACTGGCCGCGCGCGCGTCCGAGACGACCCGCCAGGGAGCGCTTTCCACCTTCGCCACCCTGCCCGAGCCGCGCAAGCGCCGGGCCGAGGCGCGGGCGCTCATCGCCCGCATGTGCGATGATTTTCTGGCCACTTCCGGCCTGCCGCGCCGCCGGGGAACGGAGCTGTTCGCGGCGGACTACAACGCCGCCGTCGCTCAGTATGTGACCGTGCCGGACTGGACGCGTCAAACCGTGCCCAGCCTGTGCGCGGGCAGCATCCGCAACTGGCAGAAGGCGCTTGACCGCGAGGGCCTGGCCCGACTGGCCGGGAACCAGGGCCGCCACCGCCTGGGCACGGGCAAGATCGACGGCAACCCGCAGCTTTCCGGGTTCTGCCTGGGCATGCTCAAGACCTATCCGCACACCCAGGCCCCGCACCTGCTGGAAGCCATGCGCGCCCGCTTCGGCGAGGACGGCCTGCCCACCTTGCGCGCCGTGCAGCGTTGGCTCTCCGGCTGGAAGAGCCGCAACGAGCAACTCTTCTCCGCAGTGCGGAACCCGGACGCCTGGCGCAACAAGTACATGGCCGCAGGCGGCGACGCCCTGGCTGTGGACCGCTTGAACCAGCGCTGGGAAATGGACTCCACGCCCGGCGACCTGCTGCTGGCAGACGGCTCGCGCCACACCATCGTGGGCTGCATCGACGTGTTCACCAGGCGTTTAACGCTGCACGTTTCGCGCTCCAGCTCCTCCGCCGCCGTGGCCGCCACCCTGCGCAAGGCGCTCATGGCCTGGGGCGTGCCGGAAGAGGTCAAGACCGACAACGGCTCGGACTACGTGAGCCGCCACATGACCAGCCTGTTTCTGGGCCTGGACATCCGGCGCACGCTGTGCGCGCCGTTCCAGCCCCAGCAAAAGCCCTTCATCGAACGCGCCCTGGGCACCTTCTCCCATGGCCTCATGGAGTATCTGCACGGCTACGTGGGCCACAATGTGACCGAGCGCAAAAACATCGAGGCCCGGCGCAGCTTTGCCCAGCGCCTTATGCGCCAGGGTGAGGACCCGGTGGAGCTGCGCATGACGCCCGAGGAGTTGCAGGAGTTCTGCGACCGCTGGGCCGAGGACGTGTATGGCCGCAAGCCCCACACCGGCCTGAAGGGCAAGAGCCCCTGGCAGGCGGCGGTCGAGTGGCCGCACCCGGTGCAGCGGATACAGGACCAACGCGCCCTGGACGTGCTCTTGCTGCCCGCCCCAGGGGGCGAGGGCCTGCGCCGCGTGGGCAAGAAGGGCATCCGCCTGGAGGGCGGCCACTACGACCACCCGCTGCTGGGAGGCCTGGAAGGCCGCGACGTGCTGGTCAAGCTCGACGAGGCAGACGTGGGCGCGATCTACGTGTTCGACCTGGAAGGCCCCTTTGTGTGCCGGGCGCTCTGCCCGGAGATAGCAGGCGTGTCCCGCCGCGACGTGGCCCTGGGCCGCAAGCGCCGTCAGCAGGCGGTCATGGCCGAGGGCAAGAAGATGCTGCGCGAGGCCGCCCGCAAGGCCAACACCAAGAACATCGCCCAGGAGATTCTGGACAGCCGCCGGGCCGAGGCCTCCAGGACGCTGGCCCTGCCGAGAAACGGCCAAGCCTACGAGACTCCGGCCCTTGTGGAGGCCGGGTTTGCCGCCCGCGCCAGCGCTGCGCCCCTGCCCCAGCCCGTCACCCCGGATGAAACCGCGAGGCTTGAGGCCCTGGCCGCAGAAATGGCCACGGCCACGCCCGCGCCCGAACAGCCGGAAACCCGCTACACGCGCGCGCTGCACCTGGAGCGCATGGCGAATAACGGCAGCGCCCTGGAGCCGAGCCTGGCCAGTTGGCTCAGCGCATACCAGAGCACCCCGGAATACCGCAGCTACAAAGGACTTTGTGAGGAATTCGGCGATTCGTGGCTGCCGCTTACGGTGGCCGCCGCCGGAGGCTAGAGACGGCGCGGCCCCGCTGGCGTTGGCGCGCCGGGCGGGGCCTTGAGAGGAATAGGAACAACAACGGAGGAAATGATGACGAAAGAACTTGGACAAGTCAACGCGGGCCAGCCCCCGGCCCCCATCCCCGGAAGCATCGCTCCCTTGCGCAACGTGGCCCTGTTCAGCGCATTGGTAGACCGCGTGATGCACCGCCCCGTGGGCCTGCCCGGCATGGCCACTTTCCACGGCCCCAGCGGCCTGGGCAAAAGCTGCTGCGCCATCTACGCGGCCAACAAACACCGGGCCTACTACGTCCAGGTGCGCAGCGTGTGGACCCGCAAGCACATGCTCGCCAGCATCCTGGGCGAAATGGGCATCCGCCCGGCCAGCACCATCCCGGAGATGATGGACCAGGTGGGCCAGCAGCTCTCGCTTTCCAACCGTCCGCTCATCATCGACGAGGCCGACTACCTGCTGGCCAAGGGCATGATCGAGCTGGTGCGCGACATCTACGAATCCAGCCAGGCCGCCATCATCCTGATTGGCGAGGAAGGCCTGCCCCAGGCCCTGACCCGATTCGAGCGCGTGCATGGCCGCATGCTCGACTGGCAGGCCGCCCAGCCCGCCAATGAGAACGACGCGCGCGTGCTGGCCCGGCTCTACTGCCCCAGCGCCGCCCTGGGCGAGGACCTGCTGGCCCGGCTCCTGGAGGCCTCCGGCGGTTCCGTGCGGCGCATCTGCGTAAACCTGGACCGCGTGCGCGAGTTCGCGGTTGCCCGCGACCTGCGGGCCGTGACCCTGGCGGACTACAAGGGCGAAGTCTTCACCGGCAGTCCGGCGGGTGCGCGGAGGGCAGCATGAGCCGCAAGTCCACCATCGAACTCGCCGCCTCCGGCCGCGTTTACGGTCGGCAAGCCATGTGGGAGGCCATGCGCCGCCTGAAGCGCTTCATACGGGCGGACCTCGACGGCCTTGAGATCGAGCGCGACACCATCCGCACCTATCTGCAAG
The DNA here is from genome assembly GCA_050251495.1 of Desulfovibrio sp. GTDB lineage: Bacteria > Desulfobacterota > Desulfovibrionia > Desulfovibrionales > Desulfovibrionaceae > Humidesulfovibrio. Next base: position 14,091 of record JBFWMQ010000010.1, on the reverse strand, counting down.
GCCTGGTGCGTAGTGGGCATGTGGTCGTGGTCACTCCGCAGGGCCGCCACACCCCCGCCATGTACGAGCTGGTCAAAGATGTGGGGCTGGAGGCTCCGAGGGTGCGCCGCGATGGGACTCCTGTGCTGCAGGGCCAGAGACGCGAGCACATGTGGAGGGCCATGAAGATGCTGCCCAGCTTCACCTTCGTGGACCTGGCCGTAAACGCCAGCACAGATGAGATGCGCGTCACCGAACAGGACGCCAAGGACTACGTGAAGCACCTGTTCGCAGCCGGATACCTGTCCGCGCTGCGGCCAGGCAAGCCACCGCGCACCCAAGGGCTGTATCGTCTGATCAAAAACACCGGCCCCAAGCCGCCCATGGTGACGCGGGCCAAGATTGTGTTCGACCCCAACCTGGGCAAAATCGCCTGGGTCGAGGAGGTGGAGCCTTGAGCCCCGCCGCAAGCACCAGGGCCGTGGACGCGGCCCGCGCCGCCTGGGCCGAGTTTGGCGGCTGCCCGGAGTGGATCATCGCCCTGGCCGAGGAATGCGACCGCGCCAGCCAGCGCACCGTGGCCGCGCGCATTGGCTACAGCGCCGGTGCCGTGAACCAGGTGCTGGCCGCCAAGTACAAAGCGCCGCTTCGCAACATCGAGAAGGCCGTGCGCGGGGCCTTCCTTTCCGCCACGGTTCTGTGCCCCGTGGTTGGCGAACTGGCCGCAGACCGCTGCCTGGATCAGCAGAAGAAGCCCTGGTCCTCCAGCCCGCTGCGGCTGCGGATGTTCAAGGCCTGCCGCTCCGGCTGCCCGCATAGCCGCATCACCCCCAACGCCAAGGAGACCGCATGCTAGCCCGCAAGATTGAAGGCTCCGTCAACCGTCTGCGCGAGCTGGCGGGGAGAATACCCGAGGATCAATGGGAGATCACCCGGCGTGTCGTCGCCGTTTTGGATGAATGCGCGGAGATCGCCCGCAACCTGGAAGCCGCCACCCTGCCCATAACCAAGCCCGCGCCTACCGCCGCGCGGCAATAAGGAGCACCCATGGCCCCGAGAACCAAGCCCCAGCCCCTCATCATCAATGACCTGAATCAGGCCGACGAGGCACTGCGCCAACTGGCGGAAGTCACCCGCGAGCAGGCCCGCATCGAACAAGGGCTGAACGAACAGGTGGACACCCTGAAGGCCGCCGCCAAGCTCCACCTGGAGCCGCTCACCGCCTCGCGCAAGCGCCTGGAGGACGCCCTGGCCGTGTTCGGCATTCAGCAAAAGGGCGAGCTGTTCACCGAGCGCAAGCGCAGCCAGGAGCTGGCCTTCGGCATCATCGGCTTTCGCAAGGCCACCAGCTTGCGCCTCTTGGCCAAGCACACCTGGGCCATGGTGCTGAAGCGCCTTCAGGACCTGAACCTGACGGAAGGGCTGCGCACCAAGCTGGAGGTGGACAAGGACGCCCTGCGCGACTGGCCGGATACCCGCCTGGAGACCGTGGGGGTGAAGCGCGAAACCACGGACGAGTTCTACATCGAACTGAAGCAGGAGGAGCTTGCCAGCAAGGCGGCCTGAACCACGCGAAACCGCCCCAGCCATCCTCAACAGGAGGCCGGGCGCGGTCGCCGGGGCGTGGTTGCCCCGGCCTGATGAGCAGCCACAACACGGAGCCCGTATGACCTTCGACACCCGCAAGGGCCTCATCGCCAAGATCCACATCGCCAAGGCCCAGCTTGGCCTCATCGATGACGCCTACCGCGCCGTTCTGGCCGCCCACGGCGTAGAAAGCTCTACGGAGCTGGACCTGGCCGGGCTGGAGAAGCTCCTGACCCACATGGAAAAGCTGGGTTGGCAGGCCAAAACGGCCCGCAGCCGCAAGGGCGACCGGCACGGTGCACCCAGAAACCTGGGCCGGGGCCAGGGCAAGGGCAACGCCAGGCCCTATGACCGCTCGGCGCTGCTCACCAAGATCGAGGCCCTGCTGGCCGACAAGGGCCGGGAACAGGGCCAGCATGTGCCCTGGGACTACGCCAGGGCCATCCTGAAGCGCATGTACAAGGTGGAGCGCCTGGAATGGGCCACGGTCGAGCAGCTGCGTGGCGTCATGGTTGCGCTGATCCAAGGCGGCAAGCGCAAGCGGCGGACCATGCCGCCCCTGCCAGAGGAAACGGACCATGCCGCACCCTAGCGCGCCCGCGCACATTATTTCCGAGGCCTTGCTGGCGCAGTTGCCCGGCGTGCTGGCCCAGGTGGCGCAAGCCGCTGGGGTCAAGGCCGCTGTGCAGCTTGCCCAGGTGCGCGGCGGCGGCCGGGCCTACATTCCCGCGCCGCAGGCCCTGCACGAACAGCACTGGCTAACGCAAGCCGTCGGGCTGGATGCCGCGCACGCCATTGCCCAGGCCCTGGGCGGCGGCGAGGTGGAGGTGCCGCTTGGCCCCTTTGCGGGCAACCGCGCCCAGGTTTGGGCGGCCATTGAACGGGGGCTGAACGCAGGCTTGTCTGTGGAGCAGGCCGCGCGCCAAGTCGGCGTGACGGCGAGGACAGTGCGGCGGCATAGGAGCGGGGAGACGGGGGGAGAGAGTGAGGGATGGTGCAAGCTGCCTGGGGTGTGATTCTTCTTGTAAAGACGAAGTGTTCACGATAACGGATTGCAATCTTATCAAGAATGGAGTCATGGTGAAAGCTGGGTGCACAATAGTGGATTTGTACTGTGGTTGCGGGGGGTTCTCCCTCGGAGCCGAGTTAGCTGGCTTTCGATCCCTCGCCGCGATCGACATCGATCCTATTCTCCAATCCTCATACCGCCTCAACTTCCCTCGGACTAAAACCATCCAAGGCAGCGTCGCAGATTTTGACACAGCAACGTGGCGGCATTTTCTTGGGTCCGAGCGTCCCGATGGGATAATTGGCGGCCCTCCTTGCCAAGGCTTCAGCCGCATTGGCAAACGTCGGAAAGATGACCCGAGAAATAGCCTGATCCACCATTTCTACCGTCAAGTGAATTCCTTGAGCCCGAAGTTCTTCGTGATGGAGAATGTCGAAGGGTTGCTCGATGCCCAAAACGTGGACCTTCTAAATAGCGGGATCGAACTCGTTGCCAAGCGTTACCGTGTGTGTTCCCCAACCATCGTGAATGCCGCGAATTTCGGCGCGGCCACCAATCGGCATCGAGTGGTTGTGATTGGGTACGATCCGGAACGAATGGATGCTGTCTCGTTAAATGATATCGCGACCTTGCCACCTGGAGGCTATTCGACAGTTCGAGATGCCATCGCGGATCTTCCCTCTCCAATTCCAGACCTGAAAATGCCTCACAATTTCGGATGGTCCGAATATCCCGAAGTCGATGCCGCTGGACTTTCAGAGTACGCAGCAAGGTTAAGATGCACTCCGCCAGACGGACTCGGATGGGATGAAGCTATCGCGAAACTTCAGTCCGGAGTCGTCTCTGGTATGTTTTCGACCATGCACAGCAAAGCGGTCGCCAAGCGTTACTCTGATACCCTACCCGGAAAATGCGACCCCATAAGCAGATCGCAAAAACTGGCATGGAACGGACTCAGCCCAACGTTGCGGGCTGGGACCGGGAGTGACAAAGGGTCATATCAGGCTGTCCGGCCTCTACACCCCAGTGAGAGCCGCGTAATTACAGTTCGCGAGGCGGCCCGGCTCCAGGGTTTCCCGGACTGGTTCGTTTTTCATCCCGCCAAGTGGCACAGCTTCCGAATGATTGGGAACAGTGTCTCGCCTTTAGTATCCTATGCGCTCTTGCATCATCTGCATGCGAAACTCGCGGTGCCGCTTGCCGCCTAACCAGCCATCTGGTACAGGTTCAGCCGTGACATAATGGGAGGCGTGAACGCTATGAGCGAACAGGGTAAGGGATTCTTAGTCAATACAAGCCCCAACAAGAGACTTGTCGTAGACGGCCTCACTCGTGACCTTAGCACAGAGGCCTGTATCTTCGATCTGATCGACAACTCTGTCGATGCCGCAAGAGAAACCATCCTAAAGAGACTCGCCGCAAGCGGTGCTCAAGAAGAGGCTACGCAGCCTTTTGCTGGTTTTATAATCAAACTCAAACTTGGTAGTGAGGGATTGGTTATAGAAGACAATTGCGGCGGGATTCCGGTAGCAGAACTCAAGGCACTGGTGCTCCGCTTCGGTCAACCCTCACGGCATATTTCAGGGATTGGTGCATTTGGAATTGGCTTGAATCGTGCTCTTTTCAAGTTGGGGAGAGTCAGTCGAATCAAGACTGACACAGGAGTTGAGCGGGCCGAATTACTTCTGGACGTAGAAGAGTACCTTAAAGACGACAAGAATTGGAACTTGCCAGCGTTGGAGTTTCCATCAAGCGGTGAAGCCGGAACGACTATCGAAATAAGCGGCCCGAACGATGAAATTTCATTATCATTTTCTGGTGATCATTTTGGCAAGGAGCTACGCAAGTCCATTGGACAACGTTACGGTCGGTTCATAAGGCTTGGGCTCATTATCGAAGTCAACGGAGACAATGTTCAAAACGGTGAAATACTAATTCGTGAAAACGGCCCATTCCCGATAGAATACAAATTCCTAAAGCTAGAATGTGGCGTTTCAATACTAATTGAGTGCGGGCAGCACATACTGCATCGCTTTACAGCGGAACAAGATTATACTCCAGAGGGAAACATCCCACTTACGAAAGAATATGGGTGGTCTATCCTCTGCAATGACAGGGCCATCATCCTTTTCGACAGAACCCCTAAAACGGGATGGGATACAAGATTTCATACAGAATTTTACGGCTTTGTCGGCAACGTTAATTTCCAGTGCGATGATCCTTCCTTGTTGCCGTGGAATACCGCAAAAACAGATGTTGATCTTAACAATAAGGCTTACCAATTCGCGCTTCGTGCAATGCGCGAGTTTACTGAGAAGTGGCGTCAGTTCGCAAATAAAGCTAAGACCGTAAAAAAGAAAGGTGAGCACCTCTCATCCGTTCCACCTGCACCTGCTCAACAAACACAAAATGTCTCGACTTCTGCCGCTCCGAAACCCCATCAGGCTGCGGCAGCACGGCCAACACCAGCCGCAAAAGCACCGGCAAAGCAAAAGCCGATCATAAAGCCGACCATAAAAGAGGATCATAATCAATTTAGAACCATATTGCCAGGTGATGTAGACGAAAAGCACTGTGACGAAAAGCACCTTGCGCTTGTCCATGAGGCAAAGCGGCTTGACCTTGCAACCCTTTCTTATTCAGGACTTGCACTGATTAGAATTATTTACGAGTCCTCTGTGATGGCGTATTGCATTAGACACAAGATAGTTGAAGACCTTAACACCTACTGCATTGCGATGAGAGAGAAAGGTATAAAGAGATCGCTTTTAGCACCTGAGAAGAAAACTTTCATCCCAAAGATGGAAGAGATGAGTTCTTTCCTCGAAAATAACCCTGATTCGTGGGATGCGACAAAGGCAACATACATAAAAAGAAGTCAACAACGGATGTCACATCACATGGCGATACTCAATGGTGTAATGCATAATCCATTTCAACCAATTAATCGGTTAGAGGCAATGCAAATTCGTGATGAAATCCTTCCCGTGCTTCGGCACTTGATTGAACAATAGTGCGATGCTGCGCGAGGAATGGAGTGGCTTGCGCTCCTTAGCCATTCTAACTCACGCAGTCTCGTAGCCAGATAACTGCTGGCAGCTCTCGATAGTTTTTAATTTTAAACCAGTGTTATTCACGCAAAATTTGGAGGACACATGCATCCAGAAACATTCCGTGCATCGACTCAGTATGGTGATATGAAGGGCACAGCTTGCGCAGACAAGCACGACAGCATCACAATGCTCAAGTTTCTTGAGGCGAAAGGGCATATCAACTCTGACGAATCGATTGTGGGCATTACGATGTTCTCTGGCGAGGTGCACCAGGCGACACAGGATAACAAAATCTATGTCTCGGTTGATGTCATCAAGGCACCGAACTTCGAGGCAATTAAAGAACGTGTCGATTCGGGAAAGCCGTTGCCCGTACGCAGGATTAAAATCAAGATGCACCTGAACGAATTTTTCGGGCTGTTTAAAAGGTTCGAGGTTTGCATTTCTGGCAACGGCCTGCTCAATGGAAAAGAAATTGAAGTGTTAGAATCCACAGACGTGGAGTAAGAATTCGTGGTGCCAGGGGAGGGAAATGTCCTCCCCTTGACTCCCCCTCTCCTCCCGTGCCATTCCCAGCATACTGCCCAACTCCCCTTCGCCCCTGACATTTGTCCGCGTTAGAGCGCGGCCCCAGCCGAAGTAATCTCGCCTCTACGGATGCGGCGTTTTGCCGTCATCATTTCCTCCAGCCTCCTCCTGGGCCGTGCGCCAGGCCGGGAGGAGGACCGGAGAGAACCGTGGAGGCGACCATGCACCGCACCAATGCCCACGGGCGGCAGCTCATCAAACTGGCCGAGGGCCTGCGCCTGCGGGCCTACCGCTGCCCCGCTGGCAAGTGGACCATCGGTTACGGCGATACCGGCCCAAACGTCCGCCCCGGCCTGACCATCACCGAGGCCGAAGCCGAGGAGCGCTTGGCCCGACGCCTGGCGGAAGAGTTCGAGCCCGGCGTGGAGCAGCTGCTGACCGTGGAGGTCACGGGCAACCAGTTCTCGGCCCTAGTTTCGTTCGCCTACAACACCGGGCTCCAGGCCCTGGCCGAATCCACCCTGCTGCGCAAGCTGAACGCGGGCGACTACGCCGGTGCCGCTGCCGAGTTCCCCCGCTGGAACAAGAAGCGCGACGAAGCGGGCCGCATGGTTCCGGTGCCCGGCCTCACCACCCGCCGCGCGGCCGAGCGCGAGCTATTCTGCACGCCCGATGACATACCCGGCGACGGCCCTAGCGACATTGCAGGCGAAGGCGAGCCCGCATGAACCTGCTGCGCGCCTTCAACGCTGCCCCCGCGCCCACCGAGTCGCACACAGCCCTTGTGCTGGCCGCCTTCATCGCCCTTGTGGTGTTCCAATCCATCGCCCTGGCCAAAGGCCAGGAGTTCAGCGCCAGCGCCTTTGGCGAGGCCCTGGGCATCATCCTGGGTGGCGGCGGCGTGGCGGCCCTGGGCCAAAGCTACCTCACCCGCGCGCGCGGGCAACTGGCTGGCGGCAACGTCCGCCCGGCTGACCCGGACAAGTAGCCCGGACAAGTAGGAGGCACCCATGGACCTGACCACCCTCACCGCAAAACCCGCCGTCAAGCTGGCCCTGGGCCTGGGTGCGGCGCTGATCCTGACTGTGGTCATTGGCTGGCTGTTCTGGAGCCGGGCAGCTTTGAAAACAGACATAGCCCAGGCCGAGGCCAACGTGGCCACGCTCCAAGGTGCGAACCGCGCCAAGGCCAAGGCAATCGAAGAGCTGCGGAAATACGCCGAAGCCACGGACAAGGCCCTGACCCAGCGCGACAAGGCCCTGCAGGAGATAACCGCACAGCGCGCCGCGTTGCGCCAACAGATGGAAGAGGTGATGCGTGATGATCCAAAAGTTCGTGCTTGGGCTGATGAGCCTTTGCCTGCTGCTGTGCGCCAGTTGCTCCCCTAAGCAGATCGTCACCGAGCCGGAGGTGATCCGCCTTGCCCCGCCCGCGCTGCTGCTGGAACCCAGGCCGGAACCGGAGTGCCGAAACACGGCCAAAACCAACGGCGACCTGTTGCGCTGCTACGGCCAGTATCAGGACGCCCTGCGCGCGGCCAACGCGGACAAGGCCGCGCTGAACCAGCTTTCCACGGAGGCCCGCCCGTGAACATCGCCGAGCTTGGCAACTCCATCGGCCCCTGGCTGCAAGTGCTGTCCGTACTGGGGGCCGTGGTGCAGTGCGTGGGCACCATCGTGCTCTGGATGCTCGTCCGCAAATTCATGACGCGCGAGGAATGCGAGGACTGCCGCAAGGTCTGCCGGAAGCAGGTCGACGAACGCCTCGGCAAACAGGAGGCCAGCAGCGGCGAGCTGCACCAGGCCGTGGCCCAGGCCGCGCCAAAGGACGAGCTGGCCAAGGTGGACAAGGCCGACGAGGCGCTGCGCGGCGACATCAAGGCCCTGGTCGCCACGGTCCAAGGGCTCAAGGAACAGCAGAGCGCCCTGTCGCGGCAGGTGGGCCTGCTCATGCAACATCATCTTGGAGGCAACCGGTGAACAGCTTTGAACGCCTGATGAACGAAGACCGCCGCCTGGTCATTTTGCGCGTGCTGACCGAGGACCCCGGCTACCGCGCCAACGCCTACGTGCTGCGCCCGGCCTTGGAGGCAATGGGCCACACCGTGAGCCTGGACAAGCTGGAAGGCGACCTGGCCTGGCTGGCCGAGCAAAACCTGCTCAGCATCGAGCGCGCCTCGCATATCACCGTGGCCACCCTCACCCAGCGCGGGGCGGACGTGGCCCTGGGCCGCGCCAGCGTGCCCGGCGTGAAGCGCCCCGAGCCCTGCGATGCGGCGGGAGCCTAAGCCATGCCGCGCAAGTCCACCGTCCGCCGCCTGCCGCCGGAGCTGCGCGAGCAGATAGGCGCGCTCCTCGAACAGGGCCGCACCCTGAGCGAGATCACCGCGCACCTGAACCAGCTGGGCGCGGAGGTCTCCCGCTCGGCCCTAGGCCGCTACAAGCAACACCTGGACAAAGTGGGCGAGAAGCTGCGCCGCAGCCGGGAAGTGGCCGAGGCGCTCATCGCCAAGCTGGGCGCGGCCCCGGAATCCAAGGCCCTGCGCCTGAACGTGGAGCTGATGCACGGCGCGCTCATGGACCTGGCGCTCAAGGCCAATGAGGACGGCGACGAGGACGGCGGCGAAGGCATCACCCTTGATCCCCAGGGCGCCATGCTGCTGTCCAAGGCGCTCGACCATCTTTCCCGCGCCAGCAAGGCCGATGCGGAGCTCATCGGCAAGATCAAGGAACAGGCCCGCAAGGAGGCCGAGGCCAAGCTCGACAAGGCCGTCAACGCCGCCACGGGCGAGGCCAAGCGCGACGCCGCCCTTACGCCAGGGCAGGTGCTGGAGCGCGTGCGGGCCATCTACCGGGGCGAGGCGTAGGGCCGTGGGCGGCATCCTCTATCCCTTCCAGCGCCGCTGGATCGACGATCCCGCGCGCTTCAAGGTGGGCATGTTTGCCCGCCAGACCGGTAAGACCTTCACCAACACCTTGGAGATCGCCGAGGACATCCTGGCCCACGATGTGGCGGGCACGCGCACGCGCTGGGTCATTCTCTCGCGCGGGGAACGCCAGGCCAAGGAGGCCATGGACGAAGGCCTCAAGCTGCACCTGCGGGCCATGGGCGCGGCCTTCGAGGCCGTGGAGGAGGATTCCGGCTACCGCTACGAGGACGGCTCCAGCATCAAGGCCCTTGAGGTCATCATGCGCCACGGCTCGCGCGTCACGGCCCTGCCCGCCAACCCGGACACCGCGCGCGGCTTCAGCGCCAACGTGCTGCTCGACGAGTTCGCGTTCCACAAGGATTCCCGCGCCATCTGGAAGGCGCTGTTCCCGGTCATCTCCAAGCCCGGCCTCAAGTTGCGCGTGGTCAGCACGCCAAACGGCAAGGGCAACAAATTTTACGACCTGGTCACCGGCAAGAACGACCGCTGGAGCCGCCATATCGTGGATATCCACCAGGCCGTGGCCCAGGGCCTGGAGCGCAACATAGCCGAGCTGCGCGAGGGCTGCGGCGACGAGGACGCCTGGCTGCAGGAGTTCGAGCTGCAATGGCTCGACGAGTCCTCGGCCTGGCTGCCCTATGAGCTCATCAACGCCTGCGAGCATGACCGGGCCGGGCAACCGGACGCCTACACGGGCGGCCCGTGCTTCGTCGGCGTAGACATCGGCGCGCGGCGCGACCTGTTCGTCATCTGGGTGCTGGAGGCCGTGGGCGACGTGCTTTGGACACGGGAGATCATCGCCCGGCGGCGCATCACTTTTGCGGAGCAGGACAGCCTGCTGGACGCCGTGTTCAGCCGCTACCGCGTCACCCGCTGCTGCATGGACCAGACCGGCATGGGCGAAAAGCCCGTGGAGGACGCCAAGGCCCGGCACGGCAGCTTGCGCGTGGAGGGCGTGCTGTTCACCGGCCCGAACAAGCTCACCCTGGCCACTGCGGGCAAAGAGGCCTTTGAGGACAAGCGCATTCGCATTCCCCTGGGCGACAAGGACGTGCGCGCGGACCTGCACAAGCTCCAGCGCGTGGTCGGCCCCACGGGCAGCCCGCGTTTCGTGGCCGAGAGCGACGCAGCGGGCCACGCTGACCGGGCCTGGGCCTGCTTTTTGGCCGTGAATGCGGCCGGGCGACCGGCCATCCCAATCGAGTACCAGGCCTTGGGCCGCCCGCGCTTCGCCGCGCGCATCGACGACTATTAACCCACCGGGGGAGACATGACCAAAGCCGCCAGCACACCCAAGAAGGAACTCCGGCAGGAGATAGCCACCGTGAACCGGGACATTCTGTACCCGGCCTTTGACGACATCCTGCGCAACATGGATGACACGCTGCTCACCCGTGGCGGGGCCGAGGGCCTCAAGATCTACGACGCGCTTGAACGCGACTGCGTGGTGTACGGGTTGCTGAACAAGCGCAAGCTGGCCGTAACGGCCAGGCCGTGGGAGGTGGTGCCCGGCGGACCAGGCCAGCGGGAAAAGAAGGCCGCAGAGCTGGCCACGGCCATGATCGAGGCCCTGGGCTTCGATGCCCTGACCATGCACCTGCTCGACGCCCTGCTCAAGGGCTACGCCGTGGCCGAGGTGCTTTGGGACACGGACGGCGGCAGCATCGCCCCCCGCGAGGTAAAGCCCAAGGACCAGCGCCGCTTCACCTTCGGCGCGGACGGCGCGCTGCGGCTGCTGACCCACCAGGACATGCACCGGGGCGAGGAGCTGCCGGGCCGCAAGTTCATCGTGCACACCTGCGGCGCAAAGGACGGCAGCCCCTACGGCCTGGGCCTGGGCACGCGCCTGTTCTGGATGGTGCTGTTCAAGCGCGAGGACTTCCGCAGCTGGCTCACCTATCTGGACAAGTACGCCAGCCCCACCGCCGTGGGCAAGTATCCCCCCGGCGCGGGCGACCCGGAGCAGCGCAAGCTGCTCGATGTGCTGGGGGCCATCTCGCGCGATGCCGGAGTCGTCATCCCCGAGGGCATGGTGGTGGAGCTGCTGGAGGCCAAGCGCGCGGGCGCGGGCAGCCACGAGGCCTTTGTGCGCTACCTGGACGAGCAGATTTCCTACGCCATTCTGGGCGAGGCACCAGGGGCCAAGGACTCCGGCGGGGCGCTTGCCAGCGCGGCCATTCTGCGCAACGAGGTACGCCTGGAGCTGGTTGCCGCCGATGCCGACGCGCTTTCGGCCACCCTGAACCAGACCCTGCTCACCTGGATCACCGAGCTGAACGTGCCTGGCGCCATTCCGCCCAAGCTTTGGCGCGACGTGAAGCCGGGCGAGGACATGAAGGCGCGGGCCGAGCGTGACCGCGCCCTGGCCGCCCTTGGCTTCCGCCCCACGCTCAAGCATGTGCAGGAGGTGTACGGCGGCGAATGGGAGCCCTTGCCGGGCTTCCGCACCGCCCGCCCCGAGCAGGAACGCCCCGGCCAGCCCGGCAATGCGGGCGAAGACTCCCCAGCCTTTGCCGAGGCCGAATCCTACCCGGACCAGACAGCCCTGGACGCAGGCGCGGACCACCTGCCCGCAGACGAGCTGGACACGGCCATGCGCGCCATGCTGAAACCCGTGGCCGAGCTGCTGGCGGGCGGCGGCAGCGCGCAACAGGCCATGACCAGGCTGGAGGAGATCTACCCCGACCTGGACGCCACCGGCCTGGCCGCCATGCTGGCCCGCGCCATGTTCGTGGCCCAGGTGTGGGGCAGGCTTAGCGCCCAGGCCGAGGGCTAGCCCATGCCCGAAATGCCGGACCTCGCCTATGCCGTAAGCCTGCCGCCGGAGCGGGCCATCGCCTATTTCCGGGCCAAGGGCTACGCCTTCTCGTGGGATTGGCGCGAGGTTTGGCAGGAGGCCCACGCCCGCGCCTTCACCGTTGCGGGCGTGCTCAAGTTGGATGTGCTGCAGGATATCCGCACGGGCCTTGAACAAGCGTTGCAGCAGGGGAAAACGCTCTCGCAGTTCGAGCGGGAGCTGGAGCCATTGCTGCAAAAGCGCGGCTGGCTGGGCAAGGGCGAGCTGCGCGATGCCCTGACCGGCGAGGTGCAGGGCCGCCGCCTGGCCCCGCACCGCCTGGCCACCATCTACCGCACCAACATGCAATCAAGCTACATGGCCGGGCGCTACCAGCGCTTTGTGGAGAACGCCGCCGCCCGGCCTTACTGGCAGTATGTGGCCGTCATGGACGCCCGCACCCGGCCAGAACACGCGGCCTTGAACGGCCTGGTCTTTCCGGCGGGCGATTCGTTCTGGGACTCGTACTGGCCGCCCAACGGCTGGCGCTGCCGCTGCCGCGTCACGGCGCTTACCGGGGGCGAGGTACAAGCCGGGGGCATGGAGGTGCAAAACTCCGCCGGGCGCATGTCCGAAAAGGAAGTGCCCATTGGCCGCGCACGGCCTGGCCAGCCCGCGCCCACGGTAAAGGTCGCCCGTTTCGAGGCCCGGCCCGGCCTGTTCGTCTCGCCGGATGCGGGCTTCAGCTACAATCCGGGCAAGGCCGCAGCGGGCATGCAGGAAATGGTGGACCGCAAGCTGGCGGAAGCTCCGCCGAGTCTGGCCGCCCAGGCCGCGCGCGAACTGCGCAAGGAGAAGGACCAATGATCGAGGTCAGCATCGATTGCAGCCAGGTGCGGCATGCGCTGGAAATGCTGCGCGTAAGCTGCCAGGACGCCAGCCCGGCCATGCGGGCCATTGCGGGAGACATGGAGCGCGCGGTGGAAAAGAACTTCGCCAGCCAGGGCCGCCCGGCCTGGCTTGGCCTTGCGCCGGGCACCATCGCCGGGCGCATCAAGGGCGGCACCTGGCCGGGCAAGATTCTCCAGCGCACGGGCCAGCTGGCCAGCAGCATCGAAAGCCGGTCCGACTCCACCAGCGCCACCGTGGGCACCAACCTGGCCTATGCGGCCATCCACCAGTTCGGCGGCCGCACCCGAGCCCACACCATCACCGCGCGCAAGGGCAAGGCCCTGGCCTTTGGCGGCATCTTCCGCCGCCAGGTCCGCCACCCCGGCTCCAACATCCCGGCCCGGCCCTTCCTTGCCCTGGGAGTGGACGACGAGCGGCAGATCGAGGAGGACGTATTGCTATTTCTTCAAGGGCGGTTGGGGTAAGCTCGGCTTGTCCGGCACGATTGTGCTCACTTCTTTGTCGTCATGCCCGATCATCGCTCGGGTTCTATTTGGGTAGAGCGTCACCAGCAAAGCAAGGATCGCCAAGCCCACTGTCGAGACGCCGAATATTACAACAAGTTTGTCGTTGCGCGGCCACTCGTTGAATGGAGCGCGAATCCGCTCAAAGAAGCCGGGCTTGGCAGGGGACGTTGCAACCGCAGACTCCTGGGCTTCACTAGCCAGCCTCTCTGCCTTTTCCTTTTCTATTTCCATCCCAGCCCGGCCATATTCGATGGCAGCATCACGATATCTGCGTCTAGCCTCGTCAATTTTGCCGAGCTTGTACTCCAGGTCGCCCAGCCCTCTGAGCGCGTTGGCCTCGCCCACACGGTCGCCCACGGCCTTGTACAGCTGGCTAGCCTTGTCATAGGCATCGCGCGCCTCTTTGTTGCGGCCAAGCTTGGATTCCAGGTCGCCCAGCCCTCTCAGCACGTCGGCCTCACCAAGGCGGTCATCCACGGCTTTGAAGAGTGAGCTGGCCATGTCATAGGCATCGCGCGCCTCTATGTTACGGCCAAGTTTGGACTCCAGGTCGCCCAGCCCTCTGAGCACGTCGGCCTCGCCAAGGCGGTCATCCACGGCTTTGAAGAGTACGCTAGCCTCGTCATAGGCATCGCGCGCCTCTTTGTTGCGGCTGAGCTTGGATTCCAGGTCGCCCAGCCCTCTGAGCACGTTGGCCTCGCCAAGGCGGTCACCCACGGCGTTTAAGAGTGAGCTGGCCTTGTCATAGGCATCGCGCGCCTCTTTGTTGCGGCCGAGTTTGTACTCCAGGTCACCCAGCCCCCTGAGCGCGT
>JBFWMQ010000009.1:0-98585 GCA_050251495.1 Desulfovibrio sp. | reverse complement strand
ATGGGGGACGCCTGGGCCAGAACGGTCCGCAAAGCCATTGCCGCAGCCATGCGATACCCTGCCGCGCTTGATTCGCCTTCACGACGCGGAAGATCCAGTACGCGCACCCGCACGTCCTGCACGGGGTAGCCCCCGAGAACGCCGCAGGCCAAGCCATCGGAAAGCCCTTCGCCGACGGCGTCGACCCAGGCCTGGGGAAAACGGCTCTGGTCCACTTCGAACCGCACCTCCCTGCCCGCCCCGCGCGGCAAGGGCTCGATGCCCAAACGGACAGCGCCGTGGTGCATGACCTCGCCGAGCTCACGATGGAATTCCTCAAGGGCCTCGGCCTGCGCGGTCACGGTCTCCTGGTGGACCACCTGCGGCTTGCCGGTGCGCGGCTTGAGCCCATGCTCGCGCGCCATGCGCTCCAGCAGCACCTCCAGGTGCAGTTCGCCCATGCCTGAAAGCACCACCTGCCCTGTCTCTTCGTCGCGAACCACAGCCAGAGTCGGGTCCTCCAGCAGGTACCGCTGCAGCACCTCGTCGAGCTTATCGCCCTCTTCGGCGTTCCGTGGCTCAATGGCCAGAGAGATGACCGGTTTGTAGTCCGCGATCTGCTCCAGCAGAATCGGTTCGCTCTTGCGCGCCAGGGTGTCGCCTGTGCGACCGAAACGCAGCCCGGCGGCGGCGACGATTTCCCCGGCGCGGGCGACCTCGATCTTCTCCCTGCGGTCCGCATGAAGCCGGAACAAGCGTGCAACGCGCTCCTCGCAGTCATGCGTGACGTTGTAGACCGTCTCGCCCTCGGCGAGATGGCCGGAGTAGACTCGCAGAAACGACTGCTTGCGTCCGGCCTCCATGACCACCTTGAAGACAAGGGCGGAAAGCGGCGCTTCCGGATCAACGGGGAAGCCCTTGGGCAGATGCGTCGCAGGGTCGATCCCGGCCTGGAGCGGGGCCTCGAGCGGCCCGGGAAGGTAGTCGCACACGGCGTCCATGAGCGGCTGAACCCCGGCGTTCTTGAGGGCGGAACCAACGAGAACAGGCACCAGCTGAAGCGAGATGACGGCCTCGCGCAGAGCCTTTGTGAGCACCTCGGGCGCGATGTTCTGACCTGACAGGTAGGCGTCCATGATGCCCTCGTCGACATCAGAAAGCGCCTCGAGCAATTTCTCGCGCCAGGGAGCCACGCGATCGCGCTCGGCCTCCGTGAGCGCAAGGCGCTGATACTCGACGCCGCGGCTCTCGGCGTCGAACACCAGGCGCTCCATGCGCACAAGGTCGAACACGCCGCGAAACTCCGCGCCTTCGCCATCCGGCGCCTGCACGGCCACAGGGCGTGCGCCGAGCTTCTCGCGCATGGACGTGAGCACGGCGGCAAAGTCCGCGCCGAGCCGGTCGATCTTGTTCACAAAGGCCAGCTTGGGAACGCGGTAGGACTCGCTCTGCCGCCACACCGTCTCGGACTGGGGCTCCACGCCGCTTACGGCGCAGAAGACGCCCACAGCTCCGTCCAGCACCCGCAGGGAGCGTTCGACCTCAACCGTGAAGTCCACATGCCCCGGGGTGTCGATGAGGTTCACCGTGAACCCGCGCCATTGGCACGAGGTGACAGCCGAGGCGATGGTGATGCCGCGCTCCTGCTCCTCGGGCATGAAGTCCATGGTGGCCGTGCCCTCGTGGACCTCGCCAAGCCGGTGGATTCGGCCCGCGTAGAAAAGGATGCGCTCGGACAGGGTCGTCTTGCCCGCGTCAATGTGCGCGATGATGCCGATGTTGCGGATGGAATGCAGATACTTCGAGGAAATGGGCGTTTTGCTCACGGTCTGCCGCCTTCGCTTGAGGGCCTGAGGGAAAATCTTCAGGTGGAGAGGAAAACGTGGCGTTCCTGAACAAAGGTGTCCTGGTGCAAGCCTGGCCAGCGCCACATGCCCAGGCACGCGCCGGAGACTGTGACCGCCGCCCTGCCCTGCCCTGCCCTCGTGGCCGGGACAAGCAAAAGGTCGCGCTGGGCCGAACTGAAACCTTGCCAGGCGTCTTCATCCTGGACCTTGCGGCTGCGCTGCCCGGGCACGGCACCGAGGGTCTCAAAAGGCAGATCGCCATAGAGCAAGGCCACGTCCTCTGGCGGGAAGTCCAGCGAAGTATCGCGCCAGAGCCCCGCAGCGCGGGGCGGACGCAGCGGCACCAGGCGCACCGGGGACGCATCGAAGGCTTGGCGAACGGCAGGCTTGCCAAGCACACGGCGAATGCCGACGGTATCGGGATGCAGGATGATACCCGGGAGGCCGCTTGAGGCGCACTCGGTCAGCAAGCGCTGGAGATTGAGCGGTCCGAGGGCGGCGAGCCGCTCCTGGCCGGCAAGCTCGCAGGACGCCAGGAGCGCATCGGGGACAGTACTGCGCGAGCCCAGGCGTGCGACCAGCACCTCGGAAACGCGGGCGCAGAGCGCGGGCACCAACGCGGCAAGGAACAGCGCAGGCGAGTCGATGCTTGGGTCCAGAAGCAGCAGCGCGAAGGGCGCAGGTTCGCGGACGGTGGCGCGCTCAAAGAGACCGAACCGGTCGGTGGTGCTGCTTTGCAGCGGTCCAACTGGAGGGGTCAGGGCATAGTGCCGGGCGATGAGGCTCTTCAGGAGCGCGCGTCGTCCATCGCCAAGGGCGTTGTAGGCCCGGGCGAAGCGGCTGTCCGGAAGCAGGTGCCGCTCCAGCCACGAAGGAAACGACCAGTCGCTGGGTTCAAGATCGGGGATTCGGGACTCCATGACGGGCAGGCTCCAGGGGCTTGGGGGACGCTAGAGCCACTTGAGCAGACGCTTCCAAGTCCACTGCATCCGTTCGCGCTCCTCCTCGGACAACAGCTTCTGGTACTCGAAGTAGGAATATTCCGCGCGTTTTCTCACGTAGTCCTTGTACTCAACAACATCCGCATAGTTTTCGAGAACATACAGATAGCGATGCCAGGCCGCGCCAAACTTGCTCGTGCGCCAGTAGAAGTCGGCGACAAAGATCTCATGCTCGGCGAGGATCTTGCGGCACTTTAAAATGTTCTGTTTGATGGCTTCGGAGAATTCGGAGTTCGGGTAGGACTCCTCAAGGCGATAGAAGATCTCAAGGGCTTCCTTGACGTTGTCCTGGCGCAGATCGATTGTCCTGAACTGGTTCAGGTTGCTCAAGCCCATCTGGAAAAGCACGTAGGGGATCTGGGGGCTGCTGGGATGCAGATTCTCGAATTCCTTATAGGCGTCAAGTGCTTCCAGGTACTTCGCGTCCAGGAAGTAGGCGTCGCCCAGGGCGATTTCGGCTTGCGGCGTCAGCGGGCTGAAGGGATAGCGGTCCTTGAGCTTGATGAAATGCTCGGCCGCGTTGGCATAGCGCTTTTCCTTCATGTAATCCATGCCGCTTTCGAAAAGCTCCTGGGCGGTGTCATCGGGCGGTGGCAGAAAATAATAGTCGATGAGGCCGCAGGAGGAGACAAGCGGCAGGGAAAGAAGCAGCAAAAGCGCAAGCAGGCGTTTAGGCATTGAGGTGTTCCAGATACGCGTAGGCGGCGGTGGCAGCGGTGGCGCCGTCGCCCACGGCGGTGGCGACCTGGCGGCAGTTCTTGCTGCGCACATCGCCCGCGGCAAAAAAGCCAGGGAGATTGGTGTGCATCTCGCAATCGGTGATGACGAACCCGGCCTTGTCGCGCTCAAGCGCCGCTGGGACGAACGACGCCACAGGCTCAAAGCCGACAAAAACGAACACCCCGTCAACCGGCAGTTCGCTCTTCTCGCCGGTCTTGACGTTGGTGAGCGCCACGGCGGTTACACCCTTGAAGGGGTCGCCCTTGATCTCGTCAACGACCGTGCTGCGGATGATGTCGATCTTGGGATTGATCTCGCACTTGTTCTGGTAGCATTTGGCGCCGCGGAATTCGTCGCGGCGATGGATCAGATGCAGCTTGTCCACCAAGCGGGCCAAGTACAGGGATTCCTCAAGAGCGGAATTGCCGCCGCCGATGACGGCGACGTTCTTGCCCTTGAAAAAATTGCCATCGCACAGGGCGCAGTAGGAAACCCCCCGTCCGGTGTACATCTCTTCCCCAGGCGTGCCCACGCGTTTGTAGCGCGCGCCCGTGCACAGAATCACCGACTTGGCGAACAGGGTCTCATCGCCGACCTGGATGACATAGCCGCCATCCTGCGGAGTGATGCTGCGGACCTCGTCGGAATGGCGAGCCAGCTCGTAGGAGGCGAGGTGCTCGACGAACTTGTCGACGAGCTCAAAGCCCTTCACCGCCTTTGGAAAGCCGGGATAGTTCTCGATCTCCTCGGTCATGAGGACCTGTCCGCCAGGGGACAGCTTCTCCACAAGGGCGGTGTTCACGCCAGCACGGACGAGATACAGGGCGGCGGTGAGCCCGGCAGGCCCACCGCCGATGACGACAGCGTCGTATGTGTTCATTGGGTCACTAGGCCTTTTTGGCGATCATGTCCTTGATGCTGCTCTTGGAAACTGCGCCGGTGGACTGGTCGACCGCCTCGCCGTTCTTGAACAGAATCAAGGTGGGGATGGCGCGGATGCCGAAACGGCTGGGGCTGGCGGAGTTCTCGTCAACGTTCATTTTGCAGATCTTGACCTTGCCCTCGAACTCGGTGGCCAGTTCGTCGATGATGGGGCCCATGGCACGACAGGGACCGCACCAGGGAGCCCAGAAGTCCACCAGAACGGGCACCGGGCTTTTGAGAACTTCCTGCTCGAAATTGCCGTCAGTCACCTGGATTGCCATATTCTCTCCTTCATCTCGATTGTGTCGATGGTATGGACTCAGTTTCAGCAGGCAAGCCCAGAGGTTGAAGGCCATGCCGCATTTTGAAGAATCTAGTTCCCAGACCCTCTTCTGTCAAGCCGCCTCAAGCTGTATGGCGGCTCCACACGGCCCCAGTCGCAGGGTACGGCGCGGCCCCTCGGCACAGATTCCAGATCAAGTCCGTGGCGGTATCCCGCCTCAAGGGCGAGGCTCCCGGCATAGGCGATCATGGCGGCGTTGTCCGTGCACAACGACGGTCGCGGCAGGCACGCGGCAAGACCTCGCCTCGCGGCAACCTGGGCCATGACGGTTCGGACATGGCTGTTGGCGGCCACGCCTCCGGCGACAACCAGGGAAACGAGGCCCTGCTCCCGATCCAGCGCGCGCTCAACCTTGACGCGCAGGGTCTCGGCGACGGCCCAGTTGAAGGAGGCGGCCACAAGCGCCAATTCCTGCGGGTGTGCTGCCAAGGCCAAGGCTCCGCCGTGGCGCAGGGCATCGGCTTCGTGCATGGCCGGATAGGCCAGGTGCGGACGTCTTGAAAGATGCTCCGCCACAGCGGTCTTGAGGCCGCTGAAGCTGAAGTCGAGGTTGTCGTTGTGCACGTAAGCCATTGGGAACATGGCCCTGTCCGGCTCGACTCCCTGGCTCAGGTCATCAAGATAGCGCCCTCCCGGGTACGGCAGGTTCAACAGCTTGGCCACCTTGTCAAAGGCTTCGCCAGCGGCGTCGTCCAAGGTGCGGCCCAGAAGCGTGAACTCCGTGGCCGAGCCCATGCGGTAGATGTGCGTATGCCCGCCGGAGACAAGCAACCCCAAGGCGGGAAAGCGCAACTCGGACTCAAGGCCTGGCGCGAGGAGGTGCGCATGAAGGTGGTCCACCCCCAGGAGCGCGGCTCCAGTGGCCAGGCAAAGCCCCTTGGCAAAACTCAGGCCCACGAGCAGGCTGCCGAGAAGCCCAGGTCCGCGGGCCACGGCAATGGCCTCGAGATCGGCCGCCGCAACGCCGGTCTTGCCGAGAAGGTCCCGGTACAGGACGGGCAGCATCCGCTGGTGCTCGCGCGAGGCGATTTCCGGCACCACCCCGCCGAACACGGCGTGGATGTCCGTCTGCGAGGCCAGGGACTCGGCAAGAAGGCGGCCGTCGCGCACAAGGGCGACGCCGGTTTCGTCGCAGGACGTTTCGACGCCGAGAACCAGCACGGGCCTAAGCCTGCCGTGCGGCGCAGTAGATTTCGATGATCTTTTCCACATCGAACCTGGAACCGACAAAAAGCGGCACGCGCTGGTGCAGGTGCTCGGGCACGATGTCCAGGATGCGCCGCGTTCCGTCCGTGGCCAGGCCGCCAGCCTGCTCCACGATGAAGGCCATTGGCGCTGCCTCGCACAGAAGGCGCAGTTTGCCGCCCGGCTTGCTCGGATCGCGGTTGTCGGACGGGTACATGAAGATGCCGCCATACACGAGATTGCGGTGGAAGTCGGACACGAGGGACCCGATGTAGCGCAGGCTGTAGGGCTTTTTGCGGGTCATGCCGGCGGCCTTGAAATGGGCCAGCACGTCGAGCGTCGGCTTGTCCCAATAGTGGTAGTAGCCCTCGTTCACCGAGTAGATGCTGCCCTGCTCCGGAATGCGGATGTTCGGGTGCGAAAGTAGAAACTCCCCGACGCTCGGGTCCAAGGTAAAGCCGTTCACCCCGTCGCCGGTGGTGAACACCATCATGCACGACGAACCATAGAGGATATACCCGGCAGCGACCTGATCAGCCCCCTTTTGCAGATAGTCGCCCGCAAGCAGGCGGGAGTCGCTCGGGCTTTTGCGGCGGTAGATGGAAAAGATGGTGCCGATGCTGACGTTGGCGTCGATGTTCGAGGAGCCGTCCAGGGGGTCGAAGATGACGAAATAGTCGCCCGTGGGCAGCCCGTCGGGGATCTCGATTATGTCGGCATTCTCCTCAGAGGCCATGGCGCAGAGCGCTCCACAGCGCGAGAGCCGGTGGATGAGCACTCGGTTCGCGAAATCATCCAGCTTTTTGACCTCTTCGCCCTGGACATTGACATCGCCGGTGAAGCCCAGGACATCCACGAGACCGGCCTTGCTCACCTCGCGATGGATGATCTTGGCCGAAAGGATCAGTTCGTTGAAAAGACGCGTGAAGCGACCGGTGGCCATGGGCACCTGCTTCTGATGCAGGAGCAGGTGCTCGGTGACGGTAATCTGCTGGGACATGAAGGAATCCTCCGAAGGTGTCGCACCGGGTTCCTGTTACGAGTTGCCCCCAAAGAGCGGAATCGAAAACCCTTTGTCCTCAAAGGCCGGGTTGGCGCTCTCGGTGGCGTAGATGAACAGGTCGCGCCCGATGAACCGGGCCAGCCAGGTAAATTGTTTCTCGCCAACCGTCACGGTGCCCTGAATCTGCTTTTTCATCATCTCCAGCCAGGGAAGGTTGGTCAACTCCGCCGCACCGGCGGGGGCGGTCTCGCCCGCAACCCAGAACTTCTGCGCGCGGGGATCGACAATGATGAGCTCTTCGGGTTGCGGGCAGAAGCTGAACAGAACGCGCGGGTCGAAGCTCACGACGTGCAGCCCGATGAAGTTCGGACCGTCGAAATTGGGAACCCCGAAATAGAGCTCCGGCCCAAGAGCGGTGTAATCGACAACGGTTTTCACGAGGGTTTCGCGCCAAATGGACTCGAAGACCAGCGGCTCGCTGAAGCGCTTGAGGGGAACAGGAGGCTTGCGGTTCAATATCTGGCCATTTTCATCCGCCACAATGACGCCGTCGACCCAGGGGAACCGCGTCAGAAGCGCGTCAACCCATTCCTCGGAAGGGCGAAAGTCAATGCTGGTGGCGTAGCGCGAAAGGGCCATGACCTTGGCGTCGACAGGCGAGAACAGCAGCGCGAGCTTCTCCTGGTTCGGGTTCTCCCACTTGTAGCGGTTCACATCGACCTGAGGCGCGGGGTTGATGAGATCCCTCGTGTCGCGGGCGGTGGAACGCACGACGCTCTTGCTGCTTTCCCAGGTCGGCCCCATGGCGCCGCAACCGGCAAGGGACGCAAGCAGACACACGCAGAGCGCGGAAAGAACCAGAAGGCCGGGGCGGCAGGGAGCGCACCACCGGCTGCGAAGAGATGTGCGGGTGGACATCGTTTGGTGACCTCGATGGGGGGGGTGTCAGGCCTGAATGCGGGACTCAAGGCGTGCGGCCAAGGCCTCCAGTGTGCTCATGAGCCGGTTCTTGGCGTGCTTGCCGAACGGGTCCTCGCCAGGGGCGACATGCGGCGCGTGCGGCGCGGCGGGAGCAGCGGCAAGATTGGCCTCCAACGTCTTGATGCGGCTGGAAAGGTCAGCCTTCTCATGCTCGCCCAAGGCGCGGCCCCAAAGCTCACGGTAAATGCCAAGCGCGCCGCCGAAGTCACCCTGCGAGGCAAGCAGCTCCGCCATGGTGCGGGTGCGGTAACTGCCCGCATCGGGCGCAGGGCCAACGTACGGCGTGTCGGCGGCATCGCCGCCAGGAGGCGGTGAGGACGGCGGGGGCGGGACCAAGGCCGCCTTCTCCACCGCGTGTTCGCGCGCTTTTCGGGCGCTTGCCTTGATCGGTCCGATGAGCCGGTCGGTGAGGGAGTTCAAGCCCTCGATGACGACATCGGTCCATTTGACCGGACGGTCCGTGAAGTGCGAGGCGACGAGCATGAGAAACACGGCGAAGTCGCGATCCTTGTCCGAAGTCTGGTGCGCCCAGAGAGACCAAAAGGCGGGATAGCGCTCCAATGGCTTGATGACGGCCTGGAGATGCTCCTGGGCCTCCTCAAGCTTTTCCATCCGGGTAAGCACCTGGATGAGCAGAAGCCGAGCCTCCATGGAATCGGGGTGCCGGTCAAGTCCCTGGCGCAAGGTCCTTTCGGCATCCTCAAACTGGCCGAACTCCACAAACAGCTTGGCCAAAGGGAAGAAAATGCGCGACCCCGGTTCCAGCGCCAGTACTTCTTGGTACCACTCAATCTTTCTTCTCATCGTCCACGGCCCCCTGGGCTACGTCGGTCCTGTCGGAGAAGATGTACAATACTTCTTTTTCCTTAACGTAATTCATGCGGTCCCGAATGACCATCTCCTGGTAGGCTCGGTCCATCTTGAGCCTGCGGATCTCGTTGCTGAGTTCGAGGCTTTTCGCATCGACCTCCCGCAACTGGTCTTCAAGCATCACCGAGCGGTTCCTCATGTTCATATAGGCTATCACACCGTGATCGCTCCATATGAGCCGGAAAAGCAGCACGAAGTTGACCGCTATCAGCACCCCGAGCAGAATGCGCTTGGCCATCCCGCCAGCCTCACTGCAAACGCGGAGCGAGGCCCCTGGCTGGTCTGGACTTGGCAAGGGGACCGCGCAATTCCTCAAGGAAATTGGCTGTTGCCGTCTCCACCCTCTCCACATCGTCCTCGTTTAGGGTCACAGAATCAATGCGTTGCAAAAAATCCTTCAGCACGTCGAACTCTTCAAGCAGAGTCTTGCCCAACTCGATCTTCTCCAATTCCGGCTCAAGCTCAAGAATGGTTTGAAGGCAGTTGGATATGCGGGCCATGTGGCTGGCGTCAGGACTGTTCATGACTCTGCTCCAAATTCGACTCCCAGGGGCAACGCCGCAAGGTCATTCAGCTTGTAACCACTTTTTGTAGAAATTGTACAGATAATTCCCGCCAGAAAAAACAGTAAGCGCCAGGGCTACATACAACACGATCATGCCGACCGGCACAGGGTCGAAGCCCAAAACGGGGTAATGCGCCAGCAGCGGAACCAGGGCCAGGCTCTGGGCTATTGTCTTGAGTTTTCCGTAGCGATCCGCTGCGATGACCACGCCCTTGTCGGCCGCGACCCCCCGCATGCCGGTGACTGCGAGCTCTCGGCAGATGATGACCACCACGATCCATGCCTCGACCCGGCCCAGCTGAACCAGCATGATCAGGACCGAACTGATGAGCAGCTTGTCCGCCAACGGGTCCAGGAACTTGCCAAGGTTGGTGATGAGATTCTGACGCCTGGCGATGTACCCATCGGCCATGTCCGTCAGGGAGGCCAAGGCGAACACGCCGGCGGACAGGTAGGCCAGCAGCACGCTCTGAAACGCCTGCTCCATGTAGAGAAGAACGACGATGACCGGCACCGCGAAGATGCGCGCCAAGGTCAGCATATTTGCCAGGTTCAGGGGCATCCGGGGTCAATCCCTTCCTATTTGTGGACCGTGGCGGCCGCCTCGAGGCTGGTCTGGGCCGCCAGGGCGATGCGGTCCCCAAGGGCCAGCAACGCCGTCTTGGCCGGGAACTCGCCGTCCATGAGCACCACGGGGGTGCCAAGATCGCCCGCCACAACCGTGGTCGGGTCAAGGGGGATGGCGCCCAGAAACTCCAGGCCGTACTGCTCGGCCAGGGCCTTGCCGCCGCCCTTCTTGAAAAGATCAATGGCCTTTCCGCAATGCGGGCAGGCCAAGCCGCTCATGTTCTCCACAACGCCGAGAATGTTGGCCTGGGCGTACTGCAGAAAATTGATGGCCTTGCGCACATCGGCCAGGGAGACCTCCTGCGGGGTGGTGACCACCACGGCAAGGGCCTCGGGGATGAGCTTGAGCACGGTCATGGGTTCGTCGCCCGTGCCGGGGGGGGAGTCGATCACCAGGAAGTCCAGGTCGCCCCACTGCACATCGGAGATGAACTGGCGGATGGCCGAGGTCTTCATCGGGCCGCGCCACAGCACCGCCTGGTCGGGATCAAGCAGCAGGGAATCCATGGACACGACATGCAGGTTGTCGCTGTAGCGCTTGGGTTTCACCAGGCTGCCCCGATCCGTTTCCAACTGGCCAGTGAGGCCGAGCAAACGCGGCACGCTGGGGCCGTGGATGTCCACGTCCATGAGGCCGACCTTGAAGCCGCGCGCTGCCAGGGCGGCGGCGATGTTGACGGAGACGGAGCTTTTCCCCACGCCGCCCTTGCCGCTCATGACAAACAGCTTGTAGCGGATGCGCTCCAGGGTCAAGGAGATGAGATGATCCTGCATCGCCATCTTGGCGGTGTTCTCGCCAGAAGCGGAGGAACAGGAGCTTCCTGAACATGAACTCACAATGCACTCTCCATTTTCTAAAAATAGCGGGACAAACGCCAGAGATGAAGTATGGCTGATTTTGCCCGGCGTGTAAATCACGCAAATGTAGCGGAAATGCTTGCAGCCCTTACCAGCCGTGCTTGCCGACCAGATCAACGAAGGCCACGGAGCAGACCTCGCTTTGACGCGCGCCCTCCGGCAGCTTCTCAACCAGGACGAGGCGCTGCGAGCGGCGGGTCGAGCCCAGGGGGATGACGAGCCTCCCGTCCTGTGCCAGTTGGTCAACTAGGGGCTGCGGAATTTCAGGACCGCCCGCCGTGACGATGATCCGGTCAAAAGGCGCGGCGCTCGGCCAGCCCAGGGTCCCGTCATCCTGCTTCACGTGGACGTTGAACAAGCCCATGGACAGGAGCCGTTCGCGCGCGGCGGCGCAGAGCCTGGGGATGCGCTCCACCGTGTACACATCGGCGCCGAGCTTCGCCAGGACAGCGGCCTGGTAGCCGGAGCCGGTGCCGATTTCGAGCACCTTCATACCGGGCTCCACCTGCAACAGCTCGCTCATGAGGGCCACGATGTATGGCTGTGAAATGGTCTGTCCCTCGCCAATGGGCAGCGGGTTGTCGAGATACGCCTGACCCGCAAGGGCCTCTTCAACGAACAAGTGCCGGGGCAACTCGCCCATGACCGCCAGGACACGGGCATCGGCAATGCCACGCGCCTTCAACTGGTCGTTCACCATGCGCTCACGCTGTCGTTTGGGGTCCACCCGCATCAAGTCCGCTCCCGCCGCTCCAGGCATTTGTTCGTGTCACGCCGTGCTGACCAGATTTCCACCTGCAAGTCAACACGGGGCTGAACACACTTGACACGTTTCGCCATTGCTTTAACAATTGCAGAAACAACCCGCAAACATCCAGGTGCCCCCTGAACGCCGAGGAGATGCCAATGTTCAAGATCAGAGAACTCATGACGTCGCCCGTTTACTCCCTGCGGGAGACAGACACCCTCCAGAGCGCGCGGGTGCTCATGGACAAGAAGCGCATCCGTCACGTCCCAATCACCACCTCGGACACCATCTTCCGGGGGCTCATCACCAACCGGGACGTGCTGGCGAACACCATCTCGCATCTGGCCAACATCGACCCAGCAACACAAAATGAAATCGATGCCGGGATTCCCTTGCAGGAAATCATGCGCACCGACGTGTGCACCATCTCCCCGGAGCAGACCGTGCGCGAGGCGGCCCACATCCTCTACAATCACAAGTATGGCTGCCTGCCCGTCGTCGAGGACGGGAAGCTGGTCGGCATCGTGACCGAGGCGGATTTCCTCCAGCTCACCATGCAGTTGCTGGACGCCATGGACCAGGCCGACAAGTCCTGATTCCTGGTCATCGGCGAGAGCTGCGCACGTGCCCGGTCAATCCCGGTGATTGCGTGCGCCCATAACACAACCCTTTGTCCCCAAAAGAGACCATGAAAATTCATCCGAATGAAAAGAGAAGCTCAGGAATCTTTCTTCGCACCTGCCTGATCGCATCCCTTATCGCCTTTATCGGCCTCGCGGTGTTCGTCATCCTGCGCGACGGCAGCGCCCCGGTGCTCACGCTTACGCCGCAGACCGGCGCAGCGTCCTACACGACGGATTTCAGCCTGACCATGACCTCCAGCCGCGCCGGGTTGATGGAATGCACCATCACCGCCACGCAGGACAGCAAACGCGTGGAAGTGCTGCACAAGCTCTTCCCGGACAAGCCGCTCTCGCATACCGAGTCCTTCCGCCTTCCCCGCGAGGCCGGATTCAAGGAAGGTCCGGTCGAACTCGCCATCAGCGTGCGCAACAACGCGCTGCTCTCCTTTTTCGGACGCGGGAAATCGAGCCTCGCGCAGTCCTTGACCCTGGACTTCACCCCGCCCAGGCTCAGCGTGACTCCGGGCATCCACAATGTGAACCAGGGCGGCGGCGGCGTGGTGAGCTATACTGTGTCCAAGCCGGTCGAACGGACCGGGGTGGCGGTCGGCCAGTATTTCTTCCCGGCCTACCAGCAGCCAGGCGGCGAATGGTTCTGCTTTTTCGCCATGCCGCACCATATGCAGCCCTTTGAATTCAAGCCGAAAATCATAGCCCGGGACAAGGCTGGAAACGAGGTCGTCCAGTCCTTGAGCGTTCTCGCCATCCCCAAGGCGTTCAAGGCCGACAAGCTGAACATCCCCGATGAATTCCTGAACGCAAAGATGGGTCAGTACACGGCGCGCTACCCTGCGGAAAAGTCCGCCCTGGACATATACAGGCGCGTCAACACGGAGCTGCGCAAGGAGAACGAGGCCGAACTGTTCAAGATCGCACAGAAGACCTCCCCCACCCCGCTGTGGGCCGGCCCTTTCCTGCGTTTGCCGAACTCGGCCGGCCGCGCGAACTTCGGCGACCAGCGCGACTACTACTATGAGGGAGAAAAGATCGACCACCAGACGCACATGGGCGTCGACCTGGCGAGCGTGGCCAATGCCCCCGTTCCCGCAGCGAACGCTGGCAGGGTCGTTTTCGCAGAATTCTTCGGCATCTACGGAAACTGCGTCATTATCGACCATGGCCTTGGACTGCAAAGCCTCTATTCGCACCTGGATGAGATCTCCGTGGCCCTGGACGCGCTGGTCAAAAAGGGCGACATCATCGGCAAGACCGGTACCACCGGCTTGGCTGGCGGGGACCACCTGCACTTTGGGATGATCATTGGCGGCTTGCAGGTGAGCCCGATCGAATGGTGGGACGAACACTGGATCAAGGACAACATCCAGGAACATCTCAAAAAGTAGCAGAAGTTGCCTGAACGAAAAAGGCCGGGGAAACCCGGCCTTTTATATTCCCATCTGACGACTGGCTAATGCGTCGGCCGCTGATACTCTTCCTTCACCAGCAGATTGCTCAAGGGAGCGATGTTGTCACGCCCGCAAAAGAGCGCTCCAGAGTTGCCGCACTCAAGCGCCTGCTCAAGCACCGTGTCCACCGTCTCCACCGGCACAATCTTGAGTCCCTTCAGGATCTCGTCCGGCACTTCCTTCAGGTCCTTTTCGTTCTCCGCCGGGATGAACACCGTGCCCACCAGGCCGCGGTGCGCGGCAAGCAGCTTCTCGCGCAGGCCGCCAATGGGAAGCACCCGGCCACGCAGGGTGATCTCGCCGGTCATGGCGATATCGTTGCGGACAGGGATGTTCAGCAGGGCCGAGACGATGGAGGTGACCAGGGCCACCCCGGCCGAGGGGCCGTCCTTGGGCGTCGCGCCTTCCGGCACGTGCACGTGGATGTCGATCTCCTTGTGGAAGTCGCGCTTGAGGCCGAAGAGGTCGGAGCGGGACCGCAGGTAGGAGAGCGCCGCACGGGCGGACTCCTGCATGACCTCGCCCAGCTTGCCGGTGATCTCCACCTTGCCGGAGCCGTTCATGAGCACCACCTCGATGAGCAGCAGTTCACCGCCCATCTGCGTCCAGGCCAAACCGGTGGTGACGCCCACCTGGGACTTGTCCTCGCGCTCCTCGTGCCGGTGCTTGGGCACCCCAAGGTAGGCGGCCACGTTCTGCCTGTTCACCGCCACCGAGGTGACGCTCTTGTCCTCCACGATCTTCATGGCGGCCTTGCGGCACACGGCGGCTATCTCCCGCTCCAGGTTGCGCACGCCCGCCTCGCGGGTGTAACGGCGGATGATCTCAAGCATGGCGTTGTCGGAGATGCCCAACTGCTCCTCGGCGAGTCCGTGCAACTCGCGCTGCTTGCCCAAGAGGAACTGCTTGGCGATTTTGAGCTTTTCCGTCTCCAGGTAACCCGGCAGGCGGATGATCTCCATGCGGTCGCGCAGCGGCAGCGGGATGGAGTCAAGCGTGTTGGCCGTGGTGATGAAAAAGACCTTGGACAGGTCATAGTCCAGGTCCAGGTAGTGGTCGTTGAAGGCGTAGTTCTGCTCCGGGTCGAGCACCTCCAGCAGGGCCGAGGACGGATCGCCCCGGAAGTCCATGCTCATCTTGTCCACTTCGTCCAGGCAGATGACGGGATTATTGAATTTGCAGCGCCTGAGCGAATGGATGATCTTGCCCGGCAACGCCCCGACATAGGTGCGGCGGTGGCCGCGAATTTCGGCCTCGTCGCGCACGCCCCCGAGAGAGATGCGCACGAATTCGCGGTCCATGGCCCGGGAGATGGACTTGGCGATGGAGGTTTTGCCCACGCCCGGTGGGCCGACAAAGCACAGGATCGGGCCCTTCATGGTTTTGACCAGGCTCTGCACGGCGATGTACTCAAGGATGCGCTCCTTGGGCTTTTCCAGGCCGAAGTGGTCCTCGTCAAGCACGATGCGGGAGCGGGCGATGTCGAGTTCCGACTCCTTGAGCACGCCCCAGGGCAGGTCGAGCACCCAGTCCACGTAGTTGCGCACCACTGTGTACTCGGCCGAGGACGGCTGCATCTGCTTGAGCTTGCGGATCTCCTTCCTCACGCGATCGCGCGACTCGTCGCTCATGACCTTTTCGTCCAGGCGCTTTTCCAGTTCAAGCGCCTCGGCGGCGGGGTCGTCCTCGCGGCCCATCTCCTTGTGGATGGCCTTCATCTGCTCGTTCAGATAATACTCGCGCTGGTTCTTCTCCATCTGGCCCTTGACGCGTCCCTTGACCCGCTTCTCAATGCTGGCGATCTCGATCTCGCCCAGAAGCAGTTCGTAGACGTATTCAAGCCGGCGTGTGGTCTCGGAGATCTCCAGGGCTCGCTGTTTGCGCTCAAAGTCCACCTTCAGGTGGGGCATGACGGCGTCCGCCAGGGCGCCGGGCTCGCGCAGGGCCGCCATGGCCAGGATGGACTCGGGCGCAAGCTTCTTGTTGCTACGCGCATAGGTCTCTAGGGACTCGTTCACCGCGCGGATGAGCGCATCGCCCTCGGCCTTGTCGGCGAGGATTTCCTCCAGCCGGTCCACGCGCACCAGAGGAAACTCGCCGGCTTCAGCCGGATCGGTGCCCAAAATGTTCCAGTTGGCGCGATACAGGCCCTCGAACAAGACCTTGATGGTGCCGTCGGGCAGGCGCAGCATCTGGAGAATCCGGCTCACCGTGCCCACTGCGAAGAGGTCTTCGGCCTCGGGCTTTTCCTTCTCCGGCGCACGCTGGGTGACGAGGAAGATGTGTTTGTCGTGCAGGGCGATGGCGCTCTCAATGGCCTTGATGGAGGCATCGCGCCCCACGAACAGGGGCACGATGGAGCGCGGGAACATCACCACTTCCCGCAGTGACATGAGGGGCAACACGGAATCGTCCGGCTTGGTGTCGCGTTCAAGAGCGTCGAAGTCGGTCATGGATGCTCCTTAAAGGCCGAGGCCGGGCTGGCTCTTTGCTCCGGCCCGGCCCTGGCGGCACTCTCACGTGCAGCCAGCGGGCCAGGGCCAGGCGTGGATAACGAAACAGGCCAAAGCGCGAACTACGCGCTCTTGACCTCCTGATGGAACAGAATCAGGGGCTCCATCCCCTTCTCAATGACCGCGCTGTTGATCACGCACTCCTTGACCCCGGTCAGGGAGGGCAGCTTGTACATGATTTCCAGCATGGTGCTTTCAAGCACGTTGCGCAGGCCGCGCGCGCCGGTCTTGCGGGCGATGGCCGCCTCGGCGATGGCCTTGAGCGCGTTTTCGGTAAAGCGAAGGCCAACCTTGTCGAGCTCGAAAAGCTTCTGGTACTGCTTCACCAGCGCATTCTTGGGCTCGGTCAGGATGCGCACCAGGTCTTCGCTGGTCAGTTCGTCGAGGGCGGTGACGATGGGGATGCGGCCCACGAATTCGGGGATCAGGCCGAACTTGATAAGGTCGTTGGGCTGGCTCTGGGCGAGCAGCTCGCCCATGGCGACCTCCTTCTTCTTGCTTTCCACCTTGCCGCCAAAGCCCATGCTGCTGCCCTGCTGACGCTGCTGGATCATCTTGTCCAGGCCGATGAAGGCGCCGCCCAGGATGAACAGGATGTTTGAGGTGTTCATCCTGATGAATTCCTGCTGTGGGTGCTTGCGGCCACCCTTGGGCGGGATGTTGGCCTCGGTGCCCTCGATGATCTTGAGGAGGGCCTGCTGCACGCCCTCGCCCGAGACATCGCGGGTGATGGACGGGCTGTCGCCCTTGCGCGCGATCTTGTCGATCTCGTCGATGTAGATGATGCCGCGGCTTGCGGCGTCGATGTCGTAGTCGGCGTTCTGCAGGAGCGCCACCAGGATGTTCTCCACGTCCTCGCCAACGTAGCCGGCCTCGGTCAGGGTGGTGGCGTCGGCGATGGCGAACGGAACCTTCAGGATGCGCGCCAGGGTCTGGGCCAAGAGCGTCTTGCCGGAGCCCGTGGGGCCGATCAAGAGGATGTTGCTCTTGTCGATCTCCACGTCATCCTTGTTGTTCTGGGCGTAGAACACGCGCTTGTAGTGGTTGTGCACCGCCACGGAGAGGATCTTCTTGGCCTTGTCTTGGCCGATGACGTACTGGTCAAGCAGGGCCTTGAGCTCCTGCGGGGGCAGGAGGCGCACATCGCCCACAGCCTCGGTGGCGTGCTCCTGGGCGATGATGTCGTTGCAGAGCCCGACGCATTCGTCGCAAATGTAGACGTCCGGGCCGGCGATGAGGCGCTGCACGTCAACCTGGCTCTTGCCGCAAAAGGAGCAGGCAAGATCTGTGGGCGAGCCGGTCTTTTTCCTGTTCATGAGCTTCCTCTAGGCCTTCTTTTCCGCGTCTCCGCGCTTGACCATGATGGTGTCGATGATGCCGTACTCCAGGGCCTCTTTGGCGGTCATGAAGTAGTCGCGCTCGGTGTCCTTCTCGATGCGCTCCATGCTCTGCCCGGTGTGCCCGGCCAGAATGCCGTTGAGCTCCTCGCGCATGCGCAGGATTTCGCGCGCCTGGATGCCGATATCCGTGGCCTGGCCCTGAGCGCCTCCAAGGGGCTGATGGATCAGGATGCGGCTGTGCGGCAGGGCGTAGCGCATCCCCTTCTCCCCGGCGCACAGAAGCAGCGCGGCCATGCTGGCCGCCTGGCCCATGCACAGGGTGGCGACGGGCGGGGCGATGTACTGCATGGTGTCGTAAATCGCCATGCCCGCGGTCACCACGCCCCCCGGGGAGTTGATGTACATGTATATCTCCTTTTCCGGGTCCTCGGACTCCAGGAAAAGAAGCTGGGCGCAGATCAGACTCGCAACATGGTCGTCGATGGAGCTGCCGAGCAGGATGATGCGATCTTTGAGCAGGCGCGAATAAATGTCGTAGGCGCGCTCGGTGCGGCCTGTGGTTTCAATGACAATGGGCACGGCGGGCATGGGCGGCTCCTTGATACAGGACGCCGACGTGGCGTCCCAAGCTGGTTGACTGCGCAGAACTCATCGGCAGTTTTCGTAAGTAACCATATGCCGTCAAGTAGAATAATGGCTTGTTGACGTCCGTCAATACGTGCATGGCTCAGCCTCGAGACGCCAAGTCCTGGAAAGCATGACGCGGCGACCGGATCTCCCCGGCCGCCGCGCGGTATGTTCATCCGTTCAAGAGGCGAAATGAGCCAAGGCTACTCCTTGGGCGCATCAGCCTTCTTGGCGCGGGGCTTCTTGGGCTTGGCGGGGGCGGCCTTCTTGTCCTCAGCCGCGGCGGCGGGGACTTCGGTCTTGGCCGCGCGCGCGTAAATCAGCTCGATGGCCTTGTCGGCCAGCAGGCGGTCCTTCAAGGGGAAGATGAGGTTGTTCTCTTCGTAGTACTGCTTCACGCTCAGGAGGTCCTGGCCGTGCTGGCGGGCCACCTGGGTAAGGGCGGCGTCGATCTCCTCGGGCTTGACGTCCAGGTTCTCCTTCTTGGCCACGGCCAGAAGCAGAATCTCGCCGCGCACGGCCTCTTCAGCCTGAGGACGATGCCCCTCGCGCAGCTCTTCCATGGTCTTGCCAAGAGCGCCAAGGTTCTTGCCCTGGCGGTCAAGCTTCTGCTCCAGGTCGGCCAGCAGGCGGTCGATGCGGTTCTCCACCATGCTCGGAGGCAGCGGGAAATCCACCTGGGCAAGCAGCTGGTCAAGCAGCTTCTTCTGGGCCATGGACTTGTTCAGCTGTTCGCGGCTTTGCAGGTAGCTCTTGGTGATGGCCTCGCGCATCTTCTCCACGGACTCGAATCCGCCGGCGCGCTTGGCGACCTCATCGGTCAGCTCGGGCAGGATGCGCTCCTTGATGGAGTGCAGGGTGGCACGCATGGTCAGGGTCTGGCCGGCCATCATGGGATTGATGAAGTCCTCGGGGAAGGCGATCTCGCACTCGCCCTTCTCGCCCGTCTTGAGGGTCTTGATCATGGCCTCGAACTCGGGCAGGGCCTGCTTGTCGCCCAGGGTCAGCTCAAAGTTCTCGGCCTGGATGCCCTCGTAGATCTCCTCGCCCTTGTAGGCGGCGAAGGTGATGACGACGATGTCGCCATCAGCGGCGGGGCGCACGATGTCGATGGGCTTCACGGTGGCGGCGTTGGTCAGGATGCGCTTCTCAACCTCCTGAACCTCCTCCTCCTTGACCTCGGCCTTCTCGACATCGACGGCCAAGCCTTCGTAATCGGGCAGGGCGAAGTCAGGGGCAACCTCGAATTCGACCGAATAGTTGAATTCCTGGTCACGCACCAGCTCCTTGGCGTCCACGTCGATGCGGGACAAGGGCATGATGCCCAGGGCGCCAAGAGCCTCGTTGATCTGGTAGTTCACCAGGTCCGTGGTGGCCTCGGGGTAGATCTGGGAACGGTATTTTCCCTCAACCACGGAGGAAGGGGCCTTGCCACGGCGGAAGCCCTTGATCTCGTAACGGTGGCGGTACAGGGCCACTGCGGCGGTAAGGGCAGCGTTGACCTCTTCCACGGGCACCTGAATGTTGATCTTGCGCTTGACCGGAGAAAGTTCTTCGACCTTGTATTCCATTGACTTGCCGTCCTCCTAAGATGTCAGCCCGCGGTTGTGCGCGGGTCGCGTTTTTTCAGTTTCGTGGTGCGAGAGGGGAGACTCGAACTCCCACGGACGCGGCCGCTGGATCCTAAGTCCAGTGCGTCTACCAATTCCGCCACTCTCGCCCAGCGAGACGCCAAAAGCCCCGCCAAAAGCTCTGTTAGATAAGCGGGGGGCGGCAAAGTGTCAACCAGGGCGGCGACGCGCCCCGGAGCAACGGGCCGCGTTTCAGAGCAAATCGAGGATGCGCCGGATCTTGCCCAAGAGCTCTTTGGGCTCCTGCGCCAGGATGCGGATCATGGCTTCCTTGCCGGGGCCGCCCAGGTCAACCACCGCATCGACCGTGCGCGGGGTGCTTGAAGCCTCAAGCGCCGCCTGGGTGCCCCAATCCATGGTGCCGCCCTCGCGCCCCAGGCCATCGGAGGGCTCGTTGGCGCGATCAAAACTCGCGCAGGTCATCCCGGTCCGCTTGAGCGTGGCCAGGGTGGCGTCGTTGCAGACGATGTTGAGCGCGCAGGTGAACCTTGGATTGAACTTGCGCGCGGCCAGCAATACGCGCGCCATGTGCGAGGAAGCGCCGAACTCGGGTCCGCCCGCGAGGATCACCTCGCCGCGACGCGTGCAGGTGATGCGCCCGCTGAAGGCCGCGATGTCCTGGGCGGTGGATGCGTAGGGGAGCGCCAGGACCAGATTGGAGCGGACCTCCGGAATCAGCTTGGCGAAGCGCGGCAGTTGCGCGAGCGCCCTGCCCGCCTCGGCGAGTTCGTCCAAAGTGGCCAGCCGTGCCTGTTCCTTCAACAAGGGCACGGCGTGGTTGGGCGAGCCGCCGCCCGCGCCCACCGGATAGCTGGCGCGCAAGGCCGCATGAAGATACTGCTGCGCGAGGCGCACGCTGCTGAGCATGTCATGCCCCTGACCAAGGTGCGCGGCGATGGCGGCGGAGAGCGTGCAGCCGGTTCCGTGCAGATTCTTCGTGTCCACCCTGCTCTGCATGAGCGGCAGCGGCTTCTGGCCCGGTGTGGCGAACCAGTCCGTGGAGGCCGGGGAATCCATGTGACCGCCCTTGATGAGCACGGCCTTTGGCCCCATGGCGAGCAGCCGCTCGGCGGCCTCGCAGATGTCCTGTGCGCTTTTGAGCGTGAGCCCGGTGAACAGCTCAGCCTCCGGGATGTTCGGAGTCAACAGGTCGGTCACGGGGAAAAGGTGGCGGACCATGTCTTTGACGGCGCTTTCCTCGAGCAGGCGCGCACCGGATTGCGCCACGCACACCGGATCGACCACCAGGGGGAAATTGCGGCGTGACAAGGGTTCGGCCACGGCGCGGATGATCTCGCCAGAGAACAGCATTCCCGTCTTGGCGGCGCGCACGGTGAGGTCGGACAGTACGGCCTCAAGCTGCTGGAGGACGAATTCCGGCGGAACGGGGTGGATCCCGGAAACGACCGTGGTATTTTGCGCCGTGAGGGCGGTGATGACGGAGGCGCCGAAACCGCCGAGCATGGCGATGGTCTTGAGATCGGCCTGAATGCCGGCCCCACCGCCAGAGTCGGACCCGGCGATGGTCAGAATTGTAGGGCTATGGTGCATGGGTGCTCATCCTCGAAGGCTTGGCAGGCGGGGTTGGTGCGCCTCTCGGACGCGGACCGGTCCGGGACGGACAATTCCAGATACGAACCGATGCGGCCTGAACCTGGCTAGCTGCCGGTGCAGGTCAACTTGACGAAGTCATCAAGGGAGACGCCGCCCCAGGCCTTGCTGGTCCAGTAGGCCGTGGCCCAGATCATGAGCGCGGTGGCTTGCAGATCGCTCAGCCGGCGCAGCTTGATTTCGAGGTTGCTGCGGCTTGCGCCGTGCATGATATGCGCTTCGCGCTCATCGCAGGCGCTCTCGACCCGAAGCAGGAGGTAGGCCTGCTTCGACTGGTTGGGCAACAGCCGAACATCGCGGTGCGCCTCAAGGATGGTCTTCAGCTCTGCCGTGGTGAACTCCACAGACACGCCCCGGATCATCTTGAAAAAGACGTCAACGGCCCAGGGCAGGATGAATTCCGCACCTGCGCTCTTGGTCTTGAAAAAGTCCTTGAGCCACTTTTCGTGGTCGGTGCTGATCCTGGCGGCGACTTGCGGCATGTCTGCTCCTCCGAATAACTCGCGGGAGATGAATTCCCTTAGCGCATAAGAACGGCATCTATCAAGAGTAAATCTAGAGCAAATCCTCATTCTTCCTGAAAACTTTCACGTAAGTGGCGAAACATCTGCACCACATAACCCTGTGGAACCTGCACCCCGTCGACGTGAATGTTCGACAGCAGGGTCACCTTGTTGCCGCTTGGGGTGCGAAGCGCATTTGTTTCAAGGACATAACACTTACGGGAATACGCCCTGCCGGTGAAGCACAAGGTAAGGAACCAGCTTCCCGCGCAGGCCTCCCAGCAGGAGGCGACAACGCGATCTCCGCGCGGTCCACTGCCCCACCCGCCTTCGACAAGATTCTGAAAGCCGGAGAGGCTCAAGGCCTGTCCCGCGCGGTCCGTCACCCCGAGAAACTCGCCCTGCTGAGAGCGCAACACCAAGGGCCTGTTCAAGTAATCATCTGGTGGAACCTGCGGCGCTTGGCCTGGAGACAAGCGCAGCGACTCGAAACGCGCCCGGCGGCGCTCCTCCTCCAGATTCCGGCGCAAGGCGGTCACCTCGGCCTCAAGCGACTGGATGCGCTCGGCCTGGAGCGCCTGCGCCCGTTGAAACTCATCGCGCGCAAGGGCGAGTTCTCGGCGCATGCGGTTTTGGACCTCCAGGCTCTCGGCCACCTTCATAAGCGCGCCGTTCATGCACTGGAGCACCCCTTCAGCCAGCGCGTCAGACTCTCCAGGGCCGAGACCGCCAGAACGCTCAGCGCGATCAAGCAAGACAAATCCTGCGGCCAGATCGCGCTCAAGATGGTCCAGGGACCAATCGGCCTTGCCCATGCCAAGCCCCCTAAATGCAGAGGAAAATCAGAAAAACAGTGCGTCTATTCTCCACCATTTTGCGACAATTTATTTCCGCATACCTTACGCATCGCACGATGTCTAGAGATTTTATAAATTCTTCAACACGCGGCGCCAATGCCCGCCAGAGGCGAGATACGCCAGGCGCTGCACACAAACCCGCAACGGAGTGTCCCTTGTGGCATGGGATTCAGGTCACGCTGGCAGTGGCTTCGTCCACGCGAAGTCCGCTATGTTTTGTTCAGAGCCAAGGCCCTTTGAACTGCATGCGGGTGCCCCCGTCCAAGTGCGCGTGCCTTCGCCGCTGAGGTAGTCATGGTCTCGATGGATTCATCGAAATATTTTTACTCCAGGATTCAATACTCTACGTAACCAGAGGCCCACCGGAACCAGAAATCCGCTGGACGTGGAACAGAGAGGAGGGCTACAGAAAACTGCATCTATAGCTTCAATGGATCGACTTTCCCGACGGTTCCTCCTCAACAGGCACTTGTATGGCGCAGGCCGGAACCGAGTGGTGGCGAAACCTTCTCGCATAACCCGTACCCACCTGGTGAAAGAATGGCGACACTCACCAAGATAGAAGTTGCTGAAGGCATTTTCTACGTCACCATTCCAGAAGCCGACCTGCATATTCTTTGCGGATGCCCCGCAGACAGCGTCAAGCACCTGATGAAGCGGGGCTTGATTCAGACCAAGGAAGTAAACGGGGTCGCTTTCGAAACCGGGCCGAACGCCATTCTCTTGTCGGATGTCCTCATCCAGAACGGTCGCTTCACCAACCTGTCGGAATTTCCCATCCTGCAGATGTTCTACCGCCAAGGCAGAATCATTCCCGGGCATCCCAACAATGCTGGCGTCAAGCCGGTGTTGATTGGATCGCGCCGCCAGGTGGAAGCCCAGATGGAGTACATCTACAGGGGAAACTATGGCCTGGTGAACAAGGAAGAGATCATGCAGGCGGGCGTCCGTTCCGAAACGGCAAAACAGATGATGCGCCTGAAGCTGAAGTTCGCCTTTGGCAGAATTCGGCGCATGGATGAATATCTGGACTTGGTGGCGCTTGAAAACGAGCAGCAGGAGATACGCAATCAGGTCTTCATCAAGCGGCTCAAGCCGAATGTCTTCGAAATCTCGCACGGGGAGCAGTCCGTGCGTGTGGACCTGAACCTCCCGCTCCATTCACAGGTCCTTCCGTCCTATGCCCTCGGCTTCCATCAGATCAAGCGCGACTACTTCTCGGTCCTTCACTCCGGCGAGGGCGACGGCTGGGACATAAACAGGCCCGCGATGGCCAGCATCCTTCTGTTCCAGGGCAAGGTGTACCTCATAGACGCCGGTCCCAACATCATGCATACGCTGAACGCCCTGGGCATCAGCGTCAACGAGATCGCGGGCATTTTCCACACCCACGCGCACGATGACCATTTCTGCGGCCTGCCTGACCTCATGCGCGCTGACCACCGCATCCCCTACTATGCAACGGCAATGGTCCGGGCCTCGGTGATGAAGAAACTCGCCGCCCTCTCCATGATGAACGAGGACGAGTTCAAGCATTATTTTGATTTCCGCGACCTTGTGATGGACCAGTGGAACGACATCGACACCCTTGAAGTCAAGCCCGTGTTCTCCCCGCATCCGGTTGAGACCACGGTCATGTTCTTTCGCACGCTGGACCGGGCAGGTTACCGCAGCTACGCACACTTTGCGGACATCGCGAGCCTCAAGCTCCTGCGCGGCATGATCACCACGGACAAGAGCGCTCCGGGCATCTCACAAGAGTTGTACGACTCTGTGGCGCAAAGCTATTTGACCCCGGTCGACCTGAAGAAGCTCGACATTGGCGGCGGGATGATCCACGGCGACGCCGAGGACTTTGCCGAGGACAAGAGCGGAAAGATCGTCCTGGCCCACACCGCCCTGCCCCTGACCAACCGCCAGAAGGAGATCGGCTCGGGCGCGCCCTTCGGCACCGTGGACGTGCTTATCGCCTCCCACCAGGATTATGTCCGCTCGTACGCCCTGGACTCCCTGTCCAGCTACTTCCCCAATGTGCCGGATGCACGCCTGCGCGTGCTGCTGAACAACCCGGTGGTCACGTTCAACCCGGAGTCCATCATCTTCAAGGCCGGCCGCAGGGCCGACTGCGTGTATCTGCTGCTCACCGGGCAGGTGGACATGATCCAGACGAAGAAGCAGGTCTACAGCACTCTCTCCTCCGGCGCCATGCTCGGAGAAGTGACCGCGCTTACCGACAGGCCTTGCGCGGAGACATACCGCGCCGCCAACTTCGTCCAGGCCCTGCGCATCCCCATTGATCTGTATTGCGGTTTTGTGAAAGACAGCGGCCTGTTCGACCGAATGGTGCGCCAGCTCGACGTGCGAAGCTTCCTGTATACGAACCGTCTTTTTGGCGACGCGATGTCCTGCACGCGCCAAAACGCCATAGCGGCAGCGATTCGGTCCAGTTTCCATTCCAAAGACGGCGTCATCGAGGCCAGCGAAACGCCTCGCCTGGGGCTCATCAAGTCCGGCACGGTCGAACTGATCATCGGCGACCGGGTCATCGAACGGCTGAAGGCTGGCGACTTCTTTTGCGAGAGCACCGTCCTCTTCGGCATCCCCTGCCTGTTCAAAGCCCAGGCGATCTCAGACACCGAACTCTACGAAATCCCCGCCTCAGTACTGGCCGATGTGCCGATCATCCGCTGGAAACTGCTTGAGGTCTACGAAACGCGTTTGGACTTGGCCGTGTCCCTGGACGCCGTGAACGATCCGCTCGCCTGGCAGGAAGAATACAGCATCGGCATAGACGCCATCGATCGGGAGCACAGGAAGCTGTTCCACGACGCGAAGACGCTCTACAGGCGCCTGTTCGCAGACACGCCGTCAAACGACATGGGACCACTATTCCAGACGTTGCTCACCACAACGCAGGCGCACTTCGAGACGGAAGAATCCCTCATGCATGAGCACGGGTACCCGGGACTGCGCGCCCACGCCAAAAACCACAATCTGATCCTCAGCACCCTCAGCGATATAAGCCATGATTACGAGGCATTAAGATCTGTCTCAAAGATGGATGTCGGTACCTTCATCAAGAATCACGTCATGACGCATATTCTGACCGAGGACCGCAAGCTCGGAGTGTACCTCAAGGAACTCGACGTAGACTGATTTGCGGTCCCGGCGCCCTGCCAAGAAACCCGAGCGAGCAGCCTGCAACAATTTTGTCACACCGATCGGCTTTGCTTTTATTGAATTAACATTTTCGTCACATCCTTCTTGCGCTTCCTCTTACTATTCAATATTATCTCTTTAAATCAAGCAGCTTACATTTTTGGCCCGGTTCTTGATTAGAGAGTGCAGCTTTAGCGCATGCTGAAGGCCGGTATCCGGGGGGAAACGCCTCGCAAGGTACGCCGGTACTTGATTGGCCAAGGCCGTTGGCATAAGGTGACTATTGAAGAACGCCAGCGCTTGGAAAAGCGGGTCACTTTTATTACAATTTTGCCAAGCAAACACCAAACGCCAGAATCATTAGGAGTCAGCCACCATGAGCGGAATCCAGGCACGCCTCAACGCCATCTCGGCAGTCATCAATTACAAACCCGCGCACGCGCCCCTGAATTTCCACGACACCAAACCCACCGAAATTTTCGGCTCCAACGTCTTCAGCGAAAAGGTGATGAAGGACCGCCTCCCGAAGGCTGTGTACAAATCCCTCAAGAAGACCATCGAGCTTGGCGAAAAGCTCGACGCCAGCATCGCCGACGTGGTGGCCAACACCATGAAGGACTGGGCCATCGAAAAGGGCGCCACGCACTTCACCCACGTCTTCTTCCCGCTTACCGGCATGACCGCTGAGAAGCACGACGCCTTCCTGGTCCCCGACGGCAAGGGCGGCGCCATCGCCGAGTTCAGCGGCAAGCTGCTCATCCAGGGCGAGCCCGACGCTTCGAGCTTCCCTTCCGGCGGCCTGCGCTCCACCTTCGAGGCGAGGGGCTACACGGCCTGGGACGTCACAAGCCCGGCCTACATCCTGGAAAACCCCAACGGCACCTTCCTGTGCATCCCCACGGCCTTTGTCTCCTGGTCTGGCGAGGCCCTGGACAAGAAGACCCCGCTTTTGCGCTCCAACCAGGCGCTGAACAAGCAGGCCAAGCGCGTCCTCTCCCTGTTCGGCGTGGAGACCAAGCTTCCCGTCACCTCGTATGCCGGTCCGGAACAGGAGTACTTCCTCGTCGACCGCAACTTCGTGTTCTCCCGCCCGGACCTGCTTATCGCCGGGCGCAGCCTCTTTGGCGCCAAGCCGCCCAAGGGCCAGGAGTTCGAGGACCAGTATTTCGGCGTGGTGCCCCGCCGCGTGCTCTCCTTCATGATGGAGGTCGAACGCGAGTTGTTCAAGCTTGGCGTGCCCGTGAAAACCCGCCACAACGAAGTTGCTCCAAGCCAGTTTGAAATCGCCCCCATCTATGAGGCCGGAAACATCGCCACCGACCACAACCAGATGGTCATGACCACGCTGCGCAGCGTCGCCAAACGCTACGGCATGGTCTGCCTGCTGCACGAGAAGCCCTTTGCCGGAATCAATGGCTCCGGCAAACACCTCAACTACTCCGTGGGCAACGCCGAACTTGGCAGCCTGTTCGATCCGGGCGACACCCCGCACGACAACGCCATGTTCCTGGTCTTCTGCGCCGCAGCCATCCGCGGCCTGCACAAGTACGGCGCCATCCTGCGCGCCACGGTGGCGACTGCGTCCAACGACCATCGCCTGGGCGCCAACGAAGCACCGCCGGCCATCATGTCCATGTACCTTGGCGAGCAGCTGGCCGATGTGTTCGACCAGATAAAAAAAGGAAAGCTCAAGGATTCCAAGTGTAAAGGACTCATGTGCATCGGCGTGGACACCCTGCCCCCGCTGCCCATGGATCCGGGCGACCGCAACCGCACCAGCCCCTTCGCCTTCACCGGCAACCGCTTCGAGTTCCGCGCCGTGGGCTCCTCCCAGTCCATTGCCGGTTCCCAGGTGGCCATCAACGCCATCATGAGCGAATCCCTGGACTACATCGCCACGGAGCTGGAGAAAGCCACCAAGGGCGATCCCAAGAAGCTCAACGCCGCGGTTCAGTCCCTGCTCCAGAAAATCGTCAAGGAGCATGACGCGGTCGTGTTCAACGGCGACGGCTACTCCGAGGCTTGGCACAAGGAAGCCACGAAACGCGGTCTGCCCAACCTCAAGACCACTCCCGAGGCCCTGCCCGTGCTCGGCTCCAAGGAATGCATCGAGCTGTTCACCAAGTACGGCATCCTTTCCGAGGCTGAACTCAAGAGCCGCGTCGAGATCTACCTTGAGCAGTACGCAAAGACGGTGAAGACCGAAGCGAACCTAGTGGTCCGCATGGCCACCACCATCATCTTCCCGGCCGCCATGCGCTACCAGAGCGAGTTGGCCTCCGCCTGCGCCAACCTCAAGGCCATCGGCCACGACTACAAGATGAGCACCCTTGAGGACGTGACCGCCAAGCTGCGCGGAATGCAGGAGGCCGTTGCCAAGCTGGAGAAGCTGCTTGAACACGAAGCCAAGGACGTCCACGCCGAAGCCACGCACCTCTGCAACAAGGTGCTTCCGGCGATGAACCAGGTGCGCTTCTATGCCGATGCCCTGGAGTCCGTCGTTGCCGACGACCTCTGGGCCCTTCCCAGCTACCAGGAAATGCTCTTCATCCGCTAGACGCGCGGAGAACGAAACTGACAAGGCCGCTCCGAAAGGAGCGGCCTTTTTTGGCTCTGGGCCTGAACGCGGCGAACACAGGACCGGGCGTAATCCGGAGCCGGCTACTCGCCTTGCGGCAAGGGCAGGTCCAGAGGCGGGAACCCCTGCCACCCCGGGCCGTCGAAATGCCACCACTCCGTTGGCAAAGGCTCAAACCCCTGGGAGACCATGGCCCGCTCCAGGATGTCGCTGTTCTTGTGGGCCTCGACGCTGGACGCGGGGCTGCCCCGGTGCGCCTTGTCGGTGAAGTCGTCGTACTCCGTGGGCATGGGTAACTCGCGGCCCTGCGTATCCACAAGCGTTACGTCGACCGCAGCGCCGCGGTTGTGCCGTGAGCTCTTGACCATTCGGCCGTTCTCGTCGCGCGTGGGCTGCATCACATAGCGCTCGTCGGGCATGATCTTCCAGAACTGCTCCTGAACGGAAAAGGGCCGATAGCAGTCATAGATCTTGAGCCCAAGGCCCTTGCGCTTCAAGAGAGTCTGCACCCTGACAAGACGGCGGGCGATGTCCTCTCGCAAATAGCAGCGGGCCGAGGGATACACCTGCCTGCCGGTGAAGTTGTTGGCGGTGGCGTAGCGGATGTCCAAGACGAGGCCGTTGTCCAGCCGGGTCGGCTCCACAAGCCCAACCGACTGGAGAGCCTGATCCTCGCGCTCCGCCGAAAAGCCAAGAGCGGGAACAAGAAGAATGGCCGCGACAACAATGGCGCGTCCAACTCCAGTCATGCTGAGACATCCACAAAAACGTTTCGCCATCAAACAGGAGAGCATGGCGGCACTTCCCTACAGTCACAGTCTACTTCTTGCCGCGCTTTTTCCACAACTCCATTTCCTTCATCTTCTTGCGGCGGTCGCGCTGCAGCGACTTGCAGACCAAGGGCATTCCCTTCTTGTAGCCATACTTCTCGCGATACTCATTCGGCGTGAGATCATGCGAGGAAAGATGCTTCTTTGTGATGATCTTGAAGGCCTTCCCGCACACGCAGCAAGTAATCGTCTTCTCGCGAACGCACTTTCCGGGCTCGCACGTTGCATCCTCCACCAGTGTCTCCGCGCTTGAATCGCCAGCAATG
This sequence comes from Desulfovibrio sp., assembly GCA_050251495.1. GTDB lineage: Bacteria > Desulfobacterota > Desulfovibrionia > Desulfovibrionales > Desulfovibrionaceae > Humidesulfovibrio. Next base: position 68,930 of record JBFWMQ010000009.1, on the reverse strand, counting down.
GCCTGAATACCGCGAACAAGCTTCCTGACCATGGAGGTGATCTCATCCTCAGTCATGGTCCGCACGCTGGCCTGTGCTTTGACTATCTCTAAGGCCTCTTTCAAATAGTCGTCCATGAAAGTCTCCTTTTGCACGTAAATTCTGGGTTTACAACTTGGACACGAAGGTTCGCTCATGTCGCATTATGTGCGCAGTTACCACCAGCCAAGGTGTGCGTCAACATGTGCTGCACGATTACCGGATCAGTAGCGGTGTGCCAGTTCAAAATTATCTACGCACCGCGTACGTCACTATGCAACATGCATAAAAAAAGGGCTGCCCGAAGGCAGCCCCGTGTACAGTACGCTGCAGAACGCTTTACTTTTTGAGCCAGCTCATCATGGAGCGCAGCTTGGTGCCAACAACCTCAATGGCGTGCTCGGAAGCGATGCGGCGCTTGGCGTGCAACACCGGCTGCCCGGCCTGGTTCTCCAGAATGAACTCACGCGCAAACTCGCCGGTCTGAATCTCGGTGAGGATCTTCTTCATTTCCTTTTTGGTCTCCTCGGTGATGACGCGGGGGCCGCGCGAGAAGTCGCCATACTCGGCGGTGTCGCTGATGGAGTGGCGCATCTTGGCCATGCCGCCCTCGTACATCAGGTCCACGATGAGTTTCATCTCGTGCAGGCACTCGAAGTAAGCCATCTCGGGCTGGTAGCCAGCCTCGACAAGGGTCTCGAATCCGGCCTGGATGAGAGCGGTGCAGCCACCGCAAAGCACGGCCTGTTCACCGAAGAGATCGGTCTCGGTCTCCTCGCGGAAGTTTGTCTCAATGACGCCGGAGCGGGTGGCGCCGATGCCCTTGGCATAGGCCAGGGCAACGTTGAGGGCATTGCCGGTGGCGTCCTGGTGCACGGCCACCAGGGCGGGCACGGCACCGCCTTCGGTGTAGGTGCGGCGCACCATGTGGCCGGGCCCCTTGGGGGCGATCATGATGACATCGACATCAGCGGGAGGCTTGATCTGGCCGAAGTGGATATTGAAGCCGTGGCCGAAGGCCAGAGCCTTGCCGGCTGTCAGGCACTCCTTGACCTCGTTGTCGTAGATGATCTTCTGGAGCTGGTCCTGGGCGAGGATCATGATCAGGTCGGCCTTCTGGGCGGCCTCGCGGGCGCTGACAGGCTCGAAGCCGTGTTCCTTGGCCAACTTGTAGTTGGGGCCGCCGGGACGCTGGCCGACAATGACATTGACGCCGGAATCACGCAGGTTCTGGGCATGGGCGTGGCCCTGGCTGCCATAGCCAATGATGGCCACGGTCTTGTTCTTCAAGAGGCCCAAATCCGCATCAGAATCATAATAAACTTTCATGCTTTCTCCCTTTTTTCATTCGTCGGGTGGCCCCGGCGTTAGTGACTTCACGTGTTCTGCACAGAGCGCTTCATGGCCACCATGCCCGAACGCGAGATTTCCTTGATGCCGAAGCGGGTCAGCAAACCCACGATGGCACTAATCTTGTCATAGTTTCCGGTGGCCTCGATGGTGATCTCGTCGATGCTCACGTCCACGACCTTGCAGCGGAAGATATCGACGGTGCGCAGAATCTCCGCCCGGTTCGCATCGCAGGCGTTGACCTTCAGGAGCACCATCTCACGCAGCACGCTCTTCATCTCCGTCAGGTCCACAACCTTGATGACGGTGATGAGCTTGCGGAGCTGCTTGACGATCTGCTCAATGATCTGTTCGTCGCCCTCGGTGGTCAGGGTCATGATGGACACGCCGGGGTCCAGCGTCGGGCCGACGTTCAACGACTCGATGTTGAAGCCGCGGCCGCTGAACAGTCCCGCCACGCGGGAAAGCACGCCAGGTTCGTTCTCAACGGTTACGGATAAGGTATGACGCATTGCGGACCTCCTACACGAGCAACATGTCGGTAAGGGAGGCCCCGGCGGGAACCATGGGGTACACGTTCTCCTCCTTCTCCACGCGCACGTCGACAATGACCGTGCCAGGCGTCTCGAGCGCCTGCTTCAGCACGCGCTCAAGATCCTCAACCTTGGTGATACGGAAGCCCGCGGCGCCGTAAGCCTCGGCCAGCTTCACGAAGTCCGGCTGGGCGTCCATGCAGGTTTCGCAGTAGTTGCGCTTGTAGAAGAGCTCCTGCCACTGCCGCACCATGCCGAGGTAGCCGTTGTTCAGGATGACGATCTTGACGCCGAGCTTGTTGCACACGCTGGTGGCGAGCTCCTGGATGTTCATCTGGATGGAGCCGTCGCCGGCCACGTCGATGACCATCTTGTCCGGGCAGGCGAACTGCGCGCCGATGGCGGCAGGGAAGCCATAGCCCATGGTGCCGAGTCCGCCGGACGACAGGAAGGAGTTCGGCTTGTTGAAGGTGTAGAACTGTGCGGCCCACATCTGGTTCTGGCCCACCTCGGTGCAGATGATGGCCTCGCCCTTGGTGAGCTCGTGCAGCTTTTCGACCACGAATTGCGGCTTGATGGCGCCGCCCTCGCTGGGCTTGTAGGTGAGCGGGTGCTCCTTGGCCCATACGCCCACCTTGGTGACCCAGGGCATGTGTCCAGCCTCGAAGTCGTACTCCGCCAGGCTCGGCTCAAGCTCTTCCTTGAGCGCCTCCAGGGCGAGGCGGCAGTCGGACACGATGGGCACGTGAACGCTCACGTTCTTCTGAATGCTTGTGGGATCGATGTCGATGTGCACGAGCTTGGCCTTGGGGGCGAAGGTGCTCACCTTGCCGGTGACGCGGTCGTCGAAGCGCGCGCCGACGGCCAGCACCAGGTCGGCGTTGTTGATGGCCATGTTGGCTGCATATGTGCCGTGCATGCCGAGCATGCCGAGCCAGAGGCGCTTGTCGTCACCGGGGAAGCAGCCCAGGCCCATGAGGGTCGCCGTGACCGGGATGTGCAGGTTCTTGGCGAGCCAGGTCAGGGCTTCGTGGCCGTGGCTGGAGATGACGCCGCCACCGGCGTAGATGACCGGCCTCTCTGCGTCTCGAATAAGCTGGGCGACCTTGCGGATCTGGCCTGCGTGCGGCTTGTAGTTGGGATTGTAGCTGCGCATGGTGACATTCTCAGGCCACACGAACTTGGTGCGGACCTGCATGATGTCCTTGGGCAGATCGACCAGCACCGGCCCGGGACGCCCAGAACGGGCGAGGAAGAAGGCCTGCCGGATGACATGAGCGAGATCGTTGACGTTCTTGACGAGGTAGTTGTGCTTGGTGCAGGGGCGGGTGATGCCGACGATGTCCACTTCCTGGAAAGCGTCGTTGCCGATGAGCGGCGTTGGCACCTGACCCGTGAGGATCACCACCGGAATGGAGTCCATGTAGGCGGTGGCGATGCCTGTGACCGTGTTGGTTGCGCCAGGGCCGGAGGTCACCAGGCAGACGCCGACCTTGCCCGAAGCGCGGGCGTAGCCGTCGGCCGCATGGATGGCCCCCTGCTCGTGACGCACCAGCACGTGCTTGAAGGATGCGTTCGGCAGTTCGTTGTAGATGTCTATGACGGCCCCGCCAGGGAACCCGAAAACTACCTCCACACCTTCGCGTTTCAAACACTCAAGCAGAATTTGAGCTCCGCTGAGCTCCATAAATCTACGCCTCCGTTTGACGATACTTATCCAACAAGGCTTGCAGCTTCGTCTTTCCAGCAAGCTTCTTCTTCTTAAGCTCCTTGATCTCCTGCTCGACGACGGGGCTTAGGAAAGGCTTGCCTTCTAGCTTGACGATCATCTTTTCATAGTCCAGATGCTGCAGCCACAGGGCGCGCAGCTCGGAGTCCTGGCTTTCAAACTTTTCGATGAGGGCGCGATCCAATGCTTCCATGTGTGGCTCCTTCAGTTGGAGGTTGCCCGCCAGCCTGGTCCGCTTGGACCTGAGGCCAGATCGGCTCTTTCTGAGCAAGGACTCGGAGCGTCTTCCTGCGGGACGTGTGCCCTGCCTCAAGGCTCACCTGGCTTCGCTTAAGCCCCAGAAGGGCCGCCACATACTCCACCAGTGCGGTGTTGGCCTTGTTGTCCACAGCTGGGGCGCTCAGGCGGATCTTCAGGCAGTTCAGGTGCAATCCGGCCAACTCGTTCCGCTTGGCCCCGGGCTGCACCCAGACCTGTATCCGCCAATCCCCCGTGCCCGCCAGGCGGACAAACTCAGGGAGCGCCTGTCCCACGAAAGCTCACTCCGCTTTCCGCAAATACTTCAGCTTCGACTCCAGGGACTCCAGCCGAGATTCGGCCGGATCCTCGGAATCGATAATGCGCAGATGCGTCTCCAAAAGCCCGCGCAGCTGAATCTCGAACTGGCTGCGCTGGCGCTTCAGGTTCTCTATGTCCTCATACAGCTGCGCAAGGCGGTTATGGCCCTGCTGGACCATGCCCTCGGCCTTGCAGCGCGCCTCGTCGAGGATAAGCTGGGCCTCGCGCTGTGCGCCGCCCTTGATGTCGTCCACCATCTTCTGCGTGCTCATGAGGGTGTCGCGCAGCGTCTCGTCGCGCTGACGGAACTCCTCGACAGAGGACTCCATGCGCTGGACCTTCCGGAGCAGGTTCTTGCGCTCCTCGGCAACGGCGCCCAGCATCTCGGCCACCTCGGCCATGAGCTGGTCGACCTCCTCCGGCGCGTAGCCCCAAAGCTTCTTGGAAAACTTGCGGTTCAGGAGGTCGATTTTGGAGATGGTCACGGCTCTACCCCACGAGGATGGAAGACAAAGCGCCCATCATGCGGGCGCTCATGGCCATGTCGATGACCAGCCGGTCCAGAAGCGCGCTCAAGATCTGCACCGCCGCGATGACCACGATGGGCGAGAGATCGAACCCGCCCAGCACGACAAAGGGCAGCCAGCGGCGCACCCGCTCGAACACGGGCTCCGTGGCATTGCGCAGAAAACGGACGATGGGATTGTACGGATCGGGGTTCACCCAGGAAAGCAGGGCGGAGATGATGACCGCCCACATGTACACGGTAAGCAGCGTGGAAACCAGCTGCACGACCTTAACCAGAACGATCATAAGATATGTCATCAAACCTCCACAAGTCAGAGCGGCGGGTAAAGGCCGGGCACCCTGCATGTGCCTCTCTTGTGGCATACCGAAAGCGAAGAATCAAGCCCCTATGGCAGGCTGTGCGCCGAGGGCGAAAGGTCCGGCCAGGCACGCCTGAGGGCGGAAAGCAGGGTCGCGAAGTCGGGCACCAGCAGATCGCTTTCAAGGTCGGGATTCTTGAAGGCCCAGAAGTCAACGCCAGCGTTTCGCGCCGTCTCCTCATCCACGCTGGAGTCGCCAAGGAAGGCGACATCGCCCCTGCCGAGCCCCCAAGCCTCCAGTATCTGCCGCACCCCGTCCGGGTCGGGCTTTGGCGCGGCCGTGTTGGCCACGGTCATGACGGGCTCGAAATACCCGACAAGATCCACTGCCTTGAACACCAGATGCACCGTGTCCATGCGATTGGTGTCCACCCCGAGCAGAAAGCCCGCGCCCTTCATCCAGCCCAGCAGACGCCGGATGCCGGGCTCGCGGCAGAGAAAGGGCAGCATGTCGCGGTAGTCGATTTGCGAACGGAAGGCCAGGGCCTCCTCGTAAAGCTCTTGCGGCACGATGCGCCGCAAGGAATCATAGACGTTCTGGATGTGCGTGTAGCGTTCGTCCTCGGGCGTCATGGGCGGCAGGCCGAAGTGTGTGCGATACTTGTTGTAGTACACCACGTTGGCCTTGAGCGAGTCGATGAGCACGCCGTCGCAGTCGAAGATGAAACCCTTATAGCGCCGCAACGCGCTCACGTCGAAAGAGTCGTCCAGAAGAGGCATACGGACCGCCGCCCTACTCGTTCCCGACAACGGGCGCGCACACGCCAAGGGTCAGCATCCCGTCCAGCCAGGGTTTGTCCTTTGGCGGGGCCTCGTGGCCCATGAGCCGCCAGACCTGAGCGCGGAACACACGCGTCGCGCCAGGCAACTCCTGCAACGAGGCTTCGGGCACGCCAGCCTCGGCCAGGGCCGCGCCGATTTCAGGCTCGGTGGTGCAAAGAGCCCGCCCAGGCATGAGCAGGACAAAGCTTTCGAGCAGCTTGCGCCAGGGCATGGAGAGTTCGCTGCCCTCCGGCGGCATGAGGCCGGAAAGCTCCCGGCCAAGAACCAGAGCCTCGGGATCGACTTCCTCGTCCACGGCCTCGGCCCCGGGTGACACGCTCTCGTCAAGCCGGTTCCAGGCGGACTTCAGCGTGCCCTCGACGTTGCGCAGATCGATCAAGCGCTCTTCGAGGCTCCAAGCCAGCAGCAGAAGCATCTGCGCCTGCCGCCTCGCGGCGTCGAGGGGGTCGCCGGACCCGACCGCCGCAGCGTCGCCGAGCAAACTCTTCTCGACTTCGAGCCGGACGGCCCTGCCGCTCTCCGGAGAAAGCGCCCCCGCTTGTTCGATGAGGCTCTGCGCAAGGATGTCACGTGGATGGGCCTGGGCCTCGCCAAAGCGCAAGGTGTCGGCCAGCAGGGCCTTGGCGGTGCGCTGGTCAAAGGGGGCGAACTCCGACCGCACATGCCCGACGCCAGTCGCCGAGCCAAGGCCGGGATCAAGAAAGCAAGCCCCTTGCGGCAAACAGGCATGTGCGTTTGCGGAAAGAAGGTCGGGATGCATCTGCGGGAAATTGAGAAGCATATCGGGCTCCAGATTCAGGCTTTGGCGCGTTGCCGGTAATTGACGCAATGGCCGGTGCAGACCGGCAAACGGAGCAGACAAATGTCCACAAAGAGCTGAAGGCATTCCGGCATGCTTTCCAGCGGCGCGGGGGCAAAGTCCGGACAGGCGATGGGTTCCTCACACAGTCTTTCGAAGCGCAAGCGCCAGAGACGCGACAACTCGGCTTCATCAAGGCCGAAGTTTTCCGCCCGGGTCAAGAAGTCGTCATAGATCTTCTCCCAGTGCGCCTGCACCGTGCATCTCCAGGCGCTGCACAAACCCGGGTTCAGCTGCTCCTCGTAGAGGCAACGACCTTGGTAATAAGACATGCACCCGGAAGCGGGCAGCCGGACGAGGTCGGAACCGGAACCTTCAGCCATGCGTAGCGCCCAAAAGAGATTGAAGCATTCGCCTGCCTCCAAATGAAGACTACCCTTTGGCGCGGCGGCTTGTAAAGACCGCACGGCGCACGCGGCATTGACCTGATGGCCTCGGACGCGTAGGCTGCGACAATCAAGAGGAGATACAAATGGGCGGACTTACAGGAATTTTAATTATCGTCATCGTGGTGCTGATCTTTACTGGCTTCAACAAGCTGCCAGAAGTGGGCTCTGGCCTTGGCCGCAGCATTAAAAACTTCAAGCGAAGCTTGAACGAACCCAGTGAAATCGACGTGACGCCGGAATCAGAACGCAAGAAACACAAGGACGAGAACAAGGAGGCGTAGGGGCTAACTCCGCTCCTGGCCGTTGGTGGGGAACATGCGCAGGCCAATGACGAGATAGTAGACCCCGCTCAACGCGGTCAGGGCGGCGACGGCATAGACCAAGGCGAGCCTGATGTCAGGGTGGAAGCTCTGCATGCTGTGCTCGACCATGATGAGCAGCACGAGCGCAATCTGGGCCGTGGTTGCGCATTTGCTGATCCATACTGGGCGGATGCCCCGCTTCACGTCAACGCCCGAATAATGCAGCAGCGCCAAGCCGCCCACGATGAAGATGTCGCGGCTGACGACCAGGATGCTGAGCCAGCCGGGTATCCAGTCCTGCAAAGCAAGGCAGATGAAGCTGGTGACCAGCAGTATCTTGTCGGCCAGGGGGTCAAGCATGGCGCCGAATGAGGAACGCTGCTTGAGCAGCCGCGCCAGGGTGCCGTCAAGCGCGTCGGTGAAGCCAGCGATGGCGAAGAGTATCCAGGCGAGATCAAAGCGCTGTCCCACAAAGGCCATGACAAAACCAGGCGTCAGCATGATCCGCGACACCGTGAGCATGTTGGGAATGGTCCAGTTGTTCTCGCGCAGGGGGGGGGTCATGGCGCCCCCAGTCCTGTCTGGCCTTCAAGGCTGAGCTTGCGTGGACCGAGCGCCTCGACCAGGCGTGCGTCAAGGGCCTGCTGGTTGATGACGCGGCAGACGAACTGCGCGTTGACTGTTTCGCGCTCCATTACCAGCATGGACAACTTCGGCTCCTGCACCGCCTCATGCCAGGCGGACATGGCCTGCAACAAGTCCAGCGCGGCATCCACCCCGGCGAAGCCGGCGATGGAGAGGCGCTGCATCCCAGGCCCCGCCTGGTGCTGGGCCTCCTCGAAAAACTTCCCCCACACCTCCAGCCACAGATCGGGCAGGGTGGACGCGTCAACGGCAAGCGCCGTCGTCCCGTGACGCAACACAGCCTTGTAGTAGCCCTGGGGCAGGCGTTCCAGGGTCACTTCGGCCGCAGCGCCGATCCGGTTCTGCGGCTCCCGGGCCAAACCAAGGAGCAGGTCCAGGGATTCAAGGCTCTTGGCGTCAGCCTCCGTCACGCCGCGCCCCAGGCGCAAGCCGTAGCCGACCGTCTGCTGGGGGCCGGCAAAAAAGCCCAGGCGCACAAGTGCGTGGCGCAGGTGCGTCTGGTTCACCTGAACTTCCACCTCAAGCTCCAAGGGCGAAGCAGCGGATGCTTCAGGGGCGTTCGGCTGTGCTGCGGATTGAGGGGGGTCCTGGGCGGGCCTTGCAGCGGGAACCTCCTGATACGCGTGGACATACTCCAGCGCATGGGGAGCGAGCCGGGTCCGCAGGGCCTCCAAACGGATTTGGGGGACAAGAACGGGAAGCAGGCGCCGCGCCTGCGTGTATACGGCTTCCGCGAGGGCGCGCTCAAGGGCCTGCTGCCTGGCCTGCACCTGCGGCAGGCCGACATCGGCAAGGGTCCGGACGCGAACGGTTTCAGCGCACGCCGGTCCCGCCAGCGCGCCAAGCATGGCGATCAAAAGGCAAAATAAGATACTGAAGGACAGGCCTTTCCTGTGTCCCTCACCCCGCTCCAGCAGTGCTTGAGCACGTTCATCATTCCCTGCGGACAAAGCCGCCCGGGATTGCTTTGCGACGGTCATGCCTAAGGTCCTATACCACATCGGCGGCGGGCACAACGCTCACAAGACACAGAACCCCTTTCCGGGGCTGAAAAAAGGCTACGCTTGCGGTGCGCGGGGCGATGGGCTAGAGCTTGCGCATACGGACCACAGACCAGGAGGGGCCATGAATCTGTACCTCATGCAGCATGGAACATGCCTGCCCCAGGAAGTGAAGGAGAACCAGCCGCTCACCCCGGTCGGACACGATCAAGTGGTCAGCGCGGCCCGGGCCATGCGCATCATGGGCCTCTGGTTCGACGCGCTTCTGGCCAGCCCCTTCCACCCCGCCCTCCAGACGGCGGGCCTTGTGGCCGAGGGAATGGGCTACGCCCAGTCCAGCGTCACCAGTTTCGAGGCCCTGCGCGGCGGCACCAGCCTCAAGACCTGCCTGGAGCACCTGCGCGAATGCGAACGCTTCCAGTCCGTGCTCATCTGCGGCGAACTGCCCCTGCTCGGCAGCCTGGCCTCGCACCTGCTCAGCTCCGGCCCAAAGCTCTCCCTCGCCCTTGAGGGCGGCGCTCTTTTGGCCATTGGCGTGCCGCGCCTGGAGGGCCGCAACGCAACCCTGCGCTGGCTGCTGCAACCCGGCCAGTTGCAGATGATCGCCGCAAGCTAGCCCCCCTATTCGCCCTCAAGGCAGAGAAGCTCGTACGCGTTCCCGGTGATGCAGACAGCGCCGGAGTCCGTGACCTCGAAGGTATTCTCCACGCCCACCATGCCAAGCCCCGGGATGGCCTGCTTGGGCTCCAAGGCCAACACCATTCCACGCTCAACGGGCCGGTCAAAGCCCTTGGCGATGGCCGGATAGCCGTCAATTGCCAGGCCGATGCCGTGTCCCAGGAAGGGCACCTTGTTGGCACCAAGCCCCATAAAGCCCTCGGAGAATCCCGCCCGCTTCGACCATTCCAGACAGTGCGCCCAGATGTCGCTCACCAGAGCGCCCGGCTTGAGATTCTCCGCGGCCCAGGTCTGGACGTCGATGCAGAAGTCGTGCGCCGCCTGAACCTCCGCTGGGACGCTCCCGGAAACGCCTCCCCAGTAGAGCTGGGTCTTGTCCGTGTGGTAGCCCTCCAGCTGGAACCCGATGTCCAGGGCCAGCGGCTCGCCGTTCTTCCATAGCTTGCCCGCATAGCCCATGAGCGGAACGGCCGGGTGCTCGCCGCGCACGCCAAGCGGTCCGTTGAAGCTGCTGGGGTAGAGGCCGGAATCGCCAGCCGACACATGCCCCAGAAAACACTCCTCGCCGTGGGCGCTCATGCGCAGGATGCCCTGGTGCCCGAGCTCATAGAACACGGCCCAGGCCGTGTGGGCGATCTCGCGCTCGCTCATGCCCGGACGGATCAGTTGGGGCAGGACCTCATACAAGGCAAGGTGATGGCGCTCGCCGCAGGAGCGCAGCACACCAAGCTCCCATTCGCTTTTCAACGACTGGGCCACGGCAAGGGCAAGGTCCCCGGACACGAAGCGATGCTCCGAAAGCCGGGTGCGCAGCATGTCGCCCAACTGCCAAGTGAGGCCAGCCATGTCCACGGCGATGGTCTCGGTGAAGGGCACGCCGGCCTCCGCGGCAATGGCGGGCAGATCCTTGTAGGAACGGTAATTCACGACACGCGTGCTCGGCGCCTCAAGGGCGGCGCGGCCCTCGCCCTTGCGCAGCATGAGCAGCGGCTCGCCCTCGCGCGGCAGCCACAGGCAGCCCATGCCCAAAGTGCCGCAAAGATAGTAGATGGCGGGCCGGGCGAAAACGAGCAGGCCGCCCGCCTCCGGAGCAAGCTCCGCCAGCAGGGCGCGGCAGCGGGCATGTCTCCGGGCAAGTTCTTCGACAGGGATGGTGGCCAGGGCTTCAAACATGTATGGCTCCGTTGTCCGTATGGGTTTCCGGGTCTAGGCAATGGCTGCGTATTGCGCTACAGGGACAAGTGCGGTAGCGGGTCGACGCACCGCGGTTTCAAACGGCACAGACACGACAAGGACAATCATGCTGTACAGCGACACAGAGCTAGCCGCCCTGCTCGGACAGGTCAAGACCATCGCCGTCATCGGGGCAAAGGACAAGCCTGGCCAGCCTGTGGACAAGGTGGGCCGCTACCTCATCGCCGCCGGGTACACGGTCATCCCCGTGCACCCCAAGCGCGCCAGCGTCTGGGGCATCCCGGCCTATCCGAGCCTGGGCGACGTGCCCCAGCACGTCGACATGGTGAACCTGTTCAGAGCGCCTGAATTCTGCCCGGACCACGCGAAGGAAGCATTGCGTCTGCAAAGCCGCCCCCGCTGCTTCTGGATGCAGTCGGGCATCGTGAGCCCCGAAGCCAGGGCCTGCCTGCAAGGCTCCGGGACCCTCGTGGTCGAGGACCGCTGCCTCATGGTGGAGCATGCCCGGCTTTTGCCTGGAGGAGGCGATGAGTAAGGCGGCGTTCGAGTGCCAACGTTGCGGGCACTGCTGTCAGGGCGAAGGCGGCATCGTGCTCACCCCGCATGACCGCGAACGGCTGGCCGGGCACCTTGGGCTGCCGGTTCCGGCCATGCTCGAACAATTCGCCGAACGCGTGGGTGGCAAGCTGCGCCTGTGCGCGGGCGAGGACGGCTATTGCGTCTTCTTCCGTCACGGCGCGGGCTGTGGCGTGCACGCGGGCAGGCCCGACATCTGCCGCGCCTGGCCGTATTTTCGCGGCAATCTGGTGGATGCGACGAGTTGGGAGATGATCCAGACCGACTGCCCCGGCGTGAACGAAGCCGCTGGACACGAGGCCTTTGTGCGGCAGGGCGTGGATTACCTGCGCGAGCACGGCCTGATCCATGATCCAGGGCCGGAGGCGCCGCACGCGCTTGTGCTCCCCGCAGCGCTGACAACCCGCTCAGGCAAATGAATATCCGGGACTGCCATCGCATTCTGAAGGTGCCGCCGGAGGCGACACTCGACGAGGTCAAGGCCGCGTTCCGAAAGCTTGCGTTCACGCTCCATCCGGACCTGAACCCCTCGCCCAAGGCGGCCGAGCAGTTCAGGGAGTTGAACGAAGCCTATATACTGCTCACACGCGCCCTGAAGAACGAGCCCGGAGCGGCTGCATACGGCGGTGGGGCGCGGGCGGAGGCCGGGCCGGACGCCAAGGCCCGCAAGGCGCAGGCCGGCAAGGCCTATGCGCGCGGGGCGGCGCAGGCGGGGAGTGCACACTCCGGTCCCAAGGCCGCAAACGGGAAGTCCTTTCAATTCCGTGAAGAGGAAGTCCTTCGCGACCTGCTCTCGGACCCCTTCGCCAGGCAAGTGTTCGAGGACATTTACAGCCAGCTCAAGCACGGGCGGCCGGGCTCGGGGCGGGCCTCTGGACAGCCCGGGCATGCGCAGCCGCTCCAGACCCCGCCGCAAAGACCTGCCGACCCTCAGATACCAAAACGCCGCACGCTGGAGATCACCTGGGGCGACAAGTCCCTGGGCCTGGACCTGAGCAAGGGGGTCGTGGGCGGGGTCAAGGCTTGGCTCAGGGGACAGCTTGACGACGAGCAGACCGTCAGCTACCCGGCCCATGCCGTTGGTCCTGGCAAGCTGCTGCGCCTTACAGTGAGTTCGCGTTTCGGCGAACCCAAGACCATCGAGATCACCCTGCCCCTTGATTTCGTCGTGGGCCGTCCGGTGCGCCTCAAGGGCCTGGGCCGCAAACTCGGCCCCTTCACCGGCGACCTGTACCTGCGCGTTCTTGCCAAATAGCGCAAATCGCGCCCTTGTGTTCCGCAAGGAAATTGACTAGTCCCCTGGAAACCCTTCGCGTCACAGACGCCCCACCGATGCAGCAAGGAGCCAGGAATGCTCGCCATTCTCGACTATAAAGCAGGAAACCAGACCAGTGTGCGCCGCGCGCTGGACCACCTCGGCATCGAGAATCAGATCACCAATGATCCGGACGTGCTCGCCAAGGCCGACGGAATCATCTTCCCCGGCGTCGGCGCGGCGGGCCAGGCCATGGACGAACTGACCTCCGGCGGTCTGGACGAGGTGCTCAAGAGCCTCATTTGGCAAGAAAAGCCGTTGCTCGGCATCTGCGTGGGCTGCCAGATTCTGCTGGACTACTGCGAAGAGAACAACACCCGCACCCTGTCCATCATCCCCGGCGAGTGCAGGCTCTTCAACCCGGCCTGGAGCGAGGAAGACGGCACGCCCATCCGCGTTCCCCACATGGGCTGGAACCGCGTGGCCCTGAAACAGGACTGCCCGCTGTTCAAGGACATCCCGGCAGAGGCCGAGTTCTACTTCGTGCACAGCTACCATCCGGCACCCAAACCGGAATTCATCATCGGCGTCACCAACTACGGCGAGAACTTCTGCTCGGTGCACGGACGCCCCGGCCTCTGGGCCGTGCAGTTCCACCCGGAGAAGAGCGGCGCGCCCGGACTGGCCTTGCTCAACAATTTCCACGAGTTTTGCCTGGAGGCCAAGAATGCTCAGTAAGCGCATCATTCCCTGCCTCGACGTCCGCAACGGCAAGCTCACCAAGGGCGTAAAATTCAAGGACAACGTGGACATCGGCGATCCCGTCGAGACCGCACGGCACTACTACGAGCAGGGCGCGGACGAGATCGTGTTCTACGACATCACCGCCTCCTCCGAGGGCCGGGGCATCTTTCTTGATGTCGTCGAGCGCGTGGCCAGCCAGATCTTCATCCCCTTCTCGGTGGGCGGCGGCATCAACACCGTGGCCGACATGCGCGCCGTGCTCGTGGCCGGGGCCGAAAAGGTCTCGGTGAACTCCGGCGCGGTCAAGAACCCGGACATCATCAGCGAGGGCGCGGCGGCCTTCGGCTCGCAGTGCGTGGTGCTGGGCATGGACGTGAAGCGCGTGGACAAGAGCGATGCCATCCCCTCCGGTTTTGAGGTGGTGGTGCATGGCGGACGCAAGTTCACCGGCATGGACGCCATCGAATGGGCCAAGACCGGCGAGGCCCTGGGGGCCGGGGAGATCTGCCTCAACTCCATCGACGCGGACGGCACCAAGGACGGCTACGACCTGGAGCTGACGCGCCTGGTGTGCAAGAGCGTTCGCATTCCGGTCATCGCTTCTGGCGGGGCGGGCAACCCGCAGCACATGGCCGACGCCTTCACCAAGGCCAAGGCATCCGCCGCGCTCATCGCCTCCATCGTGCACTACGGCGAATACACCATCCGCCAGATCAAGGAAGAAATCTCCAGTCAGGGCGTGCAGATGCGCATGGTCTGGTAGCCCAAAGCCCCGACACGCGGCCAAAAGGGCCGCACGCACCATGAACGAACTCCTGCGCCGTTATGCCGAAGCCCTGGAGAACCTGGACGCCCAGGGGCTCCTGCGCCGCTTGCCCGACACCGCCGCTCCCGCTGCCGGACTCGGAATCCTCGACTTTTCCGGCAACGATTACATGGGCTTGGCCAAACGCCCGGAACTGGTGGAGGCCGCAGCCGAGGCCGGGCGGCGCTTCGGAGCCGGGTCCACGGGCTCGCGGCTGCTCTCCGGCAACACTGTGCTGCACGAGGCCTTTGAGGCGCGCATCGCCACTGACAAAGGGTCCGAGGCCGCGCTCATCTTCGCCTCCGGCTACCAGACCAACGCCGCCTGCATCTCCGCCTTGCTGGACAAAGCCGTGCTGGGGGCCGAGCCGCTGGTCTTCGCCGACAAGCTGAACCACGCCAGCATGCACCTGGGCTGCGCCCTGGCCGGGGCCAAGCAGATTCGCTTCAGGCATTTGGACCTCTCGCACCTTCAAGCTCTACTTGAGAAAAATGCGCAGGTATTCCAGCCGAAAGTCATCCTCTCCGAGTCCGTGTTCGGCATGGACGGAGACCAGGCAGATGTGGCCGCGCTCCAGGCTCTTGCCCTGCGCCACGGCGCGCTGCTGTACATCGACGAAGCCCATGCCACAGGCGTGTTCGGCCCACGCGGCTATGGCTTGTGCGAGTCCGTGGACCTCGCCCCGTCCACGGTGGTCATGGGCACCATGAGCAAGGCGCTGGGCGTCGGCGGCGGGTATCTCGCCTGCGCGCGCATTGTGCGCGACTACCTCATCAACAAGGCTGGCGGCTTCATCTTTTCCACCGCGCCCTCACCGCTCATGGTGGGGGCTGGACTCAAAGCCTGGGAGCTGTTGCCCGGCCTTGGAGCTGAGCGCGCCGCCCTGCTCGCGCGCGCGGAACGACTGCGTCAGGGTCTGCGCGGTCTTGGCCTGGACCCTGGCGCGTCCACAACGCACATTGTGCCGGTGCTTCTGGGCACACCCGAGCGCACCATGGAGACCAAGGAACGCCTTGCGGCACAAGGCATTCGGGTTTCTGCCGTGCGTCCGCCCACCGTGCCCCAGGGCACTTCCCGGCTGCGTATCGGACTGAATGTCACGCACACGGATTCCGACATTGACCGGCTGCTCGCAGCGCTTGGAGCGCCATGACCGGACTGGTATTCCTGCACGGCTGGGGCTTTGGGCCAGAGATTTGGAGCCCATGGGCCGACGCCTTCCCCAAGCGGCCTGTGGCGCTGCTCGACGCCGGGTACTTCGGCTCGACACAGATGACCCTGCCCCCCAATTCAGATGGCTGGATCGGCGTGGGGCACTCGCTGGGCTTCGCGCGCCTGCTTTCCATGGATGTTCGCTGGCGCGGCCTGATTGGCCTGGGCGCATTCCTGCGCTTCTGTCCCGTCCCAGGGCGAGACTCTGGAACCCCGGCGGAGGTGCTGGACGCCATGCTCACGCGCCTGGACACAGCCCCTGTGGACATGCTGACGCGCTTTCTGCGACGCTGCGGACTCAAAGGGCATACCTCCACCCTGCCCGGTCCAGATGGCCTCGCTCGGCTGCGCAAGGATCTGCACGTCCTGCGCGGGCTTGATCTTGGCACAACGCCAGAGCTCTTGGCCTCTGCCCCGCCCGCGCTGCTTCTGCACGCGACAGACGACCGCATCGCACCCGTGGAATTGGCGCGCGAGGCCCACGAACTGCTGCCGGGGTCGCAACTGCATGTGTTCCAGAGCGGCGCGCACGCCCTGCCCGTGACCCGTCCGGACAAATGCCTGGCCCTGGCAGAGGAGTTCCTCCGTGCCACGGCCTGACGCAAGCATGAGCCACAGCGAGCTGGTGGCCAAACGCTTCGGAGCGCGCGCCGCGCAGTATGATGAGCACGCCCTGCTCCAGCGTCAGGCCGCGACCCGGCTTGCCGCGTTCATTGGGGCCAACGGCGGCCTGCCCGCCTCTGGTCTCGTGACTGAGATCGGCTGCGGCACCGGCCTGCTCGCGGAGTTGATCGCTCCGGACGCCGAACGCTATCTGGCCACGGACATCGCCTCGGAAATGCTGGAGCGTTGCCGCCTGCGTCTTGCCGACCTGCCGCATGCGAGTTTCGCCGTGCGGAATGGAGAGGCGGCGGTCTTTGACGAGCCTCCGGCGGCCATCGTTTCCAACTTGGCCGCGCAATGGTTCCTGAACCCCGTGGAAGGGCTGCGGCACCTGGCTGGGCAGACCCCGTTGTTCGCGTTCGCCGTGCCTCTGGCCGGGAGTTTCCCGGAATGGCGGCAAGCCTTCCGCGACCTGGGCCGCGAGCCTGGGCTGCTGCCCTTGCCTGAGTCGAACGCCATCCTGCGCGCTCTGACCGCCCTGCCCGGCAGGCGCACCCGCTTCCAGACCGTGACCCATTGCCTGCGCTACGACAACGCGCGCGCCTTCGCGGACAGCTTCCGGAACATTGGCGCGGACCAGCCCCGCCCAGGCTATCGCCCAGAACCGATACGCCCGGTGCTGGAGCGCTTCGCGCAGGGAATGGACGCCACGGCCTTTGTTCTCTACGGTCTGGTGCGGGAGGAGCGGATATGAGGGAACGCGCATGAAGGTCTTTGTCACCGGGACGGACACGGATGCCGGAAAAACAATTGTTTCCGCCTGGCTGTGCCTGCATTCCGGCGCGGACTACTGGAAGCCCATTCAGTCCGGGCACCCGCCGGACCGCGACGCCGACACGGTCGCAAGGCTCTCCGGTGCGCGCGTCCACCCGGAGCGGCACCTGCTACGCGAGCCCTTGTCGCCCTATCATGCGGCGCGGCTGGAGCACCTGCGCATCGACCTGGACGACTTCCGCGCGCCGGAGACCTCGCGCCCGCTGGTCATCGAGGGCGCAGGCGGAGTGCTGGCGCCGGTCAACGAAGCCGCCACCATGCTGGACCTTATCAAAAGGCTCGGCGCACCGGTCATCATCGCGGCCAGAAGCGGCCTGGGCACCATCAACCACACCTGCCTGACCCTGGCCGCACTACGCAGTTGCGATGTTCCGGTGCTGGGGGTGGTGCTCTCCGGCCCGCACAACTCCGCCAACCGCGAGGCCATCGAGCAGTTCGGCAACGTGCGGGTGCTGGCGGAAATCCCCCCCCTGCGGCCTCTGACCAGGGAAGCCCTTGAGGGCATCGCTCCCCTGCCCGCCGCCCTTGAGTGGATACGGTGGAAAACATGAGCATCGTCGAGCTTGACCGCGCATTCGTCTGGCATCCCTTCACCCAGGAGCGCACCGCGCCAGCCCCCCTGGCCGTTGTGCGCGCTGCCGGTGCAAGCCTTTTTCTCGAAGACGGACGCGAGCTTCTGGACATGGCCTGCTCCTGGTGGGTGAACGTGCACGGGCACAGCCACCCAAAAATCGCGGGGGCCATCGCCCGGCAGGCCGCGACCATGGAGCACGTGATCTTCGCCGGTTTCACGCACGAACCCGCTGCGCGCCTTGCCGAGGCCATCATACGCGCCCTGCCCCGGCCGCTTTCCCGCGTCTTTTATTCCGACAACGGCTCCACAGCCGTCGAGGTGGCGCTCAAGATGGCCTGGCAGTACTGGCGCAACACGGGCAACGCCCAGCGCCGTCTGTTTTTGGCCTTCCAGGGCGGCTATCATGGCGACACCTTCGGGGCCATGGCCGTTGGCCGCACCTCCGGCTATTACGAGCCCTTTGAGGAGCTGATGTGCGAGGTGCGACACCTGCCCTTTGCGCCAACCTGGATCAACGACACGAACTGCGCAGAGCGCGAGGCCGAGGCGTTGGCCGCAATCGACGCCCTGCTGGACGCCCGCGCGGACGAATGCGCGGCCTTTCTGGCCGAGCCGCTGGTGCAGGGGGCCAGCGGCATGAACATGTGCCGCCCGGAGTTCCTGCGTGCCGTGGTTGAACGGATGCAGGCGCGGCACATCCCGGTGATCCTGGACGAAGTCATGACCGGCTTCGGCCGCACGGGCACGCTCTTCGCCCTGGAGCAGGCGGGCGTTGTGCCGGATCTGGTGTGCCTGTCCAAGGGCATCAGCGGCGGCTTCTTGCCCCTTGCGGCCACGGTGGCCAGCACGCGCATCTACGACGCCTTCCTGGGTGAGGACTTCCACACCGCCTTTGCCCACGGCCACTCCTTCACCGCCAACCCCCTCGGTTGCGCAGCCGGCCTGGCCTCCTTTGCCCTGTTCGAGACGGAAGACACGCTTGGACGCATCGCCCGCATCACCTCGGCCAACCGCGCCTGGCTGGCCGAGGTCGCCAGCCTGCCCGGCGTGGCCCGACCCCGGGCGCTCGGCTCCATCGCCGCCGTAACCCTGGGGAGCGACAGCAGCGACTACCATGCGGGCATCGGCGCGGCGATCAAGGCCAAGTGCCTTGAGCGCGGCCTGCTCATCCGGCCCATGGGCAACGTGGTCTACCTCATGCCCCCGGCCTGCATCAGCGCGTCCGAACTGGCCCGCGCCCAGGAAGGGCTGACGCTGGTGCTGCGCGAGACGGCGCACCTGTACGCCCCATGACCCATGCCTGACCGCACGCAACAACGCCCGCCCCGGTTGTGCCGGAGCGGGCGTTGTTGCGTGCGGTGATGACAGAACTAATCGGCCTGGAACAGTCCGCTTTTGCCGCCGCTCTTGTAAACCAGTCGGCAGTCGGTGATGCGGATGTCCTTTTGCACGGCCTTGCACATGTCATAGATGGTGGCAGCGGCGATCTGGGCGGCCACAAGCGCCTCCATCTCCACGCCGGTCTTGGCGCTGGTGCGGGCCTCGGCCTCGATGCGGATGATGGCTGCGGCCTCGTCGACCTCAAAGCTGACGTCGGCGAAGTCCAGCGGGAGCGGGTGGCACAAGGGAATGAACTCCGCCGTGCGCTTGGCGGCCAGGATTCCCGCGACGCGGGCCGTGCCCAGGACCTCGCCCTTGGGCAGGGCCTTCTGGACGAGCAGGCGCATGGTCTCGGCGTTCACGACCACATCCACGCGCACCCGGGCGATGCGGACGCTTTCGTTCTTGCCGGAAACATCGACCATCTTGGCGCGGCCCGCTTCATCCAGATGCGAGAACTCCTGGCTCATCTAGTCCCCCATGACCTTTTCTTTGGCCTTCTTGAAGAAGTTCTTGGCCTTCTTCAAGGGCTTTTCCTCCTCAAGACGGGCGAACTCGCGCAGCAGCTCTTCCTGCTTGACGGAAAGCCCGGTGGGCGTCTCGACCTTGATTTCGATCAGCAGGTCGCCCTTGCGGCCCCCGCCTGGATGGGGCAGCCCCATCCCGCGCAGCTGGAAGACCTCGCCCCCCTGCGTCCCCTTGGGAATATCAACGGTGACCGGGTCATCGAGCGTCGGAATCTCCAGCTTGTCACCCAGGGCCGCCTGAACGAAGCTGATGCTGCGGCGCAGGATGAGGTTCTGGTCCTGGCGATCGAAGGTCTTGTCCGGCTCCACGCTGATGACCACGTACAGGTCGCCGTGCGGCCCACCGTTGACGCCGGCCTCGCCCTCGCCACGCAGGCGCAGGCGCGAACCATCGTCGACACCGGCTGGGATGCGCACCTTGAGCTCGCGAGTCTGGCTGGTGAGCCCGGCTCCCCGGCAGGCGGAGCAGAACTTGGTGATGATCTTGCCGCGGCCATGGCAGCTCGGGCAGGTGACGGAGATGCGGAAGAAGCCTTGCGCCTGCTGGACGCTGCCCGTGCCTCGGCACTGGCGGCACTCGCTCATCTCGGTACCGGGCTCCGCGCCTGTGCCTTTGCACGTCTCGCAGGGCACGTTCATGGGAATCTTGAGGGTGACCTCGTCACCCTTTGCGGCCTGCCGGAAGGTGATGCGCAGATTGTAGCGCAGGTCCATGCCCGCCTGCGCACGGCGCCCGCCACCGCGACCAGCGCCAGCGAAGCCGAACACCTCACCGAAAATGTCGCTGAAGGCGCCAAAGATGTCCTCGGACGAGCTGAAGCCCTGCCCGCCACCGTTCAGCCCGTCGTGGCCGAACGTGTCGTACCGGCGGCGCTTTTCCGCATCGCGGAGGACATCGTATGCCTCTGCGGCCTCCTTGAACTTCTGCTCAGCGTCCGGATCGTCCTGGTTGCGGTCAGGATGGAACTCAAAGGCCAGCTTGCGATAGGCGCGCTTCAGTTCATCTTCCGAGGCGGTTTTCTGAACCCCAAGGACTTCGTAAAAATCGCGTTTGGACATGGGACTATTCTTTACGCTTCAGGCGCCTGGATGCCGGCCTCGGGAATGGCGTCGCCGGGCAGGACCTTGCCTTCGGCGATCTCGCGCAGGGCGGTGACGGCTTCCTTGTTGCGCGACTCGATAAGAGGAGCGTATCCTTCGCGGTATTGCTTCACGCGCTTGATGGCCATCTGCACGATGAGAAAGCGATTGGGGACCTTTTCCAGACAATCTTCAACGGTAATTCTCGCCATGAAACACTCCTTGAAACGGGTGTGGAACTGCAACCGCCGGACTACTCCGGGGCTTTCGGCTGCCTGACAGGCAGATATCCGAGAACATCTTCAAGCAATTGGCCAGACACGGGGTAGAACATCTCTTCTGCTCCGACCTTGAGCCAGCACTGGTCCGCCGGAAGGCGGGGATCTGAAAAGAACGTGAATGAGGTAATGGCCTTTCCGTCCTTCGCAAGAAGGTCGAACTCAAGGCGCTGCGCCGCCGGATAGCCCAGGCGGGAAACCGGTTCTGACTCGAACCTCATTTCTTTAAGTCGCCACAGCGTCATGTCAATACCCGAGATCTTGCGGCCCGTGTCCCGCTCCTCCCATCCGGAGGGGGTCTTGTCCATCTGCAGGGTCTGGTTGCTTGAGACCGAGTAGATGCGCGCGCCCTCGACACGGGACGAATCAAAATTCACCACGCCGCGCCACTGCATGTCGTAGGCTTGGCGGACAAGGCTCCTGGCCTTCTCGCGATCCAGCAGAAAGCCCGCCGGGTGGCGCGTGGAGCGGCCATACACCTGTTCGGCGTCGAGGGGGGCGAAGAGCTCCAACCGAAGCGGGACTGTGGCCTTGGGCATGACCATTTCAATGGTGCAGGCCGGTCGCCCCTGAACCTGGCGGTCGGGCCGCGTGAAAATCACGTCGGCGGTGATGGCCGTCAAATTGTGCACATACAGCCGCACCTCGGACGCCGTGACGGTCGTGCCTGTCATGGAGGCGGGCAGCGTGAAGGTGAAAAGGTCGTCCTTGCGTTCCAGGTCCCACTGCACGGAGCTGGCTCCGTGGAGGGTCAGACGCTGCACGTCCTCGCCTCGGACCTCCAGAAGCCTTGTGTCGAAATAGAAGTCGGCAGGTTTGTCGAAATGGTGCAACACGCTGGCATCGAGAAGAAACACAGCCGATGGCGCGAGGGAGCTGTGCGCGTATATCGCGGCCCCGGTCGGGGTTTCGTGCCCAAGGGTGAGCCGGGCTTCGCGGTCGTCGGTGCTGGCGGGCCGAATGAACAGCTGAACCGTGGCGTCGGCCAGGCCCTGCGCCGAGGCGTCCGCCCCACCGGCCTGCTCAAGCATCTGGCTGGGCCGACTGTGCGCGATTGCCGCCAGCAAAGCTTCGATATGGGCGACATCGGCAGACACGGGCAAGGCGTCCGCCTCGCCGCCGTCCAGGCGCACCACCCAGCCCGAGGCCTCACGCACGATGGTGTAGCGCTCCTTGGCCGTCGTCACCTCGATGCTCTGCACCGCGTCGAGGGTGTAGTCCGGCCAGATGCCGGACGCCAGCCGCTGCTCCTGCTGGTACAAAAACAAAGCGGCTCCTATGGCCATGAACAGGCCGAGGAGGAGAAGCAGTCCAAAGCGGGTGGCGGGGCTTGTCAAGGCTGGCCTTCCAAATAGTGCTGTGGTCGGAGCCTGGAGGAATGCTTCGCACGCCGCGGGAAAGCGCGGCGACGACTTCATCAGACAAAGACTTTACGGAAACGCAAAAGGAAATTTGTTAATCGTGCCCCTCTTGCATGTCAAGCACAAATCCCCTAAAGGCACCGCAAGCGAAAGCATGGAACGGTTGAGGAGATGCGCATGGCAGAATTCGGCAAACTCTCGTACGCGCAAAAAAAATGTGTCAGCACTGTCGGCATGTTGATGCAAAAGACCGGGATGGTCGGTCCGGGTGCGCGCATCGGAGTCGCGGTGTCCGGCGGGGTGGACAGCTTCGCCCTGCTGAAGACACTGCTCATCCGCCGGGCCATTCTGCCCTTTTCCATTGAGATAATGGCCCTGCATGTGAACCCGGGCTTCACGCCGGACAGCCACGCGCCGCTGGTCGAGTGGGTGCGGCGCGAAGGCGTGGCCGCGCACATCGAACTTACGGATCACGGGCCGCGTGCACACTCCGACGAGAACCGCAAGAACTCGCCATGTTTTTTTTGCAGCATGCTGCGCCGCAAACGGCTCTTCGACATGTGCCGCGAGTACAATCTGACACATTTGGCCTTTGGCCACAACGCCGACGATCTCGTGGTGACGTTTTTCATGAACGTGGTCCAAAACGGACGGGTCGACGGGTTATCGGCCTCCGAGGATTTCTTTGGCGGCAGGCTCAAGGTCATCCGCCCCGCCCTGTTCCTGGAGAAAAGCTTCATGCGCGCGGCTGCGCGGCAATGGGGACTGCCCATCTGGAAGAACGACTGCCCTTCCTCGGGCAGCACCCGGCGCACGGAGATCCACGACTGGCTCAACCTGGAGATGGGCCGCGACAAGCGCATACGCCAAAACGTGTTCAACGCCCTGACCCGCTATCAATTGGACCGGCAGGGCACGAACTTGACCCGAGTTTCCTGATGAGCTAGGGGAATGAACACTGGAGGCACATTTGGGCCAGCTCCATGATGTGACAACAAATTCATTATGTTATTCGGCAAGTTCCATATAGTCGTCTTCCGAGAGAAACGCGGAAGCACCCGAAAGCTCCAGCTGCGCGGCTGGATGCTGCTTGGTCTGGCCCTTGTCTTGGCAGGCCTCTTGGCCGGGAACCTTGTGCTCTTGAGCGGCATGGCCACGAGCGGCAGCCTGGAACGAAGCCTGAACCTGACCGAAAAATCGGCCAATGAGCAGAAGTCCCAACTGCTGAACCTGAGCCAGAAACTCGTCACTCTTCAGAAAGACGTCTCAAGAATCCGCGACTTTGACTCCAAACTCAGGGTGATGATCAACCTTGAGCAGGAGAACACCATGAGCGTCGCCTCGCGCGGCGGTCCAGGCCAGGACATGGCCAAGGGCTACCTGCCCATCTACCGGCAGGAGCTGCTGGCCCGCAAGATGAACGAGTTCCTTCGGCAGCTCTCGGTTGAGGCACGGCTGGAGGAAGTCCGACAGCAGGAGATCATCCAGCGCCTGCGCGCCAACAAGGACGTGCTCGAATCCACGCCGTCCGTATGGCCGGCCGGCGGCTGGGTCACCTCGGGCTTCGGCTGGCGCAGCTCACCCTTCACCACAAAGCGTGAGTTCCACAAGGGGCTCGACATCGCCGCCCCTGCGGGCACCCCCATCTATGCCCCCTCGCGCGGGGTGGTGTCCTTCATCGAACGCGACCCGGCCTACGGCCTGGTTGTGAACATCACGCACGGCACGGGCCTGCTGACCCGCTACGCCCACCTCCAACGCGCTAACGTGAAGCAGGGCCAAGTGGTCCAGCGTGGCGACGTCATCGCCTACATGGGCGACTCCGGCCGCAGCACCGGCCCCCACCTGCACTATGAAGTGCGCATCGGCGGCGTACCGGTGAACCCCATGCGCTACATTCTGAACTAGCGTCCGAGCCTCTGCCCCCCCCACTCTCCCACCGCCGTGCAGCCTTGCCACTTTACGCCTTGCGCAAGAAGGGCTAGGCTCACGCCGCAGTGTCCTGTCAGGTCCGCGCACCGTGCGTCGGCCTCAGGGGCGCAGCCAGACCGATGTGCGACGGCGGGCGATGGAAATCTTCAATTTCGACCCGAACATGGTGTTGAGCTTCTACCTGACGCTGTTCCGCATCAGCATAGTGCTCTTCATCATGCCATTCTTCGGGGACACCTTGCCCAACACCATGAAGGCCGCCCTGCTGCTGGTGCTCACCCTTGCCGTGTGGCCCAACCTCTCCTTTCCCGGCGCGGCGTTCCCGGCCCATCCCATGAACATCGCCATCATGTTCGCGGGCGAGATCGTCCTCGGCATGACGCTTGGGTGCATTGTCAGGATGCTCATCGCCGCGGTCCAGATCGGCGGCGCCATCATAAACTTCCAAATGGGCTTCTCCATGGTCAATTCCATCGATCCCCTGACCGGCCAGCAGGAGCCAATGACAACGCATTTTTTGTACATGTGCACCATGCTCACCTTCCTGACCCTGAACGGGCATCTGCACCTCATCCGCGCCCTGGGCAACAGCTTCGATATCGTTCCCCCAGGCGGACTCTTTCTTACCCCGCAACTCATGAACGAGGTCATGCTCTTCTCGAAGCAGATGTTCATTCTCGGCGTGCGCATCGCCGCGCCGGTGATCATGGCCCTGTTCCTGGTGGACCTGGCCCTGGCGCTTATTTCCCGCACCGCGCCGCAAATGAACATCCTGATCATGGGCTTCCCTCTCAAGATCAGCGTCGGCTTCCTTTTTCTTTCCTATGTTATGGAAATGATGAGTGAATACGTTACAAGCTTCATCGTCTCCATGGATCAGGTCATGATGCACCTGATGAAGCTTGGCGTGCCGCCCACCTAGCAGCGCGCCCAAAACGAGCGGGACATGTCGAGAGAAGATCCAAGCAGAACAGAAAAGGCCACCGCGAAGCGGATCAAAAAGGCCCGGGACGAAGGAAGCGTCGCCAAGTCGGCGGAGGTCGGCAAGGTGGTGGTGCTTCTGGCAGGCGTTTTGGCCATGCGCTACATGGGGGAATTCTACTTCAAGAATCTTCGGGAAGTGTTCCAGTGGTTCTTCACCGAAGGGCTGACCCAGACGCTCGACCCGCAGACCGTGTACAGCATGCTCTTGTGGTCGTTTTTCAAGATCGCCCTCATGGTGCTGCCGATCATGATCATCATCGCCATCGCGGCCTATTTCACCATGCGCCTGCAGGTGGGAAAGCTCTGGTCCCTGAAGTTCCGCTGGGACAGGATCAATTTCAACATCCTGAAAAGCCTCAAGCAGCTCATGGCCAGCCCGGAAACCCTGGTTCGCCTGGGCCGCAACCTCCTTCAGGCCATTGCGGTCGGCGTGGCCCCGTACATCGTCATCCAGCAGGAACTGCCCAACCTGGT
This sequence comes from Desulfovibrio sp., assembly GCA_050251495.1. Taxonomy (GTDB): domain Bacteria; phylum Desulfobacterota; class Desulfovibrionia; order Desulfovibrionales; family Desulfovibrionaceae; genus Humidesulfovibrio. The sequence continues at coordinate 43,385 of JBFWMQ010000009.1, read as the reverse complement.
GCCGCTGTTCCATCAGAACATCATGGGCATCACCAGCTACATGCTGCTCGCCTCCTATAAAATGGTCTGCTACGCCCTTGTGCCCATGATCCTCATCGCCATCGCCGACATGTGGTGGACCCGCTACCGCTACGACGACAATCTGATGATGACCAAGGCCGAGGTCAAGGACGAACGCAGACAGGCGGAAGGCGATCCCGAGATCAAGCAGAAGCAGCTGCGCAAGATGTTCGAGGTCATGGGCCGCAGGCTCCAAAGCACGGTGCCCAAGGCCGACGTCGTCATCACCAACCCCACGCACTACGCGGTTGCGCTGCGCTACGACCTTTCCGAGGCGCCAGCGCCCCTGGTCCTCGCCAAGGGCGTGGACCGCATGGCCCAGAGAATCCGTGAGATCGCCATTGAGAACGACATTCCCCTGCACGAAAACCCGCCCCTGGCACAGGCTTTGTATAAGCAGGTTGAAATCGGCGAGGCAATCCCCGAGGAGATGTATCAGGCAGTGGCCTCAATTTTGGCCAAGCTGGCGAAATTCAAGAAGCGCCAGGCCTGACGCCCCCTGAACGGTTGATGCCCGCGCCGGTTTTCAAACCGCGAGGAGCGTCAACAATATGTCCCAGAGCGCCAAATTCGCCGCGTTAGACATCGACTACGCGAAATTCGCCAAGCAGGGCGACATCATGCTCGCCATCGGCGTCATCGTCATCCTGATGGTGATGATGGTGCCCATGCCCACCTTGATTCTTGACCTCCTGCTCACCTTGAGCATCTCCATCTCCATCGTGGTGCTCATCACCTGCATGTTCATGGAATCGCCCATGGAGTTCAGCATCTTCCCGTCGCTTCTGCTGGTCACGACCCTGCTGCGGCTGGCGCTCAACGTCGCCTCCACCAGGCTCATCCTGCTCCACGGCGACGAGGGAACAGGGGCGGCGGGATCCGTCATCCAGAGCTTCGGCGAGTTCGTCGTCGGCGGCAACTACGCCATCGGCCTTGTCATCTTCTTCATCCTCTTCGTCATCAACAAGACCGTCATCGTCGCCGGTATGACGCGCATCGCCGAAGTGGCCGCACGCTTCACCCTTGACTCCATGCCCGGCAAGCAGATGGCCGTCGAGGCCGACCTGAACGCCGGGCTCATCGACGAGCCCGAGGCCACACGACGCCGCGACAAGATCCGCAAGGAGGCCGACTTCTACGGCGCCATGGACGGCGCGGGCAAGTTCGTTCAGGGAGACGTGAAGGCCGGCCTGATCATGCTGCTCATCAACATTTTCGGCGGGTTCTTCATCGGCGTGTTCCAGAAGGGCATGCCGTGGATGGACGCGGCCAAGACCTACACGCTGCTGACCATCGGCGACGGACTGGTGGCCACAATCCCATCGCTGATCATCTCCACCTCGGCGGGCATCATCGTCTCGCGCGCGGCTTCGGAAGCAAAGATGGGCGAGGAATTCCTGGGCCAGCTCACCTTCCACCACCGCGCCCTCAAGCTGGTCTCCGGCATCCTGCTGCTCTTCGCCCTGGTGCCGGGCCTGCCCACCCTGCCCTTCCTCACCTTCAGCATCCTCATCTTCTGGATCGCCGGAATCGCCGAGCGCACCCGCCCGGCCCACGACGCCAAGCAGCAGGCCGAGAAGGACAAGGCAAAGGGCGTCGCGCCCAAGCTCGACACCCCAGAGGAGGTGCAGTCCCTGCTGCCGCTGGACCAGCTGGAACTGGAGGTCGGCTACGGTCTCATCCCGCTGGTGGACGAGGAACAGAACGGAAATCTGCTGTCGCGCATCCGCAGCATCCGCCGCCAGTTCGCCCTGGACATGGGCGTGGTCATCCCCTCGTTGCACCTGCGCGACAACCTCCAGCTCAAGCCCGGGGAATACCGGGTGCTGGTGAAGGGCAACGCCATCGCCTCGGCCGAGATCCTCATCGACCACTTCCTGGCCATGGACCCGGGCGACGCCAAGCACCGCATCGAGGGCGTGGCGACCGTGGAGCCTGCCTTCAACCTCCCAGCCGTCTGGATTCCGGAGGGACGCCGCGAGGCCGCCATGCTGGCCGGCTACACCGTGGTGGACCCCTCCACAGTGGTCGCCACACATTTGACGGAGGTCTTCCGCCGCAATCTGCACGAATTCCTCGGACGCCAGGAAGTGCAGGAACTGCTCAACAATCTTGCCAAGCGCGCGCCCAAGGCCGTGGAAAACCTCGTGCCCGGCGTGCTGCCGCTCGGCACAGTGCAGAAGGTGCTCCAGAATCTCGTGCGCGAGAGCATCTCCATACGCGACATGCTCTCCATCGCAGAGGCCCTGTCGGACTATGGCCCGGCTGTCCAGGACGCGGCCATGCTCACCGAGTACGTGCGCTCCCGCATGGGCCGCACCATAGTGAAGGGCTATCTGTCCAGCGACAACGCCCTGCCCATTGTGACGCTTTCCAGCGACATCGACGCGACGCTGCAAAGCAGCCTGCGCAACACCGACCAGGGCGGCTACCTGGCCCTGGAGCCCAACAAGGCTCAGCAGATCATCAAGGCCATCGCCAGCGCCCAGGAGAACGCTGTGGGCACAGACGGCCAGCCTGTGCTGCTCACCACCCCGCAGGTCCGGCCTCATTTGGCCCAATTGTTGCTTCGGTTCCTGCCAACCATGCCTGTGATTTCACAGGCAGAGATACCGGCAGATATCAGAATCCAATCCATGGCCACTGTTACACTGGGCTAATGCCATGCACGTGAAGACATTCAAGGGAAGCGACATCCCGGCCGCCCTGGCCAAGGTGAAGGCTGAACTGGGCGAGGACGCCATCATCCTGAACACCAAGACCGTACGCAACGGATCTGGCAAGGGCTGCGAGATCACAGCGGCCATCGACCCCAGAGCCAGCGCCGGGCGACAGGATCAGGAAGGGGCGTCACCCCGCAAGCCGGCAGGCTTCGGGCACCATCCGGACGACAACCCTGCGGACTGGGCCTGCGAATGGCGGCAGATCAAGGACCAGCTCATGGCCCTGGTGAAGCCGCAGCTCAACATGGACGAGCTTGCGCCGCGCCAGCGCGTGGCCATCAAATACCTGGAGCGCGAGGAAGTTGACATGCAGGTGCTCCTGCGCGTGTTCCTGGACCTCAAGGCCGATCCGGAGCGCCCCATACTGCCGGTGCTTGAGGCCGTGGCCCCCTGCTACGGGTTCGAGTCAAAAAAATGGCTTCAGAAGTTCCACATCTTCGCGGGACCGCACGGCGTCGGCAAGACGCTGACGCTTATCCGCCTGGCCCTGCGCGAAAAGCAGGCTCGTCCCAAGGCGCGCATCTGCGTGGTGGCCGCCGACCAGGGACAGGGCAAGGGCAGGCTGGTGCTGCGGCACTATGCCGATCTCTCAGGCCTGGCCTTCCGCGAGGCGGGCAGCGCCGAGGAAATGCGGGAGCTGCTCAAGGAAGCGCCCAAGTTCGACCGGATATTCGTCGATCTGCCGGGCCTTTCCGGCCAGGCCACACTGGCCGAGCACCTGACCGACCTTGGGCTTACCGACCAGCGGGAAATGGCCGCGCACCTAGTGCTGGCGCCCTACTTCGCTGCCAGCCAGTATGCCCAGATTGCCAAGCGTTATGCATGCCCGCAGTTGCAAAGTCTCATCTGGACGAAACTGGATGAAGCCTGTAGTTTCGGAGCACTGCTGAACATGGCGCGGCTGACGGAACTGCCTGTTTCCGCCCTGTCCTTCGGAGCGAGTCTGAAAAACAGCATCGCCCCGGCCCAAAGCGACATGTTGTGGCGGCTTATCTTCAAGCACACCCTGCCCGGCCCCCAGGCCGAGCGGGCGGCATAAGGCGAGGCATCATGACACGTACGGCTCTTCCACTGGTCTTCTCCGTCACCTCCGGCAAGGGGGGGGTGGGCAAAACCAACATTTCCGTGAATCTGGCCTGCGCGCTCACCCGCATGGGCAAACGCGTGGTCATTCTCGACGCCGACCTTGGCCTTGCCAACGTGGACGTCATCCTGGGAATCGCTCCAAAACTGAACCTGTTCCACCTGTTCAACGAAGGCATGACCCTGGCGAACATCCTGTGCGACACGCCCTACGGCTTCCGCATCCTGCCCGCTGCCTCCGGCGTCAGCGACATGGTGAACCTGACCACGGGACAAAAACTCGACCTGCTGGAATCCATGGACTACCTAGAGGGCGACATCGACCACCTGATCGTGGACACGGGCGCCGGAATCAACGACAATGTCCTGTATTTCAACATTGCCGTTCAGGAGCGGCTTGTGGTGCTCACCACGGAACCCACCTCCCTCACCGATGCCTACGCGCTCATCAAGGTGCTGAAACTGAACCACGGCGTGGACCGTTTCCGCGTGCTGGTGAACATGGCAAAGGACGAGAAGACGGCAAAAGAAATTTTCATGAAGCTTTACAAGGCCTGCGACCATTTCCTCTCCGGCGTCTCCCTCGACCTGGTTGGATTCATCCCCATGGATCCAGCCGTGCGCAAGGCGGTCATCAACCAGATCCCCTTCGCAAAAATGAGCCCGGAATGTCCGGCCAGCGTGGCCATCAACAAGGCGGCAGAAAAGATCAACACCTGGAAAGTCACGGCAAAAGCAGATGGAAACATCAAGTTCTTTTGGAAAAAGCTCCTCTTCCAGGAGCAATCCGTGGCGTGAGCTGGAGGCCGGAAAAACGGCCTGGGCGCACTTCCCCCCGCGCGACCAGGAACAAATCGTCCGCCACTACGCCCCGAAGATTCGCATTCTCGCCCTGCGGATGAAGAACAAGCTTCCGCAGAGTGTCGAGCTTGGCGAACTCATCAGCGCCGGAAGCATCGGGCTTCTTGACGCTCTGGGCAAGTTCCGCCCGGAGCTTGGCATCAAGTTCGAGACCTATTCCGAAAACCGCATCAAGGGCGCCATGCTTGATGAGCTGCGCCGCATGGACTGGTTCTCGCGGGGGATGCGCCAGAAGGTGAAGATGCTCGATGAGGCCATGCGGCAGATCGAACACGAAACCGGCGCCAGCGCCACGCAGGAACAGCTTTCCACCAAAACCGGACTCTCGCCGCGCGAGGTTCAGAACGGCCTGGAGGCCTTGCAGAACCAGATGTGCGTCAGTCTGGACGCCTTTCAGGAGAACTTCGTCGGAACACGGGAGTCCCTGTCCGAGAACGAACCCTATCAGTCCACCGCATTTCAAGAAATGGTTGACAAGATTGCTGGGCTCATAGAAGAATTGACACCTCGCGAAAAACTGGTCATATCTTTATATTATGGTGAAGAACTGAACATGAAGGAAACCGCCCAGGTTATGGACATAACCGAAGGCCGAGTTTCACAACTGCATTCGCAGGCCCTGGCAAAGCTGCGCGACAGTTTCCGCAAACGTTACGAAAACGAAGGCTGACAGGAGAGAGAACACATGCCCGCAGACAAGAACATGCGCATCCTCGTTGTAGATGACTTCTCCACCATGCGCAAAATCATCAAGAACATTCTCCGCCAGCTCGGCTTCAACAACGTTGTCGAATCCGACGATGGGACCACGGCTTGGGAAACGCTCAACCGTGACAACATCGACTTCATCATTTCCGACTGGAACATGCCGCAGATGACCGGCATCGAGCTGTTGCGCAAGGTCCGCGCCAGCGAAGAATACGCCACCACGCCGTTCCTCATGGTCACGGCGGAAGCGCAGCAGGAAAACATCATCGAGGCAGTTCAGGCGAAGGTCTCGAACTACATCGTCAAGCCGTTCACACCAGAGACTCTTGGCCAGAAGATCGACAAGATCTTCACGTAATGCCTTCACCCTCAAGGGAGGGGCGGATCTTTCATGGCGACTGACCCCAAGGAGGACACTACTGGCCTAGGCGGCGACGCGGCCAAACCAGCCGAAGTCGCTATCGACACGAGTGAGACCACGCGGGGCGCGCAAAAGGTCGAGCTCGATCTTGACGATGCGCCTTTCCTGGAAGAAGAGGAAGAGGTCAAGGCAGAACCGGCCAAGCCAGCGGCACCTGTCAGCTTTGACTCTCCCAAAGAGGAAAAACAGCCTCTTGACAAGAGAAAGCTCATAATCATCGGCGCGGCCGCACTCATCATCCTCATCGCCGCTGCAATTGGCATCAAGCTTCTGTTCTTCAAGGGAAAACCGGGTTCGGTTCAGCAAGATACAGAGCAGACCTCCTCCACCTCACCTGCTTCTGACAACGCCACAGCGGCCGAACCCGAAAAACCGGAAATCCATGTGCGCATGGAGCCTTTCTGGATTGAGCAAAAGGCTGGCCCGGACGAGACTCGCTTCCTCATCGTGCGTCTGCTGCTTGGAACGCGAGAGCAGGCCATAGCGAAAGAATTTGACGCAAGGCTCATGCCAGCCAGAAACGCGATCTTCTATTACCTCAAAAATAAAGACGTTCAGTTTTTGACCGATGAAGCGAATACAGAGCAATTGAAAAGCGAACTGCTCATGGTTATCAACCAGTATGTCACCGATGGCAAGTTCGACACCCTTATGTTCGAGGAGTACGTGGTGAAGTAGATGTCCTCCGGCCCGCTGGATATGCCTGTCTTGATCTCGCAGTTGCTGAATGCGCAACAGTTCATGGGTCCACAGCATGTGCCCCACGAGGCTCAACAGGCACTCTTCGGACAGCTGGTCGCCGAGAATCAGCGAAAGCAGGAACAGGCGGTCCAGGAGGTCGACAAGGGCGATGGCACCGAGCCCATGGGCCGCGATTCCGGCGGTAACAAGAACGCCTCGCAGCACAGCCCACGGCAGGCGAACAAAAAAACGGCAGGCCCAGATGACGCCGATACGCTCGGTGGCGCATCCTCCAACGCCTCTCCCTGGTCCGGCAACATCATCAACGTCAAGATCTGACCCCTATTCCCCTTTCCGCTCCCTGTTTTTGCGCTTCAGCTCCGCATCGCGTTCCGCCGCATCCAGGCGCTCCGCCTCCGCTTCATCCGCAGCCTCTTCCTCCTTGCTGGGGAACCGGCCTGTGAACCAGTAATAGAGCCACTTGGCGCGCTCAGCGCGTTGTCGCGAAGCATACGGCCCCCTGCGCGGCCACAGCTTCATCCGGTCAACAAGGAAGGCAAGACCAACCCCGAACAGAAGCACGACAAGGGCGAACAGCCAGGTGGGCACGGCAAATACCTCCGGATGGAAGGTGGGGCAGGCGTCATGGATTCTTGATTCCCCCTATCCCAGCCGTGGAGCAAAGGCGAGACAAATTCAATGCGATTGGCCGATTGCCTCTTGAGCATCAAATGTGCATAATGTGCAGGCAATGCGATGTCCGACTCGCCAACTCAATCACGACAAGGAGCCGTTATGCCCGTAGCCAGCGAGTTCACCCTGTTCAGCGGCGGCGCCCAGGGCGCAGAGGCCGAATTCGGAAAACAGGCGGAAGCCTTCGGCGTGCAGGAGGTCAACTACTCCTTCGAAGGCCACAAGATCGAGCGCAGCCGGGGCCTGCGGATGCTGACCCAGGAAGAACTCATGCGCAAGGACGTCAGCCTCACTTACGTGTCCAAGCTGCTGGACAGGAACTTCAGCAACGGCCCGCTCATCCGCATGGTCCTGCGGACCATAATGTATCAGGTGGACGCCGGACTTGAGGTATTTGTGGTCGGAGCCATCCTGGACAACGGCACTGTCAACGGCGGCACCGGCTGGGGGGCCGAGTTCGCAAAGATCTGCAACAAACCCCTTTTTGTCTTCGATCAGGTGAAAAACGGCTGGTTCACTTGGAAGGACAACGCCTGGGCCGCGGTGACGACTCCGGTCATCACCAAAGCGCATTTCACCGGCACCGGCACGCGGTTCCTGGAGCCAAACGGCCGCGCAGCCATTGCCGAGCTTTTCGCCCGTTCCTTCGGCGCGTCGAAATAGCCTCGCCAGCAAAGCGCATCTCGGCGTGCGGCTGTGACCGGATTCCCCGGCGCGCCCACGCCGTTTTGTTTTGTCCTGGCTTTTGCGCGGCGGATTGCATTTCAAGGCAAAACCGTGCATCTGAACAACACAACCATTCAACCGCCCAAATAAACAGGGGGCGACATGCAGATTTCCGCATTCCTGCTTCTGGCCCTCACCGTCACGGAACTGGTGCTGCTTTTTGTGGTCATCGCCTTCTACTTGCGCCTGCGCAAGAGCGAGGCGCTCATTGCCCGCATGCAGACCAAGCAGGAGGAATTTCTCGTCAAATTGCGCGCCAATGCCCAGCTGGAACAGGAGCTTGTTGACAGCTTTGAGCGCAGGCAGGACGAGCTCGCACGCCTCGACACCCAGCTCACGGAGCGCGTGGTGATTTTGAACAAGCTGCTCAAGCAGGCGGACGAATATGCCCGCTCGCCGCAGTTTTTGCGCCAGATCATCATCACCGGCCACAGGCAGGGCAAGAGCGTCAAGGAACTCTCCAAGGCCACGGGCATCGGCATCGACGAGGTCGAACTCATCATCGACCAGTCCACCAGCTAGCCCCTCACGGCGGTCCTCATGCGCATCACCGGATACGGCTCAGGCTTTGGCCGGCACGACGCGGGCCGTGACCGCGCGGCGGCCTTTCGGGCCAGGCACAGCGTCGGCCAGCGCATCAAGGGTCGCATCCTCCGGCGAGAGCCAAACGGCCTGTACTGGGTCCAGGTTGGCGGAGAGGATCTTCTTGCCCGCCTGGAAGTCCAGGCCGTCCCGGGCGACGAATTGCTCTTCATCGTGCGCGCGCTGACTCCGGAGATCATGCTGCAAGCCCTGGCTGGCGGGATGAGCGCGGGCGATCTGCCCGGCCTGGTGCAACGCTTTCGCGCCGCGCGCGAGGTGTTCGAGGCCAACGGCTCGGAAATGTTCGCCGCGCTTCAGGCCGTCCCGCCTGATGCCTCCCTGCGGCGGGAGGCCTTCCAGAAGGCACTGGAGGCACGGCCAGACAGCGCTGCCAATTACGCCAAGGTGCTGGCCCTTCTCACTCAGATCAACAGCAGCCTGGGCGAGGAGCAAACAGCCGTGGCCCTGTACCAGCCCTGGCTGCTGCCCGTGCGGCGCAGGCAGGAGATGTTGCGCCGGGACCGAGCCGACGGCGGCGCGGAAACCTCCTGTAGCGCGGTCGACCCCGTTGCCGGGGCCTTCGAGCTCCGGCTGCGCTCTGGCAGCGACGCGGCAAGCCTCGTCCTGACGGCGGAAAGGCCCGAAGCCTGCGGTCCGCTTCAGGTGGAGATCGCGGCCCTGGTCCGCGCCGATTTGGGACTGGAGCCAGTAATGCTCGGACCGAGCAGGCTTCGCCGGAACAATCTGGGCGGGGTGCTGGGCGAACTGTTCGGCGATGTGCCGTCCTGGTCCTCCGGCGGGCTGAACACCAGAGTGTAGAGCAAAAAAAACGCCCCCAAAGGGGCGTTCTCCGTTCAAGCTCTCAAGCGGCTAGGCCATGGCTGGCTGGCCGCGCAACCCGACCGGTACCGGCTCTGTCGCGGGGGCCTTGGCCGGGGCGGCAACAGGTGCGGCCTCGGGCAGGGTAAGTGTGCGTTCTTCAAGGTATTCTGAAGCGTTATCTTCAATGTAGCGCAAAAAGCCGTTATTCAGGGCGTGCCCAGAGGCGAAGACCTCAAAGCGTCCCTGCAAGGGCAGCCCCATCACGGCCATATCGCCCACGAAATCCAGCAGCTTGTGACGCACGAACTCGTCGGGGTAGCGCAACCCGTCGGTGTTCAACACGCCGAACTCATCCAGCACCACGGCGTTGTCCAGGTTGCCGCCAAGGGCCAAGCCGTTGGCGTGCAGATACTCCACCTCGCGCAGGAAACCAAAGGTCCGCGCCTTGGCGACATGGGTCGCAAAGACATCCGGAGTCACTTCCAGGGAGATGTTCTGGCGGCCGATGAGCGGGTGGGCGAACTGGATGGTGTAGTCAACAAAGAAGCCGTCGTGCGGCGTCGCCTTCACGAACTTGCCGTCGCGCTCGAAACTCAGAGGCTTGGTGATGGCCAGGACCTTACGGGCCTTGGTCTGGCGGCGGAGGCCAGCCTGATTCAGCAGGTAAACGAACGAGGCGGCGCTGCCGTCCATGATGGGCAGCTCGCGTCCTTGGACCTCGATGCGGATATTGTCGATGCCGAGACCACGAACGGCAGCCAGCAGATGCTCCACTGTGGCGATGTGATCGTGACCGTTGCCAAGGCTGGTTGCCAAACCCGTATCAACCACAAGGCGGGGTTTGGGGCTCAGAAAGGAGGTGCCAGACCCGCTGCGCAGGGCGAACAGGATGCCCGTATCCTCAGGCGCGGGACGCAGCACCAGTTCCACCTGCTTGCCGCCATGCAGGCCGATGCCCGTGCAGCGCACTATGTTCTTGATTGTGGTCTGATGCATATATCCTCCGACAGCTCCCTGCTATGCATAGGGAGTGCCAGAGAAAACAAACCCTTTAACCTGCTGAATTGTTATGCATTGTCTAGCGTGAGAAAAGCCCAACAGTGTTTCTTTTTTGCAACAGGGTGGCAACAATGCCACAGGGTTACGCCAATTCGCCGCATATCCGCGAATTCCGCTCGGCCTTGAGAATGCGGTCCAGCCCGGCGTAGTCCTTGAGGATGTGCGCTTTTTCAAACCCGCGCCCGCAGCTGCGGACGATCTCCAACGCCGCAGCGCCCTGCCCTGCCCCCAGTTCACAGAGCAGCACCCCGGCCGGGCGCAGAGCCCGCTGTGCGACAGGCAGCAGGCCACGCAGGTGCCACAGTCCGGCCTCCGGGCTAAGGAGCGCCGAGCGCGGCTCAAAGTCGCGCACTTCTGGAGAAAGCGCGGCGTATTCGGCCTGCGTCACGTACGGGGGATTCGCCACAACAAGGTCAAGGGAGGCTGGCGTCAGGGACAGGCGGGTGAAATCCGCGTGAAGAAAGACGAGGCGCGCCTCCACGCCATTGGCGATGGCGTTCCGCCGGGCGACCTCAAGCGCGCGGGTGGAAAGATCGACGGCCAGGCCGGACGCGGCTGGGAACACATGTGCCAGAGCCACGGCCAAAGCGCCGGAGCCGGTGCCAAGATCAGCGAAGCGAAAACTAGTCTCAGGCCGGAACGCGCGCTTCGCCTCCTCCACAATGAGCTCCGTTTCCGGTCGGGGGATCAGCACATCAGGGGTGACAAGAAAAGGCAGGCCGAAGAATTCCTTCTCGCCAAGGAGGTAGGCGACCGGCTCGCCCTTTGCGCGACGAGCCACGAGGAAATGGAACACGTTCAGGCCAGCGGCCTCTACACGCTCGTTGGCCCGCGTGATGAGGTCCAGGCGCGTCAGCCCAAAGGCTTTGGCGGCAAGAAGCTCAGCGGAAAGACGGGGAGAGTCCACTCCGGCGGAGGCCAACTCGCGTTCAGCCAGCAGCACGGTCTCAGACAGGATCGGCTGGGCCTGGTCCGGCTTTTGGGCTGACTGTCCAACAGGCGTGAGTCTGCGTGGAGCGGCGCACACGGGCTGACTACCCGGCGGCCTGCTGCTTCAAGGCCTCGGTCTGGTAGTGGCTGGTGAGCGCCTGGATCAGGTCCCCGCAATCGCCTTCCATCACCGAATCCAGCTTGTACAGGGTGAGGTTGATGCGGTGGTCCGTGACGCGGCCCTGCGGGAAGTTGTAGGTGCGGATGCGCTCGGAGCGGTCGCCGGAGCCCACCTGGGCGCGGCGGATGTCGGTCTCGATGGCCTTGGCCTTCCGCTGCTCCTGGTCCAGCAGGCGGGAGAGGAGCACCTTCATGGCTTTGGCCTTGTTCTTGTGCTGCGACTTCTCGTCCTGGCACTGCACCACAAGCCCTGAGGGGATGTGTGTGATGCGGATGGCGGACTCGGTGCGGTTGACGTGCTGGCCGCCAGCTCCGCTGGCTCGGAACACGTCGATGCGCAAATCCTCGGAACGGATGTCCACATCGACCTCTTCGGCCTCGGGCATGATGGCGACCGTGACCGCGGAGGTATGGATGCGGCCCTGGGCCTCGGTGGCGGGCACACGCTGCACGCGGTGCGTGCCGGACTCCCATTTGAGCTTGCTGAACACGCGCTCGCCGGAAATGGAGGCGATGACCTCCTTGTAGCCGCCGGTGTCGGTCGGACTGGCGTCAAGAAGCTCGACCTTCCAGCCCACGCGCTCGGCGTAGCGGGTATACATGCGGAACAGGTCGGCACAGAAAAGCGCGGCCTCGTCACCACCGGTGCCGGCGCGGATCTCCAGGATGCTGTTCTTGTCGTCAAGCGGGTCCTTGGGAAGGAGCATGAGCTTCAGATCGACGTCCAACTGCTCAAGCCGGGCCTTGATACCTTCGGCCTCGGCCTCGGCAAGCTCGCGCATCTCGGGATCGGCGTCCTTGAGCAACTCGCGGTTGTCGGCAAGCTCCTGGGAAAGGCGCTTGAACTCGCGGAAGGCGCGGACGATGGCGCCAAGATCCGCATGGCTCTTGGCGACCTTGCGATAGCGCTCCTGGTCGGCAAGAACCTCCGGGGCTCCAAGCTCCTTCTCCAAATCCAGAAAGCTGTGCTCAATTTCCTCAAGCTTGGCGAACATCAGGAACAAGCCTCCTCGCTCACGGCGCACTTGAGGGCGGCCATGGCAACCTCGATCTGGCTGTCGTCCGGCTCCTTGGTGGTGAGCATCTGAAGAGCAAGTCCAGGCCAGCACAACATGCGGCAGAGCACGTTGGAATTGAACTTTCCGGCGAAGCGGATGATTTCATACGCCACGCAGCTCACGGGAATCATGAACAAAAGCTTTGCGGCGACAATGTACAGGTGCTTCACGATGGTCATCTCGGGCGTGTAGATCTTGAGCAGCACAGGGACCAGGGCTGTATGCAGCAGGATGCTCACCGCCAGAACAAAGAGCAGAAAAGAGGTGCCGCAGCGCGGATGCAGGCGGCTCTTGGCGCGTGCGCTGGCCACGCTCAAATCATCGCCGTTCTCGAAGCTCCAGATGACCTTGTGCTCGGCCCCGTGGTACTGGAACACGCGGCGGATGTCGGGCACGAAGGAGATGATGGCGATGTACCCGACAAAGACCAGCATCTTAAACAAGCCATCCCAGGCATTAAAGCTGATGGACTCGACATCGCCGGAGAGGCCCAGCCACTGCATCAGGGCGGACAGGAAATGCGGCAAGACCACGAACAGGCCCAGGGCGACTCCCAGAGCAACCACCATGGTCAACACCAGGTGCCAGGGAGTAAGCTCGCTCTCGCCCTCCTCGCCCTCCGCGCTCTGCATGGCCGAAAAGTTCAAGGCCTTGATGCCGTTGACCAGAGTCTCCAGAAGAACCGGAAATCCCCGCAGGAACGGTTTTTTCAGGATGGCCGCGCCTGTGAGCGAGAACCAGGGGCGCAACTCGACCATGATCTGGCCGTCGGGTTTGCGCACGGCGATAGCCAGCCGGTTCTTGGCGCGCATCATCACGCCTTCGATGACGGCTTGGCCGCCAACGGTCGGAGAGGCGACAAGAGAAGGGAAAAGAGAGCGTCTCAAGGAGGTTACCTCTGGATGATCATAGGGCCGGGCCAATAACCGCCAGCCGGACCGTCCGGCAGGCCCCTTCCAGATAAGTCCATATCCTTTGAAGTAAAGGCGCGAACCGGGCGCGAGTCAAAAGGACGGACAAGAGGAAACAAGAGTGCCTCCATTGGGAACCCAACAGAGGCACTCCAGCGTACGTTCGCGAGTGCTACTTCTTGGCGTCGCCGACGACAGCGTACTTCTTGCGGAAGCGGTCGATGCGGCCAGCGGTGTCCACGAAGCGCTGCTTGCCAGTGTAGAAGGGGTGACAGTTGGAGCAAATTTCCACAGTCACTTCCTTGCCTTTGGTGGTCAGCAGGGAGGTCTCGTAGCCGCAGTTGCAGCGGACCTTGGAATCGTTCACGTTGGGATGAATATCTTTCTTCATGGTAATCTCCGTGCTCATTGTTCACTTGAAGAAGGGCCATATACGCCCGATGCAAAGCGATTGCAAGAGGCCAAACGCAAGTTTTCCCGGATTGGCCGCACTCCCGCCAGCCCCACCGCTGGTTGACTTCCGACCCCGGGGAAGCTAGCAAGGAGCCTCGTTCATTCCAAGCATACAGCCATACGGGGGTCCGGGGAACCGGGCTGAGAGGGTCCCAGAAGCCGGGGCCGACCGTGGAACCTGATACGGGTCATGCCGTTGGAGGAAATGGAGCACGCGCGTCTTTCGCCCCCCCTTCCTCGCATGTCCCTGTTCCAACCGCCCGTTGCCGGGCGAAACAAGGAGTGCGTGATGTCCATCATAGCCGCCAACACCGTCCTGTCGCAGCTCTTGACCGAGAGCATGCCTCGGCTCATGGCCCATGAGCACATGAGCGAGGCCGACATGCGGGTCCGCATCGACCAGGGCAGCCTGACCCTGCTCGGCAACCCCGGGCACGGTTCCGTCCTCCCGACGCTCATCGGCCAGCCCGCTCGGGTCAAGGTCAACGCCAACATCGGCACCTCGCCGCTCACCAGCGACGGCCAGAGCGAGCTGGACAAACTCCGCGTGGCGGAAGCCGCTGGCGCCGACGCGGTGATGGACCTCTCCACAGCCGGCGATCTGGACGCCATCCGCGAGCGCATGTTGGCCGCAACCGCCCTGCCCCTGGGCACAGTGCCCATCTATGGCCTGGCGCAGCAGTGCACCGAGGCCGGGCGCGATCCCTCCGGCTTCGAGCCAGCGGAACTCCTGGCCGAGGTCGCCAAGCAGGCGGAACAGGGCGTGGACTTCATGACCCTGCACTGCGGCCTCACCAAGCGCGGCGCGGAACTGGCCCAGGACGGCTCGCGCAAGCTCGGCATCGTGTCGCGCGGCGGGGCCATTCTGGCCAGATGGATGCGCCGGACCGGCCTGGAAAACCCCCTGCTCACGCACTATGACGAAATTCTTGAGATCTGCCGCAGGCACAACGTGGTCATCAGCCTCGGCGACGGCCTGCGCCCCGGCGCGGGCACGGATGCGGGCGATCCGGCCCAGTGGGAGGAGGTGCTGACCCTGGGCGTGCTGGCCAAGCGCGCCTGGGCCAAAGGCGTGCAGGTGATGATCGAAGGTCCGGGGCATGTGCCCCTGCATCTGGTGCAGGCGCAAATCCAGGGCATCAAGCGCGCAACCTTTGGCGCTCCCCTCTATGTGCTCGGGCCGCTGGTGACCGACACGGCCGCTGGACGCGACCACATCGCCGGAGCCATCGGTGGCGCGCTGGCCGCGCAGCATGGCGCGGATTTTCTGTGCTACCTCACCCCGGCGGAGCACCTCTGCCTGCCCGACGCCAAGGACGTGCACGAGGGGGTGCTGGCCTCGCGCATCGCCGCCCAGGCTGGCGAAACAGCCCTTGGAAGGCCCTGGGCCGTGGCGCGTGAGGAGGCCATGAGCGAGGCCCGCCTGCGTCTTGACTGGAAGGGCATGGCCGATGCCGCCCTTGATCCGTGCCTGGTGCGGCAGCGTTCCGCGGGCATAGAGCATGGCAAGGAGTGCGG
This sequence comes from Desulfovibrio sp., assembly GCA_050251495.1. Taxonomy (GTDB): domain Bacteria; phylum Desulfobacterota; class Desulfovibrionia; order Desulfovibrionales; family Desulfovibrionaceae; genus Humidesulfovibrio. Next base: position 27,916 of record JBFWMQ010000009.1, on the reverse strand, counting down.
GATGTGCGGCAAGTTCTGCGCCATCCGCATGGCCGAGCCGGAAAAGTAGCAACCTCGCATCAAACGCGGCCCAGCGCCGCGCTCAGAACAAAAAAAGAGGCGGGGGCAACTGCTCCCGCCTCTTTGCATGCATGGAGTCGAGGCTTACACGCAGCCGGTGGGCTTGGGCAGGCCGGCCATCTTGCAGGCGCCTTTGCCGGGGCCGGAGGGGAACAGCTCGTAGATTTCCTTCAGCTTGAATCCGGTCACCTTGGACAGGATGCGCACCATGGGAGCGATGCCGTTCTTCTTGTAGTAGTCCTGCAGGAAGTCGATGACCTTCTGGTGGCTCTCGGAGATGACGGGGATGCCCTCGCTCTCCTTGACGAACTCGACCCACTCGGGGTTCCATTCCTCAAACTTCAACAGAAAGCCGTCCTCATCAACCTCAAACTTTTTGCCCTTGTACTCGAGAATAGCCATTCGTCGTCCTCCTCTAGGATCTTATTGATAGAGCCTCAGCCGTTTGATTCCAAAGGGATCGCAGGCAAAGCCGGAGCTTTCCCGCGTCAAGGTTGAACTAAATGATTTCGAGCGTGTGGTCAATACAGTCCGCGATTATATCCGCCTTTTTGGAGGATTTTTACAAGGGCTGGCCTTCCAGCAATTCCTCCAGGTGCTTGCGGGCATAATCCAAATCAGAATCGAGTTTCAAGGCCGACTCCAGGCACTCCATTGCAGCGGCCCGATCCCCAAGGAACTTGTGGCACAAGCCAAGGTTCGCCAAGTCCGGGGCGGAACCGCTGTCGAGTGCGAGCACGGCGTGAAAGTCATGCTTGGCCAAGGCGTAGTCCCCAGCCTTGAACCGTCCCACCCCGCGCAGGTTGAAGTATTCCTTGACCTCGGGGTCAAGAGCGATCGCCCGGTCAAGGTGCGGCAGGGCCTCGCCCCAGCCGCCTTGCTGCGTCAAGGCGTAGGCTTGGTAGAACGCGCACAGGGCCTGCTCCTCCGCTCCGGGCTGGCCCGGCTCCGCCTGGGCGAAGAGCGCGGCAGCACCATCGACGTCGCCCAGGCGCAGGGCCAGCAAGGCCTGAAAAAACGGCAGATAGTACGCGTCAGGGGCCACTTCGGCCAGGGTGGCCAGGCCCAACAACGCCTCCTCATCCGGGGCCTCCTCGGCCAGCTTGCGTCCGACGAACAGCCCCAGGCTGCGGTTTTCCGTGCGTTCCCGGAAATCGAACCCCGGGACGAGGTTGTAGTTGGCCGGAACATCGAGATCAGGGCGTGTGGTCGCGACGCTGTAGAGCGTATAGCCGCGTTCAAGCAGGCCATCGGCCAGGCGCGCCAGCTCAATGCGGATGTTTCTGTCTTCGACGCAGGGCAGACTGTCCAAGGCCACCAGAGGCCCCTTCAGAAGCCAGTCGAACTGGGCAGGGTCCATGAACTTGCGCAGGCCCGAGGCCTCGTACACGCGCGCGGTCTCGAAATCGCCCGCAAGCTGGGCAATCTCCGTCACCGCCCGCACGGCGGCCTTGGCTGGCGAGGCGGCGGTGCCCGCGGTGTAGACGATCTCGCTCAAGGCGGGAAAGGTCTTGGGGTCAAAGGCCAGGGCGGCCACCGTGGGCACGGGCATCCCCAGGCTGAAATCCTTGAGCACAAGCAGGATGCCATTCTTGCGGAACCGCTCGCACAGGTCACGAAGCACGGGGTCGCCAAGCGTCTCGGGGTCGATTGTCGGCACCTCTGGCGAGGCGCGGTCCACCAGGGCGGAGACGTGGCGCTCCACGAGCTCGCAGCCCCCCTGGAGAATGGACTCCTCCGGGGTGTTCCCGGCGGACGACCCGTTGAACTCGTTGAGGGTCTTGAACCAGTCCAGAGGCACCATGCAGGTTTCGCCCGTGGCCACGTTGAGCATGGGGCAAAAACGCCAGCGCACGAGGTCCATGAGCCGCCTGGCGTTCTCCGGTGTGAGGTCGTCGTCAACGGACTTGCAGATCTGGGCCATGTCAATGAGCCGAGGGCCGAAAAGCGCCTCGGCCTCGGACCAGGTGGCAAGGGTGAAGTTCGCCTCGTCGGCCCAGAAGCTGAAGTAGCTGAACCGCTCCACAAGCTCCATGAGCGCCGAGGCTTCGGCCTGCTCCGGGCTGGCGCCCTTGCCCATTTGCTTGCGCGTAGGCATGACGGCGCGCGCCGCAGGGCCGCAAATGCTCAGAAATACGGGGATTCCGAGGCGTCCCGTGTCGACACGCTTTGTCTCCTGCAAGACGCCTGGGCACTTGGCCTCAAGCCTGGCCTTGACGCGGGCGACGGTCTGGGACGGCGGCGCGGCCTTGTCCTGATCCGTGGTGTAGACCTTGAAGCAATCCTTGAGATTGAGCATCTGCGCTCCTTGCAGAAAGAAGCCCGGAAGCAGACTTCCGGGCTTTATGAATTGTGGCTTTGTGAGAGGGCAATCAGCCTTCCAGTTGCTGGATGCCCTCAAGACGCCAGTTGGCCGCAAGGTCCGCCGTTGGACGCGAGAAGTGCCAGACCTCGCGGATCTGCTTTGAGCGTTCCTCGGTCGGGTCCTCGCGCATGAGCACGTCAAAAAGCACAGTGGCCACCGTATCCTGGCGCTCCTCACGGAACTCTAGCAGCTTGGCGTTGACCAGCAGCAGCTCCGTCTTGGACGGCTCAGGATCGGCAGCGGCCTGGCGGCGAATCTCAGCAAGCACCTCGGGCGTGGTGAACAGTTCGATGTCGTTCAGGTCGCGCCGGTCCCAGGAGTGCTGGAGCCGCGCATACACGGTCTTGGCGCCTTCAAGGAAGTCAGGGACGTTGAAGCCTTCCGGCACCACGGGGCCTGTCGCGGCATCGGCCGCATTCGCAACACCAAAGGCACCGGTGACGCTGCCGGGAGCCTCGGAGCCAGGCTGGCCAGTGCCGGAACGCAGGTGGTCCCAGCTCTGCCCCGCCCTGGCGCGGGGGTCGCCTGCACGCGGATCAGCAGCGGTTTGCCGCCAGGTCGGCTGCGCGGCGGATCCTTGAGTGGACGCGGAGCGACGCCGCAACAGCTTGAAGCCGAGGAAAATCACAAGACCGATGAGGATGATGTCGAACATGCCGATGCCGCCGCCAGCTCCCCAGCCAGCGCCGCCGAAGAGCATGGAGCCGATCAGGCCGCCGGCCATCAGGCCGCCAAGCCCCCAGCCCATGCCTCCGAACATTCCCGGAGAGCGAGGCTGGGCCATGGCCCCGCCGGGCGCGGCGGATTGTTGCTGGCTCGACCGGGTCGGTGAAACCTGAGACGGACTTGAAGGCGTGGAAGGCGAATAGCTGCGCGAATAGCTGCTCCTGCCGCCGAAGCTGCCGCCTCCGCCCATGCGCTTCGCCAAGGCGAGGTCCGCAAAAACGGCACACGCCAATCCAAAGGCCAGCACGGTGCACAGCACTTTCTTCATCTGCTTCATGTATTGTCCTTTCCCCTCGCCTCTAGACCGAGGCTGCAGATTGTCTCAAAGAGACGTTCAGTCAAAATGGGCTTGGTGATGTAGGCGGTCGCTCCGCCCTTGTAGGCGCTCATGACGGAGCGCATGTCGCCCAAGGCCGTGGTCATGATGATCTTGACGCCTTGCCCGGGGAGCACTCCGGCCTGTTGCTCAAGTCTGCGTATCGCCTCGAGCACCTCCTGCCCGCTGCGGTGCGGCATCATGACATCAAGGCAGATGAGCTGAAAGGGACAGCCCTCATCCTGAGCCTTGCGATACGCATCCAAGGCCAGTTCGCCGTCCGCAACCACCACGCACTCCCCAAGCCGCGACAGCAGCCCGGACATGTAGCGGGCGCTGGCGCAGTCGTCTTCGGCGATGAGCATACGCATGGCAACTCCCAATGAAGCTTCTACCCGAACTTGCGAAAAGAGACAATCTCCGGGCCGGGGCGAGGCATTCGCGCCCTTGCCACGGAACGAGAGTCAACGTATCTCTCTCCCCAAGACCGTCGTGAGACAGCGTCACACCACTCCTTGGAGGCCCTTGCTTCATGTCATACTTGACTGTTTCGGTCCAGACCTCAACCCCGTCGAAATGGGCTGGCTGGCCTTTCAACTCCGGCGTCAGCGGCGACTGGGAAACCAGCCTCGCCACCTATGCCTTTTCCTTCGTGATTCTTGCGGCCATCTGCCTGTTCCTGCGCCTGCTGTACGGTCCCAAAGGCATCTGGCGCGACAAGGAGATGGACCGGGAGGCGGACGAAAACCGCCGTCGGGAACACGCCCAGTTGGACGCGGAGTATCGCGCCGGAACACTCAGCAAAGAACTCTACGAGTTAAAGAAGAAGGCCGTCGACCGATGAGCGAGGCCCTGGTGCGCCTTGTCTCCGGGCGCTTTCAAACCTATGCGGCGCAATTTCTGGACGCGCCGGGCGACACCTTCGCCTACCGCCTCAAAATCGAGCACACCAACCGCGTTCTGGCCATAGCCGAAGGCATCGCCAGCCAGGAGGCCCTGCCCGAGCGCCTGTGCCTGGCCGCGCGCTTGGCCGCGCTCATGCATGACGTGGGGCGCTTCCCGCAGTACCGGCAGTACCGCACCTTCCGCGATGCGGACTCGGCCAACCACGCGGCCTTGAGCGTCAGCCACGCCCTGCGCCAGGGGCTGCTGGCGGGAGTGCCCACGGACATCCGGCGGCTCGTGCTTGGCGCGGTTTTTCTGCACAACAAGCGCTCCCTGCCCAGCCTCGCTTCGGACGAACTTGCCACAGTGGCCCAGGTGGTGCGGGACAGCGACAAGCTGGACATATACAGCGTCATGATCGCTCACTTTTCGCAAAAAAATCCCAAGCACCCCGAAGTGGCGCTGAACGTTCTGGACGAGCCGGACAAGTACTCCGACGAGGTTCTGGATACACTGCTCAATCGCGAGCACGGCGACTATCGTTCGATTGTTTACATAAATGATTTCAAGATGATGGCCATAGGCTGGCTGTACGACCTCAACTTCCGCAGCTCCTGCCGGATGCTTCAGGACAAGGGCTACCTGGACACGCTCTTTGACACCCTGCCCCGCTACGAAAAAATTCTGGAGTTCAGGCGACAAATCGCCACGGACATTGCCCACAAAATAAAAGGCGCGTAATCTCCTTTCCCAGGTCCACCGCCAGCACCAAAGGAGAGCCTCATGGACAACAGGCAGATCTTCGATGTCGTGATTCTGGGCTGCGGCCCTGCGGGAATTCAGGCGGCGATCCACGCCTCGCGCAAAAAAACGCGTGTGCTCCTCATGGGCCGCCTGAACAAGAGCAGCCTGTTCTGGGCGCATGTCGAAAACTTCATGGGCATGTTCAAGACCAGCGGCGAGGAAATGCTCACCACCGGGCTTGCCCAGGCGAAAAGCTTCGGAACCGAGGTGCTGGAGGAGGACGCCCTGCTCATCACCCCCTCTGGACGACACTTTGAAATCGAGACCGAAAGCGGCGCCATGTTGTGCGCCCGCACCCTGGTCATAGCAACCGGCACCACCCGCAACAAGCTCGGCGTGCCCGGCGAAAAGGAACTCCTCGGCCGCGGCGTTTCCTACTGCGTGGACTGCGACGGCGGCTTCTTCCGCGGCGAGGATGTCGCGGTCGTCGGCGGACAGAGCGCCGCCGCGGGCGGTGCGCTCACCCTGCTCTCCCTCGCCAAAAGCGTGCAGCTCATCGCCGATCCCCTGGACGTGGCCCCTGCGCTCAAGGCCAAGCTCGCCCAGAGCGGAGCGGTCCTCCACGAGGGCCTCACGGTCAAGGCTATCCAAGGCCAAGACCAGGTCACCGGGCTCCTGCTGTCCAACGACACCCTTTTGCCTGTCTCCGGCGTGTTCATCGAACTCGGCGCAAAGGGCGTTCTCGAACTTGCGTCCTCGCTCGGGCTCAACCTCGACGAATCCATGAGGTACCTCGACACCGACAAGCGGCAGGCCACCAACGTGCCCGGCGTTTTCGCCGCCGGAGACATCTGCGGGCCGCCCCTGCAGATGGCCAAGGCCGTTGGCGAAGGCTGCGTGGCCGGGACGAACGCAGCCACCTACGCCAAGAACATGAAGCTGTCGCAGGAGGGGCCGGGAGAAGAATAGCCTCCGGCGGCCAAAGGGCCTCGGCCCTTTGGAATCCCTTTGGCGCGCGGTGCTCCTGTCGGCGAAGACGCCAACAGGAGCACCGCGCTTTTGAAAACGGGTTGGCCGGGAAGCCATCACAGCCGTTGCTGCGAAGACCTTCCTCACGCGAAGCGGCCTGATTCGAGCTTTGCTCGAATCAGGCCGCTTCGCGTGTATGAGGGGGGGGCCGGGGGGAATCACTCCCCCTGGAAAACTCCCCTTACTTTCTGTTGAACCGCACCATGCTCCTGGGCTCCTCACTCAAGCCGCGAGCATCGATGCAGTGCGTGGAGCAGCTGATGCACGGGTCGTAGGCCCGCACGAGCATGGACAACCGGAGTTCCATCTCTTTTTCGGACAAATTGGAGAGTTGCGGGACCAGGGCGTCCATGTCCTTCTGGATGTTGCCGTGGTTCTGGTTGGTGGGAATGACGCAGTCGGCCTGGAAGATCCGGCCATTGTCGTCGTATTCGTAGCAGTGGAACAGGATGCCGCGTGGCACCTCCACGGCTCCGGTGCCGCGTCCGGCGGAGATGCTGGCCCGTGCCGGGGCTTCGTCGCGAATGCCGCGTGTCAGCAGCTCATCCACCTGGGTGATGGACTCCTCGACCGTATGCACGCACTCCACAAGCTGGGCCACGGTGATCATATAGGGATTGGTCGTGCCCTTCTTGAGGCCGAGCTTCTTGGCGGCGGCCTTGGCGCGCGGCATGAGGAAGTCCGCGTTCAGGTTGAAGCGCGCAAGGGCTCCCACCATGTAGGATTCGCCGACGTTCTTGGTCCATTTGGCCGTGGAGGTCGGAACGATGTACTCCCGCGAGATGCTGCGATACTGGCGCACGGGTCGCCGCTCGTCCTTGGTGGAACCGATCTCGCCCCAGTACATGGCATACTCCGCCGGGGAGACCAGACCGACATACTCGGTTTCGCGCTCGAACTTGGGAAAACGGTCCATGATCCCGGCGAAGAAGTCGACGGCGAAGTCGAGATTCGCAAGGGCGTCCACCAAAAGCCCGCGCAGACTCACGAGATCGTCGGTGCTGGGAAACATGGTGAACCCGCCCGGAGTCATGCGCTGCGGGTGTGTGGTGCGGCCGCAGATGAGGCGGCTGAACTCGTTGGAAACCCGGCGCGCGGCGATGAACTTGAGCACGGCGTCCTTATGCGTGGCGGCCAGGGCCAGAACGGAATCGACGCCCATGAGGTCCGGCAGCACGAGGTAGGCGATGTGCAGCAGATGGCTTTGCAGGTTCTCGGCGTGCAGGGCCAGGCGGCGCAACAGGTGCGTCTGCTCGGTGACGTTGATGTTGAGCGCGTCCTCGGTGGCTTGCAGGCTGGCGAGCTGGTGGCCGATGGCGCAGATGCCGCAGATGCGCGACACGATGTGGTGCACGTCGGTGTAGTCGCGCCCCACGACCATGGCCTCGAAGAAGCGCGGGGCCTCGGGCACCTCCCAGCGGCAGGTGGAGACGCGGCCGTCGGGCTCCACGTCAACAATGATGTTGCCGTGGCCCTCCACGCGGGTCAGGTAGTGGACATGCACTTTCTTTGAGCCTGCCGCCTGGGCCGAGGACTTGCCGGAAGCCGGGGGCACGGACACAGGCGTTGCCGGGGACTTGGCCTTCTTGGGCTTTGCTGTGGCGGACTTTGCTGGTGTCTTGGCCATGATATCCTCTCCTCGGCCCGCAGACGGGCCGGTGGCTTACGTCGAGACTAGAGGGCGGCGCCGGTGTCGCCCAGGAAGAAGCGCAGCAGGTCCTGGATTGCCTTGCGGCTGGTCCCGGGCCGATCCATGACGATGCGCGCGGCGTCGAGATTGGCGCCCGGCACCAGACCGCGGCAGCCCCAGCAGTGCGCGCCCTGGCTGACGCAGGCGGCCTTGCAGCCGGCCCGGGTGATGATGCCCAGGCACATGCGGCCCATCTCGTAACGGCAGACATTGCCAGCCTGCTTGCACTCCACGCACACCGGGAAGTCGGGAATCCAGGGCGTGCGCCCCTGGAGCAGCTCCTTGGTGATGCGCGCGAACTCCGCAGGGTCGATGGGGCAGCCGGGAACCTCCGCGTCCACCGTGACCACGCTCTTGAGCGGGCGGGCGGCATAGGTGGGGAACCAGCGGGCGCAGGAGCCGTACACTTCCTCGCGGTAGACGTTCTCGGCCACGAAGTTCTTGAGGCAGTTGATGCCGCCGATGGCCGCGCAGGCCCCCAGGGCTACAAGCACCTTGGCGTTCTTGCGGATCTCCTTCAGGCGGGCTTCATCCTCCGGCCTGGTGATGGAGCCTTCCACGAACGCCACATCGTAGTCGTCGGAATGGCCGGTGGCCACTTCGCGGAAGCTCACCACCTCCACGTGTCCCAGAATGTCGAGCAGGCGCTCTTCCAGGTTGGCGATCTGAAGCTGGTCGCCCTCGCAGCCGGCAAAGTCGAAGAAGGCGATTTTCGGTTTGGCCATGGTGTCCCCCTTCCTGCCAGCGCCTAGATGGCTTCCTGGTAGGCCTCGATGTCCGTGTAGCAGAACACGGGGCCGTCGATGCAGGCGTTGAGCTCGTTGATCTGGCAGTGGCCGCACTTGCCCAGGCCGCACTTCATCTTGCGCTCCAGCGAGACGAAGATCTGGTCCGAGGCGATGCCCTTCTTGCGGCACTCGGCGATGACGAAGCGGTACATGATCGGAGGCCCGACCATGGCCACATAGGTATTGCCGGGGTCAAGCTCGGCCTTGGGCAAAAGCGTGGTGATGACGCCCACGTTGCCCTTCCAGGTCTCGTCGGGCATGTCCACGGTCTCCAGAACCTCGACGTCGCCGCTCTTGGCCAGGTCGGCGATCTCGTCCACGAAGATGCGCTCCTTGGGCTCGCGCGTGCCGACCATGAGCACCATGCGTCCGAACTCGTCGCGGTGGCGCAGCTGGTAAAAGAGCAGTGAGCGCAGGGGGATGTACCCCAGGCCTCCCGCCACGATGAGCACGTCCTTGCCCACGAACTTCATGACCGGAAAACTCGAGCCGTAGGGACCTCGCAGCCCGACCTTGGCGCCGGGCTCCAGGGCGTGCAGGGCGCCGGTCACAGCGCCGATCTTGCGCACGGCGATCTCGAAGGTGTTGTGCGTGCGACGGGGCGGGGAGCTGATGGAGAACGGAGCCTCGCCGATGCCGTACACAGACAGGTTCACGAACTGCCCGGGCTTGTGGGCCAGCGGCTTGCCGTTGTCCTGCTCAAAGGTGAAGCGGGTGACGAAATCCGACAGCTTGGTCTTCTCAACCAGCGTGACCGGACGCGGCACGTAGGGCGAGAAGAGTTTAGTGTTCATGCGCGGTCTCCTCCCAAAGTTCATTGAACACCTTGAGGGGATTGGCGATTCCTGCCGTGCAGGCGCGCACGCAGCGCCCGCAGCCCACGCAGCCCAGCTCCCCGATCTTGTCGTAAATGTATTTGCCTTTTCGGAAGTACCGGTGGCGGTACCTGTCCTGCGCCTTGGGCCGGAAGTTGTGGTTGCCCGCAACCTTGGCGAAGCTCTCCAACATGCAGCCGTCCCACTCGCGGTAGCGCACGCCCTGCTCCAGCTTGTCGTCGGCCTCCTCGCGGATGTCGAAGCAATAGCAGGTGGGGCACACGAGATTGCACGAGCCGCAGGCCAGGCACATCTGCGAGTAGCGCCGCCAGAGCGGAGAATCCCAGCATTTGGCGAGCAGGCGCGGGGTCTCCTCCCAATTGTAGCGCAGGCCGCTGCGCCTGGCCTTGAACAGGATGCGCGCCTTGGCCCGGCGCGCGCCTTCCTTGTCACCAGCGGTGGAGGGCAAAAGCGGCCCGCCCATGGCGAGCAGTTCCTCGCCCCGCGCGGAGCCGACCTCGACCGTGAACGCGGCCGGGCCGATCTTGGTCCAGTAGAGATCGTAGCCGTGGTCCACCGTGGCCGCGCCGATTGAGGCCCAGAAGGAGGAAGACGAGACGGTGAGCGGCTCGTACGCCATGATCACCGTGGCGGCGCGGCGGCGGACATAGTTCTGGTCCGGCGAACCGCTCTCCAGAAGCTGGTCCAGCTGGTTGACCGCCTTGACGTCATACGGGTGCACACCAAAAAGAATCTGCGGGGGCGCCTCGAATACGGGAGCGGCTTCGCAGGTTTTGCGATTGAAGGTGATGAGGGTTTCGCGCGGGGGCAGGAGAAAGCGTTTGGGGGAATTGTAGGCTACGTCGAAGTCCCAGGCGATCTCAAGGTCCTTTTTCCAGGGCACCAGATCATAGAATCCTTCGCGCAGCTTCGCCGGAACATGAAGCGCATACTGTTCGCTCCATTTCTCAAACAGCCCGGGCAGCTGCTCCTTGTACACGGTGTACGTCGTCATTGTTCCCTCCGGGATCGGATGGCTGTGACTCTACTCTCTTTCCCCTTAGGTCATAATCCCAGGAAAACGCAACCCATGTTCCAAAATGCACATGGATTTCCTGAAAAAAAGAGGGGAGGCTCCCAAAGCCTCCCCTCAATTCCATTGCTGCGAAAACGATTTTCAACGCAGGCTGGACAGCCAGGAACGAAGACTCGCCAACTGCGAAGCCACAGACCCAGGTCCTGTGCCCCCAGGCATGGAGCGACGCGCCACCGCCGCCTCGTGGGCCAGCACAGCGAACACATCCTGCTCCACAAGCTTTGAAAAGCCCTGAAGCTCCGCAAGGCTCAAGTCCTCCAAACGCACGCCCTTGCTCTCGGCCAAGGCCACCGCAGCCCCCGTGGCATGGTGCGCATCGCGGAAGGGCAAGCCCTTGGCGGCCAGATAATCCGCAAGCTCCGTGGCGTTCAAAAAGCCCTTGTCCAAGGCCCGGCGCATGTTCTCCGGCTGAAACTCCAGCACGGCCAGCATGTCGGCCATGATGGACACCGAGGCACGGACGGTGCGGTCCGCATCGAAGAACGGCTCCTTGTCCTCCTGCATGTCGCGGTTGTAGGTCAGCGGCAGGCCCTTCATGATGGTCAGAAGCGTGGTCAACGCGCCGTACACCCGGCCCGTCTTGCCGCGCATCAGCTCGCACACGTCCGGGTTCTTCTTCTGCGGCATGATGCTCGAACCCGTGGAATAGGCGTCCGGCAGCTTCACGTAGCCGAAATTCGGGTTGGCCCAGATGATGATTTCCTCGCAGAGCCTGCTCAAGTGCATCATGATGACGCTGCCGCAAAACAGCGCCTCAAGGGCGTAGTCCCGGTCGCTCACCGCGTCCATGCTGTTGGCGAAGGTGGCGGAAAAGCCCACTGCCTCGGCCACCAGCTCCGGCTTGATGGGATGCGTTGTTCCCGCCAGCGCAGCCGCGCCCAGGGGCGACACGCGCACGCGTTTCAGGCAGTCGGCCAGCCGCTCGTGGTCCCGCTTGAACATCTGCGCATACGCGAGCAGGTGCTGCGCCAGGCTCACCGGCTGGGCGGGCTGCAAATGCGTGCAACCAGGCAGCAGGGTCGTCGCATGCACCTCGGCCCGGTTCGCCAGCACGTCCACCAGCCGGGCCAGCTCCCCGCTCCACGCCTCAAGCCGCGCCGACACGTGCAGCCGGAAGTCCAGCCCGACCTGATCGTTCCTGCTTCTGGCCGTGTGCAGCTTGCCGCCCACAGGCCCCACGATCTCGGTCAGCCTGCGCTCGATGTTCATGTGCACGTCCTCAAGCTCGCGCTTCCACTCGAACGCGCCGGACTCGATCTCCGCAAGGACCTGCTCCAGGCCGCGCACAAGCTCCTCGGCCTCGCCCGCGCTGATGATGCCCGCCGCACCCAGCATCCTGGCGTGCGCCTTGGACCCTGCGACATCTTCCCGGTACAGCGCGCGGTCGAAGCTCTCGGACTGGGTGTACTCCTCGACCGACGCCGTCGCGGCCTCGGCGAAACGCCCGCCCCACATCTTCTTGGTCATGTCGTCGCCTCCTGGCGTGTGGTGCTGTGATGCTGGGTGAGGCTTCGCCTCCCCCAGACCCCCACCACCAAGGGACAAGTCCCTTGGAACCCATTACCACCGGGGACCTGCGGCTTCGCCGCAGTCCCCCGGCGGAAACAGGGTCAAGGGGGCAAGCCCCCTTGCAGGGGTTCAGGGGGCAGCGCCCCCTGGCGGGGTGCAGGGGCAGAGCCCCTGCTTCTCTTCTACTTGCCAGCCATCCTGCCCTTGAGGCGCAGGCCAACGAGCTTGATGAAGCCTGCGGCGTCGGCCTGGTTGTAAACCTCGTCCTCCTCGAAGGTGGCGAGGTCCATGCGATACAGGGAATAGGGAGACTTGCGGCCCACGGGGATGCAGTTGCCCTTGTAGAGCTTGAGGCGCACCGTGCCGGTGACCTTTTCCTGGGTCTTGTCCACCAGGGTCTGCAGGGCCTCGCGCTCGGGCGCGAACCAGTAGCCGTAGTAGACCATCTCGGCGTAGCGCGGAATGAGCGAATCGCGCAGGTGCATGACCTCGCGGTCCAGGCACAGGCCTTCCAGGTCGCGCTTGGCGATGTGGATGACGGTGCCGCCGGGGGTCTCGTACACCCCGCGCGACTTCATGCCTACAAAACGGTTTTCGACCATGTCCACGCGGCCGATGCCGTGGCGTCCGGCGATTTCATTCAGGGTGAGGACCATTTGCGCGGGGGAAAGCGGCTTGCCGTTCAGGGCCACCGCGTTGCCGGCCTCGAAGTCCAGGCTGATCTCCTCGGCCTTGTCCGGCGCGTCCTCGATGGGCACGCAATAGCGGTGGCAGCCTTTTGCCGGCTCGTTCCAGGGGTCTTCCAGCTCGCCGCCCTCAAAGGACACGTGCAGCAGGTTGGCGTCCTGGCTCCAGGGCTTGGCCTGGCTGACAGGGACCGGGATGCCATGCTTCTCGGCGTAGGCGATCAGGTCCGTGCGGGACTTCATGTCCCAGTCGCGCCAGGGGGCGATGGTCTTGAGCCTGGGGGCAAGGGCCATGGTGGTCAGCTCGAAGCGCACCTGGTCGTTGCCCTTGCCCGTGGCACCGTGGGCCACGGCCTGGGCGCCCTCGGCCTCGGCGATCTCGCACATGCGCTTGGCGATGAGCGGCCGGGCGATGGAGGTGCCGAGCAGATAGCGGCCTTCGTACAGGGCGGCTGCGCGCAGCATGGGGAACACGAAGTCGCGGGCGTATTCCTCGCGGATGTCCTCGACATAGGCCTTGGTTGCGCCGGTGGCCAGCGCCTTGGCCTCCACGCCGTCCAGCTCCTCGCCCTGGCCCAGGTCGGCGGTGAAGGTGACGACCTCGCAGTCGTAGGTGTTCTTGATCCACTTGAGGATGATGGAGGTGTCCAGGCCGCCGGAATAGGCCAGGACGACTTTCTTGATGGAACTCATGCGTCGTGCTCCCTTTGATGCGAAGAGTTGGATGCGAAGATATGCTTACAGGACCTCGAAGACCCATTCGAGAATGGCCTTCTGCATGTGCAGGCGGTTTTCCGCCTCGTCAAAGATCATGTCCGCGTTGGCCTCAAAGACCTCGTCGGAGATCTCCTCGCCCCGGTGGGCGGGCAGGCAGTGCATGACCTTGCAGCCGGGTCGGGCCAGGGCCATGAGGCGGTCGTTCAGCTGATAGCCCTCAAAGGCGGCCTCGCGGCGGAGCTGTTCGGCCTCCTGGCCCATGGAGGCCCAGACGTCGGTGTTCAGGTAGTGCGCGCCGCGCGCGGCGAGTTCCGGGTCCTCGGTAAGCACGATGCGCCCGCCCCGCTCGCGCGCCTTGGCCAGAATGCCCAGGTCCGGCGTGTAGCCGGAGGGGCAGGCCAAGGTCAGCTCAAAGCCGAAGAGCGCCGCGGCCTCGATCCAGGAATGGGCCATGTTGTTGCCGTCGCCAATCCAGCCCACCTTGAGGGCGCAAAGCTCGGGCGTGCGCTCATACATGGTCAGCACGTCGCTCATGACCTGGCAGGGATGGTGCTCGTCGGTGAGGGCGTTGACCACCGGGATCGTGCCCCACTCCACCAGGGTGTCCAGCTTCTCCTGGCCGAAAGTGCGCACCACAAGGGCGTCGGCATAGCGCGAGAGCACGCGGGCCGTGTCCTTCAGGGGCTCGTTTCTGCCCAGCTGCGATTCGTTCGGGGTCAAAAACACAGTCTGGCCGCCCAGGTGACGCACGGCGACCTCAAAGGACACGCGGGTGCGCGTGGAGGCCTTCTCGAAGATGAGGATGACGGTCTTGCCGTCAAGCATCGTCGTGCGGATGTCGCCGTCCTTGAGGGCCTTGGCCCGGTGCAGCACGGCGTGCGCCTCGTCCTTGGTGAGGTCCAGGATGTTCAGAAAGTGTCTGGGCATGGCGGGTTCTCCTAAAATGGGACTGCCGGTGGGGCGATTCGTGCAAAAAACGATATTTTGCCCAACGCGGCGGCGGATGTAAAGGGGAAGCGTCGCTGGGGCGTGCGGTTGCGGCCTGAGGGCGGAGGAGAGGCCGCGTCAGGACGCGGAGGGCGCGAAGGCGCAAGCCGTTGCAAGGTCAGTAAGCGCGTCCATCTCCGGGCCGTGGTCGTGTCCGGCGAGGTGCAGAATGCCGTGGGCGAGCAGGCGCGCCAAGTGTTCTCGCGGCTGCTGGCCGTACAAGAACGCCTCGCGCGCCAGGGTCTCCACGGACAGAAACAGCGCGCCAAGCTCCTCCGGGCAGTCCGGATCGCCCTCAGGGAAGCTCAATATGTTGGTCGGCCCGGCGCAGCGCAGAAACTCCTCGTTCAGCGCGGCCACGCCCGCATCGTCCACAAGGGTGAGGGACAGGCGGCAGCCGGTGAGGCCGAGGACCGCAAGCAGGGTGTCCGCCAGGGCGAGCAGTTCGCGCCGGGAGAGCGGGAAGCGCGGGTCCAGGGATGCGGGCGGGGTGGCGATGTCCAGGGTGACGCCCCCCTTGCCCAAGCCTTGGCGGCTGGTCATTTCTTCGCCTCGGACGCGGGTTTGGCAGCGGACGCGTCCGCGCGCTGGCTGCGCTCGTAGGCCTGGACGATGCGGCCCACAAGCGGGTGGCGGATGACGTCGTCCTCATGGAAGGCCACGAAGCGTATTCCCTGCACGCCTTGCAGGATACGGTGCGCCTCGATGAGGCCGGAGCGGGTCTGCGTGGGGAGGTCGATCTGGGTCACGTCGCCGGTGACCACGCAGCGCGAGCCGAAGCCCAGGCGCGTCAAGAACATCTTCATCTGCTCCGGCGTGGTGTTCTGGGCCTCGTCAAGGATCACGAACGCGTCGTTCAGGGTGCGCCCGCGCATGAAGGCCAGCGGAGCCACCTCGATGACGCCGGTTTCCAGCATGTCCTGCACGCGGGCGAAGTCCAGCATGTCGTGCAGGGCGTCATACAGCGGGCGCAAATAGGGATTGACCTTCTCGGCCAGGTCGCCGGGCAGGAAGCCGAGCTTCTCCCCGGCCTCCACCGCGGGCCGGGCGAGCACGATGCGCTTGACCTCGCGCCGCATGAGCGCGCTGACGGCCAGCGCCACGGCAAGATACGTCTTGCCGGTGCCAGCGGGGCCGATGGCGAAGACCAGATCGTTCTCGCGGATGGCCTCAAGGTAGTCGCGCTGGCTGATGGTCTTGGGCGCAATAGTCTTCTTGGGAGAGGCCACATAGACCGTGTCCTGGAAGATGCGGCGGATGTCCGAGCCGGGCTCGCGCAGGAGGATGCGCCAGGCGCAGTCCACATCCTGCGGGTGCACCTGCCGCCCTTCGCGCAGCAGGCCGTAGAGCTGGGTCAGCACCCCGGCGCAGACCTCGACCAGGTCTGCCTTGCCCGTGAGGGTCGCGGAAGCTCCCCGGGTCTCGATGGCCACGCCGCTCTTTTCCGTCAGCAGGTCCAGGTTGCTCCCCTGCGGGCCGAAGAGCTTGTTGGCCAGGGCTGAATCCTGGAATTCCAGCTTGCGTGTGCTGCCGCCCTGCGTGCTCATTCCGTCTGCCGCCTCCGTGGATGCTTGATGCCATTGGCTACAGCAATCGGCCCCAGGCCGCAAGACCGGTTAATGGTGGTGCCCGGACTTCCCGTGCTCCAGGACCGCGCGCAGGATCAGCCCCAGGAGCAACAACGCGCTGCCGACCTCGAACCACTCCGGCAGCACCTTGTCCACCGAACCGAGCACCGCGTGGATGTCGAACCCGAGCGCGGCGTAGATGCGGTTGGCAAGCAGGCCGAACACCAGGGAACAGACCGCGATGGAGGCCACATACACAGCCGTCAGCGCCGGACCGAAGCTGCGGGTCATGACCGTGATGGTGGTTGCGTTGGTGGCCGGACCGGAAAGCAGAAACACCAGGGCCGCGCCTGGAGAAAGCCCCTTCAAAAGCAAGGAGGCGGCGATGGGGGTGGAGCTGGACGCGCACACGTACATGGGGATGCCCACAAGAAGCATCGCCAGCATGGAGGTCAGCTCGCCGCCAAGGGCACTCGTGAAGAAGTCCTGCGGAACGAACAGGGAGATCGCCCCGGCGATGAGGATGCCCAGCAGGAGCCAGCCGCCCACATCGGCCAGCATGTCGCCAAAGGCGTCGCCGAGGCTGAGGCGAAGACGCCCGGCGAGCCCAGGACGCGCTTGGTTGGTTCCGGCGGATTCGTGGCCGCTCAACCCGCACGCGCCGCCGCAGGAGCAGCCTGACCCGGCCGGGGCGCCGACCGAGGCTGCCGGAACAGCTCGGAGCAGCCGCTCAGGAAGCAGATTCGCGGCCAAACCGGCCATGGTCGCGGTGACGAACGCCGAAATGGGACGCAAAGCCGTCATCAGCGGATCGATCATGGCCCAGGTGATGGCCAGGGAGTCCGCGCCCGTCTCCGGGGTGGAGATCATGAACGCCGTGGTTGCGCCGGGTCCGGCGCCCTGCCGACGCAGGCCCAGGGCGGCGGGCACCACCCCGCACGAGCACAGGGGCAGGGGCACGCCGATAAGCGCTGCCTTGAACACGGAAAGGGAGCCGCGTCCGCCCAGGTGCCGCGACATCCAGGCGTCCGGCAGGAAGGCCTTGAGCAGACCGGCCACAAGAAAGCCGAGAAGGACGAAGGGAGCGGCCTCTTGCAGCACGGCCCAGCATTCCAGCCCATAATCCACGACAACTCCAAGATTCATAAGCACCTTCGGCTCACACAAAGAAGTGAGCACATGTTCATGCGTTGTGCCAAAAAAAACTATTCGAGCACGTGCTCCAAACCTTGGGCGATGAGGCTGTGAACATGGGCGTCGTCCAGCGAATAGAACACGTTCTTGCCCTCTTTCCGGGCCTTTACCAGCTTGGCCGTGCGCAAGAGCCGGAGCTGATGCGAAATGGCCGAAGAACTGACGCCCAGCACAGCGGAGATATCGCACACGCAGAGCTCTCCAAGGGTCAACGCGTGCAGGAGGCGCACCCGCGTCCGGTCTCCCAGCAGGCCAAATATCTCCGCCAGGCCAGCGGCCGCTTCATCATTGAGCAACACGGCCTGTGCCCGCTCCACCCTCTCGCCGTGAACGCAGGGCGAGTCACAGGCTTCAAGCTGGAGGCCGTCAACGGCACGAGTATCGCGTGAACATCTGCTCATACGTAACACCTATGCCCGATGGCTTGGACTGTCAAGCCTATTGTCGCGCGGTGGCCTCGGTGAGCAGAGTCACGTTGCTCTTGGTGAAGAAGCCGTCAAAGCCCTCATAGCGGTGGATGTACTCGTTCACGATGAGCGTGTGAGGCGAAGGGCGGCTGAAAGTCTGTTTGAGGCCCTCCTCCGGAGAGCCCACGAGTTCCAGCAGGAACTCCATGCCCTGGGCCTTGAGCCCGGCAAAGGTGTCCTCGATGTTGTTTGTGCGGAAGGCCAGGTGGTGGATGCGGCGGCCATAGTTCTGGATGAACTTCTCGGTCGGCCCCTCCTGGCCTGCCGCAGCCTCGCCCAGGCCGGAGGTGATGACCATGGCGTACGGCTCGCCCGCAAGCCGCGCCACGTTGGTGATGGAGTTCAGATTATCCACATACACGGCCATGGAGAATGAATAATTGGTAAGCTCCAGGAACTCGACAATGGCGTCGTCGCGGTCCTTGGCGCGCACACGCACCGAGGCGTGGTCAAACACCCCGATATTGCGCAGGTGCGGGGCGTCGGGCTTGGGCAGGCTCCAGCCGCCGGGGCGCACGGGACTGGAAAGATGTCTGCGGCTCCCGCCAAGCCACTGCACAAAGCCATAGGACAGGGCGCTGTGTTTCGATGGCGCTGTCTGTATGAACAGCGAGGCATCGGTACTGACGGGGGCATCGGTCAGAAACCGCACCCCGCGCTGCTTCTGGATCGCGACATACCGGACGAGGTCGGCGCAGGCAAAGACCATGGTCTCCACCCGCGTGCCCGGAAGGTGCGCGGACTTGGGTCCCAGGGCTTCGCTGGCAAAGGCCCAGTCGCCGGTTCTGCGCGTGCGGAACAGGAAGTCCGCCGAGCCCGGGCTCGTAAGCACGCAGCCCTGGCCGTCGGGATACTCCAGGGACTCGGAGAACTCGTAGCCCGTGGTGTTCAGAAATTCGGCCGCCGCAGCCTTCAAACGCTCAGGCTCAACAGCCACGACCACTGTCTCAAGCCCGCCGACGAGCCCCTCCAGGCCAAGGCTCCGGCGCTCTAACTCCACCTGTTCCACGCGCCCGCGCAGCTGCGAATCGTCGTTTCGAAAGGTCTTCGCCATGGCTGCTCCTTCGTGCGAAATTTACTTCCGCAACGACTTCATCCTGCCCGGGAGCTCAGAGCTGGTCAAGATCGGAACAGACGTTGACAGGACAAACGCTTCATACTAACGCAAATGCAATTCAATTGCCCCCCGCCAGCTTCATGAGGATACCGGCCATGTCCATGCACCTGGGATCGCCTCGCGTCGACGCCCATGAACTCAAGGCGTTTCTGCGGCGCGCCGCCACGGATTGCGCCATCACGCGGGAGGAATGGGAAGGCCTGGCGAATAAGCTTGGCCCGGAATTCTACTCGGAAGCCATGTACAGCCTGACGCGTCTGGAGATGGCAACGGAGGAGGCGCGTGAAAGCCTGCTGGCCATCGTGGACCACCAGGGAGAGATGTGCGCGGCCCTGAAGCGGACCGTCAGCCTTCTGACCGCCACCTGCGACTATTTCATGCATGGGCGGCCCCTGGTGCGCGACCCGATCATCGTGGAAGTGCGGCTCTTGCAGCAAAAGGAGGAAGGCGCCTACCGCGACGAGCTCACAGGGCTCTTCAACCGCAGGGCCTTCAATCAAGAAGTGCCGCGCGAGATGGAGCGCTTCCGGCGCTTCGGACAGCCCTTTTCCCTGCTCATGCTGGACCTCGACCACTTCAAGGACTTCAACGACGCGCATGGCCACTCCGCAGGCGACCAGGCCCTGCGCGACATCGCCGACATTCTGCAGCAGACGGCGCGACTATATGACCGCGTGGTGCGCTACGGCGGCGAGGAATTCGCCATCATTCTGCCGCAGGCCACGTCCCAAAACGCCAAAGCCATGGCGGAACGCATCCGCGAGGCCATCGCGCGACACCATGTGCTCTACGCCGGTCAGGACCTGGGCGCGCTCACCGTGAGCATCGGCCTGGCCTGTTTCCCCAAGGACGCCCTGGACATGGCGGGCCTTGTGCAGAACGCCGACACGGCGCTGTACCGGGCCAAGGTGGACCGCAACTGCGTCCAGCCATTTCAGGACTCGCAACGCACGCATCCGCGTTATGCCTTGAGCGATCCCCTGCCCTTGCGCATCCTGAGCCAGAAGCATGGCAAGCTCCAGGCCAGGGCTCTGGACGTGAGCCTCGGCGGGCTCTCCTGCTGCTCCGATGCGGCCCTGCCGCCTGCAACGGTGCTGCATCTGGTGCTGTCCGACACTGCGGGCTCGATCCACCTGCCGCTCCAGGCCGAGGTGCGCCGCGTGCGTCAGACCGCGGACAACGCCTACCAGATGGGCCTTTCGTTCCGGCTCGACCATGTGGAAGATCAGATGAAGCTCATGTCCCTGCTTGAGAGCCATCAGAGCCAGCCGCCAGCTCCGCATTCGGCCCACGCGGCGCCGCCCAGAGGCTGACGCCTCCGCTTACGCCCCGGCCAAACGCTCCATCTTGTCGGCAAGGTCGCGCTCAAGAAGCGCCTCGCCCAGTTCGCGCACCCGCCGCAAGTCCTCGACGGAATGCTTGGTGAGCAGCTTATGGGTGTTGGCCGTGGCATTGCCCAACTCCGCGGCAGACCGCTCCGCCGCCGCGCCGCTGCGGCGCTTGTGCCGCAGTGCGAGGTGCCCCTGATACGCGGCAAAGCCGCCGGAGAGCCCAAGGCGAAGGTCGCGCTCCAGATCGTCGTATTGCGAGGGCGAAAAACGGATGTCGAAGCCGCCTGTGGTGTCGATGTCCGCCTCGCGCAGCAGGTGGCAGCACCCGGTGACGCTCACGCAGGGGCGCAGATAGGAGAACTGGCCGAAATCCGGCTGGCCGAGATGCAAACCAGGGAGCGCAAGGGGCGGCGCGCCCGGCTCCACTGGAACAGGCGTCAGATCCACGCTCTGCAACACGCTCGGGTTGGCCTCGTCCACCACCCGGCATCCCCAGACAGAGGCCTGCGGGACGGCGGCCAGCCCAGCGCCAAGGCGCGGCAACCAGTCAGCCGGCAGCGTCACGTCGTCATCAAGAAACACAAGGTAGGGATTCCGACGCACCTCCGGCAACGAGAGAAGCCAGTTGCGCGCAGCCGGAGCCCCGATGTTCACCGGCAGACGCAACACGGTCAGGCGCGCGCCCAGGCGTTCCCGCCAGGCGGCGAGAATCTGCGGGGTCTGGTCCGTGCTGCCATTGTCCAGCACCCACATACGGGCCTCGCCCAGATCCGAGGCGGCCAGCGAAGCCAGGGTCTCGTCCAGTTCCCGCGCCTTGTTCCAGGTGTACAGCAAAATGGCCACAGGACCAGGCGCCGGTGCACAGGCCAGATGCTGCCCACATTCGATGTCGTGCAGACGCAGCCACTGGCTCACGCGCCACGGCGAACGCAACAGGCTCTGGCGCAACGCGTCCCGCGCATCGTCAGCACGGCCCATGCGCAGCAGGCACTCGGCCCGCAGCCCGGAGTCGTTCCAGAAGGACGCGAGGCTGCACGCGTTGAGACTGGCCAGAGCGCTATGCGGGTCACCGCGCAACAGGTGCGCCTGGGCGGCAAAGCGGTGACGCACCGGCAACAGCGTTCGGGGCCAGAATTTCTCGGATAGCAGCGCGTCAATCTGTTCGATGTCGGCCTGCGGCCAGGCCACGTTCCAGGCGGAAAGCTTCCAGAACAGATTGCGGGGCTCCGCGCCGAGCCCTTGCCGGGCAAGGGACTGACGTTCCTGGAGGCTTGTGGCGCGCCACCAGGGATGCTCCTGTCCTGGCGGGGCCCAGAAATTGGCCACGGCCTTCAAGGCGTCGGCCACGGGCAGGGGCAGGCCCGGCCAGCCCGACGCGGACGAAGAGAGCAACAGGGAGGCCAGCGAGCCGTCCAGAGGCGCTTCGTCATAGGCCGCCAGCAAGACATCCTGGGCCAGTTGCAACAGCTGCGCGCGCTGGCCCGGCGCAGCGCCTGCGGCGATGCCCGGCAGCAGCCGCGCCACGGAGACGAGGTGGTCGCGCCCGACGGAGCCATGCAGCAGCAACCGGCGCACCGGTTCAGGAATATCCACCCAGGACAGCGGGATGCTGGCAACGGTCATGAGGCCTCCCTGGCGACGCTTGGCCGGGCGCTCCACCCGGCGGGGACGGTGAGAACTATTGCATGGGCTGGATGCGCGCGTCCACTCCGGCAATGCCCTTGGGCCGGGCCTGGACCTGAGCCAAGTCCACATCGCCTGCATGGGGACAAGGGGACACAACGCGGAGATTATGGGACCGCGCGGCGTCAACAGGCAGCAAAGACGCGTTGCTTGGCAAAGCGTGGGCAGCATCCCCCGCTAACGGCGAGACGCCGCGCACAAAATGATGTGAGGCGAAAACCAGGGAGGTCGGCGGCGGCGCCAGGAACAAAGCGATGTGGTGCAGCGGTCTCTTGCGCATTGTCGCCCCCGGAAACGAAAACCGGGACGGGGGTGGCCTCCCCGCCCCGGCGTTCGGTGCCAGTCTAGCGTGTCAGGTGCCGGTACTTGATGCGGTGCGGCTGTTCTGCCGCCGCCCCGAGGCGGGCCTTGCGGTCGGCCTCGTACTCGCTCCAGTTTCCCTCGAACAGGCTCACCTGGCTGTCGCCCTCAAAGGCCAGGATGTGCGTGGCGATGCGGTCCAGGAACCAGCGGTCGTGGCTGATGACCAGCACGCAGCCCGCGAAGTTCACCAGCGCGTCCTCCAGGGCGCGCATGGTGTTCACGTCCAGGTCGTTGGTGGGCTCGTCAAGCAGCAGCACGTTGGCGCCCTCACGCAGCAGCGAGGCCAGGTGCACGCGGTTTCGCTCACCGCCGGAGAGCAGGCCGACCTTCTTTTGCTGATCGCTGCCGGTGATGTTGAACTTGCCGATGTAGGCGCGCGCGTTCACCTCGCGGTTGCCCAGCTTGATGATGTCGTTGCCGCCGGAGATGACCTCGTACACGGTCTTTTCCGGGTCCATGGCGCGGTCCTGGTCCACGTAGGCCAGCTGGACGGTCTCGCCCAGGCGCAGGGCGCCCTCGTCAGGCTGCTCCTTGCCGGTGATCATGCGGAACAGCGTTGTCTTGCCCGCGCCGTTGGGGCCGATGATGCCAACGATGGCTCCCGGCGGCAGGCTGAAGTCGATGCCGTCCACCAGCAGGTTGTCGCCAAAGGCCTTCTTGACCCCCTTGGCCTCGATGACCACATTGCCCAGGCGAGGCCCGGCGGGGATGAAGATTTCCAGTTCCGGGGCCAGCTTCTCGTTCTCCTGCGAGAGCAGGTTCTCGTATGCGCTGATGCGCGCCTTGCCCTTGGCGTGGCGGCCGCGCGGGCTCATGCGGATCCATTCCAGTTCGCGGGCCAGGGTCTTCTGCCGTTCGGTCTCGGCCTTCTCCTCCTGGTTCAGACGCTGCTGCTTCTGCTCCAGCCAGGAGGAATAGTTGCCCTGCCAGGGGATGCCGCGGCCGCGGTCCAGCTCAAGGATCCAGCCGGCCACGTTGTCCAGGAAGTAGCGGTCGTGGGTGACGGCGATGACCGTGCCCGCGTACTGTTGCAGGTGGTGCTCCAGCCAGGCCACGGATTCCGCGTCCAGGTGGTTGGTGGGCTCGTCCAGGAGCAGGATGTCCGGCTTCTGCAGCAGCAGGCGGCACAGGGCCACGCGCCGCTTCTCGCCGCCTGAGATGACGCTCACCGGCGTATCGCCAGGGGGGCAGCGCAGGGCGTCCATGGCCATCTCCAGCCTGCTGTCCAGGTCCCAGGCGTCGAGGGCGTCCAGCTTCTCCTGAACGGCGGCCTGCCGGTCGATGAGCTTCTGCATCTCGTCGTCGCTCATGGGCTCGGCGAACTTCTCGTTGATGCGCTCGAACTCGGCCAGAAGGTCGACGGTCTCCTGGGCGGCCTCGGCCACCACCTCGCGCACGGTCTTTGTCTCGTCGAGATTCGGCTCCTGTTCGAGCAGGCCGATGGTGTAGCCGGGCGACGGGGCGATCTCGCCCTGGAAGTCGGTGTCCACCCCGGCCAGAATGCGCAGGAGCGAGCTCTTGCCCGAGCCGTTCAGGCCCAGAACGCCGATCTTGGCGCCATAAAAATATGACAGCGATATGTCCTTGAGCACCTGACGCTTGTCGTAGAACTTGCTCACGCGCATCATGGAATAGATGATCTTGTACGGTTCGGCCATGCCTGTTCTCTTCTCCTGCTCTTTTAAAGAAGCAGGGCCGGTTTGACCCGGCCCTTGTTGCGTGTGCTCGCTATTTCTTGGTCTTCATCGCCTGGGCCAGCTTTTCCCCCAAGAGCCCCATGGGCTTCTCGGCGGGCTTGGCCTGTTTGGCGTAGCTCTTCCAGTCGGAATTCTCCCGTCCGCCGCCGCCCTCGTTCTGGGAGCCTTCGCGCACCTCAAGGGGGGACAGCGCGATGCGGCGTTCGCCCGCGCGCAGGTCCTCGACCACCAGGGTGACGGAATCGCCGCGCTGGAGCTTGTCGAACTGCTTGGGGTCCACGGCCACGGCCATGCGCGACTTGGGCAGGAGCGCGGTGATGCCGGGCTCGAGCGTCACGAAGATGCCGAAGGTCTCGCGCTTCTCCACCGTGCCGGTGACCTGGGTGCCAGCCACGTACTTGGCGGCGGCCTCCAGCCAGGGGTCGCCCTCGGCGTCCTTGAGGGACAAGGAGATGCGACGCTTGGACAGGTCGATCTCCTTGATGACCACGGAGACTTCATCGCCGGGGTTCAGGAGTTCGGAGGGCTTGTTGACGCGCTTGGTGTAGCTCATCTCGCTCACGTGGATGAGGCCGTCAACTCCGGGCAGAAGCTCCACGAACGCGCCGAAGTCGGCCAGGCGGACCACTTTGCCCGTGACCTTGTCGCCGTCCTTGAGCTTGCCGGCGATGTCGGCCCAGGGGTCGCTCATGGTCTGCTTGCGCGACAGGGAGATCTTCATCTGTCCAGGTTTCTTGCCGGGCTCCACGCCAAGCACCTTCACGCGGATCGTGTCGCCGACGCTCACGGCCTCGTCCGGCTTGCTCACGCGGGTGAAGCCGAGCTCGCTCACGTGGACCATGCCCTCAAGGCCGGGAATCAGCTCCACGAAGGCGCCGAAATCGGTGAGGCGCACCACGGTGCCCTCGACTTCCTCGCCGGGCTTGACCGTGGCGAGAAATTCCTCGGTTGCGGCCTGGCGCTCGCGCTCGATGAGCGCGCGGCGGGTGACGACGATGTTGCGGCCCCGCTCCTCCAGCTTGCTGATGAGGAAGGGATAGGTGTTGCCGACGTAGGCTTCGGTATTCTCAACGAAGCGCGCGTCGATCTGGCTGACCGGGCAGAAGGCCCGGCGTCCCATGATCTCCACCGAGAAGCCGCCCTTGCAGGTCTCCTTGACGCGCCCGTCCACGGGCAGGCCTGCGTCCTTGGCGTTCTGGAGCATCTCAAACCCGCCAGCCCCTGACAAAGCCTTGGAGAGGACGATCTCGCTGCGGGTCTTGGAGACCACGTACAGGTCGATCGAGTCGCCTTCCTTGTGCGGGAAGTTGCCCTCGGCGTCCAGGAGCTCCTTCTTCTCCGCCACCCCGTCAACCTTGGTGCCGGTGTCGAGGTACACGCTCTCCGCGCCGATGCTGATGATGCGGGCTGAAATCTTGTCGCCCACGTTCAGGGGCTCGCCCTGTCCCGCATAGCTGGCCTCGAAGAGTTCGGCGAAACTCTGTTCCTGGTCCCCGGTGTTCTGTGCCTGATCCGTCATCTGCTGCTCCTGTGCGATAATCCGCGAAGATATTGGCGTCAGTGGTCCGCCTTGGGCGTGTATTCACGAAGGGAGCCCGCTTGTCAAACAAAGAGGTCACATTTTCCCGCTGGACCTAAAGTTTTTTAAGCTTTTGCCGATGAGACACGAAGAAGGCGTTGTCTTAGCCTGCGGCGTAGGGGAGGTGGTCACGGCATGTCCAGCAATTCCATCGGAGGCCTGTCCTCCGCCTTTGACAGGGGGACGTTCGGAGCCCAGGTGGTAAGCGCCACCTTGGACACCATGAACGGGCAGGGATTCGGCAACAACTACGCCACAACCGACAGGGAAAGCTTTGGCGCAGCGGTTGTCTCCAAGACCCTTGACTACATGAACAGCGGCAACAGCTACGGTTCCGACATGAACCAGACCTATGACTTCAGCAAGAGCGTCCTTGGCGGCTACATGGCCGGAAAGGGCTCCATCGCGGACTACAACATCTAATCACGCCGACTGACCAGGACGACGCCACGCGAGAAGCCCCGCTGCGAGAGATCGCGGCGGGGTCTTTTCTCGGCCCGGCAAACCAGCCGCAATGGTCCGAAAATTCAAGACCGGTCCGGTACACTTGCCAGAAGGCGCAAGAACGGCTAAATGGCGCTCTCCAACTTGCCCCCACGAACATCCTAAGGAACACCACGACGTGAGCAGGGATCAGCACAAAGTACTCATCGCCAACCGGGGCGAAATCGCCGTGCGCATCATGCAGGCATGCCGCGATCTCGACTTGGCGTTCGTCGCCGTCTACACCAGGGAAGACGCCGCCTCGGGCCATGTGGCCCTCGCCCGGGAACTGGGCGGAGAGCAGGCCCTGGTGCGCATCCACAACTACCTCGACGCGGGCGACGTCCTCTCCGCGGCCGACGCCTCCGGCGCCACAGCCATCCACCCCGGCTACGGGTTCTTCTCGGAGAACTACCGCTTCGCCCGGCGCGTGGCCGAACGCTCGCGCCCCATGCACTTCATCGGCCCCTCCTGGCGCGTCATCCGCGACCTGGGCGACAAGATCAACACCAAGCGGCTGGCGCGCTCCCTTGGCGTGCCCACTGTGCCCGGCAGCGACCGCGCCATCTACGACGAGCTGGAGGCCGAGACCATCGCCCAGCAGCTCTTCGATTACCAGGAGCGGCAGGGCGTGACCCGGCCCATGGTGCTGGTGAAGGCCAGCGCGGGCGGCGGCGGCATGGGCATCGACGAAGTGCACAACATGAACCGCTTCCGCCAGACCTACCGGCGCATCCGCAACTACTCGCAGCGCCAGTTCAACGACCCCGGCGTGCTCATCGAGCAGCGCATCTTCAACTACAATCACCTGGAAGTGCAGATCGTCTCCGAGCGCGGCGGCGAAAACCCCGTGCACTTCGGCACGCGCAACTGCTCCGTGCAGAGCCCTGGCAGGCAGAAGCGCATCGAGACGGCGCCCGGCTTCTTCCCGGAGGGCCTCTCCTACAGCTTTGACGCCCGCAAGGTCATGGACGACATCGTGCGCCACTCGCTGTCCATCGCCCGTGAGATCAAGTACGACAACGTGGGCACTTGGGAATGGATCGTGACGCCCAAGGGCGAGCCCTTCCTCATGGAAGTCAACACCCGCATCCAGGTGGAGAACGGCGTCTCCGCAGCCATCGCCCGGATCAAGGGCCAGGACGGAGTGAACCTCATCCGCGAGCAGATCCGCCTCGGCCTCGGCGAGGCCCAGGGCTACGGCCAGGACGACGTCACGTTCGCCGGCGTGGGCATCGAGTACCGCATCATCGCCGAGGACACGCAAAACCGTTTCGCCCCCTGGACAGGCCGCATCGAGAAGATCGCCTGGACGAACCAGGACTGGCTCAAAATGCACACCCACGTTCCCCAGGACCGGCCCTACCAGATTCCCACGGAGTATGACCCCAACCTGGCGCTGGCCATCATCTGGGGCAAGGACCTGGAGGAGGCCAAGGCGCGCGGGGAAGCCTTCCTGGACGACTTCGTCCTGGAGGGGGTTGATGCCCAGGGCGTGGCCCTCAAATCGAACATCGCCTTCCTGCGCGAGAAAACCAAGGATCTGCTGGAATTCTAGCCAGCCAGGGACGGCCGCATGGATATTGAAAAAAGCCTTGAAGCTCTTTCGCAGCGCGTGGCCTACGCGCGCGACATCATGGGAACGCGCGTCAGCGAACGCCTGGAGGTCATTGACCAGGACATCCAGGCCCTGAGCCAGAAGGCCGACGCGCTGACCGTGGAGGAGGCGCTGGACAAGACCGGCGAACTCTCCCGCCGCCTGACCACCCTTGAGGAGGACCTGGACAAACTGCTGACGCCCATGGACAAGGTCCGCGTGGTGCGGCATCCCCAGCGCGTGTGCCTCAAGGACATCCTGGAGAACGTGTACGACAACTACACCGAGATCGGCGGACGCGACGAGGTGTCCATTGATCCGGGAGTGCTCATCGCCCGCGCCTACATCACCCGGCGCGTGGGCAAGCGCGTGGTCCACCACCCGGTCATGGTCGTGGGCCAGGAGAAAGGCCACGGCCAGGAGT
>JBFWMQ010000008.1:0-98601 GCA_050251495.1 Desulfovibrio sp. | reverse complement strand
GCCGGGCTGGCGTCAAGATATGCCTGCGAGGTGGCGATGATCGCGTCGGCCTGGCGCAGGACCAGGGATTCGAGCAGCCGCCCGCAGGCCAAAAGCGGCGCCGGGGGCGACTTGTCCGAGGGGAAGCGCACGTCCGCGTGCCAGTGCAGCACGATGGGCGCGCCGTGCGCACGGCGCGCCAGCGCTGGCCACAGGGCGGCCCCGTTGGGCGCATGCACGTGGATGACATCGGGCCGGAAGCGGCGCAGAGACGTGAGGTACAGAAAGGGCAGCGACAGGGCCACCGGGGCGTAGCCGCCCAGAGTCATGGCCACCGGGGCGCGGCGCACGCTGAGCCCAGGCGTTGCGGGCAGGGCGGGCCAGGGCTCGTCCCCATGGGCCAGCACCAGGACTTCATCTCCCGCCTGGGCTTGCGCCTGGGTCAGCTGACCCAGGAAGGTCTCCATGCCGCCGCGATGGGGCGGATAGAATTTGCCGCAATGAAGGATGCGCATGTGCGGCCGTGGCGTTAGTGCGCAGGCGGTTTGGCCGGGTCGTCCGGGCGGAGGGTGCCGTCGGGGGCCATGCCGTCCGCGGCGTCCTCCGCCAGGGGATCGTCGGTGCGGCGCGGCGCCACGATGCCCTTGGTCTGCAGGTCGCGCTCCAGGTGGCGCAGACGCAAGGCCATATGGGCGTAGCGTTGAACAAGTCTGCGCTGGGTGAGCTCCATGCGCGTGCGCTCCAGGTCGGAGATGAGCATCCGCACGGCAAAGGCCGCCAGGGCCAGGATGATGAACAGGATGGGCGGGTAGCTTACGCCCAGGGCGTGGCCCAGGACGTCGAAGCCGCTGGGGAAGAGGCCCACCAGCACGGCGAAGGCCGCGGCGGAGAGCCACCAGGCGGCGTAGGTGCCATGCAGCAGGTTGCGCCGCACGAGCCTGAAGATCGTCGCCCCGGTGACCAGGGCTATGACGCAGGCCGTGATGCGGTAGCTTATGTACACGCGCTATTCCCCGTTCGGCTTGTTTTGTGATTCAAGGATGTATTCTGCTATCATCTTCACGCAAACGTCAATGGGGTGCCGGTCCGTTTCCACGCAGAGATTCGGGGAAACCGGGCTTTCGTAGGGCGCTCCAAGTCCCGTATAGTCGTTTGCGCCACGTTGGCGCGCCCGGAAGTAGTTCTGCTTGGGGTCCCGCTCCATGCAGCGCTCCAGCGGGCACTTGACGAAGATCTCATGGTACAGGCCCTCCAGGCGCTGGCGCAAGGCGTCGCGCGTGGCCTGGTATGGCGTTATGAACGCGCATAGACAGACCTGATTCTGCTGCGCCGCCATGCGGGCCACCTCGCTGGCGCGACGGATGTTCTCCCTGCGGTCCTCCGGGCTGAAGCCGAGGTCTGAGCTCAAGCCGGCGCGCAGGATGTCGCCGTCGAGCACGAGGCAGGTGTGTCCCTGCGACCGGAGAAGCTCGGCGACGCCTTGGGTCAAGGTGGTCTTGCCCGCGCCGGAGAGGCCGGTGAACCAGTAAATTCCTGTGGCAAATCGGGTCATCGGATTCCTTGGCAGTTGTGCATTCGTTGTGGTCGGGGGGCTGGGCGCGGCGGCGGAAGGGTCAGCGCCGCGTGCAGGCGATGGTGGTGGTGTATATCATGTACCGGGCCACTTTCAACCACGAGGGGAAGATGTGGGACTTGCCCACGGCGCGTGGACACATGGTGACCGGCACCTCAAGCATGCGGAAATTCCGGCGGCGGGCCAGCAGGAGGATGCCCAGGTCCTGGTAGTCCGCCAGGGTGGCCTCGGCGCAGAGCATGGCGCGGGCGGCGGGGAGGCTGTAGGCCCGAAATCCTGACGTTATGTCGCTCAAGGCAAGGTCTGACAGGAACTGGAACAGCTTCCAGGCCATGTGCCTGGCAGGGCTTCCCCTGCCCAGACAGGAACCGATGACGATGTCGGCGCTGCCGGAGCGCAGAGGGGCCAAAAGGTGGATGATGTCACCGGGGGGATGCTGGCCGTCGCCATCAAGGGTGACGATGTTGCCGTAGCCGCCGCGCAACGCCTGGAGCATCCCGGCCTGTGTGGCTCCCCAGGCGCCAAGGCGGCAGGGCAGGTCCAGCACTATTGCTCCGGAATCCCTGGCGTTGCGGCTGGTGTGGTCGTCACTGGCGTCGTTGACCACGATGACCGGCAATCCCTGGGCGCGGACCTCCAGGACGATCTGGGCGATGGTGGCTTCCTCGTTCAGGGCCGGAATGACGACAATGGACGGCCTGGGCGCGGTTACGGCGGAAGAGCAGGCGTGCCCGGTCATGGCAGCACTTCCCAGAGTCCGCCATAAGCGTAGTTCACCACAACCGGCGCAAACCCAGGCAGGTCTACGCCGCCAGGGGCGAGCAGCCGGAAGCCGACCGAGGCGATGGCGGTCTCGTCCACGATATACAGCCAGGGCGAAAGTTCCGAGGTGACGACATAGGGGCCGGGCACGCCGCCGCCAAAGGGCGGGACAAGGGGCGTGCGGTTGGTGACGAACACGCCGCCGAAGTCGGTGTAGCCCTTTGCCAGCGCCTCTTGTGGCAGAATGACCTGGTTTTGCGCCGTGTTGAAGCCGAACTCGGTGCGCCGGAAGGTGTCGATATGCGCCTTGAAGGCACCAACGTCGTGAGTCCTGCTCCTGCCCAGGCCCACCCACCACTTGGAGAGCCTGAGGAAACGCTGGGGCAGATACAGGAAGACGCGGTCCTGCGGCTCAAACCACGCGGCTCCTCCCTCGATCGGTGGGTGCTGGGCAAGGGCGGTGGCCACGTCCGGCGCAGCGAGCACCTCCTCAAGGGTGGCCCACGCGGCCTCCTCGGACCCCAAGGCCGCGCGCAGGGGGATCAGCGCGCTGTCGCCGCGGGCCGCGAAGAAGCGTATCCAGCGACGTGCGAACAGCGGGTCATCGGACACGAGGGGATGCGCGGCGATGAAGGCCATCCTCCCGGTCTGGCTGCCGCCGTGGAACAGCGGGGCGAGGCCGCTTCGGGCAGCGAGGAAATAGCCGTCGTCCCACCAGTTCCAGAGTTTGGCGCCCGGCGGGGCCACGCGCTTGAGCATCCGGGCGATGCGGTCTTGAGGTTCCTGGAACGGAAAGTTGAGCGGCGTGCGGGAAAGGCCGTGCGCCAAGCTCAGCACAATTGCCAGGCAGATGCTCCAGGCCAGCGCGCCAAGCACGCGCCGGGAGGGCGCTTTCCCCGCGACCCGGGGGCTCTGGCGCAGATCGTCAAGCAGCCAGGGCAGGAGGCCCACGCCGAGGGCCAGCGGCAGCGCCGCAAGGTACAGGAACCGCTGGGCGAACAGGGCCAGGGCAACGGTGGCGAACGAGGGCAGCAGGAATATGCAGGCGCGTGGCGCACGTAGGAAAAGGAGCCCGGTCACGGCAAGGGCCAGCAGGCCCGAGGCTGCGTTTCCGCCGAGTTCCGAGAGGATTCCGGAAACAGTCAGCGGCGAAAGTTCGTCGATGGAGAGCAGGGTGGCGTCGGAAACGCGGCCCACGGCCATGGCCGCGTGTGAGATGGCGTAGTTTCGCAAGACGGCCAGGGGCTGGGGCAGCAACGCTGCTGGCAGTGCAAGGAAGAACGCCGCGCCAGCCAGGACAGCGATGCCCGTGACGAGTCTCGCCCTGCGCCACGCCAGTTCCCTGGCAAAGAAGAACGTCCCCCCCCAAAGCGCCAGGCACAGCGGGAGCATGGCGAAGCCGGGTTTCCACCACCAGCCAAGCAGCAGGCAGCAGGCCGTGAGCAGAAGCGCGTGCCGCAGGGCTGGGCGTCCAGGGGCGAGGCTGAGGCAGGCGGTGGCGAACAGGCTGCCGTGCCAGAGAAAGGCGACGCCGGGGTCTGTATCGTACCAGCCGGGGCAGGCCCGCGTGAACCATGCCGGGACAAGGCCCCCGACAAAGGCCGCAAGCGCGCAACAGGCTTGGCCCGCGCCAAGCAACCTGCCCCATTTCCATATCCACAGGCCCGTCGCCAGGGCCAGGAGTGAGGGCAGCCAATAGGCGACCATTTCCATGGGCACGCCGCTGATGCTCTGTACGGCCGCCCCAAGGACGCTCAGGGCGGGTTCGCCGAGCCAGGCGGCCTTGCCTTCAAGAAGCACCTGCGAGCGCCAGAGATGGTAGTAGCCATCGGCTTCTCCGAGCATGGGCAAATGGGTATCGCTATAGTTGAGAGTGAAACTCGTCGATACTCTGTGCAAGTATATGAGCGCACCGGTAGAATACCCGCCCAGGGTGGCGGAGAAGGCCAGTGCGCACGTTTGCATGCTGCGCAACCGGTCATGCGTGCGGCTGCTAAGGGGAGCGGTGCCCAATCGTCCAGTCTCCAAGGGAAAAAGGGGGAAACGCCGGATTGCTCCTTGACGCGATTCAAGTACCCGTTGATACGCAAAATATAGAGACTTCTCAAGGGAGAATGCCGTATGCCCAAAACCGTCCTGACGGCCTTGCTTGGGGCGCTCTTGAGCATCCCGACCATGGGCATGGGGCAACCGGGAACGTGCCCCGTTCAGAATACCGCCGCCAAGATACAAGCCAAGGAGATGGATGAGATCCTTCGGACAAGGGGGGCGCCCTGGCAGGAGTTTGATGCGGAGACTCATAAAGACCTGAAGCCAGGAGACGAGGTTGAGCTTGAGAAGCGCTTTGACGGCATCCATGGCGTGAAACTATTGCCCTCGGAGTTAAGTTGGCATCCTTTTCACGGCCCAGTAGCTGCTTAGCGGTTCAAAATTTGCATGGTTGATGCTTGACGAAGGGCAGCGGGAAGTGTCTGTCGAGGCTTCCTGGGGGTGGCGCAAAGTCACGGTATCGGCAGCATTGCGGAAAAATGGCGGTGGTTTTTGAGATTGTATGCGCAATGCCGAGAATAATTAATGCCGAAAGCCGTAACTCGTTGGCATGGAAGGATAAAAAAAATAGGCTGATCCAGGTATATTTGTGGACAAATGCTTGGCCGTTGGGGTAGAAGAGTTCAGGCAAAAGATCTAACCGCAAAGAAGGGCGGAAGGAAGGAGGGTTATGAAAACGAATAAATTTATGGCCGTGGTGACCTGTCTGGTCGGGCTCCTCGCGCTTGGGGCTGGCTCCGCATTTGCGAGTTCCAACACGACCAACGAGCAGAACCAGTCCACAGTCACTTCAGAGGTGGCGAAGACTGCGGCAACCGCCACTGTCGGAATGGTTTCCAGCCGCATCTCCACTGTGACCGGCGGCGGTTCCGGGCAGTCTTCCGGCAATGGTCCCATGGGGATCGGTGTCTGGGCTCTCGGCACCGGCACCTATCTCGACAACTCCAAATCCGGCGCGAACTATGACGGCTCCCTGTACACCGGCATGCTCGGCATGGACAAGCAGATGGGCGACCTCCTGGTCGGCGTTGCCGCTGGCTACGAAAATCTCGACATCACCACCAAGTACAACTCCGGCAAGATGGAGTACGACGGCTTCTCCGTTGTTCCTTACCTGAGCTACTCGTTCAGCAAGGACCTCGTGCTCGACGCCTCGTTCAGCTACACTTGGCTGGACTACACCATGAAGGACACCCAGGCTGGCGTTGGCTACAGCGACGGTATGAATGGTCGGCGCATGGTGACCTCCGCTGGCTTGACCAAGTACTATGACTGGGAGAAGTTCCTGTTCAGCGCCCGCGTGGGCACCCTGTACCTGAATGAGCATCAGGGCGGCTACCAGCTGAACGCCACGACCTACAGCTCCGCCGGCATCTACACCTGGATGGGCTCCTTGGGTCTGCGCGCCGAGTACGACATGGGCGCCTTCAAGCCCTTCGTCGGCGTCACCTACCTTCAGGACTTCATGAAGAACGGCGACAGCGACAGCGACATGTGGGGAGCTGACCTCGACCTGGGCTTCAATTACACTCCCGCTGACAACTGGGTTGTCGGCCTGACCGGCATCGTCGGCGCTCGCGACGACATGTACAAGGCCGGCGGCATGCTGAACGTTCGTTACGACTTCTAGTCGGAACGGCTCTTGATGATCTGAGGGGAGGGGGGCGACCCCCTCCCTTTTTTCGTGCATTGTGCGACTCCCGCTTGGCTTCGTCGTCGGCAATGCTATGGGGGGGACGTGAACCCGGTCTAGCCAGCGACATATATTAATGGTAGGCAATTCATGGGCTGGCGCTGGTTTCTGGGCCTGCGGTCTTGAAATTCGAGTTTCCAATGAGGAACGCATGAGCAAGAAGGTCGCGCTGATAACAGGCATTACCGGGCAGGACGGCGCCCTGCTCGCTGAGCTGCTCCTCGGCAAGGGCTACATCGTCCACGGCATCAAGCGTCGTTCGTCCATGTTCAACACCCGCCGCGTTGACCACATCTATCAGGACCCGCACGTTTCCGAGCGCAACTTCGTCCTGCACTATGGCGACCTCTCCGACACATCGAGCGTCTACCGCCTGCTTCAGCTCTGCCAGCCCGATGAGGTCTATAATCTCGGCGCCATGAGCCACGTCGCGGTGAGCTTCGAGATGCCGGAGTACACGGCGGACGTGAACGGCCTTGGCGTATTGCGACTGCTTGAGGCGATCCGCTCCCACGGCCTGGAGAAGAAGACCCGTTTTTACCAGGCCTCCACCAGTGAGCTCTTCGGCCAGGTTCGTGAGGTGCCACAGCGCGAGACCACGCCGTTTCATCCGCGCAGCCCCTACGCCGTGTCCAAGCTCTTCGCCTACTGGATCACGGTCAACTACCGTGAAGCCTATGGCATGTATGCCTGCAACGGGATCCTGTTCAACCACGAGTCCCCGCAGCGCGGAGAAACATTCGTCACCCGCAAGATCACCAGGGCGCTTACGCGCATCAAGCTTGGGCTGCAGGACTGCCTGTACCTGGGCAACCTCTCCGCCAAGCGGGACTGGGGCCATGCGCGGGACTATGTCGAGATGCAATGGCTCATGCTCCAGCAGGAGCAGCCTGAGGACTACGTCATCGCCACCGGGGTGCAGTACAGCGTGCGCGACTTCGTGAATGCCGCGGCCGCCGCGCTCGAGATGCGCATCGATTGGGTGGGGCAGGGCGTGGACGAACAGGGGCTCGACAGCTCTGGCAAGGCCATCGTGCGCGTGGATCCGCGCTATTTCCGCCCCTCTGAGGTCGAGACCCTGCTTGGAGACGCATCGCAGGCCCGCGAGAAGCTTGGCTGGACCCCGAAGATCGGGTTCACGGAAATGGTCGCCGAGATGGTCGCAGAGGACCTGAAGATCGCCCAGCGCGATGAACTGGTGCTGAAGAGCGGCTACACAGCATACAACTATCACGAATGACAGGCAGTTCCATGGAGATGGACGCGCGTATCTATGTGGCCGGACACCGTGGTCTTGTTGGGTCTGCCCTTGTGCGACAGCTTCAGGCCCAGGGGTTCGGCAACCTGATTTTGCGCACCCACGCCGAGCTTGATCTCACCGAGGGAGCTACCGTCGCCCAGTTCTTCGCCGCGCAGAGGCCGGACTATGTGATCCTGGCGGCGGCCAAGGTGGGGGGGATCTGGGCCAACAAGTCCTATCCGGCCGACTTCATCCGCATCAACCTGGCGATCCAGCTGAACGTCATCCACAACGCCTTTCTGGCCGGGGTCAAGCGACTCCTGTTCCTTGGCTCTTCCTGCATCTATCCGCGGCTTGCCCCGCAGCCCATGCGCGAGGAGCATCTGCTCACCGGTCCGCTTGAACCCACCAACCGGCCCTACGCCTTGGCCAAGATCTCCGGCATCGAGATGTGCTGGAGCTACAACAGACAGCACGGCACACGCTATCTCGCCGTCATGCCGACGAATCTCTACGGTCCGGGCGACAATTACCACCCCAGGGACAGCCACGTCATCCCAGCGCTCATCCGCAGGTTCCATGAGGCAAAGGTGCAGGATCTCAAGGCCGTGGCGCTCTGGGGGTCCGGGACGTCCAGGCGTGAGTTCCTCTACAGCGACGACATGGCCCAGGCCTGCCTGCACCTGTTGAATCTGCCCGAGGACGCCTACTCGACGTTGCTTGGGGAGGACGACACCGTGACCGGCCATTTTGTCCCGCCCCTGGTGAACATCGGCATGGGGCAGGACCTCACCATCCGGGAACTGGCGGAGCGCGTGGCGGAGGCCGTCGGCTTCTCAGGGGCCATCGAGTTCGATCAGACCATGCCGGACGGCTCGCCCCAGAAGCTCCTGGACGTGTCCCGGCTGTCGCGCACGGGGTGGCGAGCCACTACAGGGCTTGAAGAGGGGCTGCGGAAAGCGTATGCCGATTTCCTTGAGCGGAGTTGAATCGCCTGTTTCGTTTTGTGATTCTCGCGCAGATGGCGCTGCGTTTTGCCCAGCGCCTGGGACCGGGCGCATGGCCCTTCTAAACGAAGTCGCAATGTGTTTCAGGCGGGAACTTGTCGATTGGGGGCGTCCCTCTTTACAAGTGCTCCCTGTCGGTTGGTTGCAGGCGGTTCCCGCTCGGATGTGGACAGCCCTGGCAAGACATCCGTGACGAAGTGATTGTTGTTTGGCGTTTGGGTCAATTAACGCATGGGTTGGCTTATGTCTTCGTACCGAAGGACTCGTATGGACAATGCTGAACGCCGCAACATACTTCTTATAAATCCCTCGGGGTGGCAGAAGGAAAGCATCAATCTGGGATTGTCATACCTTGCAGCTGCTTTGATCGAAGCAAACTTCACGGTACGCATACTCGACGTGAACCGTTACCCTATGAGTGACGATGCCGTTCTTGAGTATGCCCGGCAGTTCGATCCTATAATGATCGGCATTTCCATCAAGACCGCGACAGCGAGAGAGGGGGCGAGGCTGGCGGATTTGCTCAAGCCGACGTGTCCGGCCGCCACAATTGTGTGCGGTGGGCCGCATATGACGCTGTGTCCCGAGTCCTTCATGCAGAGTGCTTCGAGCGTTTCCTACGGTATC
This sequence comes from Desulfovibrio sp., assembly GCA_050251495.1. GTDB lineage: Bacteria > Desulfobacterota > Desulfovibrionia > Desulfovibrionales > Desulfovibrionaceae > Humidesulfovibrio. Next base: position 89,671 of record JBFWMQ010000008.1, on the reverse strand, counting down.
ATGAGCGAAGGCGAGGTTGCCATTGTGGATCTTGCCTTGGCATTGCAAGCAGAGTCTTCGCCTAGTGGCATCCCTGGCGTTGTCTGGCGCCGGGGGGCGGAGGTGCTTGTGAACCCATGGCAGCCGCCTTCTCAGCTTGATTCCCTTCCGCTTCCAAATCTGGATGTCATAGACGGCTTTTCCTGGGAGGGGTATCGTTATCCCATTGTGACGAGTCGCGGCTGCCCCTTTGATTGCATCTACTGCTGCGTGAATAAGCTCACAGGTTCCCGCAAGTGGCGCTTTAGAAGCCCGGAGAACGTGATCCATGAGCTGGAGACCGTTTCGAGAACAAAGGGAATTACCGCATTCGAAATCTGGGATGACAATTTTACCCTCGACCTGAAGCGGGCAAAGGCGATTTGTCGCCTGATGATCGAGCGCAACCTCAAGCTCTCCTGGTACTGCCATAACGGCATTCGGGCCGACCGTATAGACATGGAGCTTGGTCGGCTGATGAAACAAGCCGGGTGCACGAGCATTGCGTTTGGAATTGAAAGCGGCAACCCGGCGACCTTTGACTCCATCAAAAAGGGGGAGCCGCTTTCCGCAGTCGTGGAGGCTGTGCGCATCGTTAAAGCCGTTGGCATCAATGCCGTTGGCTATTTCATCATCGGCCTCCCTGGCGACACGCTTGAGCGGTTCATGGAGACTGTCAGGTTCCAACGTGCGCTGAAGCTCGATTATTATGTTTTCGGCATGTTGATACCATATCCCCATACCGAGGTTTGGGACATCGTCCAGGAGCGTGGCGTCATGTTTTGTGAGATTACACAGACGCAGCACTTCAGCGATGACATCGTCCCAATTTCGTTCGAGTTGCCTGCCTTCCCGAAGCCAGACATGGTCCGCGCCTTTTACATTGCGAAATATTTCGATTTGTTTGAGGCGACGAGCAGCATGCAGAGCCGGACAAACCCGACGGTTGTCTACCTTGGGGCTTCGGAGTATGTGGCGTCTCTTGCTGGAATGGTCATTGCCTGTGGTTCTGGCGTTCGGCATGTTGTTGTGGGAGCGAATGCTGAAGACGTCCTTTCTACCCTCGCATTTACACAGGTTCCTGCTGGGGCCGAGGTCGCTTTCGAGACCGTGGTCCCGCCCGGTCTGATCGACGGTGACGCCGTGGTGGTCTGCCGCAACAACAGTGTCACCCGAGATCTTCTTTTCGGGAATTGCGGCCTTGTGCTCCTCGATCCAGCCCGCCCTCTGTACCAGCTCGTGCTGGTACGGCGCGCCGTGCCTGATGTGTTCCTGGTACCACGCATTGTGCTTTCCGGGATTGGAGTGCTGAAGACCCTGTCTCACTTGCTGGACACCTTTGGCCTGCCGAAATTGTGGGAAGTCGCCAAGATTCAGCTCGTACGGCCACTCCTCGCGCGGGGTTCTCGCAGGTTTTCTGGTTTGAATATTTCTCTGAAAAGGCCCACCGTGCATATTCAACTGCCGCGTGTGCTGCCGCGTGTGAGGTTCGGCGGATTGGCAGCACGGTGTCTGGCGCTGGTTCTTCCTACTTATCGTTTGCTGAGTGACGTCAACAAGGCAAGAGTTCAACGAATCGCATCTGTTGCCTTGTATTTTAGAGGGGCAAAGTCATTTCTACGCGTAAAAGTTGCTCTGCAGACTAAAAATGAAACAAGGGCGGAATTTCCGTACGATGAATATACTTCATATCTGTGATTGGTATATCCCAATTGGTGGCGCAGAGAAGCTCCTTTTCGATACGCTGCAGGCGCTGGAGGAAAAGGGGCACACCAACATTGTCGTGTATAATGACAATGACAGGCAGCAGTCGACCGGGCAACGGGCAGAGTATGGCCTTCCGTACCTTGAACTTTTTGTCTACTTTCACCCAGGTTCCGAAGGGTTGGCACGTCAACCGATTAAAAAAATTCAGGAAATAATCGATCGTCACAAGCCGGATGTCTGTCACATACACAATTTTCAGAATCCATTTGTTACTGAATTCTTGCTGAAAACACTGCCGTGCGTCCGTTCGGTGCACGACCCACGACTCTATTGCTTTACCAACTGGCGGCTTTTGCCCGATAGGAGCATTTGCCCCCATGCCCTTGGACCGGAGTGCGTCCGGCAGGGCTGCCTGTCGCCAGGCGTCCGCCCAAAGACCGACTATGACCGCAATGCGCACTGGGTGCTCTTGCACCACAACCTGCACAAGACAATGCCTGTCCTCATCTGCGAAAGCCGGGCGCAGATTGATTGCATGATGCAGAACGGCTTTACGCAGGAGCAGATAGCCTGGCTGCCGAACGCGACGCCCATCGAGCCAATAGGCAAGGTTCGCGATTTCAACAAAAGATTTTTCACCGATGACGAGCGCATTGTCCTGTTTGTCGGCCGTGCCTCGTACGAGAAGGGCATACACGTCCTGATCGAGGCTTGCCGCCATCTCAAGGCCGAGTGTAAGGTCATCATCATCACGGCGGGACCTCTGCTGGAGGAAGTCCGTGCCCAGGCCGCTGTTTTCGGCGACCGCATTGAGGTGATCCCCGGCCTGCCGTATGAAAAGACGCGAGAGTTTTACGCGCGTGCCTCATTGGTAGTCATCCCATCGGTTTGGTTGGAGAATTTTTGCCTCGTCGGCATTGAAACCTTTGCCAACATGAAGCCGGTCATCGGCTCACGCATCGGCGGCATCAAGGATTGGCTCAAGGACGGCGAAACCGGGTGGCTTTTTGAGCCGGGAAACGCGAAGGACCTTGCGGAAAAGATTGATGCCGCCTTTGAAGCCCCGCAACGGCTCCAACAAATGGGCGAAGCTGCCTATCAGCGGGTGCGGACATATTACAACCAGGATCTGTATGTCGCCAGGTTGTTGGAGATTTACAAACGCGGGCTGAGCCGGTTCGGTTCCGCAGGGGGCGCGTGAGTGAAAGCCGCATTCGTCAAGGTTCCGCGCAAGGTTCAGATTCGTGAGATTGACGCGCCTGTCCCTCGCGCCGGGGAGGTGCTCGTGTCGGTTGACGGCTGCGGCGTGTGCGGCAGCGATTACATTGAGGCTTCGACCTGGGCCAAGAGCTGGAAGCGCTTTGGGCATGAAATCGCCGCCACTGTGCGGGAGGTGGGCGAGGGCGTCCAGGGATTTGCCGCCGGAGACCAGGTGGCTCTCGCGCTCTCTGCGCCGTGCGGCGGGTGCCCGGGCTGCCTGAACGGAAATCCGAGACGGTGCACACAGCTTGTGGTCGCCGAGCAAGGCGGCTTTGCGGAACTGCTGCTCGTGAAAGACGTGCGGCTTTTGACACGGATCCCGCAGCCGCTTGCGAGCAGCCTCGCCATCTTTGCCGAGCCCCTCACCGTGTTGTTGGATGCCCTGCATACTGTGGGTTTCAAGCCCGGCGAGAGGCTTGTTGTGGTTGGCGGCGGCTTTTTGTCCTGCCTGGGCATCTTGACGGCCAAGGTCTTGGGCGCCAAACCCGCCCTCGCACTCAGCCGTTCCTTGTATCCCGGCCTGGATGCCTGCCTGCAGGCAGTTGGGGGGGAGCACTTCAAGTGGCACAGCCTGGCTGGTGTGACGCTCGCCGCGCCCCGCTCATTCCAGCAACGCCTGGCTGCCGCTACGGAGCGCGTTGTCGTGCTGCATACGGCGCCAGCGCGCTACCTGGCAAAGTACATCTTCGACCTGCCGTTTGACTCGACCGTTGTGAATATCGGTTTGTCCGGAGACCCCAAGGACAACTGCGTCAGCATTGATTGCTCCAGGCTTATCTTCAAAAGAGTCCAGCTCATGAGCGCGTTCCCCGTGCCGTGCCTGTATTTGGATGAGGCGGTGCGGCTTCTGTGCGACAACAAAGACCTGTTCTCTCTGCTCGAGCCTGAGCGTGCCCCCTTGGAGCGCTTGCCGGAAATCATCTCGGGCACTCGCAAGGCAAAGCGCAAGATCATGGTTGTGCCGGGCAGCGGCGGGCAGGGAGCGTAGCGAACGTGCAGCAGCCTGTGTTCATAACAGCACGGTTCCGGAGCGGTTCGACGCTGCTCTGGAACATGTTCCGGCATATGCCCGGCTGCATGTCATTCTATGAGCCCTGCAATGATCTCCTCGTGACGCATGTTGAGCATGAGACAAAGGCCCTGCCGACGCACCGGAAGGTCGCCTCATATTGGGACGAGTATCAGCCGGTCTTGGACGGGGTGCGTGCGCGGCACAGCATGGATTTCGGCCTCACCCGCCTGAGCCTGGAGCCGCAGGACGAGGACGCCGCGTTGGAGGGGTATCTCCGCTTCTTGCTTGGGGCTGCGGGAGAAAAGCGCCCGGTGCTGCAGTTTAACCGTGTGGATTTCCGGCTGGGCTGGCTGCACAAGCGGTTTCCCGAGGCGAGAATCCTCCACCTGACGCGGAACTCGCGCGACATTTGGTATTCAATGGTACGCGATCTGCCCGAGAACGGATGGAAGGATGCCCAGGCAAACACCAACTACGATCTGGTGCTCTGGTCCTTGTCGCTCTATCACGCGTTTCCATTTCTGTTTTCGCCTCTGGTCAGCACGAGCTATCACAGGCATTATCTGCTCTGGCGCTTGAGCGGGCTGGCCGGGGAACGCATGGCTGACCTCACGCTTGACTACGACCGCGACGTGCTTGGTGATACGGCGGTCACGGTGCGCCGGTTGGCGGAGTTCGCCGGGCAGCATGACGCGCCCGAGGAGGCGATCGCCGGTCTGGTTGTCGCGCCGGAACGAGGCCGCTGGGCGGATTTGGCGGACGAGCAGTGGTTCGCCGCCGCCGAGGCGCAGTGCGATGCCTTGCTGGGCTCCCTTGGGCTGTTGGAGCACTTTGGTCACCTGCCCCTGGCCAAGATCGAGGCGTCGCATCGGCAGGCGTGGGCGTGCGTTCGGGCCGATTCCGTCGAGGCGATGTCTTGTGCGGCAGCGCGGACGAGTGGGGGGTTCCGTATGGATAGACTTAACGCTGGATTGATCATTGAATTCCATAAAATGCAGAACCTTGCGGATCGCGAATGCATCTTGATCTTGAAGCGTGAGAATGATTCTCTTCGTGCAAGTTTAGCTGAGGAGCGAGCAGAGATGGATTCTCAAGAGAACCAGCAGCCATAGTTTTGGTTGTTGCCGTTAGATTTTATGTTGAACTGCAAGTTAACAAATTTTAAGGAATATTGGTGTATGTATGACTTCTTGCGCTCGGACTGAATCGGATGGGCTCACTAGCCTACCTGTAGTTGATTTGATCAATCGCATTTATCCGTATGGGATGTCTGCTACAGGTGTAGGTACTCTTGAATGGAGCAATGGATTGTGTTTTCGGTGGTTTTGTGGATTTGAGACAATATTTAAATTTAGTGTCCCTGAGATAATGCCTTATGTGTTCTACATTGACTTTGTGAATGTGATTCAACATCAAGGGCTAGATGTTGTTATCAACGGAGATGTTGTCGACTCTATTGTAGAGATACCTTCTGGAAACAGGATATGTAAAAAATATACGTTTTCAGGTGCCAGTCGTAACCAAGTCGAGATGAGATATCGGACGACAAGCAAGGTTGAAGGAGCATATCCGGACGATCCGCGAGATTTGGCGCTTTTGTTTTATGAGTGCAAGATTGTCACTTCGAGTGTTCCTTCTGCTGATAAGCCATCTGAAGCAACGAGCATTGTCAGATGGCTGGGCAAGACTTTTGGAAGAAATGTTGAAAGGGCAATTCAAATTGGAAGTAATTCCATATCGCCAAATTTTTTTGCTCCGAGTGAGTGCCTTGATATCGAGTATGCCTCCTATCTGGCTCAGCCTGAAGAAAACGGAAAATTGAATCAGTCAGAGTATGAGGAAGGCAATACTGTGTTAAGGAGTTTGCCATCTGTTGTAACCCTAGCCCTAACGACGAAATGTAATAACAGATTACCTTGTGTGATATGTGACAGGAATACCAGGAACGTTGATTTTGAAATTGATGAGGATGTCATTCATAAGGCAGAGCCATTATTAAAGACTGCAAGATATGTGCTATTGCATAGCGGTGGTGAGGCAATGTGCACACGTCATTTCGATGAAATAATAGAAAAAGTTTTTCCGCCTACACGTGTTTCGTTTGCGACAAATGCAATGTTGATGACGAAAAAGAGAACGGATCTTTTGTTGAAGAAAGACATCATGGCAGGTTTCGTTGTATCTCTTGATGCAGCTTCAGAACGTATGTACAAAATAATGCGCCCAGGTTCTGTTTTTAATACTGTCATAAGTAATGTTGAGCATTTTGCTGCAAAAGCTGCTCAACTTGGCAGAACAGAGTCGAAAATAACGTTAAATATGACTCTTTGCGAGGCTAACATCCACGAGGCACCCAAACTCGTTGACCTTGCCGCCTCCATTGGGGTTGCTAGCGTATCGTATAACCACCTTAATTCTGGGTTAACTCACTGCGTAAAAACATTTGAGGGATGGGATTGGGACTATGTGGCTCAATCCCAGTTCAATGACGTAGAGTATCATGATGACATGCTTTTGGAAGCTTATTACAAAGCAAAAGAACATGGCTTGGGGTATTCTTTTGTAGGTATTCCTTTTCTTGGAAAAAATGCAAAGAAATACCAAGAGGTTGTGTGTGATATGACTTGCCAAGTCGCGTTTCAGGAGGGGGAGGGTGTTGAGCATTGGAGTTCTCCTCATCATAAGAAGTTTGGTGCAAACATCCCCTCCTGTTTCAAGCCATGGCAGGAGATAGCAATTCAGCCTAATGGCTTAGTGCGAGTTTGTTGTTTTCATGATGTCAACGACTGGTGCGTTGGAAATCTGCGGCACATGGATTTCATGAAAATTTGGAATTCTCCTCAGATGATACGAATTCGCGAAGACTTTCTTTCTTTTGCAGTCGCAAGGTGCTGTGTTGAATCTCAACCTTGTCCACACCGTGGCAAGAGTTAATACTTTTTGGTTGTTGTGAGCTCTCTATCTTTACATATGTCCTACATCGGCACCCACCGGCACCTCATCGGGTCCCTGGTCCGGCGCGATCTCGCCGGCAGATTCAGCGGCAGCTCGCTGGGCGTGCTTTGGGCGGTGCTGCTGCCTCTGCTCCAAGCCGGGGTGTACACCTTCGTCTTTTCGATCATCATGCGCGCCCAGACCGAAGGCGAGTATCGGGCCTTTCCGTTTCCCGTCTGGCTGCTCGCCGGGCTGCTGCCCTGGACCATGCTGGCCGAGGCGCTCGGGTCCGCGACCAAGGCCATCACCGGCAATGCGAACATGGTCAAGAAGACCATCTTCGACAAGCGCGTGCTGCCACTTTCCCGCGTACTGGCCAGCCTTGCTGGGCACGGCGTCTCCCTGTGCGTGCTGCTGCTCATCATGCTGGCCTTTGGCATCGCTCCACGCTGGACGCTGCTGCTGCTGCCCTTCTTCGCCGCGCTGCTGACGCTCTTCGCCCTGGCCTGGGCCTATATCCTTTCCGCCCTGAACGTGTTTCTGCGCGACATGGACCACATCCTCACCGTGGTTTTGCAGCTTGTTTTTTTCGCCACGCCCATCGTCTACTCCGCCAGCTTCGTGCCCGAGCCGCTGCGGCTGTTCGTCCAGCTGAACCCGGTGCACCATATTGTGACGTTTTACCGGCAGATACTGCTGCTTGGCGCTGCCCCGGACCCGCTGCCGGTGCTGCTTGTCAGCGTGGGCGTGGTTCTGTTCTATCTGTTGGGCGATTACCTGTTTCGGACCCTTTCGCCAGAATTCGCGGATTTGCTGTAGTGCGCGGGGAGCAGGGCATGACTGAACACGAACTGGCAATATCGCTGCGCGGGATTTCAAAGCTGTACCGGCTGTATGGCTCGCCGCTGGACCGGCTCAAGGACGCGCTGCCATTTTTCCGGTCCGACCATCACCGCGAGTTTTGGGCGCTCAACGATGTCTCCCTCGACGTGCGGAAAGGCGAGACCGTGGGCATCATCGGGGTGAACGGCAGCGGCAAGTCGACGCTGTTGCAGATCGTGTGCGGACTGCTGCAGCCAACGAGCGGCCAGGTGCAGGTGCGCGGGCGCATCTCCGCCCTGCTGGAGCTCGGCTCCGGCTTTGACCCCGAACTGCCCGGCCGGGACAACGTGTACCTGCAGGGGGCCATCCTCGGGCTTTCGAAGCAGGAAGTGGACGAGCGCCTCCAGAGCATCCTGGACTTTGCCGAGATCGGCGACTTCATCGACCAGCCCGTGAAGACCTATTCCTCCGGCATGATGATCCGTTTGGCCTTTTCCGTGGCCATTCAGGTCGAGCCGGAAGTGCTCATCGTTGATGAGGCCCTGGCGGTCGGCGACGTGTTCTTTCAGGCCAAGTGCTTTGCGAAAATGCAGGAATTAAAAAGCAGAAACATAACTATACTGCTCGTCACGCATGACATGAATTCTGTAAGAAGCCTTTGCGACAGAGCGCTTTGTCTTGATAGCGGCAAGACGGTCGCTTATGGCAAGGCCTCAGAAGTCGTGGAGGCATATTTCAAGGAAAGAGCCCTTAAGCAAGGCAGCATTGAATTGTCGTCTGAGCTGATTACGGAATGCGATTGCGATGATATTCAATGGGATAGTTCGGATACCAATACTGGCTTGAGAGAACAACCGGTAGAGACACAAATTCTAAACAGTTCCGACAGATCGAACGCAAGTACTCAATTGCAGTATGGCAATGCAAAGGCAATCCTCGTTAAGTATTTGATTAACGGAGTTGCAAATTGTAAAGAGGCATACATTGAGACTGGTGGCGTTCTGGAGGTTGAAACATACTATGATATACGGGGCGAGGTTCAGAATCCAATATTCGGGTTGATGTTGAAAACGCCAATCGGGATTGAGATCTATGGCAACAATACGACGTACGCGAAGAAGGTGCTCGCGCCGTTGTCACCGGGGCAAACCTCAAGGGCTTGTTTCACCCAGAAGCTTCTTTTGAATAATGGGCCGTATTTGCTCACCCTGACGATTGCTGAATGGATAGATCACAAGGTGGTTTATATCGATAGGAAGGTCGGTTTTGTCGTCTTGAATGTCGTAGGCGGTCCCGTGCCACACATCGGGTTCTGCAATTTTGCTGGAAGTGTTGATGTTGAAAAGATCGATTCATCTGAGTTGGGTTAGATATTTTGTGCTGCGGTATGGAAGGATAAGGTAATGGATACGCTGAACAATATCGACGGTAATTTTCAGAAGTGCATCTGCTCGGCCCTGGCCGGTGAAGAGGTCGTTTCACATTATCCTGTGGATTTGGTCGTTCAGATCACATCGAAGTGCTGCATCAACCCTCCGTGCCTCATTTGCGATAGGAATGTCAGGCCACTTGAGGGTGATGTTGATCTTGATCCAAATCTAATTCCTAAGTTACATGAAATATTCAAATATTGTGACAGGGCGCTTCTGTATTCAGGGGGTGAACCGCTGTTGGCGCCGAACTTTTTCGCCGTTGCCGACATGTTTAGCCCGCCAACAAAAATACGAATCAACACCAATGGCTTGTTGCTGAATCGAAAGAACATAGAAAAGATAGTCGACAATGGCTGTTTTGAGATAATTAATGTGTCTCTCGACGCAGGTACTCCGGAAACGTATCACCGGCTGCGGCACCATGACCTTCAGCGGACTCTCGACAACGTAAAGAATCTTGTCCAGTACAGGAAAGATTGTGGAAAAAAGTGGCCGCATATCTTTTTGAATATGACGATATGCAAAAGCAACCTCGAGGATGTCGCTCTGCTGCCCCTTATTGCTGCGGAGGTCGGCGCTGTTGCTGTCGATTATAGCCGCTTGAACGAGGGGCTCGACTTTGTCGTTGAAACTGAATCCGGGCCTTTTTCGTACAAGCAGGAGATGATATATGATCACGACCGCTGCGACGAATTGCTCCTCCTTGCAGCAGATCGTTGCCGAGGCTTGGGAATAAAGATGATTTTTTATGGGAAGCCTTTCTATAATTCATCTCTCAATCGGCCGGATATACTTGCGGATCGGCGCTTTCCAGGCGGAGTTGACGCCTTGCTTGCTGGAGTTGACCCTTATTCACATGTGGACGCTCCTGTTCGAAGCGCAGATAAATGTACTTTCCCCTGGAGTGAGGCTGTAATAGCATACAACGGCGATGTCACTTGTTGCTGTTTTCACCCGACAGGGACAAGTCGAATCGGTAATCTTTTTGAATCAGATTTTATGACAATCTGGAACAGTGCAAAAGCTCAGTCGATACGCCGCCAGATGTTTCTTTCTGGAAAGAGTGGTGACTGCGCAATGCATTGCCGCTACTTGCGTAAAAACGTCTAGATGATTTTCTTCAGCTCTTTTTTTACTGTTCGTGCATCAAAACCCAGGGGAGAGGACCGTGCAGGGTGACTCAGAGGCTGTGATGCAAAAGATCGTCTTTGTGAGCATACCGAAATGCGGTACACACTTACTCCTGCGTTATTTCGACTTGGCGGGTTTCCGGCATGCAGGTCCGTATGGGCAGCTTCTGTATGATGAACCGTATGAGGTCATAGATAACCTCGGTTATGGCGACTATTCAGCTTGGCATTATCGGTGGAGCCAACGGTTCTTGGGGCATATCGTCGCCGCCGGGGCTAAGGTCGTGTTTCTATACCGCGATCCACGGGCCTATGTCGTCTCCAGCTTGCACCACGTGCTCCGTACGCGCCAGCATCTCTTGCACAAGCTCTTTGTCGAAAATCTCCCGTCAGACCAGGAACGCTTGCTGCGGCTGATCAGGGGGTTCACAGATGAGGAGTTGCTGCGCTTCGCCCCCCCCACAGACAAGCGGTACCAGCCCAAGCCGGAAGACGGTAAGGGCCCGTTCAGCAGTTTTCGCGGCCATGTGGGTGTCCAAGGCACAGGCGTGAACAACGTGTACCGCTACTACGCCCGCTGGCTGGACGAGCCCTTTGTGTTCCCCGTGCGCTTCGAGGACATCATCGGCCCGCAGGGCGGCGGAAGCCGCGAGCGGCAGTTAACGGTTCTGCAAGACCTGCTGGCCTTCACCGGCGCGAGGGAAGGTTCCCCGGACGCGGAGGCCCTGGCCGGAATGCTGTTCAGCAGTGATGCGACAACCTTTCGCAAGGGGCAGATCGGCTCCTGGCGGGAGGAGTTCACCCCGGAACTCTACGAGGTATTTCTGCAGGAATCCCGCGAACTGCTTGAGCTGTGGGGCTATGACCCGGAGGAGGGGCTTACGTGACGACTTGGGTGCAGGAGACGACCCGAAGCACGCGCAGGCGTGCTGGCACGCCTTTCCCTCGTGTCGTGTCCTCGAAATTGGTTCATGCAAAGCCTGCCAGCGCTTAATTGGAATCATTGAAGTTGTGGACTTATTATGCACTTCGATTTGCAGGTTAAACGAACACCTTCTTCGAGGGCGCAACACTAGTTGCCGCGCCTCCCATCATCGGGAGGCACGCTTTCCGAAAGCAGGCGCTGAAACAGCCGCAGCGTCGCCTCCGCAGTCCTCGACCAGGGGAACTCCCGCGCGCGGGCCAGGCCCTTGGGTCCAAGCTCCTCGCGCAATCCATCATCCCGCCACAGCCTTTCCAGCAGGGCCGCCAACTCGCCAGGGTCGGCGGGATTCTCCAGATACAGCGCGGCGTCTCCGGCCACTTCCGGCAGGCTGGCCAGCCTGGTGGTGACCACAGGGCAGCCGCAGGCCATGGCCTCCAGCAGGGGCAGGCCGAAGCCCTCGTACAGGCTGGGATACACAAAGGCCGTGGCTGCGGCATAGAGGGCCGGGAGGTCGGCGTCATCCACGTAGCCCAGGCGCAACTCCCGTTCGTCGGCGGGCGGCGCGTCATCCCAGCCGGACCAGCCCGCCAGCACCAGGGGCGGCAGCTGCGGAGCCAGGCGCAGGGCATCGCGAACGAGTTGCACATTCTTCCTGGGATCGCCGGAGCCGACAAAGAGGAAGAAATGCTCCGGCAGGGCGTATTTATCCCGCACGGCCTGCACGGCTTCCGGTGCGGGTTTGCCAAAACGCTCCAGGTCGATGCCGAGTTGGCTCACCACCACCCGCTCCCCGTCGATGCCGAGGAGTTCCGTCATCTCCTGCCTGGTGAAGCGTGACACGGCCAGAAAGCCGTCCACCCAGGGCAGCCGCTTGACGAAGTATTTGTCGAAAAAACGGGCGCGCTCGGCCGGGTGCCATTGCGGGTGGCGAAGGAGGCCAAGGTCGTGCACGGTGAGCACTGTTTTGGTGCCGGGCGGGGTGCGGAAGGGCAGAAGGGCGGTTTCGTGGTAGATGTCATAGCCCACGCAGAGTTTCTGGAACCTGTGCTCCCGCAGGCTGTGCAACGCGGAGCGGATAAGCACGGCCACCGGGCTGGGGAGTAGCCAGAATGCCTTGGCGAGAAGCGACCAGCGGGAAGAGGGGGCGGTTGGCCTGGGAATCTCTTTGGTGAGGTTGGCTCCATCGAAATACGCTATCTCGATCTCAGGCCGACGGGACAATTCGTGGTACAGCATGTCCACATACCTGCCGATGCCGGTGCGTGCATTGGCCAGCGGCAAGGCGTTCACAAGTATTTTCATCCGAGGACCCTCAAGTGTCTCGACCAAGCATTCTGACTTCCCGCTGCGGCAGGGGGATGACGATGTTCCGAGCACGGAACGTCTCCAGGATCGCCTGATTCAGCTCGCTCCCCGCCGGAACGTAGTCGGGCACAGCCACCCAGGGCGAGACGGCGAGCGTGACGCCAGACTCGGAAAGCCGGGCAACGCCGAAGACCGGAGCGGGCTCCTTGAGTACGCGGGAGCTCGTGTGCAGTATGTCGCCAATCAGGCTCAACGCGAGGTTGACATCGGTTCCGTAGGATACCCCGACATTGATGTTGAGCTGGCGTATCTGGCCGTAGTTGTGCAGAATTTCCCCAACGATTTTGCGGTTTGGGATCACGACCTTAGACTGGTCCGTGTGTCCCAACGTTGTGCTGAAAAGGCTGATGTCGAGGATTTCGCCTTCTTCTTCGACGATTGAAATGTAGTCGCCCACATGGAAGGGCCGCGTGAAGATGATGGTGAGGCCCGCCGCGACATTGCCCAGGATTCCCTGCATGGCCAGCGCAACGCCCGCCCCAGCCACGCCCAGGCCTGCGATGAGCGGCAGGAGCTCGACGCCGAGGTTTTGGAGCGCCATGATGGCGAAGAGCCCCAGGACAAGCACGCGCGCAATGCGTACCAAGAGGGAGCGGACCGGGATTTCAAGATTCAGCCGCAGCAGCAGGTGGTCCAGGATGCGGCCCACCCAGCGGCCGACCATGTAGCCTGCGGCGATGATGACGAGCGCAACGACAAGCTTCGGCCCGAACCGCACGGCCATGTCCAGCGCGGAAGCACGGACCTGGTCGAGGGTCTGCAGTGAATTATCCATGGAACCTCCTCGCCTGGGTTGGGTCCGACCGTGTTTTCGCCAACAATAGAGCATCTGGGCCCGCTGGTCATCCACTCTTTTTGCCGGAACTTCTGTTAAGGATTGGCATGCAGGTTAGGGGCATCTTCAGCATCTTCAAGTGTAGAATGACATCACTATGAGTATTGTCTTCTGGACGGGGGAGCACAACTTGAGTATGTTTGAACACCTGACTACTTGCTGGTATCTTTGGGGGATTGCTGCGTCCGATTCGCGCTTCTGTTGCTTCTTTGTTAACCAGCCTGTCCAGAGATGAGGGAACCTCGTGCTTGATCTAAGGATAACGAGAGACGGAGTGCCTGTACATGTTGTTGCTCATTAATCTCGTTTTTGTTTCCTGCTTTGCTCTGGCCTGCACCCGTTTCGTCAGCCCACGTACGGTTTCCGCCGCTATATGCGCATTTGTTACCTTTTCCTGGGGAGCTATGGTTGTGGTGACCGAAACCGTCGGGCGTGTATCCTATACACGTGCTTCAATGACTGCTTCGTTCGCAGTTCTTGCCTTGATGGCTCTCGCCTTACATCGATTGGTATGCCCTCCCTCTGCGACTCTCCTTCCGACCAGGGCTGGCCGCCGGCTGAGTGTTGCGCTGGCGGACTTGCCCGTAAAGGCCGCAGCAGGATTATGGGCGCTTGTTGTCGTGTACCAGTTCGTTTTGGCCACGTGGATTCCACCTCTGATCCATGACGTATTGAGCTACCATCTCCTCCCTGCCGTGACTTGGAAGAATGCTCAAGTGGTGGGGGTTCTGCCGGGCTTGGACTATCGGGCGAATTATTTCCCGCAGAATGTCATGATTTTAAATGCCCTGTCCTTTCTGTTCAGTGGTAGCATCAAAACGATTGCTTGGCCGCAGGTAGTGATATCAGGAATATTCTGGCCCACTGCAGTCTATGTCTTGTTCGCTATATGCGGATTGAAGAAGAGGTATGCAGTTCTTGGTGCATTTCTCGCATCTGCCAACCCGCAGGTGCTACAGCAAATGTGTAATGAGTTGTCTGACATCGCCTATGGCGCAGCATTTCTCCTTGCGGTTGCTGTCGCAGCTGGCGGGCGGCGGTTATATGGGCAACCGGGCATCGTGCTAGGTACGGTCACAGGTTTGGCCATGGGAACAAAAACCAGCGGTCTGATCGGAGCATTCTGCTGTGTCGTTGCCTGGGCCACCCTCACCCTGACCAGTTCAAAGCGTGGGCGATCCTCCAGACTGAAGGCCTTGTTGCCTGAATCCTTTTTTGTCTTTTTTACGATGTTGTGCACCGGGGGCGCAACATACCTTGCCAACTTCCTGCTGGAACGAAATCCGGTCTATCCTATGCCCCTCAAGCTCGGGCCTGTTGAGTTTCCCAGTTCGGATCTTACCCACATGGACTCCTTCCTGTACGTTTTTGGTCGTTCCATCTGGGGAGCGCTGGGAGCCGGTCTCGACAATCTTCCCAGATTGATTTTTGGTTTTGCGCCCTTCGAACGTATCGACAACGGGCAGATAGCTGGCTATGGCCCCGTTATTACTGTTGTGACCGTCTTGGCTGTCTTTCTGTGGGCGGCCAGGTTGTTACTCCGGCGTGGGCAGGAGGGGCGGTCTAGTGATGGCTGCTTCAGAACCGTTTTTATGATAATTACCATCTGGACTGTCCTCTTCTATATTTTTATGGATGTCCGTATTGGGCGTCCGTATTGGGCACATGCTTGTGATGCACGCTACCTTATGCCCCTTGCGGCGCTTATCGTGCTGTGTTTTTGGAAAAATTTGAATTCGTTCTCTAAAAGGTTGCGAAGTGCTGGAGCCTGGGGGGCATCGCTGCTCTTCATCGTTGCAACCTTGCTGTTGCTGAACGTTGCCACCCCAAAGAATTATGTGAATTTGTCACGCGCTCTTGCCTTGGATTCGTCGGCTCTTTTTTATCGGGCGCGCGGCCAGCGCTTGCCCCCAGACCCAGAACTGTTTTTTGCTCGAATCGCCCCTGATGCATCTCTCATCCTGGTGAACGATTCAACCCGCACCTTCCCGCTTTACCTGCCGTCTTTTACCAGAAGCGTATTCATGGTTTCTCCCTGGGGACCACACCGGACGGTTCCTGATGTGCCGGGACTGCCTCCAGACATCGTTGCAGCATGCAAGCGCTTCGTTGTCCATGAGAACGAGAGATCCGGCCGTCCTTCCTTTGTCTGGTCGGTGCCGGAGGGAGCTTATGAGGTTGGGGTGCCGTATATTGAAGCCTTGGCTGCTAAAATGGACGTGTCGACAGTGGTCTCGCTGCATGGCCTTATCCCCGCAGTAGAAGGCCGTTTGGGGTGGACCCTCCTCTGGCATGAGGAGGCGATGAAGATCGCTGTGTACAAACTGACATTAAGGCTTGGGCAGTTCTCCCCTGCTGCCGCTTCAACAGGCGGTTGATACACGACCATGTGCGGCATATGCGGTATAGTTTCCTGGGTTTCCAAACCTGATCGCGAATCACTTCGTTCCATGACTCGTGCCATGTCGCACCGGGGACCCGATGACGAAGGTGTCTTTGTCGACGGGCCTGTTGGCCTTGGGCATCGCCGCCTGGCAGTGATTGATACGACAAGGGCCGGGCGACAACCCATGGCCGACAGTGGGGGGGCGCTCCATGTTGTTTTCAACGGGGAAATATATAATTTTCGCGACCTTCGCCGGACGCTGTCTACCAAGGGCGCAATTTTTCGAACCGGAACGGATACCGAAGTCGTTCTGGAAGCTTACAAGGTGTATGGGCTTGACTTTGTGGAGCACTTGCATGGCATGTTTGCTTTTGCCATCTGGGACAGTTCGGAGCGCCGCCTGTTGCTTGTTCGGGACCGCATCGGGAAAAAACCCCTTTTCTACCGCCTCATGGCTGGTGGAGGCATCGCCTTCGCTTCAAGCCTTCTCCCCCTCGCCCAATTGGACCCGGCCCTCAATCGCATCGAACTCCAGAGCCTGAGCAGCTATTTTGCCCTCGGTTATGTCCCAGGCCCCCAAACGCTCCTCAAGGGAATCTCAAAGCTGGAGCCCGGGCACATGCTACTCTTGAACCCGCTTAGGCAGCCCACCATCACGAGGTACTGGGATCTTGCCGCGAAATTTCGGACCAAGTCCACCTATGCCGATGTGCACAGCGCTGCAGCGGTGTTTTCAGACCTTTTCAACGATGCGGTGCAGTGTAGGCTACTCGCGGATGTACCTCTCGGAGCTTTTCTTTCTGGCGGCATTGATTCCTCGGCCGTTGTCGGCGCGATGAATAGTTCTTTCTCTGTTAGACCACGGGTCTTCAGCATCGGCTTCCGTGAAACGGCGTTTGATGAACTGCCAATGGCGCGGACTGTCGCGCGACATTTCGGAGCGTTGCATCACACCAAAGTCCTCGACTCATCGTCATTGGGGTGCTTGGGGGACATCGTCAATATTCTTGATGAGCCACTTGCTGACTCGTCAATCATTCCCTCGTATCTTCTTGCGCAATTTTCCAGAGAGTGGGCAACTGTATGCCTGACGGGCGACGGCGGAGATGAACTTTTTGCCGGTTACGACACTTACATCGCAACGCAGTTGTGCCGTTATACCCGGTTTCTACCGGTGGGAATCAAGCAACTGTGCCTGTCGTTGCTAAACCGATTTCCGTTGCACAGTCGCGGGAAGGTGCCGCTTGACTTCAAACTTCGCCAGTTCCTGACCCAGCATTCTGCGGACCCTTTACGCTCCCATGCCTCTTGGCGCACGGTGATCAACACGAGCGATGCCCAAAGGTTGCTAAATAGCGACTACCTTGAAGCGACACGGACTATTGAACCTCTGACGCCAGTATTGCTGCATCTCGAAGAGGCGAGAGAGATGCATTGGCTCGATGCTGCCATGTATATGGATATGAAAACGTGGCTGGTTGATGACGTACTTGTCAAGGTTGACAGAACTGCAATGGCTTTCGGCCTTGAACCTCGTTCGCCACTGCTTGATCATCGCCTTGTTGAATTTTCTGCTTCTTTGCCGAGTCGTTTTAAAATGAACTGGTTTTTAAAGAAACGCTTGCTTAAGGTTGCTTTTGCAAAAAAACTGCCTCGATGTTGTCTCGCACAGAAAAAAAGCGGGTTTAACGCACCATTAGCGCAATGGATGGATTCTAAGTTGAAAATTGCATATCAATATTTTCTTGAAGACCAGAAATCCTTTTTGCGTGATATTATAGATCAATGCAGTCTTGATTCACTGTTTCAAAATCACATTGCGAAGCGTGCGGATAATAGCCACAAGCTCTTCTTGCTACTTGTTTTGCAACTCTGGGGAAAACGTTTCTCAGCTACTCTGTGACCCAAAGGAGAAACCGCTCGGTATGCCAATATCTGTTGTTATTCCAATGTTGAATGAGGCTGACGGCATCGCAACAACAGTGCATAGTCTTCAGGAGGTGCTGCCCTCCGTTTGCGGTGACGGCTATGAAATCATCGTGGTTGACGATGGCTCAACCGATGGAAGTTCGGCCATAGCTGCAGGCCTTGGTGTGGCCATCGTCAGCCACCTCAAAACATTGGGGTACGGTCGGTCCCTGAAAGACGGCATCGCGGCCGCCCGCCATGACACCATACTGATTTGTGACGGGGACGGAACCTATCCAGCGTTTGAGGTGCCTAAACTGTATCTAGAGTACCTCAAAGGGTATGACATGGTTGTCGGTGCCAGAACAGGAAAATTCTACATCGAAACGCGGAAGAGTGAGATGCTGCGCTCTATATTCCGCTTATTGGTAGAATTCACTGCCGGGGCAAGCATTCCAGATATCAACTCAGGATTGAGGATATTTTCAAAGAGTCTCTCAATGACATATTTCGACAAGTTGTCTGATACATTTAGCTTCACTACATCAATTACACTTGCCTATCTTATGACTAAGAAATTCGTCAAGTATGTTCCTATAGCGTACGAAAAGCGCTTTGGCAAAACGAAAGTAAAGTTGCTCAGAGATTCACTCAGGGCTCTTCAGTTTATTGTTGAGGCAATTCTGTATTATAATCCGATAAAGATGTTCCTCCTCCTCGTCGCCAGCACTCTGCTTTTCACGTTGGTAAGCGCCTTGGTTGCCGCTGTTTTTGACAGTGGAGCGGCCTTTCTCATCGCCGTTCTGGGTATTCTCATTTCCCTATTGGAGTTCTCGCTAGGTTTAGTTTCCATTTTGTTGTCCCGAATGCTCCAAAGATTGCCATGATCGCTGGAGCGCTTGGATGCACGTCTACTCATAAGCTTTTTTCAATATGTTGCGCATCCTTGGCTGCCTTGCCCAAAGAGCTTTGGGAATGTACACGGGACATGGTTTTGCCATATTTATCTAAAAACACGTTTGGCGATCTGTTTGCCGCAATGGTTTCTTCAATCAGGCAAAGAGGATGAGATGGTTTGCTCCATGGAGAAACAAGGCCACAACCATTGAATATCACTCCGGCACCGGCCCAACCGTTGGCCATAGGTTGTGGGAGGCGAGGAACCCGTGGCGGTTCCCTCAGCTGTTTGCGCTAGGGGCACTCACGATCCGGAGGGGAGGGCGCGTGCCTGAGAATCTGTTTTGTCCGTCTGCCTTGGGTGCCCTTCGACCTGAGGGCAAATCATCCTATGGCTTGGGGCATATCTGCGCGAATATTCACTACCTTTGCCGCGTGTTGCGGAAGAAGCCCATGTTTTTTGCCCGGCTCATGCGGAACTATCTCCTGTTGCTCATGAAGCCCCAGCGCCCCCCACTGCGCTTCGCCGATATTGCCGTGACCTACGATTGCAATATGCGCTGCACCCATTGCTCGTCTACAAGTCTCAAACGTCCACACCAGTCGCCGCTCACCCTCGATGATTACGTCCTGATAGCTCAGAAATTGCTCAAGGCTGGGGTGCTCGTAGTGAACTTTACCGGGGGGGAGCCCTTTGTGCGCCAGGACCTCCCGGAGATAATCTCCGTGTTTCAGCCCCACAAGCTACTGGTCGCTATCCAGACCAATGGCTTGCTGGTCACAGAGGAGCGCCTGTCGGCCCTGCGTGAACTCGGAGTCGACTCCCTGGGGATTAGCATCGATAGCCCCGACAGGGCGGTCCACGATACCTTCCGCAACACAAAGGGTGCCTTCGATCATGCCGTAGCTGCCTTGGGGGTAGGCGCCAAGCTTGGTTACAATGTGGGGGTGAGCTACTGCCTGACGCATTCCAATCTGCATTCGACGGAGCGGGAAGGAATAGTCGCTCTGGCAGAGCGCTTCGGTGCGCTGCTGAATTATAATCTGCTAGTGCCCATTGGGTTCATGAAAGGCCGCACCGACGACCTCCTGACTGTTGAGGACAGAGAATATCTCAACCATCTGCTTCGGGAGAATCCCCGTACCAAAACAGACTTTGAAACAAATTACTATAGACGGGGATGCGGTGCGATCAAGGAGAAAATCTATATTTCCGCCTATGGAGAGGTTATGCCTTGCCCCTTCATTCAGATATCCTTCGGGAACATCCTGCACGAGGATATTGACACTATCCGCCGCAGAGCCTTCCAGTATTCATATTTCAGCGGCTATCCCCAGCAATGTCTAGCAGCTGAAAACCGTGAGTTCATCCGCACCGCATTGTGCTATGATCCAGCAATTTCTGACGCGTCTCTGCCTCTTCCCTATAGCTTGGCATTCCGTAGTCAGGTTAAGGCCTCTTCAACGAGCGGCGCGTGTTGATTCCATCATGCACATCGAAACCGTAACACGCCCCTGCCCGAATTGCTCCTCGTTCGACGCTGTTCCCCTGGCCAGTGGTTGCGACTTTGAATACCACACCTGCGACAATGTATTTTCTGTCGTCGCCTGTAGGACCTGTCAACTTGTCTACCTTAATCCCATGCCGCACCCGGACTGGCTGAGCCGCGTGTATCCGCCAGAGTATAAGCCGTTCCATTTTCATTCTGGCTCCAAAGGCTTGATCATGAGGATCCGCGACTTTCTGGACCGTCGCAAGCTCGCGAGCCTCAGGGCAATGCTGGCGCCCGCAGCGAGAATCCTAGACATCGGCTGTGGGGATGGACGGCTCATGGCCCTCTTGCACTCCATCAACCCGGCCTGGCGCATGGAGGGTGTTGATTCCGGAGAGACCGCAGTCCGGCGTGCACTGCAGCGGGGGCTTCATGTTCGGCATGGAGTTTACGAGAATATCCCGTTTGAGGAAGGTGGCTATGACCTGTTGGTTCTCAATCAGGTAATTGAGCACATTGTGGATCCAGGCGCTGTGCTTGAAAAGGTGTTCCGGGAGCTGAAGCCTGGCGGGTTGGTAAACATTGAAACGCCTAGCCTGGATGGTTGGGATGCCCGCCTTTACCGCTCTACGCATTGGGGAGGGTGGCACTTCCCCCGCCACCTGACGTTTTTCACCGAGGCCACTATGACGGCATTGCTTCGTGAAACAGGATTTTCCGTCATAAGCGTCAACTATCTCCCAAGCCCCGTATTCTGGGTTTTCTCCTGGCATCATGCCTGGGAAACCCACATAGGCAAGGGCGCTGATTTCTTTTCGGACGCGAACTCCCTTGCGCTGGGAGCGGGCACGATCTTGGATGCAATACAGAGTGCGCTGACAGGCAAGACATCCAATATGCGGGTTTTGGCGCGTAAGGTTTGAGTTCTCGGCAAAGAGTGTCATCTTTCGAAGCTGCACGTCTGGCGAGCGCAACTGCATTTATTCCATTTTTGAGAAGCAAAGGGGCAGGATGAAAATACTTTTTCAGGAACCGTTCGTTCCCCGCTCTATAACCTATGGGAAGTATAGCGAAGCGGCTGGCAACAACACCTTCCCCATTGGCATGGCCAGCCTGGCCCGTCACGTCAGGGATCAAGGGCATCATGTCACTTTTCTAGATCCCACGCTTGAGGGCATGAACACGGAACGTTATCTCGATTTTCTGAAAAATGGCAATTTTGACCTCGTCGGTTTGGGGTCGACAACGCTGCAGATCGATTACACGCTGAGAACACTGGATATTGTTAAGTCGCATTTCCCGAGTATCCACACGGTTCTCGGGGGCGTGCATGGCACACTCATGCCGGAGTTGACCTTAGGGGAGTCTCAAAACCTTGATTTCATCATGCTTGGCGAAGCAGAAAAGCCTTTCTCCAGGTTGTTGCGGGTTCTGGAAGAGCGGGGAGGCGAAGAGGCTCTTGGAGCGATCTCCGGCTTGGCCCGGCGGGATGCCTCGGGCAACGTTGTTGTTCAGGCCTATGACGAAAAGGACCGTCTTTCAGAGGAGGAACTCCTGCCTCCTTTGTATGAAATTTTTCCCATGCGGAGATACAAGGCGCAGATTTCTTTCGCCAAACGCTTCCCAAGCTATTCAGTCATTGCTTCGCGCGGGTGCCCATTCAGCTGTTCCTTCTGCAACGCCACGAATGTATTGGGGCGTAAGGTCCGGTATAAACCTGTGCCCATGGTGATAGCTGAGATTGCCGAGCTCAAAGAGAAGTATGGTGCCCGGGGCATCATGTTCATGGATTCGACGTTTACCGCCAGCAAGCGTTGGGTGCTTGAATTTTGCTATGCCTACCAAGCGAGCGGCCTGTGTCTGCCGTGGGCCTGCGGCAGCCGTGTGGACACTCTGGATGAGGAAACATTGCTTGCGATGAAGAGGGCTGGTTGCTGGAGCTTGGCATTTGGTGTCGAGTCGGGCAACCAGAAGTCACTCGATCTCGTTTGTAAGGGGGTTACAGTCGAAAAGAACCGCGATACAATCAGAATGTGTCTTGACCATGGAATGCACGTACTCACCAGCTACATCCTTTGCCTCCCAGGTGAGAATCTGGCCGATGCCATGAATACGGTTCGTTTCGCACGCGACTTGGGGAATCAAATGGCTTTTTTTTACTTACCCGTCCCCTACCCAAAGACCGGGCTTTGGGACACGTGCAACAAGGTAGGCCAGTTGCGCAAGGGTGCCCCTTGGAGTGATTATAACGCTTGGGACTACAGCAATCCCGTGTACGTAAACCCGGCGATTGGCAAGAAAGGCATGCAGCGCATACTTCGCAAAGCCTTCTTGACTTTCTACACGACTCCTGCGGTAATCTGGCGCAACCTCAAAGAACTTCTGCTCCTTCGTCAAAGTCCACAGCGCTATCTGCTGTGCCTGAAGGGGTTCTTGGCTTCGGTCAGGCGAGGCCGGTAGGGGCGGCTGCTGGCTCCGGACAGCATGTCGCCTCAAGGATGGGAAATGATCTTGGCTGCATATTGGGAAGGAGGGTTCTTGGATCCTGGACACTCTGCTGAACTTTGTACCCTGAGTTCGGCTCTGCCTCAAGCCGCAAACTACCACCGTTGGATTCTGAACTCCATAAGACGGTGGCTGCTCGGCGGGCGCCTGCTTGAGGTAGGGTTTGGTTACGGCCAGTACACGCGCGCTTTGTCCAGCCATTTTGAGCAGGTTGTTGCGGTCGACATCAATCCACACGCAGTCGCTGCCTTTGGATCGCCCCCTGGCAACGTGAGCCTTGATGTCGCGGACTTGTCCGAGCCGGATTTCGCCTTGCGGGTGGGGCGGCAGCATTTCGATGCTGTTGTTTGTCTCAATGTCCTGGAGCATGTGTCTGACCACGCGGTGGCTTTGGACAACATGCGCCAGACACTAGCTCCCGGCGGCCTCTTGCTGCTGCTGGTCCCGGCCCATGAAGCACTTTACGGCCCCATGGACGAACTCGCCGGGCATTATCGGCGTTACACGCGCAACAGCATAGCGCCTCTGCTGTGCAATTGTGGCTACCGCATCGAGGACATCCGTTATTTCAATCCTCTGGGCGGAATCGGTTGGCTGCTCAACACATGGTTTGCCAAGCCAAAGGGCTTGTCGGATCCTCTTGTGAACAGGCAAATACTGTTCTTCGATCGCTGGGTAAGCCCTGTGTCACGGTTTCTCGACCCCCTCACGCGGCGGTGGTTCGGACAGTCAGTGTTAGCTGTCGCGCGTCCGCAGGAAGGACGCGCGCGCTGACCAGCAAGCTTCGGCCCGAACCGCACGGCCATGTCCAGCGCGGAAGCACGGACCTGGTCGAGGGGCTGCAGTAAATTATTCATGAACCTCCTCGACTCGGCTTGGCTCCGACCGTGCTTTCGCCAACAATAGAGCATCTGGGCCCGCTGGTCACCATGATTTTGTCTGGGGCATGCGGAGAACTGCTGCCTTTGTGTTGGCTGCGGGGGGGGACGGTGTTTCTGGCCGGAAGGGAAGGCAATGGATGCGCGGCGCTTTGCCACGCTTCAGAATTGGTGCCCAGGGCGGGGCTCGAACCCGCATATCCCGAAGGCAGATGGGGGTTGGGCCTCTGTTATATGACTATTATTACAGTTGATTGAACGATCGCCGCGAATGGTTTCTGGTGGCTGCGTACGCATGCGCATCAACGGATGATCACTGGTTTGCACCCGCAGTGGAGCATAATTAGACCAAAGAAATCTGCTCTTGTCCCTTGTTTATCGCCGTTCTAGATCGCCGCGGAGCTTGCTTTGGCAGACATTCTCATGATCTCTCAGTTCACTTTCGAGCCCCTCCTCGGCCTTTAAGTCCAGTCTAAAAGGGTAACCAAGTTTCTGCCAAAATTTGATGCGGGACATACAACATGTAATGGCATTGCTCTATACATTGGAGCACTTGGTGGGAGATGTTTCTTACCATTGCCGGGTGCTTATGAAATGCCTGGGAACAATCACGGCTGAGGCTCAAAAGTGATGTTTGTTGAGATCATTACGATCAAGTGTTAGGGAAAATTCCCCTGATTCGATCACGGAGAAATCTTTGCAGGACAGGCTCAAAGGCTGTCCACAACTGAACTGAGCACTTAGAGTCATTGGCGTGGCAATAGTGCGTTCGGATTGCAACCTCAAGACAAATGGCCCGCTTGCTTCGATTCGGATTTTGCAGGGTTAAGCGGAGGCTCACGGTATGTTTTCCAGCTATAAGCTAACAATTAAGAAAGAGTTCTTCTTCATTGGACTGGTAAGTTCAATGATGATGTCTGTCGTATTCATAGCAATACTATCTACAACAATTTACATGCTTACCATGAATGAAGCACGCCGAAACATCAGAAGCGCAAACCTTCAAATTTCAATATACACTGAGGCAACACTAGAAGGCCTAATCGGTACAGTAAAATTTCTGGCTGACGATACGGATGTCGCCAACTTCAGCAACCATAGCAAAGAAATTAAACAAAACGTACTGAATCGCTACAGGGCAATAACAAATACCAACAAAAATATAAAATACTGCTACTCGGGATACACGAATGGCGAGTTGGTGATTAATGATTATAAGCCTATCGCGGATTATGATCCAAGAACACGCCCTTGGTATACGTCCGCGCTGAAAAAGTTTCCAGAACTGTCTGTTGGAGTCCCATACCGCGAAATTAAAACAGGGGAATGGCTTCTGTCGGTATCCAAGACACTTACGGACAAGCAATCCAAGATTATAGGTGTCGTTTCACTCGATTGTTCTCTCGAGTATGCAAACAGCCTGCTGAATGCTGTAAAATACTACAATTCTCAAACAAACTTCGTGGTGGACAGCAGTGGCACAGTTCTGGTGCATCAAAATCAGGGATTTATTAATAAAAACGTTGACTCAATCGTCCCTGGTTTAAGCAAATTGTTTACTGAAGAGTCTGGGTACATAGAATACACGCTTTTGGAAGAAAAGCGAATTGCGTTTTACAAAAAATTGAAGTCAACGGACTGGACTATCGTTTCTGCAATAGACAGTTCCGAAATTACAACGCCAATACACAAAAAAATCACCCTGTTTGTGCTGGTTTTGATCCTGATGGCGACACTTCTGGGATTGGCTCAGGTCAAATTATATGAAAAGCGGTTTGTAGGTCCCTTGACCTCTCTCGGCAGGCGCATTGCCGACATTACGGGCGGCAAAAGCTCACCTACGCCGACAAGCAGGTTTTCCAATTATGAGCTCGCAGCTATCGCCAAAGGAATCGAAGACATGACAGAATCATCCTTGGGCAAAAAGGCTTATGAGCTGAAGTTAATACTGGAATCGACAAGCGACGGTATCATTGTCCTGGACGCCAATTATAGCATAATGCATTATAACGCACGGTTTCTTAAAGTGTGGAATTTGGATCCCCATCTCACGCAGGCTGAACTCACATCCTTTGTGCTGTCCGGGATGGCCGGGGTTGTTACCCCCGAGTCTGAGCACTTGCTCAAAATACACGAGCTATGCTCAAGCAAAGGTAACAGAATCGACCTAATCCACTTGAAAAACGGGTCTGTACTGGAGCAGTATTCCTGCCCCTTGGTTGACGCAGGCATGATATCTGGAAGGCTTTGGAGCTACAGAGACATTACCGATAAAATGATTGCAGAAGAAACACTGACTCTGCTTGCGACCACCGACAGCCTGACGGGGTTGCGCAACAGAAGATTTTTCATGGAACAAGCGGAATCCGCAATCAACCAGGCGAAGCGTAACGGGCTTCCGCTGTCATTAATCATCCTTGATGTTGATTACTTTAAAGCAATTAATGACACATACGGACATTCTGCCGGTGACCAGGCGTTACAATTTCTGGCAGATTCCTTGACCAGCATTTTACGAACAACTGACACTATTGGCCGCATCGGCGGTGAAGAGTTTTGTGTTCTCGCTCCAAACACAAGTTCAGCATCAGCCTTTCGTCTTGCCGAAAAAATACGTGTTTTTTTTGAAAATAATTTTCTTTTGGTGGAAGGCGATGCACTGCGTTTAACTGTAAGCTTAGGTGTCACAACCTGCGACGATGGTGTTCATAGCATTGATACGCTTATGC
This sequence comes from Desulfovibrio sp., assembly GCA_050251495.1. GTDB lineage: Bacteria > Desulfobacterota > Desulfovibrionia > Desulfovibrionales > Desulfovibrionaceae > Humidesulfovibrio. The sequence goes on along the minus strand of JBFWMQ010000008.1, from coordinate 63,434 downwards.
GCTGCGCAGACGAGGCGTGCTACATTGCTAAATCTAAGGGTCGTAATGTCACGGTTGTACAGAACCCCACTCCCTAGGTGGTTTGCATCTGAAAATCCGGCCAAGGGTTTGGGTGCGGGAGGACTCTTTCAGGATTGAGTGGCCTGAAGAGACCCGGCAGATCGGTAGTACACAATTTCGCTGGAATGAAAGAAGTTCCGGTGTGAATAGCTGATTCAAATGTGGAGATAACTCCCAATGGGCGCAGGCTTGAGACTGGCCCATTCTTGTCCCATTTGGTGAGGCGGGTGGAGCAAAACGGCGAGAGAAAGGGATGACCCAAGTCGAGCTGTCCATTGAACATACTGATATGATTGGTGCCCAGGGCGGGGCTCGAACCCGCATAACCCGAAGGTTGAGGGATTTTAAGTCCCTTGCGTCTACCAGTTTCGCCACCCGGGCAACCGGGGACAGTCCTACATGCCGGGGCGGGCCAGCGTCAATGTGAACCCTGCGGCGATACGCCTACAGCGCGTCGAACAGGCGCAGATAGTTCGCATACAGCCTGGGCGGCAGGCGCGAGAAGCGGTCGAAGTCCGACACCCACTCCAGGCCGGGAACAATGGCGCTCAGACAGCTGATGCACGTTGGCCGTTAGCCTTTGGAGGGGGCGGCTTCGGGGCGTCAATGCGCCGCCATGAGCGAGAACAGTCCGACCAGGTTGGTGTTCAGCCCGATGACCCGCAGCGTCAGGTTGTTCGTGCGCCGCAGGAGCAGGAGTGTGGTGAGGGCCAGAGTACCCGAGAGAGCCGCCAATTCGAGGGTGATGTTGTCGTGCGCCAGCAATTCGCGCCAGGCGAAGGTGTGAGCGAAGATGACATGATCGCCCGGGTGATGCGTCACCACGAAGAGCAGGCTCATGCCCAGCAGAGGCAGCAGCAGGGCGGTGATAGCCGGTCCCTCGCAGCCGCACCACAGGCGGGCGAGCCTTTGAGGGTACAGCAGGAAGTAGGCGCCCACCGCCAGCATGCCCAAAGCCGAGCCATCATGCAGCAGGGACTGGGCCATGTGGTCGGACAGGGGGCCGAATTCCCAGTGGCCCGCGCCGAAGGCGGCCAGCAACAGCAGCAGGACCGCCGCGCTGCCGCCCGTGACCGCGACGCGGTTGGCCAGGGCGGACTGATGGAACAGCGCCGAGAGCCCGGAGAGGCCGTAGCGGCGTAGGCCGGTAAGCGTTCCCAGGCTTACGCCGGTCACCGTCACCGCATGGTGTGCCGCCATGAGGCCCAGATAGGGCAGGACGGTCTTCCAGCCGCCGTGGCCGTAAGCCGTCGGGATGTGGCCGAGCAGGCCAACGCCGTAGAAGGCCGCGACGAAGGACCAGAAGAACAGCGCCTGCCCGGAGAGCAGCACGGTAAGCAGGAAGGCTGCCCAGGGGAAGGCGGCCACCACCAGCACGGGCAGGATGCGGCCATACAGCCAGGGGTGGGAGACGAGTTTCTCCCCGGTGCGGCGGCGCAGCCGGAAACGGTACCGGAGGTAGTCCAGCACGGAATCCGGGTAGCGGTCGTGGCGAAGGCTCAGGCGTGGTTCGTTGGCGAAGCGCGCCACCTCACGGGCGCGCATGCAGAACTCGAAGTCGTCCATGTCCCAGGGGATGTCCTCGGCCAGCGGCCCGGTCAGGGCGAATATCCGGCGCGGGATGACGCAGTTGCAGAACGGGACCTGGTACCAGCACACCGGCTCGCAGCATTGGTTGACGTGGGACTTGGTGCCAGCCCCGAGCTTGCTGCGCGAGACGGCGTAGACGAGACGGGCCTGTGGACCCTGGGCCACGGGGCGCTCCGGTCCGGTGAGGATGGTGTCGCCGTCCGGGTCCAGTGCAAGGGCCGTTTCCACCCAGTGCGGGTCAGGGATGGTGTCGTCGTCCAAAAGGCCCACCAGTGCGCCGCGTGACCTGGCGATGCCGAGGTTGCGCCGCACGTTGGCGTGACGCGAGGCGCAGGGGACGAGGGCCAGGGCGAAGCGGGATGGCTGGAAGTCCATGCCGTCCACGTCGCCCACGGCGAAGACCTCAAAGGGTTGGCTGCCCGTCTGCGCCTCCAGCCCGCGTAGGCAGGCCTCCAGGGCTTCGGGCCGCGTCACCGCGATGACGATGCTCAACAGCGGCGGCTGGCTCAACATGAGCCACCCATAAGGCGCCGGACAAGGATGCCCAGGCCACGGACGGCGAGCTCCGGCAGCATGCCCGGCGTGACGGCGATGGCCGTGTGCATGGCGCAGGACCAGGTGCAGTTGCACTTGCCCGGCCCCAGCCGGGCGGCCCGGAACTCCGCGTAGGGCTTCCCGGCCAGGATCGGGCGCGGGTCGCAGCCGGTCTCGCGCAGGTTGCCGATGCAGTGCCACAGCGGTTCGCAGGGGAACACCCGGCCCTCCTGGTCGATGACGAGCATGTGCCGCCCGGCCTCGCAGTAGCCGCCCGTGTTCCGCGCGCCGGAGGCGGCCTCCAGGAGTAGGCGGCGGTACATGCCCTTCACGGCCAGCATTCCGGCCACGTGGAGGTCGGCCCGGCGGCGGCAGGGGCTGGCCTTGGCCAAGGCCCGTTCGGCCCGCGTGGCGTAGGCGGCGGCGTCCGCATGCACGGCCTGGTCCCCGCCGCTGGGCAAGAGCATCTGGGGGTAGGACACGCTCATGCGGTCAAAGGCGAAGGTGCGGCCAAGTTCCACCAGCACCTCGTCCAGGCGCTCGGCGTTGGCGGGCAGGTACAGGGTGCTGCCCTTGATGCGCAGATTGGGACGATGCTTCCGCAACTCGTCCATGGCGCGGAAGCTCTCCTGGGCCTTGGCGAACAGCCCCGGCACTTTGCGCGAGGCGTCGTGCCGCTCGCCAAGATCGTCCAGGGAGAGTTGCAGGTCAAAGGCCACCTCCGGGTTGGCGGCGGTCAGCCGGTCCATGACAGCCCGCATGGCCTTGGTGAAGGTGAAGTTGGAGGGGATGTCCACCACGCGCACCTGGCAGTGGTCGATGAAGGCCTGGACGATGTCGGCCAGGTCCTCGCGCACGAAGGGCTCGCCGCCGGACACGGCCAAGTAGTGCAGCGGGCCGTAAGCGCGGGCCAGGGACTCGTACTCCTCAAGGCGCATCTCCGTGTCGCGGGCGGTGGGGTTGTCCACGGCGTGGCGATACAGGCAGAATTCACAGCGCGCGTTGCAGCGGGCCGTGACGAAAAGGTTCAGCGTCTGGGGCAGCAGGCCCGGCTGCTTGTGGAAGAGCATGGCCGAGGACAGGATGTTGGCGAGCGACTTCAGAACGGACCTCATCGTGGTTCTGGGTGAGAATTGAAGCGCAATCACGCTGCGCTGCACAGCAACGTCAACGGCGCAGTGTTATTTTCTACATGCCGGGGCGGGCCAGCGTCAATGTGAACCCTGCGGCGATACGCCTACAGCGCGTCGAACAGGCGCAGATAGTTCGCATACAGCCTGGGCGGCAGGCGCGAGAAGCGGTCGAAGTCCGACACCCACTCCAGGCCGGGAACAATGGCCCGCACCGCCGGGATGCCAAGGTCCTTGCGGGTCAGGTCCGCATAGACGGGCGGATGCCCGTTGGCGAGCAGCGTCTCCTCCAGCACCAGCAGGTCGCCCTCGGCGCTGCCGGTGGAAAGGTCGGGCAGGTCTTCGAGCACGCGCACGGGCAGGCCCTCCGGGGCTTCCCGCGTGGCCGGGCCGGGGAAGGGGTAGGGAATCTCCGTCATGGCCGAGACGGCCGCGCGCGGACCGGAAAGCCCGGCCCCCATGCCCTTGTTCACGTCGCCGTGCCGGCCCGTGACGATGGCCTTGTAGCAGGGCACCCCGAACTCCGGCGTGCAGTCCATGAACCACACGTGCATGTCGCAGTCCGCGTAGTCGCGCAAAAGCTTGGCCACGCGCTCGTCGCGCGCCTCCAGGCGGAAGCAGCGCGCAAGGTCGAAGGGCGTCACGGCCTCGGCGTCGCGCTCGATGACCTCGCCAAGGGCGTGGACCTTGGCCTCCTCCATGCTGTTGCCCGAGGCCAGCCCCGTGGAGCCCAGCGCGCTGAACAGGCTCTGCTCGTCCAGGTTGGCGAAGAGATACACGAACTGCACCGGCACCAGGCAGGGCGTCAAGCCGCCCTCGAAACGCTCCTGCGCGGGCATCCAGTGGATGCTTTGCCCGGCGTAGGGCACCTCCAGCCGCACGCGCGCGGGGTCCAAAGCGCGCTCCCGGGCCGAGACCTCCTCATGGCTGCCGCGCACGATGGGGCAGTCGTAGGCCAGGCCGAGCACGCCGCGCGGCCCCATGCTGGCGTAGGACGAGACGCGCTCGGCCACCTCCATGCTGTACGAGGCGCGCGCGGCGTCCATGTCCAGGCCGCGTCCGTAGCTGGTCTGCATTCCGGACAGGCTGTAGCGCATGCTCCCGCTCGTGACCGAAAGCTCCACCAGCCACATGCGCAGCAGCGCCACCGGGCTCAAGGACGCCTTGTGGGCCATCTCCTGGCCGAGGAACACGTTTTTCGCGCCCAGTTGCTTCAGCGCGTGGGCGTAGGTTTCCGTGGCCGGGCGGCGGGCCTTGGCCGGGGGCAGGCTTGCGGCAAGCCGCGCGCGGACCGCCGCCGCCGTGACGGCAGGCCCCTTGGGCAACTGCTCCTTGGCATAGGGTGCGGCGAGACCGCAGGCTTCCGGCGCGGGCAGGGCCTCGTGCGCCACAATGTTGGCCTGCATGAGCATGGTCCAGGCGTTGTGCAGGGGCTGGTCGGGCAAAAGGTGCGAGCGGATGTGCACCGCCGGGGTGTGCCGCGCAAGCTCGGCCGCGTCGAGGCCCGCCATGCGCGGCAGCAGGTTCGCGAAGCGCTCGTGCCCCAGGCAGGCTTCGAACAGCAGCGCGGCCAGCACGGGATCGGTGATGCGCTCGCCCTGGCGCACCTCGTCCATGAGCTTCTCCACCTTTTTGGTGCGGTGCTCGCCCAGCTTGAACAGCAGGTGCTGGTGCATGAAGTCGTCCAGCGGGTGCCTGCGCAGATGCTCCAGCATCTCCGAGAAGCTCAAATTCGGGCCGGGGTGGGCGGCAAAGCAGCCGACGCCGGATAACGTGTCCATGAGGCGGAGTTCATAGCGCATGGGGGCTCCAGAACAGGCGGTGTTTATATCCTACGAAAATGGGCGGCATATGCGCCGATGCGGGCGACTGTAGGCCAACTGGCGGCCGGGCACAAGACGGGCAGCGGAAAATCAGGGGCAGCGGGGCGGGGTGTCGGAAAAAGGCCAGGACTCGACGCGGTTTCTGCCGCATTGCTTGGCCCGGTACAGGGCTTTGTCGGCCTTCTCGATCATGTCCTCAAGGATGTTGGAGCCGAACTCCGGCTCGGGGTCGAACTCGGCCACGCCGATGCTCACGGTGTTGTCCAGCACCACCTGGCCCAGGCGCAGGGGATTGGCCGCCACGCTCTCGCGGATGCGCTCCGCCAGGGTGACCGCCTCGGCCAGGGCGGCGTTGGGCGCGATGACCACGAACTCCTCGCCGCCGAAACGCGCCGCCATGTCGGACTCGCGGATCGCCGAGGCGATGCGCCCGGCGATGTGGATGAGGTACTTGTCGCCCACGGGGTGCCCGTGCGTGTCGTTCACGGCCTTGAAGTGGTCGATGTCGATCATCAGGCAGGAGCAGGGGCGGCCCGCCCGCAGCGACACGCCAAGGATGCGGTAGCCCTCGGCCATCAGGTGGCGGCGGTTGTACATGCCGGTGAGCTGGTCCGTGCGCGAGGTGGTCTGGATGGTCTCGATGTGCTCAAGCAAGGTTGCGGACATGCGGTTGAAGGCGCGCACCAGCTGCTTGAACTCCGCGGGCGCGTCGTTGGTGGCGGCGGGGTCGATGACGTGCCCGTATTCGCCGTCCTGAAGCTTCTGCGCGCCCTGGACCAGGAGCTTCAGCGGATCAAGGATGGTGCGGGCGATGGCGTGGCCCAGAAAGGCGGAAAACACGATCACCAGCGCGATGCAGCTGATGAGCAGCCACTCCAGGCTGATGGGCAGCACATGCAAGTATGCGGCAAGCCAGTAGAGCGACAACGGCAGCACCGGCAACAGCATGAGCAGCACGCTGTATAAGCGCAAAAGCCCCAGCACTCCCAGGCCCTTCAGCCGAAGCGGGGGGAGATTGTTGCGCGGGTCCACGGCTTGGCACCTCGTTTTGGCGGGGACGGTTCAGCCCTCACCTATCAGTTCCATGAAACTTGCGCAAGCATGTGAAACAATTTGAAGGGTCGAAGGCGGGCGGCTGCTTTCAGGCGGAAGGGCCGTGCTCAGGCGACGCCCCTGCGCGACTTGAACTCGCGCAACCGGTTCCGGATGTGCTCGGCGGCCTGCGCGGCCTTGTCGCCCTGCCCGGCGTAGGAGATGGCCTCGCCCGCCGCCGTGGTCATGGTGAGCACCTTGCCGGAGAGCTCCACCGCGCTGATGTCGGAGTAGTAGACGTCCCGCGTGCCGGTGTCCTCGGTCTGGTAGGCCACGGGGAAGTAGGATTTGAGCGGAAAGATGCGGCCTTTGCGGCTGGCGATGACCACGAAGTCGTCCTTGGGGGCCATCATGGTGCACAGGGCCTCGGCCTTGAAGTCCTTGAGCATCCAATGGTCAATGGCTCCGGCGACCTCGACGAAGGGGTAGTTGGGCTGGGTCTTGTCGATGCCGCAGGCGCGCAGGCACTCCTGCTCCAGGTTCTCCAGCACGTCTTCCTGAAAGGCCTTGTGGTTGTCCTTCACCAGAAAGGCGCCGTAGGCGTCCAGGCCCAGGGGAATGAGCAGGAACACGAAGCCGAAGAGGCCCCCGGCAAACAGCGTGATGAGGATGAGCGTGAGCAGATAGGCCATGACCTTGGCCTTGGGATTGGAGCAGAAGATGATGGGCAGGGCTTCGCGCGGGTCCATGCTCCACAGGTAGGCAATGCCAGGGGAAATGGCAAGCACGGCCTGCGCTTGCGCCTGCCGTGCCCGGGGATGGGTTCAGCCCATAAGGTGCAGGGCGAAGGCGCCGGAGAGCAGATCCTGAAACTCCGCAACCAGCTTGAAGGCCGCCCGCAAGCGCTCTGAATCAAATCTGCTCAGATCTTCCGGGCGGATGGCGTTGTCCGGGGTTTCGCCACGGTCCAGGGCGACGGCCTGGGCGCGCATGCGCAGGGTTTGCAGGAAGGCGCAGGCCTCGCACAGGCCCTCGGCCAGGGAACGGTTCAGAACGCCCGCGCGGGCGAGCCCCTCCAGGCGCTCCAGGGTGCCGGTCTCGGGCAGGCCGTGTTGCAGGGCCAGCACCTTGGCCCCCTGGGTGATGGGGAACACGCCGCCGCGCTTCACGTCCACGCAGCCGCGTCCCTGGGCGTCCTTCTTCACGCTGAAGCCCCGGAACAGGCCCAGCGGCGGGGTGAAGCGCACGGCCTCGCGGGCCATGCATTTGAGCAAAAGCGCGCTGCCCCGGAAACGCGCGTCCATGTCCTGGCGCAGGTTCCGGCCCAGTTCCGGCTCCGCGCTGGGGGCAGCTGCCCCGTCGCTCTGCCCATGCGGGGCGTGCAGGGGGCGCAGGTCGGCCAAAAGCGAGGCCGTGACCACTCCTTCGGCGTCGGGCCTGTCGGCGATGGTGTCGGCCAGGTCCAGCCAGGCGTCGCGGCTGCGCCGCCAGTCCGGGTTGTTCAGCATGATCTGCTTGGGGCAGGGCGGGAAGCCCAGGGCCAGCAGCGCCTGCGCGAGCCGGTCGCCAAGCAGGGCGAACCAGGCCTCGGCCTCGGTCCGCTCCTGGCCTGCCGTGTCGAACACCAGCGCAAGGTCCTGGTCCGTGGCCAGATACTGCTCGCGCCGGGCCTGGCTGCCCAGCACGAACACGGCGTGGGGAGCTGGCGCGGGGCCGTGTTCGGCCTCGGTCTGCGCCAGGACCAGCCCCCAGGCCTGGGTCATGATGCGGTCGTGCATCAGGCTGATGAGCCTGCCCACGGCCTCGGAGCCGATGCCCTCGGCCACGGAGCGGGCGGCAAGCCGTGAGAGCCGCTCGAAGCAGCGCGCCAGGGCGGTCTGGTCCCCGGCCATGTTGATCTCCGCCGCCAGGGCCAGCGGGCTCTCGCCGCGCGCGGCCAGCATGTCGCCCTCGCCGAGCAGCCCAGCGGGCGAGCCGTCCTCGGCCAGCAGCACCAGGCGGCGCACCCCGTGGCGCACCATGCGGGAGAACGCCTCGATGAGCAGGTCGCCGGGCCGGGCGGTGATGAGCTGTCCGGTCATGACCTTGGACACGGGCAGGGTGGCCGGGTCGAGCCCGGCCGCCACCACGCGCACCAGCACGTCGCGTTCGGTCAGGATGCCCAGGTCCTCTGGGCCGTGCTCCATGTCCGGTCGCACCAGCGCCGCGGTGGCCCCGGCCTTGGCCATGGCCTGGGCCGCGCGGGCCACCGTGTCCTCCGCACGCACGAACACCGGCGGGGCGCAGGGCACGTCCCCGGCCTTCAGGCGCAGGAAGGGGTCGGGCAGCAGGTGGCTGTCGGCGTGGTCCTGTGTGGTCGAGCCGGGCATGACTGTCTCCTTCGCGGGCACGAGGCTCCCCCCGCCCCGGCGCAAGGCCAAGGCGGGGGGAGATTGTCGCGTGTGTCGTTTCGAGTCGGTCGCGGTGGCGCTAATCCAGGCTCACGCCGAGGTAGTTGCGCACCTTCTGCTCAGGATAGCGCGCTTCGGCCTCGGGGTCACCCTTCAACAGCGAGCCGATGTAACCGGCCAAGAACGCGCCCGTGAGGGAGATGAGCGCCGGGTTCTTGAGCGGGAACACTGCGGTCGGGTTCTTCAGGATGTCCACCCACACGGTGGGGCTGAAGATGATGAGCACCACGGCCAGGGTGGTTCCGGTCACGATGGAGCACACCGCTCCGAAGGTGCTGAACTTGCGCCAGGTGATGGACATGACCAGGGCCGGGAAGTTGGCGCTGGCGGCGATGGCGAAGGCGAGCCCCACCATGAAGGCCACGTTCTGCCCCTTGAAGGCCAGGCCCAAGGCAACGGCGAGCACGCCCAGGCCCAGAGTCGCGGCCTTGGCCACGCGCACTTCCTCCTGTTCGTTGGCCTTGCCGCTGCGGAACACGTTCACGTACAGGTCGTGCGAGAGGGTGGTGGCGCCGGCCAGGGTCAGGCCGGCCACCACGGCCAGGATGGTGGCGAAGGCCACCGCGGCGATGAAGCCGAGGAACATGGTGCCGCCGGTGGCCTCGGCCAACAGCAGGGCCGCCATGTTGCCGCCCTTGTCCATGCCGCTGATGACATCCTGGCCCACGAGCACCATGGCGCCGAAGCCGATGATGAAGGTCAGGATGTAGAAGAAGGCGATGAAGCCGGTGGCCACGAACACGCTCTTGCGGGCGGCCTTGGCGTCGGGCACGGTGTAAAAGCGCATGAGGATGTGCGGCAGTCCCGCCGTGCCGAACATGAGGGCCACCCCCAGGGACACGGCGTCCCACGGGTTGGACACGAGCCCGCCGGGAGACAGCACCTGGGTGCCGTACTTGGCCTGGGCCGCGGCGAAGAGCTTCACCGGGTTCATGTCGAACTGCCAGAGCACCATGAGCACGAGCAGCGTGGCGCCGCCCAAAAGCAGCACGGCCTTGATGATCTGCACCCAGGTGGTGGCGAGCATTCCGCCGAAGAGCACGTAGGCGATCATCACCGCGCCCACGAACACGATGGCCACTTCATAGGGCAGGCCGAACATCATCTTGATGAGCGCGCCGGAGCCCACCATCTGCGCGATGAGGTAGAAGCACACGGTCATGAGGGAGCCGACGCTGGCCGCGATGCGGATGGGCTTCTGCGACAGGCGGTAGGCCACCACGTCGCCGAAGGTGTACTTGCCGAGGTTGCGCAGGGGCTCGGCGATGAGGAACATCACGATGGGCCAGCCCACCAGGAAGCCGATGGAGTAGATGAGGCCGTCGTAGCCCTTGAGGGACACGAGCCCGGCGATGCCCAGGAAGCTGGCCGCGCTCATGTAGTCGCCCGCCAGGGCCAGGCCGTTCTGGAAGCCGGAAATGCCGCCGCCCGCGGTGTAGAACTCGGCCGTGGTCTTGGTGCGTTTGGCCGCGACGTAGGTGATGCCCAGCGTCACCGCGATGAACACGAAGAAGAACAGGATGCTCGTGAGGTTGGGCTGTCCGATTGTGGTGGTGAACTGGTCCATTATTCGCTCCTCTTGAGACCCTGGCGGATCTTGTTCACTGCGCTGTCATATTTGTCGTTGGCCCAGAACACGTAGATTCCGGTGAGCCCCCAGGCCAGCAGGATGACGAACAGGCCGACCGGGATGCCGACGGACAGGCCGTCCATCAGCAGTCCGGAGAGCATCTCCTTGTTGAAGGCCAGCACCAGGATGAAGCCGAAATATGCTGCCAGCATGATCACCGTCAGAATTGCCGAGACGGAGCCCTTTGTTGCGACAAGGTCTTTGAACTCGGGCGAGTCGATGATTGTCTGCGCGTCCCTTTTCATGTTGCCCCCTCCTGTTTCTCGTTGTGGCGTAGGCCTGCTCCCGGTCCGTCCGGCAATGGCCGCGCCGTCTTCGAGTTCCATCTGTACCACTGTTTTTCAATTCGCACAGCGTCTTTCGCCAAACGGCTGCTTTGCTGCGGTGAGCAATCATTTAAGCCGGTTGAACACTCACCTGTGATTTTACGCCGCTCGCCGGGGGCAAGCGGCGGATTCAGCGTCCCGGACAGCGGTGAGCGGCGGATTCAGGGGCCGCGTGGGACGATTCGCGCCATCGGCAGGCTTCTTGCTTCCGTTCGGCGCAAGAAACATCTGCCGGAGCGCGCATGAATGTCCTTGTGTTGAACCTCACCCGGCTGGGCGATCTGCTCCAGTCCCAGCCAGCCATCACGGGCCTTGCCGCCCAGGGCCATCGCGTTGGCCTGGTCTGCCTGGACAATTTCGCCGCTGCCGCGGGGTTGATGCGGGATGTCTCGCACGTGCACCCCCTGCGGGGCGGACGCCTGCTGGCCCGGCTGGACGGCGGCTGGCGCAGCGCCCTGGCCGAGCACCGGCAGTTTCTCGATTCGCTCCGCGCCGAATTCGCGCCCGATGCCGTCATCAACCTGACGCCTTCCGAGCCTGCGCGCCTGCTGGCCATGACCCTTGGCGCACCCGACCCGGCAATGCCGACTCTCGGCTTCGCCATGGACGAGTTCGGCTTCAACGCCGACAGCAGCCTCTGGGCGGTCTTCCTGCAATTGACCGCCACCTCGCGCGGGGCCAGCCCCTTCAATATCGTGGACCTGTTCCGGCGCATCAGCGGGCTTTCCGGGCCTGGCGCTGGTTTTGGCCTGCGCGGGCCTTCCGAAGAGGAGAAGAGCGCGGCCCGGCAACGGTTGCTTGCCGAGCTTCCCGCAGCCCCGGCGCGCGGGTTCGTGGCCCTGCAGCTGGGGGCCAGCGAGGACCGCAGGCGCTGGCCCGTGGACAATTTTGCCGAGGTCGCTCGCGGGCTCTTCCAGGCGGGTTATGTCCCGGCGCTTGTGGGCACGGAGCCGGAGAAGGCCCTGGGCGCTAGGCTCAAGGAACGCTGCGAGGTTCCGGTCGTCGATCTGATCGGCGCAACAAACCTGCGCGAACTGACCGCGACGCTTTGCGCCTGCAAGCTGCTTGTGACCAACGACACCGGGACCATGCACCTGGCCGCGGGCCTGGGCGTGCCCTGTCTGGCGATATTCTTGTGCACGGCCCAGCCCTGGGACACCGGGCCGTACCTGCCCGGCTGCATCAGCCTGGAGCCGGACCAGGGCTGCCACCCCTGCGCCTTCGGGTCCGCCTGCGCGAGCGGGCTGTCCTGCCGGAGGGCCATTGAGCCCGCCGGAGTGCTGCGGCTTGCCGAGGCCATGCTGGCGGGAGCGGACCCGGACGGCGTGCGCGTGCCCGGAGCCCGCGTCTGGCGCAGCGTCATGGGGGCCGACGGCCTGCTGGACCTTGAGAGCCTGTCCGGCCATGAGGCCGAGGACCGCACCCGGCTCATCCGTTTGCAGCGCGCGCTCTATCGTCCGTATCTTGACGGCGAGACCCTGCCCGAGGCAGTGGAGCCAGCCGGGCTTTCCCCGGAGCTTGCGGAAGCCATGGGCCGCTCTCTCGGCGAGGTGCTGTCGCTTCTGAATCTGCTGGAACGGCAGGGCGAACTCCTGGCGCGCGACCCCCTGCCCGCCATGAAGACAAAGTTTTTGGCCACCTGGCAGCGGGTGCGCGGCATCCTGGAGGCCCAGGAGCGCCTGGCGCTTTTGTCTGCGCTGTGGACCTTCGAGGCCGAGCGCCCAGGGCTGGATCTCGCTGGGATCATGGCCCTTGCCGGGCGTTTCGCGCTCCTGCTCCGGCGTCTTCAGGCATCTGTTGGCATCGGTATTGCATAGGCTTGTGCGTGCAGCCGCAACCAGAAATTTCATTCAGACAAAAAGAACCACCCAAGGAGGGGCAGAATATGATTCTCATCGACGGGCAGAAACAGGAAATGGACGTTTCGAGCTTTGAGAACCTCGACCAGGTCTTCATCAAGGTCATGGAGGACGGCGGCCTCAAGGAACGGGTGGTGACGGACGTGTTCGTCAACGACAAGCCCTTCTCCGAGATCTATCCGCACCAGGCCGAGGACATCGACCTGGCCGATGTGCGGAGCATCGACATCCGCACCCTCGGCGTGGCCGAGGTGGCCGTTGAGATCACCCGCGAGCTGTACAAGGTCGTGACCCTGATGGGCGAGGGCGCCACCCGCGTGGCCGAGCTGTTCCGCCAGGCCGATGACGCCGAGGCCCTGGACACCTACCAGGACCTGCTCGACGTGACCCGCGACTTCATCGGCATGGTCAGCGTGCTGCGCGGCGAATTCGCGCTCAAGGACCACAAGGAGTTCTTGGAGGCCAGCGATCAGCTCTCCGGCCTGTTCAGCGAGATGACCGAAGTGCTGGAGAACGAGGACTGGATTCTCCTGGCCGACCTGCTGGAATACGAGTTCCTGCCCGCCGTGAACCGCTGGAAGAAGGTCGTCGCGCTGCTGCGCGAGGACGTCCGGACATCCGGAAAGGGGTAGCCATGCACGCCGCGCTCAAATTGCTGGACAAGGCCCTGGAACTGGGACGGCAGGAGCTGGCCCACTTGACCGCAGGCGATGTGGACAAGGCCGAAGCCGTGGCCTTTGGGCGCGACAGCCTGCTGAACGAGGCGCTCTCGGAGGACAACCTGTCCGCGCCCGAACCGCAGAATCTGGACGACCTGCTGGGCAGGCTGACGGCGCTCAAGGAATTGCAGGCGCGGATCATCGACGAGGCGGGCCGTTTGCAGCGCGACCTGGGCGAGCAGATGCGCCGCGCCGACAAGGAGCAGAAGCGCCACGTCGGCTATGGCCGCGCCGCGCGCCCCACGCCCCGCATCCAGAGCCGCTTCATCAGCCACGCCAGCTAGCTTTTCATGGCCCAGGCGGTCCGCCCCGTGCGGACCGCCTGCCGCGCCTCGAACTCCCCCCTGTCTCCACAGAACCCAATCCGGCCAGCCTCAAGCAGCAGCACCCGGTTCACCGGCTTTGGCAGGTCGCGCAGGTGATGCGTCACCATCACCAGCGGGGTTCCGGCCTCGGCCAGACGCGAGAACAGCCCCAGCGCGGACGTGCGCGCACGCGCATCCAGGCCCGCCACGGGCTCGTCCAGCAGCAGCAGGGCCGGGCCGCGCCCCTGGTGGCCAAGCATGGCCCGGGCCAGCATGACCCGGCGGAGCTGCCCGCGCGAAAGGCTCAAGATGGCCCGCCCGGCCAGGCGCGCCAGTCCGAAGAAAGCAAGCAGCCGCTCCGCCCGCTCGCGCGCCTCTGGACCAGGTTCGGCGTACAGGCCGATGCTTCCGAAGGCGCCGGACCACACAGTCTCGTCCACCCGCAGGTTCCAGCCGTAGTCGCGATCCAGGGCCGCGCCCACCCGCCCGATGCGCCTGCGCGTGTCGTCCGGGGTCTCCCCGGCCAGCGCGAAGCCGTACTCCACGCGCCCCGGCGCGCCGGAGAGGGCCGAGGGCCAGATATCCCCGGCCAGCAGATTCAGCAGGGTGGTCTTGCCAGCGCCGTTCTTGCCCAGCACGGCCCAGTGCTCGCCCGGGCGGATGGTCCAGTCGATGTCTTCAAGCAGCGGCCTGCCGTTCGCCACTACGTTCGCGCTGGTGATGCGCGCCAGGAAATCGCTGTGCGCCGCCGCCAATGTCGCGGGCGGCAGCGCCAGCTCCGCGCTGGTCGCGGCCTGCTGTTCCATCCTGCCCGATGCCTTTGGCGCGCGCAGCGTCAAGTCCGCCAGCACCGCTTCAAGCAGTCCGCTGGCGCTGATGCGTCCGCCTTCCAACACCAGGGCCTGGGTCAGGCAGGCGGGCAGCTCGTCCGGTTCCGTCATGCGATGGCTGGAAAAAAGCAGGGCCAGGCGCGGATCGGTCTCGGCGGCGCGGTCCAGCGCGGCCAGGAAAACGGCGCGGGACGGAGCGTCCAGCCCCTCCAGGCACTCGTCGAGGATCAGCGCGTCCGGTGCGCAGGCCAGGGCGCGGGCCAAGAGCAGCGCCCGGGCCTGGCCCGTGGACATGCGGGCCACGCGCTCGCCCGCCAGATGGTCCAGGCCGAGCCGGGCCAGGGTTGCCTGCGCCAGTTCGCGCTGTTCCAGCGTGGGCGCGGCATAGAGCAGGGCGGTGTCGTAAAACCCGCTGAGCACGGCCTCCAAGCCGGTGATGGCCCACTCGTTGCGGGCGTAGAGGTCCTGCATGTCGCCGGAGACAAGGGGCAGGCGCTGGCGCAGGCCAAGGGGCGTGCCTTGCGGGCCGCCCTGGCCGGGCAGGTCGTAAGTGCGCGCGTTCTCCGTTCCGCTATCAGGCTGGAGCTCGCCGCGCAGCAGGCGCAGAAAGGTGGTCTTGCCGGCCCCGTTGGCCCCGAGCACGGCCCAGCGCGCTCCGGGCATCAGGCTGAAGTCCACGCCGGACAGCAGGCGCGCGCCCGCGCGGGTGACGCCGGCCCCGGCAAGGCGCACCAGAGGCGCTGCCTGTGTGTTTCGCTGCTTGGACATCGCTCCTCCGTCAGGCTTCGTGCCGCGCATCATGCCCAGAGGCGGTCCGCTTCGCAAGCGCGGGCAGCATGTTCCGCCGCGGCGGCTTGCCACTGCCTCCCTTTCGCGCTACCCCTGTGGCGTCATGCCAGAACCAAGCACAATCCCCGTGGGCCTGCTGCGCCAGGAGACCTATGACCGCGAGGCCCTGCAAGCGGCCGTGGAGCGGCTCTTCGGCGCGTGCGGGCTGGACTTCGCGTCCGGCGAGCGCGTGCTGGTGAAGCCGAACCTCGTGTCGCGCGGGAACGCGCATCTTTCCTGCACGCATCCCTCGGTGGTGCGGGCCGTGTGCGCGCATTTGCTGGACCTGGGCGCGACGGTGCGCGTGGCCGACTCCCCGGCCTTTGGCAGCGCGGAGCGCGTGGCCCGCGCCTGCGGGCTGGACAAGGCCCTGCGGCCCCTTGGCCTGGGCGTGACGACCCTGAAGCGCCCGGTCCCGCTGGCTCTGTCCCAGGGCGGGAGCATCGGGGTTTCGCGCACGGCGCTGGAGTCCGACCGCATCGTCAGCGTTGCGCGGCTCAAGGCCCACGGGCAGTTCCGGGTCACCGCCAGCGTCAAGAACCTTTTCGGCTGCGTGTGCGGCTGCCGCAAGGCCCTGGCCCACATGCGCCTGGGCGAGACGCTTGGGGCCATGGAGTCCATGGTGCTCGACGTGTTCGCCGCCCTGCCGCCCGTGGCGGGCGTGGTGGACGGCGTCGTGGCCCTGCATCGCGGCGGGCCGGTGCATGGGGAGGGCTATCCGCTCGCGCTGCTGGGAGCTTCGCCCGCGCCCCTGGCCCTGGACGCCGCGCTGTTCCGTCTGCTGGGCCTTGCCCCGAAGGACGTGCCACTATGGGCCGAGGCCGTCCGTCGCAACCTGCCTGGAGTGGACAACGCCGCCGCGTTCCCGCTGGAAACGCCACAGGCCTTCGACGCCTCGGGCTTCGCGCTCAAGCCCGGGCTCGACCCCATGCGCTTTGAGCCCCTGCGCTTCGTGCGCGGGCGTTTCAAGAGCTTCCTGGACCGCCTGGGCTGACGCCGTCCGCCGCCCTGGCGACCGGGCCGCCCGCGCCTTCATGGGCCTTGCATCCTGGTCCGGCCTTGGCTATCACCACACAACGTCTGGAAGGCAAGGAGCTTCAATGGCCAGCGCTGATATTCGCCGCCGCTTCGTGGTCACCGGGCAGGTGCAGGGCGTCGGCTTCCGGCCCTTCATCTTCCGTCTGGCCGAGGAGCTGACCCTCGCCGGGACCGTGCGCAACACCCCGGAGGGCGTGGTCATCGAGGTGCAGGGGCCGCCCAGGCAGCTGGACCAGTTCGCCCGCCGCCTGGAGACGGACCAGCCTCCGCTTGCGCGCATCCTGCGCGTCAGCGTGCAGGACGTGCCGACGGCGGACGGGGCGAGCGGCTTCTGCATCTGCAAAAGCACCGGCGGGGCCGGACACGACGTGCTCATCAGCCCGGATGTGGCCACCTGCCCGGAGTGCCTGGCCGAGCTCTTCGACAAGACCAACCGGCGTTTCCTCTACCCGTTCACCAACTGCACCAACTGCGGCCCGCGCTACACCATCACCCGCAGCGTGCCCTACGACCGCCCGAACACGTCCATGGGTTGCTTTCCCTTGTGCCCGGACTGCGCCCGCGAGTACGAGAATCCCCGCGACCGCCGCTTCCACGCCCAGCCCAACGCCTGCCCGGTGTGCGGCCCCAAGGTCTGGCTGTCCGACCGTTCCGGCCTGGTGGTGGCCCGGCGCGACGAGGCCATGCGCAAGCTGGCCGCCGTGCTCATGCAGGGGGGCATCGCCGCGGTGAAGGGCCTGGGCGGCTTTCATCTGGTGTGCGACGCCACCAATCAGGAGGCCGTGCGCGAACTGCGCCTGCGCAAGCGCCGCCCGCACAAGCCGCTGGCCGTCATGGTGCCCGACCTGGACACCGCCCGCGCCCTGGCGCATCTCGGCCCAGCCGAGGAGGAGTGGTTGTCCGGCTCGGTGCGGCCCATCGTGCTGTGCACCAAGGCGCGCGGCGCGCCGCTGGCCGCCGCCGTGGCCCCGGATGTGGACTGCGTGGGCCTCATGCTGCCCTACACCCCGCTGCATCACGTGCTTTTCCAGCGCTATGGCCGCCTGCTTTCGCAGGAGCGGCAGCACATGCCCGCCGCCCTGGTCATGACCTCCGGCAACGTGAGCGACGAGCCCATCTGCCTGGGCAACCGCGAGGCCCTGGCGCGCCTGGGCGAGCAGGCGGACATCTTCCTGTTCCACAACCGCGACATCCTCATCCGCACCGACGACTCGGTGCTGCGCGTGCTGCCGCGGACCGGGGAGACCCAGTACCTGCGCCGGGCGCGCGGGTTTGTGCCGCAGCCGGTGTTCCTGGCCGAGGCCGGTGAGAGCGTCATGGGCCTGGGGCCGGAGCTCAAGTGCACCCTCACCCTCACCAAGGGCGACCAGGCCTTTGTGAGCCAGCACCTGGGCGACATGGAGAACATCGAGACCCTGGGCTTTCACCACGAAATGGCCGAGCACTTTCAGGACATCCTGCAAACCGAGCCCAAGCTCGTGGTGCGCGACCTCCATCCCAACTATCTGACCACCAGCGTGGCCCAGGAGATGGCCCGCAAGACGGGCGTGTCCATCTGCGCGCTCCAGCACCATTTCGCCCACGCGCACTCCGTGCTGGCGGAGAACAAGCACCTTGGCCCGGCCCTGGCCCTGGCTCTGGACGGCACCGGCTTCGGCACCAGCCAGCCCAGCCTGGGCGGCGGCGCTTCCTGGTCCATCTGGGGCGGCGAGTGCCTGTTGGTGGACACGGCGACCTTGCGGCACGAGCGCCTGGCCCATTTCGCCGAATTCAGCCTGCCCGGCGGAGAGGCCGCTGTGCACGAGCCCTGGCGGCTGGCCCAGGCCATGCTCTGGGAGCTGGACATGGAGGCCAGCGGCCAGAACGGCAGCCCGGCCTGGCCCTGGCTGCCGGAATACGAGCAGGCCAGCGCGTTTTTGCCGCAGATCCTGCGCAAGAGCCTGAACTGCCCGCTGACCTCGAGCTGCGGGCGGCTCTTCGACGCCGTTTCGGCCATGCTGGGCCTGTGCCTGCGCACCACCTACGAGGGCCAGGCGGCCATGCTGCTGGAGCGCGCCCAGGACCTCTCCATCCCCATCGCCGAGGCGGCGGAATATCCCTGCTCGCTCATAAAGAGCACGGCCACCGGTCGCCTGGAAACGGACCAGCTGCCGCGCGAGCTGGACACCTACAGCCTGTTCCGGGGCGTGCTGCACGACATCAACGCGGGCGAGGACGTGGCCGTCATCGCCCGCCGCTTCCACGCCAGCCTCATCATCGGCCTGGCCGACATGGCCCGGCGTCTGGCCAAGAAACATGGCCTGGAGCACGTGGCGCTCTCCGGCGGGGTGATGCAGAATCTCACCTTTGCCCAGGAACTGCCCGCTGCCCTGGCCGAAAGAGGACTCATACCCTTGACGCACAAGCTTCTGCCGCCCAACGACGGCTGCATTTCCCTCGGCCAGGCGGCCTATGGCCAGCGCATGTTGACGCTGCGCAGGACCTGCCCCCTATGAGCGCGGCCCCCACAGCCCCCATGCGCACTCTGACGCTGCGCAAGAACGAGGACCGCCGCCTGAGCGCCGGGCACTCGTGGATCTTCAGCAACGAGGTGGACGTGGCCAAGACGCCGCTCACGGGGTTTTCCCCGGGCGAGTGCGCGCGCGTGGAGTCGTCCCAGGGCCGTCCGCTGGGCTCGGCCTACGTGAATCCGGGCGCGCTCATCGCCGGGCGCGTGTATTGCCAGGACGCCACGCGGCCGCTGGACGCCGAGCTGCTGCGCGCCCGCCTGGGCGCGGCCCTGGCCCTGCGCCAGGACCTCTTTGCCGAGCCCTACTACCGCTTGGCCTTTGGC
Organism: Desulfovibrio sp.; assembly: GCA_050251495.1. Taxonomy (GTDB): domain Bacteria; phylum Desulfobacterota; class Desulfovibrionia; order Desulfovibrionales; family Desulfovibrionaceae; genus Humidesulfovibrio. The sequence goes on along the minus strand of JBFWMQ010000008.1, from coordinate 44,447 downwards.
GAGGCCGACCGGCTGCCCGGCCTGGTGGTGGACCGCTTCGGCGATGTGCTGGCCGTGCAGATCGGCACTGCGGGCATGGAGCGCGTGCGCGCGGACATCGTGGACGCGCTGACCGAACTCGTGGCTCCGCGCGGCATCCTGCTCAAGAACGACCTGCCGGGCCGCGAGTTGGAAGGGCTGCCCCGCGTGGTGGAGCTGGCCGCTGGCGAGGCCCCGGACGAGGCCGAGACCCTGGAGAACGGCTGCCGCTTCGTGTTCCCGCTCGCGGGCGGGCAGAAGACCGGCTGGTTCTACGACATGCGCGAGACGCGCGCCCTGGCGGCCTCGCTTTCCGCCGGGCGGTCCGTGCTGGACGTGTTTTCCTACGCCGGGGGCCTGGGCGTCGCCTGCGCGCACGCCGGGGCAACGCGGGCCGTGTGCCTGGACGCCTCGGGCGTGGCGCTTTCCTACGCGGCCAAGAGCGCGGCGCTTTCCGGCGTGGCGGAGCGCGTGGAGACCCTGGAGGCCGACGCGCTCTCGGGCCTGAAGGACCTGCGCGCCAAAGGCCAGCGCTTCGGACTGGTGAGCGTGGATCCTCCGGCCTTTGTGAAGCGCCGCAAGGACATGGAGAAGGGGCTGGCGGCCTACCGCACGGCCAACCGGCTGGCCCTGGAGCTTGTGGAGGACGGCGGATTCCTCATCGCCTGCTCCTGCTCGCAGCACGTGGGCCGCGATGATTTGCGCAAGGTGCTGGCCGGGGCGGCGCGCGACGCCGGGGTGCGGCTGACCCTCGTGCGCCAGTGCCATCAGGCGGCGGACCACCCCATCCACCCGGCCATGCCGGAAACCGAGTACCTCAAGGGCTTCCTGTGCCGCGTTTCGCGGCCGGGCCGTGGCCTGTAAGTGGGTGGCGACAATGAACGAAACGAATTCCCCTCCGCAGCCCGGCGCCGTGCAAGCCGGCGAGGTCGCGACCATCGACCTGCGCCACGTGACCTGCGGGCTGGTGCCGGTCATCCTGGACGCGCTCAAGGCCGTCCAGGGCGAGCAGGCCGACGTTCTTGTGCGCGCGGGCATCGAGACCGAGATCATCAACGGCTTCGGCACCGGCGGCGACTGGGCCTTCCAGTTTTTGCCGAGCTTCGGGCACGGGCTGGCGCGTTTCACCCGCCGTCCGTCCGACCGTTTGAAGCGCCTGCGTCTGGACACCCTGGACTACTAGAGCCTGTTTCTCAAAGCGCCTTTTGCCCCCTGGGCGTCGTCGCGAGGCTCTTTTGGCCCAGGGCTGTACCGCATGAGTACACTCCCTGGCCCCAAAAAGCCTCTCTCCTCGCCAGGGAACAAAATTCGTCTTTGGGAAACATGCCCTGGCGCCGACAATGCAGGTCTTTGCGCCATACAGGACGAAGCGCCGCCTGGGCATAATCCCTGGCGGCGCTTCGTTGCGTCGAAAGGGAAAAGCGAGCCTAGAAGCCCGGCAAATCGCCCAGCAAAAGCATGTGCATGCGCCGCGCCATGGGGGCTGGGATGGGCGACTGCCACGAGCCCAGGGCATCGGCGATGATCGACGCCCCCACCAGGATGGCGAGGCTGCCCACGGCGATGCTCCACCAGGGCACAGGCCGGCCCGCGAAGCGCACGCCCAGGCAGCCGGGCGCCGGGCAGGCGCTCACGCATTCCGCGCAGCCCTGGCACTCGGGCGAGGTCACGCGCAGGACCGTGTCCACGGGCAGGCCCACGGGGCAGGCCTTGGCGCAGCGCCCGCAGGACACGCAGGCGTCGGCGTCGCGGGTGACGGCGGTGGGCGAGAGCCAGGAGAAGAGCCCGAGCAGCGCGCCATAGGGGCAGAGCGCACGGCACCAGAAGGCCGGAATCAGCACCGAGGCGGCGGCCAGCGCGCCGAGCACGCCCAGGGTCAGGGCGGACGGGCGCGCAAAGAAGAGCAGCATCTTCGTGTCCGCCACGAGATTGAAGGGCGCGCGCAGGAAGCTCTCGATGTCCTCCGCGCTCATGCTCAGCGTGGCGTAGCCGAAGCCCGCCAACAGCAGATACTTGGGCGCGGCCAGGACGCGCCTTCCGGTCCGCCCCGGCTGCCAGGCGACGCCAAGCCTGCGGCCCAGGCGCTCCAGCAGATTCGCTACGAGGCCCACCGGGCAGAGTTGGCCGCAGAAGCCCTTGCGCCACAAGAAGCTCATGCCGAGCAGGGCCAGGAAGATGGTCAGCCCGGCCGGGTGGATGGGATCATAGGCCCCGGTGAACAGCAGGCGCTTTGCGGCCATGAGCGCGCTGATGGGCAGGAAGCCCTCCACGGCGGGCGGCTTGGGGACCCATGTTTCGCTCTGGCCCAAGGCCCAGCGCACGTGCGCCACGAAGCGCGCGCAGGTCCAGGCCAGGAACACGGCAAAGCCTCCCTGCGCCGCAAGGCGCAGGCGCGATGGCGTGAGTCGTTGACGCATGACGGAAGTAGCCGGGTTATTCCCAGCCGCGGACTTCCGCCGCGAGGATTTCCAGGTTGTTGGGTTCGCCGGGCTTGTGCTCGTCCGGGTAGAGCAGGGCGGACATGTAGAACACGCTGCCGATGCGCAGGGAGTTGTCCGCGTTGCGGGAAAAGTCCGCCAGCCGTTCGCCGGCGGCGTCCGCAAGGCCGGGGCCAAGGGCCTTGACCAGCGGCGCGGCGTCGTCCGCCAGGGCCTTCAGCAGTTCCGCCTTCTGGCGCATGAGCGCCTCGTATCCGCCTTGGTCGCCCTCGCCATGGATGATGGCCTCGGCCTCGGCTTCGATGCTTTTGACCCGGCGGGCCTTCTCGTCGAGATAGTCCGCCAGCGCGGCGATGGGGGTGCTGCTCATTGGGGCCTCCTTGCGCGACATGTGGTTGACAGGGTATGCCCTGACAGTGCGCATGGCAAGGGGGGACTCGGCAGGGCGCGCGTCTGCGGCCTGTGCCCCGGCTGGACAGAAGCCCGCTTTCCCGGTACCTCAAGCCGCGCACACCCGCATTCGATGAACCACGTCAAGGAGGCCCACGTGCCCATACTCTCCGCAAGCCTCGGCATCACCCGCTACCGCGTGGTGGACGACATTCCGGACGCCCTCTGGCGCGAGGTTCCCAAGCGCCTGAAGGACAACGCCTTCAAGGACATCGACGCCACCACGGACGAGCGCTCCTTCGGCTGGTGCAACATCGACAACATGCTGGACATGGACTGGGCCGACTCTCCGCCGGAGAAGGGCCACTACATGTGCTTCTCGCTGCGGCTCGACACGCGGCGCATCCCGCCCGCCGTGTTCAAGAAGCACTGCCTCATCGCGCTCTCCCAGGAGCTGGCCCAGGCCAAGGCCGAGGGCAAGGCCTTCATCTCCAAGGACCGCCGCCGCGAGATCAAGGACCAGGTGATGCTGCGCCTGCGCGCGCGCAGCCTGCCGGTTCCGGCGGTATTCGACGCCGTGTGGAACACCCAGACCGGGCGCGTGCTTTTCTGCAGCACCAACTCCAAGGCCAAGGAATTGTTCGAGGCCCAGTTCGAGGAGAGCTTCGGCCTGGAGCTGGAGGCCCTGACCCCCTTCGCCCTGGGCCTGGACATGCTGGGCGAGGGCGCCGCCTCGCGTCTGGAGAACCTTGAACCCACGTCCTTCATCTAAGGGGAAGCCATGGACCGCACGCTGACAGAACGCGAGAGCATCATCCTTGGCCAGGACTTCCTCACCTGGCTGTGGCACGCCACCGAGGCCCGGGGCGGAGTATTTCAGGACAAGGACGGACGCGAGTTCCATTTGCGCCTGGAGGAGCGGCTGAGCGTCCAGGGCGGCGACGGCGAGGGCCTGGAGTCGGCCACGGTGAAGAGCCCCAGCGGAGAGCTGACCGAGGCGCGCAGCGGCCTGCGCACGGGCAAGAAGGTCAACCGAGCCCAGCTGCGCTTCGACCGCGACCCCGAGGCCTGGCAGCTGACCCTCAAGGACACGGACTTTTCCCTGTCCGGGCTCAAGACGCCCAAGGTGGAGACCAGCGACCGCGAGGACACCGACCCCGACGCCCGCGTGCTGGAGAAGCTCTTTCTGGTGGAGCAGTGCCTGGAACTGCTCGACGGAGTGTACCGCGAGTTCTTGTCCGTGCGCCTTTCGTCCAAGTGGGCCGAAGAGGCCAAGACCGTCGGCGTATGGATCGCCAAGGGCTAGCCGCCATGCACACGCCCGCCTCCGCCGCGCAGCAGGATACCCGTGTCACCCTGGCCGCCTACGGCGACAGCCTTGTGGCAGGGTGGGGCCTTTCCACCCAGGACGGCCTTGTGGCGCGCCTTGAGGCCGAGCTGGCGAGGCTCGGCGCGGGGCAGGGCAGCGGCGTGCGCGTGCTCGATTTCGGCGTGTCGGGGGATACCTCCCTGGACGGGCTGGAGCGCCTGGACGAGGTGCTGGCGGCGCGTCCCCGCGCAGTGCTGCTGGAGTTCGGCGCCAACGACTGCTATCAGGGCGTCCCGGTGAAGGAGACCCGCGCCGCGCTGGAGCGCATGATCGCGGCCCTGCTCGGGGCGGGCGCGGCGGTGCTTTTGGCGGGCTGGCGCACGCGCGCCGACCTCTTTACGCCGGATTTCGACGATCCCGACCTGGCGGGCTTGACGCCCCTGGCCCCGCCGGAGTTCAACAACGGCTACGTCAAGCGCTTCAACGCCATGCACGCGGAACTGGCCCGGAAGTTCGGCCTGCCGCTTCTGCCGCACATCCTTGATCCCTTGGATGGTCAGAGCGGCTGCTATCAGGCCGACGGCGTGCACCCCAACGCCAAGGGCGCGGCCCTGCTCGCCCAGGCCCTGGCCCCGCTGCTTCTGCCCCTGCTGAACGCCCCGCAACCTGAATAGCCTTTCGCCCGCCTCGCCCGCGCTCCGGCGCGGCTATAGTTCCAGCGCCTCCAGCACGCTTCGCACCCGGTGCGCGTACGTGTGCCGTGCGGCCAGTTCGCTGCGCCAGGCCCGTTTAAGGCCTTCGGCTTCCGAGGCCGAGGCTTGCAGCGCCCGCAGGCGCGGGGCGATGTCCTGCGGGGTGCGGAAGGTGACGGGCCGCGTCAGGTCGGCTGGGAAGAGCAAGAGCCCTGGCGTGGCGTCGGTGAGCAGCAGCCCGCCCCAGGCCCAGGTGTCGAAGTGCCGCTGCGTGAGGCCGTGGGGCAAAAGCGGGCTGGTGCAGTTCAGGCACGCGCTCGCGCTGGCGGCGATCCTCGGCAGCGCAGCGTAGTAGTCCACCGGGCCGCGCAGGTCGGTCCCCTCTGGCAAAAGCTCCCGCCAGCCCTCGTCGCCAAAGACCGTGAGCGCGCCGGCCAGACCCGCATGCGCCGCGGCCAGACAGGCCGTGCGCCAGGCCTTGCCCGTCTCCTCGGCGCAGAAGCCCGCGCGCCGCGCGTCCGTTCCGGGCCACAGCCGGTCGACGCCCAGGCGCGCAAGCCACCAGCCGAAGTCCGGCCTGCCGCCTGCGGCCAGCAGCCGCTCGGCCTCGGTCCAGGCGGCGGCCGGGGTGGCGCAGCCCGCGAAGAAGTCCGCCTTGCCGGGAAAGGCGCTGCGGCCCACGAACACCAGCCGGTCGGCCAGATCCGCGAAGGCCGGGTCCGCAAAAGCCTGGTCCGGGCGGAGAGCATCGCCAGCGATGTCCGCAGCCCGCGCCGCCAGGGGCAGGTGGCGCACGTTCGCCGCGCCAAGCGTTTGCAAGGGCTCGATGAACCAGTCATCGGTGACGAAGAGAGGGACCCGCGTCCAGAAGCGCGCCCTGAGGCCGGAGATGAGGTGCAGCGGGTTGTCCACGCACCACACGGCCAGCTTCGCGCCAGCGGCCTCCAGCAGGTGCGCGGCCTCGCCGAGCGGGTCGAGTCCCTTGAAATTGACGCTGAGGTAGAGAGCCGGGCGCTCGCCGCCCGCCAGCAGGCCGCGCAGGGCGGTTTCGTCCGGCAGCAGGCGCACGCGATAGCCCAGGGCCTCGAAGGCTTCGCGCAGTTCCAGGCGCAGCAGATCCCCTTCGCCGCCCGGCAGCCAGACAAGGCGCTGGTCCAGCGTTGTGTCTTGGGGAAGCAGGGCCATGTGCAGCCGCGCCAGCAGCGGCCCCCAGAAGTCCGGGTACAGGCGCGGGCCGGGGCGGTAGAGCACCACGCGCGTGTCCTGCGCCGCGTCGGCCAGCGCGTCGGTGGGCACGGCCTCGCAGGCGGGCGGGATGCGTCCGCGCCAGTCCCCGCCAAGCTGGGCTGCCAGGTCCGGGACCTCCAGGTAGCGTACGCGGCCCGACGCGCTGGAAAGGCCCGGAACGAGTTCGGCCAGGCGCTCCGGCTCCGGCCCCAGGCCCAGGAGCAGGACATCCGGCCCAGTGCCGAAGAGCGTCAGGAAGTCCTGCGGCGTTGCGGGCAGGGTCTTGGGCAGGCCGAGCGCGTCGAGGACTCGTGCGCGCTTGGGGCGGCTTGGGGCCGTGTCTGGCATGTGGGCTCCTTGGGGCTTATCTTGGCAAGCCTGGCGGATTACGCTAGTGGTTCACGCACAGGACGGCCCATGAAACAATATCGCGACCATTATTTCAAGCGCGCCAAGGCGGAAAACTATCCTGCCCGCAGCGTGTACAAGCTGCAAGAGCTTGATGCCAAGTTTGCGCTCCTGAAGCCCGGCCTGAAGGTGCTGGACCTTGGCGCGGCCCCCGGCTCCTGGACGCTTTTCGCCGCAAAGAAGGTCGGCCCGGCGGGCTTTGTGCTTGCGCTGGACATTCAGACCACGGAGCAGGAGTTCCCGGAGAACGTGCGTTTTCTGGTGCACGACGCCTTTGAGGACACCCCGGAGCTGCTGGCGCTCATGGAGCCGCATCTGCCCTTTGACTTTGTCATGAGCGACATGGCCCCGCGCACCACGGGAGTCAAGTTCACGGACCAGGCGCGCAGCGTGGAGTTGTGCGAGCGCGCCCGCGACGTGGCCCTGCGCCGGCTTAAAGAGGGCGGCAACTTCGTTGCGAAGATCTTCGAAGGCCCGGACGCCAAGGGCTTTCAGGAGTCGCTGCGCCCGTATTTCGAGAAGGTGCGCGGCTTCAAGCCCAAGAGTTCGCGGGCGGAAAGCAAGGAGACCTTTATTCTGGGGCTTGGCTTTCGGGGCGAGGTTCTGTAAAGTTATCTGTTTCAGAGCCGCAGGGCTCCATATTATACTTTTTTGGAGGATTCATGTCCGGACATAGTAAATGGGCCACGATCAAACGCGCCAAAGCCAAGACCGACGCCAAGAAGGGCGCCGTGTTCACAAAAATCACCAAGGATATCATCCTTGCGGCCAAGGGTGGCGGCGATCCGAACATGAACGCCCGCCTGCGCGCAGTCATCGCCAAGGCCAAGTCCGCAAACATGCCCAACGACAAGATCGACCAGGCCATCAAGAAGGGCACCGGCGAACTGGCCGGGGGCGAGATCTTTGAGATGACCTACGAGGGCTACGCCCCGGGCGGCGTGGCCATGCTGGTCGAAGTGGCCACGGACAACAAAAACCGCACCATCGCCGAGGTCCGCCACATCATCGGCAAGGGCGGCGGCAACATGGGCGAGCCCGGCAGCGTGGCCTGGATGTTCGACAAGCGCGGCGTGCTCTCCTTCGACGCGAGCAAGTACACCGAGGACCAGATCATGGAGGTGGCCCTGGAGGCCGGGGCGGACGACGTGGTGGCCGAAGAGGACAGCCTTGAGGTGCGCGTGGCTCCGGAGAATTACTCCGCCGTGGAAAAGGCCTTTGAGGACGCGGGCATCGCGGTGGAAAATTCCGAACTGACCATGCTGCCCAAGAACCTTACCCCGGTTGACGCCGCCACGGCGCGCAAGGTTATGAATCTTATGGAGAACCTGGAGGAGAACGAGGACGTGTCCAACGTCTACGTCACCGCCGACTTCACCGACGAGATCATGGAAGAGCTGGGGTAGCATGGGCGCGCCCGTGGCCGTGCTGGGGCTGGACCCCGGAAGCCAGGTCACCGGCTTCGGCGTGGTGCGCGAGGCTTCGGGCCGCGCCGAGCTTGTGGCCGTGGGCACCATACGCACGCCAAGCGGGGGCGACATGGCCGAGCGCCTGGGCGTCATCTACACGCGCGTGGCCGAGATCATAAAGCTCCACGCGCCTACCGAGGCCGCCATCGAGTCGGTCTTCGTGTCCAAGAACAGCGCCTCGGCCATCAAGCTGGGCCAGGCGCGGGGCGCGGCCATGGCCGCCTGCGCCGTGGCCGGGCTTTCCGTGGCCGGGTATCCGCCCACCCTGGTCAAAAAGAGCCTGGTGGGCGTGGGCCGGGCCGAGAAGGAGCAGGTCGCCTTCATGGTGGCCCAGATCCTGGGCGTGAAAAAGCCGGACTGGGCGCTGGACGCCAGCGACGCGCTGGCGGTCGCCATCTGCCACCTGAACGAGCGCAGGCTTCGCCGGTTGTCCGGGCGCGGCAACGCGGACTGAGGAGGAGACGGCACATGATCGCCTATCTGGAAGGACGCCTGCTGGACCAGACCGCCAAGGGCTGCGTGGTGCTGACTCCGGGCGGCGTGGGCTATGAGCTGGCCCTGCCGTCCACGGCCTTGGCCGGGCTGCCGCGGATGGGCGGCGAAGTGCAGCTCTTCGTGCACACCATCGTGCGCGAGGAAGCTCTCGACCTCTACGGTTTCGCCACCAAGGACGACCGCGACCTGTTCCGCCTGCTCATCGGCATCGACAAGCTGGGGCCGAAAAAGGCCCTGTCCATCCTCTCCCATTTCCGGCCCGACCACCTGCGCGAGCTGGTGCTGCGCGAGGACGCCGACATGCTGGCCACGGTGCCGGGCATCGGGCCGAAGTCCGCGCGCGAGATCATGTGGAAGCTTCGGGACAAGGTGGCGGGCATCAAGACCGGCCCCACCCTGGCCCCAATGCCGCAGGACGCCCCGCAGAGCGAGTACCTCGACGCGCTCTCGGGCATGAAGGCGCTCGGCTACACCGAGGACGAGGCCAGACCCATGGTGCGCGAGATCTTCGAGGCCGAGCCGGACATCGACGCCAGTTCGGCCATTCGCGTGGCCCTCAAAAAGATCGCCGCGGCGCGGTCCTAACACGGGGGAAACATGAGCGCACCCGCGAACGAAGACGCCGCCAAGCGGCCCCAGGCTGACGACACCATCCGCCCGCAGCGCCTGAACGATTTCATCGGCCAGGAGGACGTGCGCGCCAACCTGTCCGTGTTCATCCAGGCGGCCAAGGAGCGCGGCAAGGCGCTGGACCACACGCTGTTCTCCGGCAACCCCGGCCTGGGCAAGACCACGCTTGCGCAGATCATGGCCAGCGAGCTGGGCGTGAACATGGTCTCCACCAGCGGGCCTGTGCTTGAGCGCGTGGGCGACCTGGCGGCCATCCTGACCAATCTGGCCCGGCATGACATTCTGTTCATCGACGAGATCCATCGGATGCCCGCCACAGTGGAGGAGATTCTCTACCCCGCCATGGAGGACTACAAGATCGACCTCATCATCGGCCAGGGGCCGGGCGCGCGCACGGTCAAAATTGATCTTGAGCCGTTCACCCTCGTGGGCGCGACGACCCGCGTGGGCTTGCTCACCTCGCCCCTGCGCGACCGCTTCGGCTGCGTGTTCCGCCTGGAGTTCTACTCGCCGGAGGAGCTCTCGCGCATCGTGCTGCGCGCGGCGGGCATCCTGGGCGTGAAGGTGACCGAGGAGGGCGCCTGGGCCATCGGGCGCAGGTCGCGCGGCACGCCGCGCATCGCCGGGCGGCTTTTGCGGCGCATCCGCGACTACGCCGTGGTTTCCGGCCAGGGCGTGGTGGACAGGAAGCTGGCCGAGGACTCCCTCGACAGGCTCGACGTGGACCCGCACGGCCTGGACCAGATGGACAGGAAGATCCTCTCACTCATCGTGAACCAGTTCAGCGGCGGGCCGGTGGGCGTCAAGACCATCGCCGTGGCCTGCTCCGAGGAAGCGCGGACCATCGAGGACATTTATGAGCCTTTCCTCATCCAGTGCGGGTTCATCAAGCGCACGCCGCGCGGCCGCGTGGCCACGGCAAAAGCCTACCAGCATCTCAAGATGCGCCTTGACGGGAGCGATGGTTCCCTGTAGATGACGTTTTGACTGGGACGGCAATCGCGCCCTCCCTGTCCTTCCCTGAGACTCGGTACATGCGTTCGTTTTTCGAATGACGTCCCGAACCGGATGACGCCGCCTGATCGGCGCAAGACCTCCCCTGGACCTGGATGCGACTTCGGGCCGTCCGCTCCACGGGAACACGGAGGAACAGCCATGTTCGGACAGCTTCTTCAGCCCATGCACCTGCTGTTGATTGTCGGCATCGCCCTGCTTGTCTTCGGCCCCAGCAAGCTTCCGCAGTTGGGCGCCAGCATCGGCAAGGGCATTCGCGAGCTCCGCAAGGGACTGGACGGCACCCCCGACCAGCCCGCTCAGCCTGCCCAGCCCACCCAGCCTACCCAGAGTACGGATACGCGAAAATAGCGCGCCGCCGCGCCGTGACCGGTTTTTCTGACCGGTTGTGAAGCCCGGCGGCACGCAGCCCACCGGAGCCCGCCTTGTTGCGGGCTGCCGGTTTTTCGTGTTTCTCGTTCATCGGAGTGCGCCCAGGCGCCTGGGGAGGCCGTCATGTCCCAGCACGCAAAAGACCTTTTTTTGAGTGCGGTCCTGGACCGCCCGGTCATCAGCCGCTCCGGCCGCGAGGTCGGGCGGCTTTTTGACGTGGCCATGAGCCCCGGCGATCCCTTGCCGGTGGTGCACCACGTGCTGGTGAAGTCCGCCCGGTCCATGCGCCGGGTGGCCTTTGACGACCTGGCCATGTTCAACGATGTCGTGGTCTCGCTCAAGGGCGAACCGGAAGCGCTGCCGGACCTGCCCGAGGCGGAGAACGAGGTGCTCATGCGCCGCGACATTCTGGACAAGCAGATTGTGGACGTGGACGGCGCGCGCGTGGTGCGCGTGAACGACCTGAAGCTCGCGCTGGCCTCGGCGGGCCTGTGCCTTTCGTCCGTGGATGTCGGATTCCGGGGCATCCTGCGCCGGCTCGGCTATTTGAACGCCTGGGATTTTTTGGGCGGGGTGCTCAAGCGCAAGCTGCCGCCCAAGGAGATAGACTGGCTGCTCGTCCAGCCGCTCGACGCCAACCTCACCCAGCTCACCCTCACCGTCACCCGCGACAAGCTCTCCGACATGCACCCGGCGGACCTGGCCAACATCCTGGCCCAGTTGCCGCACAGGAACGTCTCGGCCGTGCTCAGCTCCATTGACGTGGAAGCAGCCGGCGAGGCCATGGGCGAGATGGAGCCCGAGGACTCAAGCCGCCTGCTTTCCCAGATGGACAGCTCCCACGCGGCCGACGTGCTGGAGGAGATGCCGCCCGACGAGGCCGCCGACGTTTTGGCCGAGCTGCCCGACGAGAAGGCCCAGGAGCTGCTGGCCCAGATGGACCCCGAGGACGCGGAGAAGGTTCAGGAGCTGCTGGAGCACGAGGACGACTCCGCTGGCGGGCTGATGAACAACGAATTCCTTTTCGTCCACCCGGAGGCCACGGCGGACGACGCCTTGCGCCAGGTGCGCCTGCTCGGCGCGGAGATGGACTCCATCTATTACATATACGTGCTTGACGCGGAGGAGCGGCTGCTTGGCGTGGCGAGCCTCCGGCGGGTGCTGCTGGCGCAGGGCGCGGATCCCGTGGCCGGAATCATGAGCCGCAACCCCAAGACCGTGCAGGTGGACTCATCCCTTGAGGACGTGCTGGAGCTGGTGGTGCAGTACAAGCTGGCGTCCGTGCCTGTCCTGGAGGAAGACGGCAAGATGGCCGGAATCGTCACCTCCGACGACATCATCGAACACTTTCTGCCCTTTGCCCTGCGCTGGAAACAGTACAAGGCCACGCGCAACTTCTAGCATCCGGGCGGCGTTTCCATGAGCCTCGCTTCCATCTTTTCGCCCCTGGGCAGGCTGAACCGCAGGAACATCATGCTGTTTCTCGCCCTGCTCGGGCCGGGCATCATCACCGCAAACGTGGACAACGACGCGGGCGGCATCACCACCTATTCCCTGGCGGGCGCGCAGTTCGGCATGTCGCTTTTGTGGATGATGCTGCCGACCACCGTGGCCCTGGTGGTGGTGCAGGAGATGTGCGCGCGCATGGGCGCGGTGACGGGCAAGGGGCTTTCCGACCTCATCCGCGAGAGCTTCGGCGTCCGGATCACCTTCTACGTCATGATCGCCCTGCTCCTGACCAACCTCGGCAACACGGTCAGCGAGTTTGCGGGCATCGCCGCCAGCATGGAGCTCTTTGGGGTCAGCAAGTACGTCTCCGTGCCTCTGGGCGCGGTGGCCGTGTGGCTGCTCATCGTCAAGGGCTCGTACCGCATCGTGGAGAAGGTGTTCCTGGTGGCCTGCGTGGTCTATGTGGCCTATCCCGTGGCGGCCATCATGAGCGGCCCGGACTGGGGAGAGGTGTTCAAGGCTTCGGTGGTGCCGGACATGCATGTGACCCCGGGTTCCGTCACCATGATGATCGGCGTCATCGGCACCACCATCGCGCCCTGGATGCAGTTCTACCAGCAGGCCAGCGTGGTGGAGAAGGGCATCACCAAGGAGGACTACGCCTTCTCGCGGCTGGATGTCGTCGTGGGCTGCATCATGGCCATCGTGGTGGCCTTCTTCATCGTGGTGGCCTGCGCCGCCACGATTTTTAAAGCAGGCATCCCCATTGAGACCGCGGCGGACGCGGCCATGGCGCTTACCCCGCTGGTGGGCGAGTACGCCACCGGACTCTTCGCCGTGGGGCTTTTCAACGCTTCGATCTTCGCGGCCTGCGTGCTGCCGCTTTCCACCGCCTACTACATCTGCGAGGGCATGGGCTGGGAGCTCGGCGTGGACAAGGACTTCCGCGAGGCGCCGCAGTTCTTCTGGCTGTTCACGCTCATCATCGTGGTCTCCGCGGGGGTCATCCTTTGGCCCGAGGCTCCGCTCATCGCCATCATGTTCGTCTCCCAGGTGGTGAACGGCGCGGTGCTGCCCTTTGTGCTCATCTTCATGCTCCGGCTCATCAACGACAAGAGCCTCATGGGCGACTACGTCAACGGGCCGGTGTTCAACGTCATTGCCTGGGCAACCGTGGTCATCGTCATGGGTCTCACCCTGGTCATGACCCTCGACATCATCCACCCGGGCTTCATCGCCCTGCTCATGGGACGCTGAGGCGCGCCCCGCGCAGTCCGCTCCCGGCTGCGTTTTTGCCAAAAGCAAAACGCCCGGGCCTCCTTGCGGGGGGCCGGGCGTTTCTGAGCGCGGGCAGGCGGCGGCTAGGCGCTGGCCGCTTCTGCGATGCGGCTCTTGATGAGGTCCACCGCGCGCTTGGCCACGTGGGTGATCTCCGGCTTGCTGATCTGGTCGTCCGCTCCCACCGTGTCGCCCTTGTGGCGCAGCTTGTCGCTGATGATGGAGGAGAAGAGGATCACGGGCAGCTGCTTGAGGACGGGATCCTCCTTGATGCGCTTGGTGAGGTTGTGGCCGTCCATGTTGGGCATCTCGATGTCCGAGATGACCACCTGCACATAGTCGGTCACCGGACGGTTCTCGGCCTCGGCGATCTGCTTGATGTGCAGGAGCCGGTCCCAGCATTCCCCGCCGTGGTTGGTCTTCTCCACCAGGAAATGCGCCTTGTGCAGCAGGTCGCCGATCATCTCCCGGATCAGGGTGGAGTCGTCGGCGATGATGGCGCGGTACTGGGTGTCCGCCTCCCAGGTGACGTTCTCGTCAAAGCGCAGGCCAAGTTCTGGGTTCAGCTCGGCGACGATCTTCTCCAGGTCCAGCAGGAAGATGATGCGGCCTTCCAGGCGCACCACGCCGGTGATGGAGTTGGAGGCGAGCGAGGACATGTATTTGTTGGGCGCCTCCACCTCCTCCCAGCTGATGCGGTGGATGCGGTTGACGCCGCTGACCAGGAAGGCTGTGGTGACGTTGTTGAACTCGCACACGATGACCTTGGGCGGCTCGGCGTCGTGCCGTTCCTTCTTGAGCCAGACGCCAAGGTCCACCAGCGGGATGATCTGCGAGCGCAGATTGAATGCGCCAAGCACCGAGGGGTGGGAAACCTGCGGCATCTCGGTGATGCGGGGCATGCGGATGATCTCCAGCACCTTGGCTACATTGACGCCGTAGTAGCCGCGATAGGGCTCGCCCCCGTCGGGGTTGGGCTCCTCAAGGTAGAATTCCACGATCTCGAGTTCGTTGGTTCCGGCCTCAAGGAGGATGTTGGTCATGTTGGTGCTCATGGCGGCTCCAGCGTGGGCGGTTCAAAAACTACATGGCCCGAAGAAATGCCTCAATGTCGTCAATAGTGCTTTTCGGCGTGGAAGCTCCAGCAGTTAAGCCCATCCGCTTATATTGTCGTAATGTATTCGCGTTCAAGTCGTCAACGGTTTCAATAAGTATTGTGGGAGTGCCCACGGCTTCGATGACCTGCGAGAGCCTGCGCGTGTTGCCGCTGGCCTTGCCGCCGGCCACGATGACGCATTCGCAGTCCCCCGCGAGGCGGATGGCCTCGTCCTGGCGCAGCCGTGTGGCGTCACAGATGGTCTCCAGGGCTTTCGTGCCGCCGGGGAGCCGGGCGGCCAGATCCACTTGGATCTTTTGGAACCCCAGCCGGTCCTGAGTGGTCTGGGCGGCAAGGAAATAGCCGGTGCCGGGGTCCAGCGGGTGGCTGGCCAGTTCCTCGCGGGTCTCGAACACAAAGCAGTTCGGCCCGGCGTAGCTCAAGAGGCCACGCACCTCGGGGTGCTCGTCCTCGCCGAACAACAGAAGCGTCTTGCCGGTCTCGGCCTCGGCCTGGATCAGCATCTGGGCGCGCTTGACCTTTGGGCAGGTGGCGTCCACCACCTCCACGCCGCGCGCCAGAAGCGCCTGCTCCTCTCGCCTTGGGATGCCGTGCGCCCGGATGACCACGCGGCCGCCCGTGGGAACGTCCTCCGGGGACTTGGCCAGGCCGACGCCGCGGCGGGCATAGCGCTCCAGCACCTGCGGGTTGTGGATGATGGGGCCGAGCATGAACGTGGGCCGGGCGTCGTCTTCCTCAAGCAGGGCGTCGAGCTTCTTGAGGGCCAGGCCGACCCCCATGCAGAAGCCAGCCAGCTTGGCGCGGATCACTTCCATCGGGATTGCTCCTTCACGGCAACAGCCGGGGGTCATTGGGAATCGCCACCGAAGGCTTCTTTTCGCCCAGGCGCGAACGCGAGTCAACAATACCTAGGCGCCGCAGTCCTGAGCCAGATCGCTGTGGTCCAGGGGGACCGGCTCGGCCGCCAGGTGGGCGATGCTCCCGGCCATGGCGCTGAGCTCGTCCCAGTCGCGGCAGCCGATGAGGGCCTGCCGCAGGGCGCGGATGCCGCTGAAACCCTTGGCGTAGCGCGGCAGAAAGGCGCGCAGTGCCCGGAAGGCGCGCGGAGTGGGGTCGAGCTCGCGGCACAGGCGGATGTGCGTGAGTGCGGCCTCGGCAAGGCTCTCCGCGGTGCGCGGCGCGCTCTCGCGTCCGGCCAGCGTGTCCTTGAGCCTCTGGAAGATCATGGGGTCGGTGAGCGCGCCTCTTGCGAACATCACCCCGGCGCAGCCGGACACGGCCAGGCAGCGCGCCGCGGCCTCGGCGGTGAACAGGTCGCCGCTGGCCAGCACCGGGATGCCCACGGCGCGGGAAAGCTCGCCGATGGCTTCCCAGCGGGCCGTGCCGCCGAAGAGCTGCTTGGCCGTGCGGGGGTGCAGGGTCAGCCAGCCCACGCCACGGTCCTCCAGCGCGCGGCCGATTTCGAGATAATTCTCCTCGTCCGGAGTGAAGCCCAGGCGCATCTTGACGCCCACCGTGCCCGGTCCGGCTGCCTTGACCATGGTCTCGGCTATCTTGAGGAGCAGGGCGGGGCGGCTCATCAGCGCGGAGCCGGAGCCGCTCTTGTTCACCTTGCGCACCGAGCACCCGGCGTTCAGGTCGAAGTGCGTGAAGCCGCGTTCAAGCAGGAGCGGCATGGCCCGCTCGAAAATCTCCGGGTCCGCGCCGAAAAGCTGCACCACCAGGGGCGTGTCCTGCGGCGTGGTGAAAAGCAGGCGCTCCGTGCCGTAACCTCCGTAGACAAGACCCTTGACGCTGACCATCTCGGTCACCGTGCAGGCCGCGCCGTAAGTGCGGCACAGGGTGCGGAAGGGCAGGTCGGAATATCCGGCCAGGGGCGCGAGCCAGGGGGCGTCCGGGGCAAAGGGGAGGGTGGCGGCGGTAGTGTGCATGGCAGAGGGGAAATAGGGTGGATTGAGGCGTTCGTCAAAGGTTTGCTTGGGGCAGGGGCGGATTTTTTTCAACCCGGATGGAAAAGGTGTTGACAAGGAGGCGGCAAACAAAATAGACAGAGCGGCCTTGGAAACGAGGGATTGCGGACGGCCCTGCGCCATCTGGGAGAACAAAGTCCTTGCAATCCGTGGACGAAGCGCGTATGCATCTTCGTTCACGCGCTGGCGTAGCTCAATGGCAGAGCAGCTGACTTGTAATCAGCAGGTTGCGGGTTCAAGTCCCATCGCCAGCTCCAGTGAATGGTGGGGTTCCCGAGTGGCCAAAGGGAACAGACTGTAAATCTGTCGGCGTAAGCCTTCGGAGGTTCAAATCCTCCCCCCACCACCACTTAATGAACGCGGCAAGCAACGTTGTAGGAGGCAGGGCGTGTCCCTGGCCGCAGGGACTACGGATTCTGCACGCGGGAATAGCTCAATTGGCTAGAGCATCAGCCTTCCAAGCTGAGGGTTGCGGGTTCGAGTCCCGTTTCCCGCTCCAGTCCGCGCCAATGGGGCCTCCTAAACGACGCTTATGCCCATGTAGCTCAGTCGGTAGAGCACTTCCTTGGTAAGGAAGAGGTCAACGGTTCAATTCCGTTCATGGGCTCCACAAATCTTTCTTGACAACCGCAGACCAGAACCAGGGGGTTGAACATGGGCAAGGCTAAATTCGAGCGCAAGAAGCCTCACGTCAACATCGGCACCATCGGCCACATCGACCACGGCAAGACCACCCTCACCGCCGCCATCACCAAGACGGCGTCCATGATGGGCAAGGGCACCTTTGTCGCCTTCGACCAGATCGACAAGGCTCCGGAAGAAAAAGAACGCGGCATCACCATCGCCACCGCGCACGTCGAGTACGAGACCGACAAGCGTCACTATGCTCACGTGGACTGCCCGGGCCACGCCGACTACATCAAGAACATGATCACCGGCGCCGCCCAGATGGACGGCGCGATCCTCGTCGTGGCCGCCACCGACGGCCCCATGCCCCAGACCCGTGAGCACATCCTGCTCGCCCGTCAGGTCGGCGTGCCGCACATGGTCGTCTTCATGAACAAGTGCGACATGGTCGACGACGCCGAGCTGCTTGAGCTCGTCGAGCTCGAAGTCCGCGAGCTGCTGTCCAAGTACGGCTTCCCCGGCGACGAGATCCCGGTCATCAAGGGTTCCGCCCTGAAGGCCCTGGAGAGCGACGATCCGAAGAGCGAAGAGTGCAAGTGCATCCTTGAGCTCCTGGACGCCTGCGACAACTACATCCCCGAGCCTGTCCGCGACATCGACAAGCCCTTCCTGATGCCCATCGAAGACGTGTTCTCCATCTCCGGCCGCGGCACCGTCGTCACCGGTCGTGTTGAGCGCGGCGTCATCACCGTGGGCGACGAAGTTGAAATCGTCGGCATCAAGGACACCGTGAAGAGCACCTGCACCGGTGTTGAAATGTTCCGCAAGATCCTTGACCAGGGCACCGCTGGCGACAACGTCGGCGTCCTGCTGCGCGGCATCAAGCGTGAGGACGTTGAGCGCGGCCAGGTTCTGGCCAAGCCCAAGAGCATTCCTCCCCACCGCAAGTTCAAGGCCGAGGTCGTCGTCCTCTCCAAGGACGAGGGCGGACGTCACACTCCGTTCTTCTCCGGCTACCGTCCCCAGTTCTACTTCCGCACCACTGACATCACCGGTGTCGTGACCCTGGAAGAGGGCGTCGAGATGGTCATGCCTGGCGACAACGCGACCTTCATCGTCGACATGATCCACCCCATCGCCATGGAGCAGGGCCTGCGCTTCGCCATCCGCGAAGGCGGCCGCACCGTTGGCGCTGGTGTCGTCACCGAGATTCTGGAGTAATCCATGCGCGTCAACATCCAGCTTGCTTGCACCGAGTGCAAGCGGCGCAATTACGCGACTGAGAAGAACAAGAAGAACACTACGGGTCGTCTTGAGGTGAAGAAGTACTGTCCCTTCGACAAGAAGCACACAGTCCACCGCGAGACCAAGTAGTTCATCGCGCAGGCCAGTAGCTCTAACGGCTAGAGCGCCGGTCTCCAAAACCGGATGCTGGGGGTTCGAATCCCTCCTGGCCTGCCAATTTACCCCCAACATGGGGAGAACAATGGCTAAAAATACAGCGAAAGGCTCCAGCGGCCAGCAAGGCAATGAAACGCCCGAATCGTCGGGCGTTGTCGCCAAGGCGCAGGAACTGAAGGTCTTCTTCGAGGAAGCACAGGTTGAGCTGAAAAAGGTCACCTGGCCCACCCGCAAGGAGACCATTACGACCTGCGTGGCGGTGTTGATCCTTGTTACGGTCATGTCGCTGTTCCTGGGCCTCGTTGATCTCGGGTTTTCCAAGATCACCGAAGCCGTGCTGTCTTAAATCCCTGGCAGGTGAGCGCAAGTGACTGAAGAAAGCGCCGTTGGCGGGGAAAAACCGGCCCGCTGGTACATCGTCCACACCTACTCGGGTTTCGAGCAGCGTGTGCAGTTGACCATCACCGAGATGATGCGCACAGGCCAGGATCATGGCCAGGTGCTCGAAGTCGTGGTGCCCACCGAAAAGGTGGTGGAAATGGTCAAGGGCGAGCGCCGGACAAGCACCCGGAAGTTTTATCCGGGCTATGTGATGGTGAAGATGGTGCTGACCGACGATTCGTGGCACCTCATCCAGTCCATCCCTCGCGTGACGGGTTTCGTGGGTGGAAAGAACCGCCCGACCCCCATGCGCGACAGCGAGGCCCAGACAATCCTCTCCATGATGGAGAGCAGGCAGGAACAGCCCCGTCCCAAGTTCCACTTTGATCGTGGCGACGAGGTTCGGGTGATCGACGGCCCCTTCAGCGGGTTCAATGGCGTCGTCGAAGACGTGAATTATGACAAGGGCAAACTCCGCGTCGCCGTTTCCATTTTCGGGCGTCAAACCCCGGTGGAGCTCGACTTCGTCCAGGTGACGAAGGGCTAGACGGACCCTTGACCGACTGCGGCGGGAAACCGCCTGCGAGGATATACACATGGCCAAGAAAATCACAGGTAAAGTCAAGCTGCAGATTCCTGCCGGCGTGGCCAACCCGTCCCCTCCGGTGGGACCGGCGCTCGGTCAGCACGGCGTCAACATCATGGAGTTCTGCAAGGCCTTCAATGCGAAGACCCAGGACCAGAAGGGCATGATCATTCCGGTGATCATCACCGTCTATGCCGACCGCACCTTCTCCTTCATCACCAAGACCCCGCCCGCCCCGGTCCTGCTGCTTAAGGCCGCAAAGATCGAGAAGGGTTCCGGCGAGCCCAACAAGACCAAGGTCGGTTCCGTGACCATGGCCCAGGTGGAGGAAATCGCCAAGCTGAAGGCTCCGGATCTGACGGCCAAGTCCCTTGAGGCCGCCAAGAACTGCGTCATCGGCACTGCCCGCAGCATGGGCCTTGAAGTGAAAGGGTAGCGAGGAAACGTCATGCCGAAACATGGAAAAAACTACAACAAGGCCTCCGAAGGCTTTGATGCGTCTCAGCGGTTCGCTGTGGCCGATGCGGTGAAGCTGGCCATAGACAGCTCCTTCGCCAAGTTCGACGAGACCGTCGATGTGGCCATCAACCTTGGCGTTGACCCCAAATACTCCGACCAGATGGTGCGCGGCGCCGTGCCCCTGCCGAACGGCCTGGGCAAGACCATCCGCGTCATCGTGTTCTGCAAGCCCGACAAGGAGGCCGAGGCCCGCGAGGCTGGAGCCGACGAGTGCGGCAGCGACGAGCTGGTCGAAAAGATCAAGGGCGGCTGGCTGGACTTCGACTCCGCCATCGCCACCCCGGACATGATGGCCAAGGTCGGCCAGATTGGCCGTATGCTCGGCCCCCGCGGCCTTATGCCGAACGCCAAGACCGGCACCGTCACCTTCAACGTGGGCGACGCCGTCCGCGAGGTCAAGGCCGGACGCGTGGAGTTCAAGGTCGACAAGGCCGGCGTGCTGCACGCTCCCATCGGCAAGAAGTCCTTTGGCGCGGAGAAGCTCTGCCAGAACCTCACGGCCCTGCTTGACGCCGTGAACCGTCTGAAGCCCTCCACCGCCAAGGGCACGTACCTGAAGGCCATGGCCGTGGCCACCACCATGGGCCCCGGCGTGAAGGTCGATACGCTGACCATTCGGAAGTTTTTGGAAGGCTAAAACCGGTGCGGGCGGAATGGCCGTCCAGCACTGGACTCAATAGATAGCACGGGAAGTTTAAGTCGAAGAAAGCAGGTGGGCCTTTGAGCCCTTAATGGCGCCTGCCGAGACGGACTTTGCTTTCCGGGCCAATGAACGACGAGGAGCGAGACACGGTGAATAGGCAAGAAAAAGCCCTGATCATCGAGCAGCTGCACGAAAAGGCTGCACGGGCGAACATCGCCGTCGTCACCGACTTCAAGGGCATGGGCGTTGAGGAGATGACTCTTCTGCGCGCCAAGCTTCGCGAAGCCGGAGTCGATTACCAAGTCGTCAAGAACACCCTGGCCCGGTTGGCGCTCAAAGAGACGTCCCACGACGTTCTCAATGATCGTCTGAAAGAAAACTGCGCGGTCGCTTTGGGCTACGAAGATCCCGTAGCCCTGGCCAAGGCCCTGTCCGACTTCGTGAAGGGGAGCAAGAAGCTCTCTTTGCGTTACGGCAGCCTTGAAGGGAAATTCCTTGACGAGGAGGGCGTGAAGCAGCTTGCAACGCTGCCCAGCAAGCCCGAAATGCTGGCCAAGTTGCTTGGCACCATGAATGCGGTGCCCACCAACTTCGTCGGCGTGTTCGCGGCTGTGCTCCGCAACTTCCTGTATGCCTTGAATGCAATCAAGGAACAGAAGGAAGGCGGCGCCGCACCCGAGGCCCAAGAGGCCTCCTAAGGCCCCTTAACCCCAGTCAACTTCAAGCAACGAAACTTTCCAGGAGGAATATATCATGTCCGTGACCAAAGAGCAGGTTGTTGAGTTCATCTCCAGCATGACCGTTCTCGATCTGGCCGATTTCATCAAGGAGCTCGAGGAGAAGTTCGGCGTTTCCGCCGCCGCTCCCGTTGCCGCCTTCGCCGCCGCCCCCGCTGGCGGCGCCCCGGCTGAAGCCGCCGAAGAGAAGACCGAGTTCGACGTCATCCTGAAGGAAGCCGGCGCCAACAAGATCGGCGTCATCAAGGTTGTCCGCGCCCTCACCGGCCTGGGCCTGAAGGAAGCCAAGGACAAGGTCGACGGCGCTCCCCAGACCATCAAGGAAGGCGTGAGCAAGGCCGATGCCGAGGACGCCAAGAAGCAGCTCACCGAAGCCGGCGCCGTCGTCGAGGTGAAGTAGCTTTTTGCTCAGACTTTGAGTTATACCGGGCGGAGAGCACATCCCTCACGGGGTGTGTTCTCCGTCCCGTCTCTCTTTTAGGAAGCCCGTTGCCGCCTCTGGCGGTGCGGGTTGAACTGCGCCGAGAGGCCCGGGTGCGCAGGGTGCCGCTGCCGTAATGGCGCGAACCGTAATAAGAATTTTTCCCACCCCCCTGCGGAGATCTGATTCCATTTGGGGACTATTAGACGTGACGCAACGTGACCCGCTTTTTAGGACCGGGACCTGAAATTTGCCCAAGGACGCAGTGCGCCCTAGGGATTCTTTTTCCCGTGAACACAAACCGTCTCGCTCGATGAGGTGACAATGGCCCAACTCACGAAACATTTCGGTAAGATCGCCAACAGCCTGCCAATCCCGCATCTGCTGGAGCTCCAGGTGGACTCGTACCTGAAATTCCTGCAGCGCGACGAACCGCCAGCCAGCCGCGCCGACCTTGGCCTTGAAGCCGTGTTCCGCTCGGTGTTCCCGATCGAGGACTTCAACCGCACCGCAAGCCTGGAGTATGTCAGCTACATCATCCAGGACCCCAAGTACGACGAGGACGAATGCCTCGCCAAGGGCCTGACCTACGAAACCCCCCTGCGCCTCATCGTGCGCCTGGTGGTCTTTGACGTTGACGAGGAGTCCGGAAGCCGGACCATCCGCGACATCAAGGAACAGGACATCTATTTCGGCACCCTGCCGTTGATGACCGACAAGGGCACCTTCATCATCAACGGCACCGAGCGCGTCATCGTCAACCAGCTGCAGCGCTCGCCCGGCATCATCTTCGAGCACGACTCCGGCAAGACGCACTCCAGCCGCAAGGTCCTCTACTCCTGCCGCATCATCCCCATGCGCGGAAGCTGGCTGGACTTCGACTTCGACCACAAGGACATCCTGTATGTCCGCATCGACCGCCGCCGCAAGATGCCCGCCACCATCCTGTTCAAGGCCATGGGCATGACCAAGACGGACATCCTCGACTACTTCTACGACCACGAGGAGTACATCTTTGACGGCGAGCGCGTGCTGCGCAAGATGCGCGAGGACCAGTACCGCAAGGAAGACGCCTACGTCGACGTGACCCTGTCCGACGGCAAGGTGCTGGTGAAGCGCGGTCGGCCCATCACCAAGGGCTCCTGGCGCAAGATGATCAAGGACGGTCAGAGCGCCATCGAGGTCGCCCCGGACGCGCTCATCGGCCAGTACCTGGCCCACGACATCGTGGACGCGAATACCGGCGAGGTCATCGCCGAGGCCGCCCAGGAGATCTCCGCCGACCTGATCGAGCGCGTGCGCGCCCAGGGCGTGCAGGAGATCAGCGTGCTGTTCACCAGGGGCATGGACGTGTCCTCCTCCATGCGCGACACGCTCGCCGCGGACAAGACCACGGACCTGGCCAGCGCGCAGATCGAGATCTACCGCCGCCTGCGCCCGAGCTCGCCGCCCACGGCCGAGATCGCCGCCAGCTTCTTCGAGAACCTGTTCCGCAACGCCGACTACTACGATCTGTCCACGGTTGGCCGCTACAAGCTGAACACTCGTCTGGACATCAAGGAGTCCCTTGAGCTGCGCACCCTGACCAACGAGGACATCCTCAAGGCGGTCAAGGTCCTCGTCAAGCTGAAGGACTCCCACGGCCCGGCCGACGACATCGACCACCTGGGCAACCGCCGCGTGCGCCCCGTGGGCGAGCTGGTGGAGAACCAGTACCGCATCGGTCTTGTCCGCATGGAGCGCGCCATCAAGGAGCGCATGAGCCTGCAGGAAGTGTCCACGCTCATGCCGCACGACCTCATCAATCCCAAGCCCGTGGCCGCCGTGCTCAAGGAGTTCTTCGGAACCTCGCAGCTCTCGCAGTTCATGGACCAGACCAACGCCCTGTCCGAAGTGACGCACAAGCGCCGCCTCTCGGCCCTGGGGCCCGGCGGCCTGACCCGCGAGCGCGCGGGCTTCGAGGTGCGCGACGTGCACACCTCGCACTACGGCCGCATCTGCCCCATTGAAACGCCGGAAGGACCGAACATCGGCCTCATCGTTTCCTTGACCACCTACGCCCGCGTCAACGACTACGGCTTCATCGAGACCCCGTTCCGCGTGGTCCAGGATGGCCGCGCCGGCGACGAGATCGTATGGATGGACGCCAGCCGCGAGGCGGGCGAGGCCGTGGCCCAGGCCAGCCTCCCGCTGGACGAGAACAACGAGATCGTGCCCGCCCTGGTGCAGGCGCGCCAGGCGGGCGACCCCAACTTCGTGCCCAAGGAGCAGGTCACGCTCATGGACATCAGTCCGAGCCAGATCGTCTCCATCTCCGCCGCGCTCATCCCCTTCCTGGAGCACGACGACGCCAACCGCGCCCTCATGGGTTCGAACATGCAGCGCCAGGCTGTCCCCCTGCTCAAGTGCGAGGTGCCGCTTGTGGGCACCGGCATGGAAGGCGTGGTGGCCCGCGACTCCGGCGCGTGCATCCTGGCCAAGGGCGACGGCGTGGTCCACTTCGCCGACGCCGAGCGCCTCATCGTGAACTACGACGAGGCGGTGGCCCCCAACACCGGCGGCACCCTGCACTACGAGCTGCAGAAGTGGCACAAGTCGAACCAGAACTCCTGCTTCGGCCAGCGCCCCTGCGTGCAGACCGGCCAGCGCGTGAAGAAGGGCGAGGTCATGGCCGACGGCCCCGGCATCCGCGATGGCGAGCTGGCCCTGGGCAAGAACCTCCTGGTGGCCTTCACCCCCTGGTGCGGCTACAACTACGAAGACTCCATCCTCATCAGCGAACGCGTGGTGAAGGAGGACGTCTACACCTCCGTGCACATCGAGGAGTTCGAGGTTGTCGCCCGCGACACCAAGCTCGGCCCCGAAGAGATCACCCGCGACATCCCGAACGTGAGCGAGGAGATGCTCAGGAACCTTGACGACTGCGGCATCATCCGCCTGGGCGCCAAGGTCATGCCGGACGACATCCTCGTGGGCAAGATCACCCCCAAGGGCGAAACCCAGCTCACGCCTGAAGAAAAGCTCTTGCGCGCCATCTTTGGCGACAAGGCGCGCGACGTAAAGAACACCTCCCTCAAGGTACCGCCTGGAATCGAGGGTACGGTCGTTGACGTGAAGGTCTTCAACCGCCGCTCCGGCGAGAAGGACGAGCGCACCCTGGCCATTGAGCAGGCCGCGCTCGACGACTTCGACATGAAGGAGATGAAGCACGTGGCCGCGCTCACCGACAACGTGCGAGAGCGCGTCTGGGCCGTGGCCGAGAGCAAGCAGGTGGCCCAGCCCCTCATGGGCAAGAAAAAGGGCGAAGTGCTCATCGACTCCGGTCGTCCGCTCACCCGCGGGGTGCTGGACGATCTGCCGCTCAAGAAGCTGGCGGGCCTGTTCGCCTCCAAGGACGTGAACGACGCCATCCGTGGCATCCTGGCCGACTACGAGCGCCAGGTGAAGTTCATCAAGGCCGTGTACGACAACAAGCGTGAGAAGGTCACCGAGGGCGACGATCTGCCTCCGGGCGTCATCAAGATGGTCAAGGTCTACGTGGCCGTGAAGCGCAAGCTCTCCGTGGGCGACAAGATGGCTGGCCGTCACGGCAACAAGGGCGTCGTGTCCTGCATCCTGCCGGAAGAGGACATGCCCTTCTTCGCCGACGGCACCCCCATGGACATCGTGCTGAACCCGCTGGGCGTGCCTTCGCGCATGAACATCGGCCAGATCATGGAGACCCACCTTGGCTGGGCCGCCCGCGAGCTGGGCGCGCAGATCGCGAACATGGTGGAGTCCGGCCAGGCCATGGACCAGGTGCGCAAGGACATCTCCGCCGTGTTCACCTCCAAAGAGATCGACTCGCTCATCGCCACGATGGACGACGAGGAGCTCAAGAAGGTCGCCAAGACCGTGCGCAACGGCATCATCACCAAGACGCCCGTGTTCGACGGCGCCGACGAGTCCGAGATCTGGGGCTGGCTCACCCATGCCGGTCTGCCCGATGACGGCAAGATCACGCTGTACGATGGCCGCACTGGCGAGCCCTTCCACAACCGGGTCACCGTGGGCGTCATGTACATGCTCAAGCTGCACCACCTGGTTGACGAGAAGATCCACGCCCGCTCCACCGGCCCATACTCGCTGGTGACGCAGCAGCCGCTCGGCGGCAAGGCCCAGTTCGGCGGCCAGCGTCTCGGCGAAATGGAAGTCTGGGCGCTCGAGGCCTACGGCGCGGCGTATCTGTTGCAGGAATTCCTCACGGTCAAGAGCGACGACGTTTCTGGCCGTGTGAAGATGTACGAGAAGATTGTGAAGGGCGACAATTTCCTGGAGGCCGGCTTGCCCGAGTCCTTCAACGTGCTCATCAAGGAGCTCATGTCGCTGGGCCTGGATGTGAACCTGATCCAGGACGAAAAGAAGAAGCCCGCCAGACGGCAGTAGGGCAGGGGACTTTCCCCCTGTCCGTTGGTGGGTCGGCCCGGACTTCCGGGCCTCAAAGGGAACTGTCAAACTCACGAGGGAACTTCATGACCTTGGACGAACTGTTCACCCAGCGTGGAGCGCCGAGCCTTGGCCTTGCCGGTCGCAATATCAAGGATATCCAGATATCCATTGCCTCTCCCGAGAAGATTCGGGAGTGGTCCTTTGGCGAGGTGAAAAAGCCGGAGACCATCAATTACCGCACCTTCAAGCCGGAGCGCGACGGCCTGTTCTGCGCCAAGATCTTCGGCCCGGTGAAGGACTACGAGTGCAATTGCGGCAAGTACAAGCGCATGAAGCACCGCGGCATCGTCTGCGAGAAGTGCGGCGTCGAGGTCATCGCCTCGAAGGTGCGCCGCGAGCGCATGGGCCACATCGAACTGGCTGCGCCGGTTGCGCACATCTGGTTCCTCAAGACCCTGCCCTCCAAGATCGGCACGCTGCTCGACATCACCATGGCCGACCTGGAGAAGGTGCTGTACTTCGATTCGTACATCGTCCTTGATCCGGGCGACACGAGCCTGAAGCGCTTGCAGGTGCTTGGCGAAGACCAGTACCTCCAGGTCATCGACCACTACGGCGAAGACGTGGTGAAGGTCGGCATGGGCGCGGAGACGGTCCGCAAGCTGCTGGAGGCCATTAACCTCGAGGAACTGCGCGCCACCCTGCGTGAAGAGTCCGCCACCACGCGCTCGCAGACCAAGAAGAAGAAGCTCACCAAGCGTCTCAAGATCGTCGAGGCCTTTATCGAGTCCGGCAACAAGCCGGAGTGGATGGTCATGGAGGTGGTGCCGGTCATTCCGCCCGAGCTGCGCCCGCTGGTGCCGCTGGACGGCGGCCGCTTCGCGACCTCCGACCTGAACGATCTGTACCGCCGCGTCATCAACCGCAACAACCGCCTGAAGCGGCTGCTTGAGCTTGGCGCGCCGGACATCATCATCCGCAATGAAAAGCGCATGTTGCAGGAGGCCGTTGACGCCCTGTTCGACAACGGTCGCCGTGGCCGCGCCATCACCGGCACCAATGGCCGTCCGCTCAAGAGCTTGTCCGACATGATCAAGGGCAAGCAGGGCCGCTTCCGCCAGAACCTGCTCGGCAAGCGCGTCGACTACTCCGGCCGTTCGGTCATCGTGGTCGGCCCGAACCTGAAGCTGCACCAGTGCGGCCTGCCCAAGAAGATGGCGCTTGAGCTGTTCAAGCCCTTCATCTACTCCGAGCTTGAGAAGCGCGAGATCGCCACCACCATCAAGAGCGCCAAGAAGATGGTCGAGCGCGAGGACCTCGTTGTCTGGGACATCCTGGAAAACGTGGTGCGCGAGTACCCCATCCTCTTGAACCGCGCTCCCACCCTGCACAGGCTCGGCATCCAGGCCTTCGAGCCGCTTCTGGTCGAAGGCAAGGCCATCCAGCTGCACCCGCTCGTCTGCGCCGCGTACAACGCGGACTTCGACGGCGACCAGATGGCCGTGCACGTGCCGCTCTCCGTGGAGGCGCAGATCGAGTGCCGCGTGCTCATGATGAGCTCGAACAACATCCTCTCGCCCGCCAACGGAAGCCCGGTCATCAACCCCAGCCAGGACATCGTGCTTGGCCTGTACTACCTGACCACGGCCCGCAGCTTTGAAAAGGGCGAGGGCATGATCTTCACCGAGCCCTGGGAGGTCATCGCCGCCCACCACTCCGGACACCTGGGGCTGCATGCCCGCATCAAGTGCCGGGTGAACGGCGTGCTGACCGAGACCACCTGCGGCCGCATCATCGCGGGCGAACTCCTGCCCTCGAACCTGGGCTTCGAGAACGTCAACCTGGTGCTGAACAAGAAGAACATCGGCCGCCTGGTGACCATGGCCTACCGCACCGCTGGCACCAAGGCCACGGTCATCCTCTGCGACAAGCTGAAGAGCCTGGGCTACGAGTACGCCACCCGCGCGGGCATCACCATCGGTCTCAAGGACCTCAAGATTCCTGACGCCAAGCCGCTGCTCATCTCCAACGCCCAGCAGGAAGTCGAGGACATCGAGGGACAGTACCGCGAGGGCATCATCACCCGCACGGAGAAGTACAACAAGGTCGTCGACGTGTGGACCAAGACCACCAACGAGGTTTCGCTCCAGATGATGGAGGAGATCTCGCGCGACACGGTCATCGACGCCAAGACCGGCGATGCCGAGGTCAACGCGAGCTTCAACCCCATCTACATGATGGCCACCTCCGGCGCGCGAGGCAACCAGGACCAGATGCGCCAGCTGGCCGGCATGCGCGGCCTGATGGCCAAGCCGTCCGGCGAAATCATTGAAACGCCGATCACCGCGAGCTTCCGCGAGGGCCTCTCGGTGCTCCAGTACTTCAACTCCACGCACGGCGCTCGTAAGGGCCTGGCGGACACGGCGCTCAAGACCGCCAACTCCGGCTACCTCACCCGCCGCCTCGTGGACGTGGTCCAGGATGTCACGGTCTGCGAGATCGACTGCGGCACCGTGGACGGCCTGGAGCTCACGCACTACATCAAGGACGGCGAGATCAAGCAGCGCCTGGCCGAGCGCGTCCTTGGCCGCACCACCATGTTCCCGGTGTTTGATGAAGACACGGGCGAGCTCATCGTGGAAGGCAACACGATCATCGACGAGGCCATTGCCGAGAAGATCGACCAGTCCGGCATCGGCTCCATCACCATCCGTTCCGGCCTGACCTGCAAGAGCCCGCAGGGCGTCTGCGCCATGTGCTACGGGCGCGACCTTGCGCGCGGGCATGTGGTCAACGTGGGCGAGACCGTGGGCATCATCGCGGCGCAGTCCATCGGCGAGCCTGGCACCCAGCTCACCATGCGCACCTTCCACATCGGCGGCACGGCCTCCCGCGAGATCGAGCAGTCCAGCGTCGAAGCCCAGCACAATGGCCGCATCGTGTTCTCGCGCATGAGAAACGTGCAGAACTCCGAGGGCCAGGTCATGGTCCTCGGCAAGAGCTGCCAGGTGGGCGTGGTCGACGAACAGGGCCGCGAGCGCGAGAAGTACACCCTGCCTTCCGGCGCGCGCCTGCTCGTCACCGAGGGCCAGGAGATCAGAAAGGGCCAGCAGATCGCCGAATGGGACCCGTTCAACGAGCCGTTCATCGCGGACGTCAACGGCATTGTCCACTTCCGCGACATCATCGAAGGCAAGACGTACCAGGAGCGCGTTGACGACATGACGCAGCGCGCCACCTACACGATCATCGAGTACCGCACCACCAACTTCAAGCCCATGCTCTCCATCACGGACGAGAAGGGCCACGTTGTGCCGCGTCCGGGCAGCCAGCTCAAGGCCGAGTTCCCCATGCCCGTGGGCGCCATCCTGATGGTCAAGGACGGCGATGAGATCAAGGCCGGCGACATCGTTGCCCGCCGCCCGCGCGAATCCTCCAAGACCAAGGACATCGTCGGCGGTCTGCCGCGCGTCGCCGAGCTCTTCGAGGTGCGCAAGCCCAAGGATCAGGCCGTTGTGTCTGAAATCGACGGCATCGTGACCTACGGCTCCGAGAGCAAGGGCAAGCGCAAGATCGTGGTGGTTCCGGAAACTGGCGAGAGCAAGGAATACCTGATCCCCAAGGGCAAGCACATCACCGTCCAGGAAGGCGACTTCGTGGAGGCGGGCGATCTGATGACCGAGGGCTATCCCGAACTGCACGACATCCTGAAGATCAAGGGCGAGAAGTTCCTGGCCCGCTACCTGGTGGAGGAAGTGCAGAACGTCTACCGGGTGCAGAGCGTCAACATCAACGACAAGCACATCGAGATCATCGTCCGCCAGATGCTCAAGAAGGTCAGCATCCTTGAGCCCGGCGACACCAGCTTCCTCATCGGCGAGCAGGTTGACAAGGTGCGCTTCATGGAAGAGAACAACGCGGTCATCGCCAACGGCGGCGCTCCGGCAACCGCCGAAACCCTCGTCCTTGGCATCACCCAGGCCTCGCTGTCCACGGATTCGTTCATCTCGGCGGCCTCCTTCCAGGAGACCACCAAGGTGCTCACCGAGGCTTCCTTGTCGGGCAAGTCCGACTCCCTGCGCGGCCTGAAGGAAAACGTCATCGTGGGACGCCTCATCCCCGCCGGCACCGGCTACCGCCAGTACGCCGACGCGGAGATCTCCGTGCCCGATCAGCCCGAGCGGCCGGACAAGTTCCTGGAGGATCTTGAGGATGATCCTCTTTTAATTGAACCGATTTAACCGTGCCGCCTTGGCGGCGCAAAGCATACACGGGCGGGGCCTGCACAGGTTCCCGCCCACCTTTCCCGGCGACGGGGAAGTGGCGAGGGGCTTGACAACAGGCCGCTTCCGGCATAAGAGCGGTCCTCTTGCATTGTATTTTAGTAATTTCTCGGAGGGTTCATGCCTACTATTAGCCAGTTGATCCGCAAGTCGCGCACAAAGATCGGCAAGCGCAAGAAGACCCCGGCACTGCTGGAATGCCCGCAGCGCCGCGGCGTGTGCACCCGTGTGTACACCACCACGCCCAAAAAGCCGAACTCGGCCTTGCGTAAGGTCGCCCGTGTGCGCCTGACCAACGGCATCGAGGTCACCGCGTACATCCCCGGCGAGGGTCACAACCTTCAGGAGCACTCGGTTGTGCTTATCCGCGGCGGCCGCGTGAAGGACCTTCCCGGTGTCCGTTACCACATCATCCGTGGCACGCTCGACACCGCTGGTGTGTCCGATCGTCGCCAGGGCCGTTCCAAGTACGGCGCCAAGCGCCCGAAGTAACGCGAAGGGAAGGAGAGAACTCATGCCCCGCAAAGGTCCAGTCACCAAGCGTCAGGTCCTGCCTGATCCGGTCTACGGCAGCCGCATGGCCGCCAAGTTCATCAACCGCCTCATGTACGACGGCAAGAAGAGCACCGCTGAGCGCATCTTCTACAGCGCCCTCGAAATGCTGGCCGAGAAGAGCAAGGAAGATCCCATCCGCGCCTTCGAGAAGGCCCTGGACAATGTGCGTCCCCACACCGAGGTGAAGAGCCGTCGTGTTGGCGGCGCCACCTACCAGGTGCCCATGGAAGTGCGTCCCGACCGCCAGAGCGCTCTGGCCATCCGTTGGGTCATCAGCTACTCCCGCGGACGCGGCGAGAAGGGCATGGTCGACCGTCTGTCCGGCGAACTGCTGGACGCCTTCAACAATCGCGGCGGCGCCGTGAAGAAGAAGGAAGAAACCCACAAGATGGCCGAGGCGAACAAGGCCTTTGCCCACTACCGCTGGTAGTCACGGAGAGAGCACACGTGTCCAAAGTCGTCCCAAGCGAGAGGCAGCGCAATATCGGCATCATGGCCCACATTGATGCCGGTAAGACCACGACCACTGAGCGCATCCTTTATTACACCGGCGTTTCCCACAAGATCGGCGAAGTCCATGACGGCAACGCCACCATGGACTGGATGGTGCAGGAGCAGGAGCGCGGCATCACCATCACCAGCGCGGCGACCACGTGCTTCTGGCGCGATCACCGCATCAACATCATCGATACCCCGGGTCACGTCGACTTCACCATGGAAGTGGAGCGCTCCCTGCGTGTGCTCGACGGCGCCGTGGCTGTGTTCGACGCCGTCGCCGGCGTTGAGCCCCAGTCGGAGACCGTCTGGCGCCAGGCCGACCGGTACAACGTGCCCCGCATCGCCTTCGTGAACAAGATGGACCGTGTCGGCGCGGACTACTTCCGCTGCGTGGACATGATCAAGACCCGTCTTGGCGCTAAGCCCGTGCCCCTGCACATCCCCATCGGCTCCGAGGACTCCTATAACGGCATGGTGGACCTGGTGCGCGGCAACGCCATCGTGTACACCGGCGCTCCGGCCGACAAGGGCACCGCCTTTGACGTGATCGAGGTTCCCGCCGACCTCAAGGCCAAGTACGACGAACTGCGTCAGGTGATGCTTGAGGCCGTGGTCGAGGAAGACGAAGTCCTGATGGAGAAATACCTGGCTGGAGAGGAACTCTCCGAGGCCGAGATCATCCAGGGCATCCGCAGCGCCACCATCGCCATGAAGATCTGCCCGGTGCTCTGCGGCACCGCGTTCCGCAACAAGGGCGTCCAGTCCTTGCTTGATGCGGTCATCGACTACATGCCCTCGCCTCTGGACATCCCCCCCATGGTGGGCAGCAGTCCGGACAACGAGGAAGAAAAGATCGAGTGCCCCTGCGACGACTCCAAGCCGCTGGCCGCGCTCGCCTTCAAGCTCATGACCGACCCCTTCGTCGGTCACCTGACCTTCTTGCGCATCTACTCCGGACGCATCGAGTCCGGCGCGACCGTGGTCAACGCGGGCAATGGCAAGAAGGAGCGCATCGGCCGTCTGCTCAAGATGCACGCCAACAAGCGTGAAGAGATCAAAGAGGCCCTGGCTGGTGACATCGTCGCCGCCGTCGGCCTCAAGAGCGTGTCCACCGGCGACACCCTGGC
This sequence comes from Desulfovibrio sp., assembly GCA_050251495.1. Taxonomy (GTDB): domain Bacteria; phylum Desulfobacterota; class Desulfovibrionia; order Desulfovibrionales; family Desulfovibrionaceae; genus Humidesulfovibrio. The sequence goes on along the minus strand of JBFWMQ010000008.1, from coordinate 11,965 downwards.
CGACCTCCGCGCCCCGGTGATTCTGGAGTCCCTGGACATCCCGGAACCGGTCATCGAGGTCGCCATCGAGCCCAAGACCAAGGCCGACCGCGACCTGCTCTCCCAGAGCCTCGCCAAGTTGACCAAGGAGGATCCGTCCTTCCGCGTCAAGGGCAACGAGGAGACCGGCCAGACCCTTATCGCCGGCATGGGCGAGCTGCACCTGGAAATCATCGTTGACCGCCTGCTGCGCGAGTTCAACGTCAACGCCAACGTGGGCGCTCCCCGCGTCGCCTACCGCGAGACCATCACCAAGCCTGCGAAGTGCGACATGAAGTACGCCAAGCAGACCGGTGGCCGCGGCCAGTACGCCCACGTGGTCATCGAGATCGAACCGAACCCCGCGGGCGGATACCTCTTTGAGGACGAGATCAAGGGTGGTCTCATTCCCAAGGAATACATCGCTCCGGTGGGCCGCGGCATTGAAGACGCCTTGAAGAACGGCGTCCAGGCCGGGTTCCCCGCGGTCGACGTCAAGGTCAAGCTGGTCCACGGCTCGTTCCACGAGGTCGACTCCAGCGAACAGGCCTTCTACGTGGCCGGCTCCATGGCCATCAAGGAAGCGGCGAAAAAGGCCGGTCCTGTGTTGCTTGAGCCGATCATGAGCGTCGAGGTCGTGACCCCCGAGGAGTACCTCGGCGATGTCATGGGTGACTTGAACGGCCGCCGTGGCCGCGTGAGCAACCTGGAGGCGCGCGTCTCCTCCCAGGTCATCAAGGCCCAGGTGCCGCTGTCGAACATGTTCGGCTACGCCACGGACCTGCGCTCCCGCACCCAGGGGCGCGCCACCTTCACCATGCAGTTCGACCACTACGAGCAGGTTCCGAACAGCATTGCCGAAGAGTTGATGAAGAGCAAATAGGCTGATTGAAGCCGCGTCCCGCTTTTCTCCTTGACAGAAGAGGAGCGGGGCGCGTAAGGCTTCCTTCCGCTGTTTAATAAATATCCGGGGGCTGTCCCCGGACCATTTGTCGAGAACCAGTTAACCCCCAGCATTTCCGCAGAGTCGATGACGCCTGAGCGAAATCGGCGAGGGGCCTGCAAGCCCCCGGAAACGAAGGAGAGTTTATGGCTGCGATGACGAGCGACCGTATTCGGATCAAGCTCAAGGCCTACGATTACCGCATTCTGGACAAGGCGGTGACGGAAATCGTCGATACCGCCCGGAACACTGGTGCGGCTATCGCCGGGCCTGTGCCCCTCCCCACCAACTTTTACAAGACAACAGTCAACCGCTCCGTCCACGTTGACAAGAAGTCCCGTGAGCAGTTCGAGATGCGCATCCACAAGCGCCTGCTCGACATCCTGGAGCCCACCCAGCAGACCGTTGACGCCCTGGGCAAGCTTTCGCTGCCCGCCGGTGTTGACGTTGAGATCAAGCTGTAGGGAGGGGCGGGATATGGCAAAAACTCTCGGACTTCTCGGACGCAAACTTGGCATGACGCGGATTTTCGCGGCTGACGGCACCATCGTGCCCGTTACCCTTATCTCCGCCGGTCCCTGCCCGGTTCTCCAGGTCAAGACCTCGGAGAAAGAGGGCTACAACGCCCTGCAAGTCGGCTTCGACGCCGTTCCCGAGCGCAAGCTCACCAAGCCCGAACTCGGCCATCAGGCCAAGGCGGGCAAGGGCTTTTACCGCCACCTGAAGGAGTTCCCTTTGGATGCGGTGGATGGCTATGAGGTCGGCCAGGACATCACTGTCGACATCTTTCAGCCCGGCGAGAAGGTGAAGGTCACCGGCACCTCCAAGGGCAAGGGCTTCCAGGGCGTCATGAAGCGTTACAACTTCAAGGGCCTCAAAGCCTCGCACGGCGCGGAGAAGGTTCACCGCTCCGCCGGTTCCATTGGCACCAACACCGAGCCCTCGCGCGTTTTCAAGGGCAAGAAGATGGCTGGACACATGGGCGACGAGCGCGTCACCCTGTCGAGTGTCGAGATCGTTGATGTCCGCCCTGAGGAAAACCTCATCGTGGTCAAGGGCCAGGTGCCCGGCTGCAGAAACGGCTTGGTTATGATCCGCAAGGCCGGGTAGGGGATACACACATGGCAACCATTACCGTATTCGACCAGATGAAGAAGGAAGTGGGCAGCATCGATCTGTCCCCGGAGATCTTCGAGGTGGAAGTCCGCCCCGAGATCCTGCACTTCGTTGTGCGTGCGCAGTTGGCCGCCAAGCGCGTCGGCACCCACTCCGTCAAGACCCGCGCCTTTGTTTCCGGCGGCGGCAAGAAGCCCTGGAAGCAGAAGGGCACTGGCCATGCGCGCGCCGGCTCCAACCGTTCCCCGGTGTGGCGCGGCGGCGCGATCATCTTCGGGCCCCAGCCCCGCAGCTACGAGTTCAAGGTGAACCGCAAGGTGCGCCGCCTGGCTCTGAAGATGGCGTTGACCTCCAGGCTGCTTGAGGACAACCTGCTGGTGCTCAAGGGCATCGACATGCCGGAGATCAAGACCAAGCGCTTCGCCGAAGTGGCCAAGGCCCTCGGACTGGAAAAGGCCTTGATTGTTTTCAACGAAGCAGATAAAAATCTGCTTCTTTCAGCGCGCAACCTGCCCGGCATCAAGCTGCTTCCGGCCGATAAGCTCAACGCATACGATGTGTTGTTGTACCCGAAGCTGGTCATGCTCGAGAGCGCGGCTGTTTCTGTTCAGGAGAGGTTGAAGTAGTATGGACTACACTAAAATCATCATCCGGCCCGTCATCACCGAGAAGGCCAACCTTGCCAAGGAATACCTCAATCAGGTTTCCTTTGTTGTCGCGCCGAGCGCCAACAAGATCGAGGTCAAGCGCGCTGTTGAGGCCGCTTTTGGCGTCCATGTCGAGGCTGTGAATATTGTTCGCAGGCGCCCCTCCCGCCGGCTCCGCCACGGGCGGACCATTGGCAAGGTGGCTGGGTTCAAGAAGGCCTACGTCACCCTCGCAGAGGGCGACAAAATCGAGTTCTTCGAGGGAGTCTAAGCAATGTCCATCCGCAAGGTAAAACCCACATCGGCTGGACGCCGCTTCCAGACCATTTCCACGTTTGAGGAGATCACCCGGAGCACCTCCGAGCCTTCCCTCACCGTTGGTCTCCCGAAGAAGTCCGGTCGCAATCACTTTGGCCGCATCACCTCCCGCCGTCGCGGCGGTGGGCACAAGCGCTCGTACCGCATCATCGACTTCCGTCGCGACAAGACCGGAATTCCGGCCCAGGTCGCGTTCGTGGAGTATGATCCGAACCGCAGCGCGCGTATCGCCCTCCTGCATTACGCGGATGGCGAGAAGCGCTACATCCTGTCCCCCCTTGGACTCAAGGTGGGTGACAACATTCTGGCCGGCGACACCGCCGACATCAAGCCCGGCAACGCGCTCACCCTGTCCCGCATTCCCGTGGGCACGGTGATTCACAATGTCGAGCTGCACCCCGGACGCGGCGGTCAGTTCTGCCGCGCGGCCGGCGCCTACGCCCAGCTGGTGGCCAAGGAGGGCGCGTACGCCCTGCTCCGCCTGCCCTCTGGCGAGGTGCGCAAGGTGCTGTCCCACTGCATGGCCACCATCGGCCAGGTGGGCAACATCCACCACGAGAAAGTCGCCCTGGGCAAGGCTGGCCGCAACCGTTGGTTGGGCAAGCGCCCCGAAGTGCGCGGCGTGGCCATGAACCCGGTCGACCACCCGTTGGGCGGTGGCGAAGGCAGGAGCTCCGGCGGTCGGCATCCGTGTTCCCCGTGGGGCATGCCGAGCAAGGGTTACAAGACCCGCAAGCCGAAGAAGTCGTCCTCGAAGCTCATCGTCAAGCGCCGCGGGCAGAAGTAGGAGTAGAACATGGCCAGATCAGTCAAAAAGGGTCCGTTCGTCGACGGTCATCTTCAGAAGAAGATCGAGACTTCGACCGAGAACAAGGACCGTCGCGTCATCAAAACCTGGTCCCGCAGGTCCACCATACTTCCGGAAATGGTCGGGCTCACCTTTGCCGTCCACAATGGCCGGAAATTCATTCCCGTGTTCGTCACCGAGAACATGGTCGGGCACAAGCTGGGCGAATTTTCGCCCACCCGCACCTTCTTCGGCCACGCCGCGGACAAGAAAGCCAAGGGCAAGTAGGGAGCGTAACCAATGGAAGCCAAAGCTATCGCCAAGTACCTGCGCATTTCCGCGCGCAAGGTGCGTATCGTGGCGGAGAACATCAAGGGCAAGCCCGTTGAGGATGCGCTGAACATTCTGAAGTTCACGCCCAAGAAGTCGGCTCAGCTCATCAGTAAAGTGCTGTATTCGGCCATCGCCAACGCCGGGCAGATCCCCGGCTGCGACGTGGACGCCCTCGTGGTCGGCAATGTGATGGTGAACGATGGTCCGTCGTGGAAGCGCATTATGCCCCGCGCCATGGGCCGCGCGTACCGCATCCACAAGCGCACCAGCCACATAACCGTCATCGTGAAGGAAAAGTAGGGGGGCGCCATGGGTCAGAAAGTACATCCGATCGGGTTCCGCCTGGGATACACGAAGAACTGGCTTTCCCGCTGGTTCAGCAAAAAGGATTACCCGGCCTTCGTGCTCCAGGACGACCAGCTGCGTAAGTATGTCAAGAAGAAGCTCTACCACGCCGGTCTCGCCAAGATCGAGATCGAGCGCGCTGGTGGCAAGGTGCGCCTTGTGCTGCACACCGCCCGTCCGGGCATTGTCATTGGCCGCAAGGGCGCAGAGATTGAAAAGTTGCGCGATGACCTCAAGAAGGAGTTCGGCTGCGACATCACCATCGAGGTGACTGAAATCCGCCGTCCCGAGGTCGAGGCTCAGCTCGTCGCTGAGAGCATCGCCACCCAGTTGGAGCGCCGCGTCGCCTTCCGCCGGGCCATGAAGCGCACAGTCGCCCTGTCCCGCAAGTTTGGTGCCGAGGGCATCAAGGTTGCCTGCGCAGGACGTCTGGCCGGCGCTGAAATCGCCCGCTCCGAATGGTACCGCGACGGTCGTGTGCCCCTGCACACCCTGCGCGCCGACATCGACTACGGCTACGCCACAGCCAAAACCACCTATGGCATCATCGGTGTGCGGGTGTGGATCTTCAAGGGTGAGATTCTCGACCAGGTAGGTAAGTAATGCTCGCGCCAAAAAGACTGAAATTCCGGAAGAAGCAGAAGGGCCGGATCAAAGGGCCTGCCGTGAAAGGCAGCACCATCGCCTTCGGCGATGTGGCCCTGAAGACCCTTGAGCCGGGCAAGTTGTCCAGCCAGCAGATCGAGAGCGCCCGTATCGCCATCATGCGCCACATCAAGCGCGGCGGTAAGGTCTGGATCCGCATGTTCCCGGACTACCCCGTGACCAAGAAGCCCGCTGAAACCCGCATGGGTTCCGGCAAGGGCGCTCCCGAGGGCTGGGCTGCCCCGGTTCGTGCCGGCCGCATCCTTTACGAAGTCAAGGGTGTCGATCTTGAGGTCGCCAAGGTGGCGCTGACCCGCGCCATGCACAAGCTGCCCGTCAAGACCGTCATCGTGGTCAAGGAGGGGGCTGAATAATGAACGCCAAAGACATCCGCGCCCTGGACGCCGCTGAGCTGTCCGCCAAGCTGGCCGAGTTCCGCAAGGAGCTTTTCAACTTGCGCTTCCAGCACGCCACCGCGCAGTTGGAGAACACGCAGCGCATTCCCGCTGTCAAGAAAGTCATCGCGCGCATCATGACCATCCAGCGTCAGCGCGAATTGGGAGCATAAGCCAATGGCTGAAACCACTCACGAAAGCAACCGGCGCACCCTGACCGGGACTGTGGTGAGCGACAAGGGCGACAAGACCATCGTGGTCAGCGTCGCGACCCTTGTGAAGCACCCCCTGTTCAAGAAGTACATCCGTCGCCGCAAGAAGTTTATGGCCCATGACCCCAACAACGACTGCGGCATCGGCGATACCGTGACCATCATCGAGCATCGCCCCATGAGCGCCCGCAAGCGTTGGCATCTGTCGAAAATCGTTGAGAAAGCGGTGTAGGTGCTGCCATGATCCAGAGCGAAACCAATCTCGATGTCGCCGATAACTCCGGCGCGAAACTGGTCTGCTGCATCAAGGTGCTGGGCGGTTCCAAGCGTCGCTACGCCTCCGTGGGCGACATCATCGTCGTGTCCGTGAAGGACGCCATGCCCCATTCCAAGGTGAAGAAGGGCGCCGTGATGAAGGCCGTTGTGGTCCGCACCAGGAAGGAAGTTGGCCGCCCCGACGGCTCTTTCATCAAGTTCGACAACAACTCCGCCGTTCTTCTGAACAACGCCAACGAGCCCCTGGGCACCCGCATCTTCGGGCCCGTCGCTCGTGAGCTGCGCCTGAAGAACTTCATGAAGATCGTTTCCCTGGCCCCGGAAGTCCTGTAGGCTTCCGGTATTGGGACGAAAGGACAGCATCATGAACTGCAAGATACGCAAAGACGACAAGGTGATGATCCTTGCCGGCAAGGACAAGGGCAAGATCGGCAAGGTGATCAAGATCCTTCGCAAGAAGGACCGGGTCCTTGTCGAGGGCGCCAACAAGGTCAGCCGTCACACCAAGGCCAATCCCTACGCCAATCAGCCTGGCGGGATTGTGGAAAAGGAAGCCCCGGTGCACGTCTCCAACGTCGCTGTGGTCTGCAACGCCTGCGCCAAGGCCACCCGGGTCGGTTACCGGGTGAACGAGGACGGCAAGAAAGTTCGCTTCTGCAAGAAGTGCAACGAAACCCTCCAGTAGGTGTGCGCCATGAGACGGCTTGAAAAAGACTACAACGAGCGCGTGGTCGCTGAACTCAAGAAGGAGTTCGGCTACAAGTGCAACATGGAGATCCCTCGCGTTGAGAAGATCTCCCTCAACATTGGCCTTGGCGAGGCCAGCCAGAATGCCAAGCTCATCGACGAAGCCGTCATTGAGTTGAGCAAGATTGCGGCCCAGAAGGCCGTGGTGACCAAGGCCAAGAAGTCCATCGCCGCCTTCAAGCTGCGCGAGGGACAGCCTGTTGGCTGCCGCGTTACCCTGCGCGGCGACCGCATGTGGGACTTTTACGACAAGCTGGTGTCCTTCGCACTGCCTCGTGTTCGCGATTTCCGTGGCGTTCCCGACCGTGGTTTTGACGGTCGCGGCAACTTCACCATGGGCATCAAGGAACACACGATCTTCTTCGAACTGGAGATCGACAAGGTTGAAATGGTCAAGGGCATGAACATCACCATCTCCACCACCGCGAAGACGGACAAGGAAGGCAAGCTGCTGCTCGACCTCCTTGGCATGCCTTTCAAAAAATAGGAGGAAACCGGTTTGGCCAGGACGAGTCTCAGGGTGAAAGCCCAACGCAAGCCGAAGTTCAAGGTCCGGGCATACAATCGCTGCCCCATCTGCGGACGCTCCAGGGCGTTTTTGCGCAAGTACGGCTGTTGCCGCATCTGTTTCCGCAACAAGTCCCTGGCTGGCGAACTCCCCGGCGTGCGCAAAGCCAGCTGGTAAGTCTCAAGGAGTACTGACAATGTCTGTCGTTGATCCCATTGCCGACATGCTCGCGCGCATCCGGAACGCCCATGGCGCTTTCCATTCCACTGTGGAGATGCCCGGTTCCAAGATGAAGACGGCTATTGCCGAAATCCTCAAGGCCGAGGGCTACATCAATGATTGCGCGAGTGCTGATGGCTCGCTCAAGCTGACCCTCAAGTACGCTGCCGGCAAGTCCGCCATCAGCGGACTGAAGAAGGTCAGCACCCCGGGACGCCGCGTTTACGTTGGCGTCGAGGATATTCCCAAGGTCCAGAACGGACTGGGGATTTGCATCCTGTCCACCTCCCGCGGCTTGCTCGTGGGCGGACAGGCGGCTGCCGACAAGATCGGCGGCGAACTTCTGTGTGAAATCTGGTAAAAGAGGTCAGTCATGTCTCGAATCGGGAAAAAACCTGTTCCCATCCCTGCCGGGGTGGAGGTGAAAGTCGGCGCTGAAGCCGTGCAGATCAAGGGGCCGAAGGGTTCCTTGTCCACCCCCGTGCATCCGAGCGTCACCTACTCGGTGGAAGGCTCAGAGATCACGGTCAATCGTGTTGACGACTCCCGCGTGGCCTGCAGCCAGCACGGGCTTCGCCGCACCCTGTTGTCCAACTGCATCGAGGGCGTCACCAAGGGCTTCCAGAAGACCCTTGAAGTCATCGGCGTCGGCTACAAGGTCGCTGTCCAGGGCAAGAAGATCGTTCTCACCGTGGGCTTTTCGCACCCGGTGGAGTTCCCCCTGCCCCAGGGTATCGACGCGGCGGTTGACGGCAGCAAGTTGAACTTGACCGGCATCGACAAGCAGCTTTTGGGCGAAGTGGCCGCGCAGATCCGTCGTGTGCGCCCGCCTGAGCCGTACAAGGGCAAGGGCATCAAGTACGCGGAAGAACACATCAGGCGTAAGGCCGGCAAGTCCGGTTCCAAAAAATAGCGGAGTGCGGCTATGAAGATGACCAAAGAACAAGCGCGGGCTCGCAGAAAGCTGCGCATCCGCAAGAAGGTGAACGGCACCGAGCAGAAGCCCCGTCTGGTGGTTTTCCGCTCCAACGTGCACATATACGCCCAGCTCGTCGACGACGAGACTGGCGCCACTCTGGCGAGTTCTTCCACCCTCGTCCTGACCCGCGCGGGTCAGGCTGCTCGCGCCAATCGCGAGGGGGCGGCCTGCGTCGGCAAGGATATTGCCGAGAAGGCCAAGGCCAAGAACATCGAGGCCGTGGTCTTTGACCGCAACGGCTATATCTACCACGGCCGAATCAAGGCCCTTGCCGATGGCGCCCGCGAGGGCGGCCTCAAATTCTAGGGTGGGTTGACATGGAACAGAACGATTCCGGTTTCATCGAAAAGATCGTGTACTTGAACCGCGTGGCCAAGGTCGTCAAGGGCGGCCGCAGGTTCAGCTTCAGCTGCCTGGTGGTCGTGGGCGACGGGCAGGGCAAAGTCGGCTACGGCCTGGGCAAGGCCAATGAAGTGCCCGAAGCCATCCGCAAGGCCACTGATCGCGCCCGCAAGGACATGATCACCGTGCCTGTGCTGGACGGAACGCTTCCCTATGAAGTCCTCGGCCGCTTCGGCGCCGGGCGCGTCATGCTGAAGCCCGCCAGCCGCGGTACCGGCATCATCGCCGGTGGCCCGGTCCGCGCGGTCATGGAGGCGGTCGGTGTCCACGACATCCTGACCAAGGCCATTGGCACGTGCAATCCGCACAACGTGTTGCGCGCCACCATGTGCGGCCTTGCCTCCCTGCGCAGCGCCGAGAGCGTGTCTGACGTGCGCGGCAAGACGCTGTCCACCCCCAGGAAGTAGAAGACCCCGCTCGACGGGGCATATACGAGGTTTGCCGTGGTTACGATTAAACTCCTCCGCAGCCGCATCGGTTGTTCGCCCGCGCAGCGCAAGACGCTTGACGCTCTGGGCCTCAAGCGCATCCGGCAGGAAAAGACGTTTGAGGAAGCCCCTTCTGTTGCGGGCATGGTTGAGAAAGTGAAGCACCTTGTCGAGGTGACCAAGTCATGAGACTGCACGAACTGTATCCCTTTCCGGAAGAGTACGCCCAGCGCAAGCGCGTTGGCCGTGGTCCCGGCTCCGGCTCCGGCTGCACCTCCGGGCGCGGCAACAAAGGCCAGAATTCCCGCTCCGGCGGCGGTCGCCCCGCTTGGTTTGAAGGCGGCCAGATGCCTCTGGCCCGCCGTCTGCCCAAGCGCGGTTTCAAGAACCCGCACCGCGTGGTGTACGAGGCCATCAACCTCGACCACCTGCTGGCGGCGTTCCCGGACGTCACGGAGATCACCCTTGAGGCCATTTACAAGCGTGGCCTGTGCAAGGCTGGCGCTCCGCTGAAGATCCTTTCCCGTGGCGAAGTGGCCGTCAAGGTCAGCGTCGAGGCGCACCGTTTCAGCGCTGCCGCCGCGGAGAAGATCACCAAGGCTGGCGGAACCGTCAAGGCTCTGGAAGGTTAACCAAACGTGGCGCTCTCCGGTGTTGAAAATCTCGCCCGCCTGCCCGAGCTGAAGAAAAAGCTCCTCTGGACCTTCGTTCTTCTGGCCGTGTACCGCCTCGGGATTCATATCCCGGTGCCGGGTGTGGACAGCCATGCTCTGACGGAGTTCTTCAACAGCGCTTCGAACACCCTGTTCGGCCTGTTTGACATGTTCTCCGGCGGTGGCTTGAAAAAACTGTCTATTTTCGCACTGGGCATCATGCCCTATATCTCCGCGTCCATCATTCTGCAGCTTCTGACCGTCGTGAGCCCCGAGCTCAAGCGGTTGAGCAAGGAAGAGGGCGCGGAGGGCCGTAAAAAGATCACGCAGTACACGCGCTACGGCACAGTGCTTATCACTTGCGTCCAGGGCCTCGGCGTCGCCGTCGGCCTGGAGAGCATGACCAGCCCCACGGGCCAGTCACTGGTCCTGTTCGGGGGCTGGGGGTTCCGCCTGGTGACCATGGTCACCTTGACGGCGGGCACGGTGTTCCTCATGTGGCTGGGTGAGCAGATGACCCAGAAGGGCATCGGCAACGGCATCTCCATGATCATCTTCGCTGGTATCGTCGCCGGGCTTCCCTCGGCGCTGGTGAATACCTTCCGCCTGGTGAGCGCTGGCGAACTCTCGCTCATCATCCTGCTGGTCATCCTGGCGCTCATGGGCGCCGTGCTGGCCTTCATCATCTTCGTGGAGCGCGGCCAGCGCCGCATCCCCATCCACTACGCCAAGCGCATGCTTGGCCGGAAGATGGTCGGCGGCCAGACCACGCATCTGCCCTTGCGCATCAATGTCGCGGGCGTCATTCCTCCGATCTTCGCTTCGAGCATCCTGCTCTTTCCCGCCACGCTCGCGAACTTCTCAAGCGTTGTGTGGCTGCAGAAGATTTCCGAGTACATGACCCCGACGTCCATCATCTATAACGTCGCGTTCATCGCCTTGATTTTGTTCTTCGCCTACTTCTATACGGCCATTCTCTTCGATCCCAAGGGCATCTCGGAGAATATCCAGAAGCAGGGCGGGTTCATACCCGGCATTCGGCCGGGGGCGAAAACGCGCGAGTACATCGACAAGGTTCTTGCCCGCATCACCCTTTGGGGCGGGCTGTACATGTCGCTGATCTGCGTTCTCCCCATGCTCTTGATCAGCCAGTTCAACATTCCGTTCTACTTTGGCGGCACCAGCCTGCTCATCGTTGTCGGCGTCGCCATGGACTTTATGGGGAAAATTGAGTCTTACCTTATCTCCCGTCAGTACGAAGGTCTGATGGGCGGTGGCAAGGCCCGCATCAAGGGCAGGTAAGCATTGAAGAAAGCTCGTGGCATCTTTCTCAAGAATGAGAAAGAGCTTGGCATCATGCGCGAGGCCGGGCGTATTGTCTCCCTGATTCTGGACGAGATTGGCAAGGCCGTGAAACCCGGCGTTCCGACCATGCTCTTTGAAGACATAGCTCGCAAGATGTGCGATGAGTTCAAGGTCAAGCCCGCTTTTTTGGGCTACCTGGGCTTTCAGTACGCGATTTGCTGCTCTGTCAATGAGGTCATCGTCCACGGGTTCCCCTCCAGAGAGCGCATCCTCAAGGAGGGCGACATTGTGAGCATTGACATGGGTGTTGTGCACCAGGGTTTCCACGGCGATTCCGCAAGGACCTTTGCCGTGGGAGTTGTAAGCCCTGTGGCGCAGCGGCTCATGGACGTGACGAAAGAGTCTCTGGATCTGGGCATTGCCCAGGTGCGCAGCGGGGCGAACCTCTACGACGTTTCCGCCGCCATTCAGAGACATTGCGAAGATGCTGGATTTGGGATTGTCAGACGTTTCGTGGGCCACGGCATTGGCGTGAAGCTGCACGAGAAGCCGGAGATCCCGAATTTTGTTCCTCGCGGCCTTTCCGGGGTGACGCTCAAGCCGGGCATGTGCCTGGCCATTGAACCGATGGTCACCGAGGGCAGCTATGATGTGGATATTCTGGAGGATCGCTGGACCGCTGTGACAAA